>CAVUOL010000075.1:0-164249 GCA_963742995.1 uncultured Ignavibacteriales bacterium
GGTCAAGGTGATTTGTTTTAATAAGAGATATTATTTTTCCCCCGGTAAGTTCAGCATTTTTGAAATCAGCATCTTTCACATATACCAATCCGCAGTAATATGCAGAAATAATGGGTACCGGGTTAAATGTACCTGTGAAAATCATTTTGGATACTTTCTCTCCCTGTGAAAAGGATTCCAAAGCATCCTTCCGGTTTCCTTGAGTCAAAAAGATTTTACCTAGGTCAAAATAAGAAAACATTTCAAACCAAAAACTTTTTGAAAGCTTAGCATCTTTTATACATTTGCCAAATTCGGAGGCAGCCTCTGAATATCTCCCTTCGTATACAAACGAACATGCAATACTGGCATTAACATCACATTCTGATTGTGGCTCTGCTTTTATCTCTTTCTGATATTCTTCTCTTGATTTTTTCCCGTTCCCTTCAAGCATATAAATGTAAGCTAAATATTCATACGGTGGAACTCCTTTTACTTTTTCGATTGTTTCGCAAAGATGCAATGCTTCTTCCGTCTGATGAGCCTGGAGATAAATTTCAAAAGCAGTGTCATAGTCATTGTCTGCATGCTGTAGAGCAATGGCTTTTTTAATAGATGATATAGCATGTTTATTATCGCCTGTGGCAGAATATAAATATGCTAACATACCATAGGCACCGATAAAGGTGGGATCAATCTCTAATACATGCTCGGCAGACTTAATGCATTGATCATTATTTCCTACGAACCAGCTTGTTAGAGCAAGAAGTTGATTGGTTTCGCGGTCATCAGGATAACTTTCAACAAATTTCTTTGCCAGTGAATCGGCTGAATAGAATTCGCGATCGAAAAGATTTTTATTTACATGTATAAGCCATTTTTCTTTATCACTTGCTTTAAAGGAATATTTATCTGCATGGTTTAATAATTCCCGTATAGGATTTATATCAGCAAAGGGCGCAATAACATAGAGAGAATTATTAGTCTTAGAAACAGCAAGCTGCAGATACGCTATAGCAAATGTAGAATCAATATCAACAGCTTTCTGGAAATTTTCAGCGGCATCATCAACTTCCCACCTCCATAATTTTTCAAGACCTTTTTCATAGTATTTATAAGCATCTATTGATGAAGTAGTAACATCTTGAATCTTCAAAGGCTTACTGCCTGCAGCTAAATTAAGCATGCTGAAATTCCCTTGTATTTTTTCCGTTAAATCGTCCACCATTAAAAAAATATCTTCGATTTTATATCCATCTTCCTGATATGAATTAATAATTTTCCCGCTTCCCGCATTAAGGAGCTGTACATTGATACGGAACCTTGCTCCAATTTTTATAATTGAACCGGTAACTATTTTGTTTACTTTTGCATGATTTGCCACATCGGTGGCATCATCGATATTAATGGAAGATGAATCCTGTTTACCGAGGGATTTTAAAATATCAAAAAGGCGCTGGCTGCTTATAACATTCAAGTCTTTATAGCGGGCAAGATTTGTAGTAAGCATATTTACCAGAACCTTATCAATATCCTTTTCACCGGAATGGTTTTCAAAATACATCACAGCTAATGAATTCTCCCTACTATCGGGAGTTGAAAGATTTTGAAATGATTCCTTTAAGTAAAAATATCCAATAATAAGTAGGCTCAGCATAACTGAACTTATACTCATAATTATATAATTTCGCTTCTCTTTCTTTTTAGTTTTTCTTTCAACACCAATTACCGTTATATCCGCTAAAAGGCCGGATAAATCTTTAATTAAGGTATCAACTTCCTGGTATCTATCTTCAACTTTTTTAGAAAGGCATTTGTTAATTATAGTTTCTAGATCAGGTGAAATTTCCGGCCTCAATAATTTGGCACTTTCATGTCTTTCGTACATTATAGAATAGATAACTGCCTGTTCATATTCGCTGCGGAAAGGCAGCTTCCCGGTAAGCATTTCGAAAAGAACTACACCAAAAGACCATATATCTGTTCGTTGATCTACTTCTTTTCCTCTGGCTTGTTCAGGTGACATATAAGAAACAGTGCCAACTGTAATTCCAATTTTAGTTAATAATGTCCTGCCTTTAATTTTCGCTAATCCAAAGTCCATTATCTTTACATTACCATGATCAGTTAACATTATGTTAGCAGATTTAATATCGCGATGAATAATTCCTTTTCGATGAGCAGCCTTTAGTCCTTCTGCAATTTGAATTGCATATTTAATCACATGTTCAATGCTAAAAGCATTATTTTCGTTATAGTTTAACAAATTTTTTAATTCATGGCCTTCTATATATTCCATTGTTATAAAGGTCTGACCTTCGGATTCTTCAATGGAATAAATCGTTGCTATGTTTGGATGGTTCAGTGCTGCAGCAGCTTTTGCTTCTATTTTAAACCTTTCCTTTTCTTCTAAGCTTGCGGAAATATGAGGTGGTAAAAACTTTATAGCTACTTTTCTTTCCAGCTTTTGATCTTCTGCTAAATAAACCACACCCATTCCGCCTTCACCAAGCTTATCGATTATATTATAATGTAAAAATTTTTTTTCTAACATAAGTGGTATTAAAATTATTATTAAATAAAAAAAAAAAAAATAATAGACAGATATCTCTTTATTTTTTAAGGGTAATCTTTAATAAAAAATTTGAAACTTTTGGAACTAATTTCGGGAAAAGAAGTTTTGAAAAAATAATATAGGTAGAAAAAAATCTCATTGTCAAGTAAATATTTATCATTATCACAGAATTCATTACACCTAAAATGTCAAAAAAATCGATTTTAAGGGGACTTTTTTGTTGAGGAGGGATAAATACCGGCTTAATGTGAAAAGTAGGCTTAGAAATAAAAAAATGGTTGAAAACCTACGCTATTTCGTATGTTTTTTTAGAGCTGAGCAGAGCAAATTAAGAACATTTAATAATGAGCAAAACAATCAATTTTTGTTGCCTAAAACTTATTTATCATGAAATAAAACCTTCTATCAAAAAAAAATAAGAGATAGATAGAAATAGATAGAATTAATTAAAATTTTCATTTAATTTTATTCTGGTTTTAATTACTTAAGGTTCCCTAACTTTTTTTCATTCCTATAAATAAAATTATATACTAATATGAAAACGACATTGTCTATTTTCTTTTTTGTTCTTTTGCTTTCTACGATTAATCTTATTGCAGATGATAAGCCCGATAAAGCAGAACCGGATTCTCTTAAGAATATTTCATTAAGTGCATTATCGTTCAGGAGCATCGGGCCATGCAGTAACGGGGGGAAGAGTTGTTGCACTTGCTGTTAACCCAATTAATCATAGCGAATATTATGTTGGTTCAGGTCATGGGTCTTTATGGAAAACAACAAATAACGGAACTACATTTTCACCGGCATTTGACAACCAGAATTCTTATGCAATCGGAGCCATAGCAATTGATCCTAATAATCCCAATGTTGTTTGGGTTGGAACCGGGGAAAATAATAATCAGAATAATGTTATTTATGGCGATGGAGTTTATAAGAGTGAAGATGGAGGAGGCACCTGGAAAAATATGGGATTAAAAGAATCACGGCAAATTGGAGGGATTGTTGTTGATCCTAAAAATTCAAATATAGTTTATGTGGCAGCCTACGGGCCTTCAAGAACTGCGGGGGGAGACAGAGGAATTTTTAAAACTACTGACGGCGGCAAATCCTGGAAGAATGTTTTATTCATAAGTAAATACACAGGCTGTTTTGAAATTCATATGGATCCAAGATATAATAATCTTTTATATGCGGTTGCCCATCAAAGAATGAGAAACTTATATACGGGTATTTACGGCGGACCGGAAAGCGGAATTTATCGAAGTACAGACAGCGGAGAAACGTGGGATAAAATGAAAAAAGGATTGCCTGACGCTGATCTCGGCAGAATCGGGTTGGCTGTTTCACCTGTGAACCCGGATTTCCTATATGCAATTGTTGAAGCTGTAAAGGATGGCGGAGTTTATAAGAGTACAGATCGCGGAATCAGCTGGGGAAAACAAAGCAGCTATGTTTCGTCTTATCCTTTTTATTTTCAAAAATTATTCTGCGATACAAAAGATATTAATAGAATTTACAGCATGGATGTTTTTTTACAGGTTAGCATTGACGGCGGAAAGAATTGGGCAAATCTGGGTGAAGATAAAAAACATGTTGATAACCATTATATGTGGATTGACCCGGATGACAATAATCATTTAATAGACGGATGCGATGGGGGAGTTTATGAAACTTATGATCAGGGAAAGAGCTGGTATTTCAAATCAAATATTCCTATAGCAGAAATATATAAGGTGACAACCGATAACGACACTCCTTTTTATAATGTTTATGCCGGGAGCCAGGACAACAATAGCTTTGGAGGTCCTTCCCGTACCATTAGTTCAGGAGGCATTACAAACCAGGATTGGTTTGTCACCACTTCAGGGGATGGATTTCAAACTCAGGTCGATTGGAAAAATCCCAATATAGTTTATTCTGAATCGCAGTTTGGAGGTTTAGTCCGCTTCGATAAAAAAAGCGGGGAGAGCCTATATATTAAACCGTATGACCTTGCAGACTCAGCTTATAGATTTGATTGGGATGCCGCATTGCTAATATCTAAATTTGATAATAAAAGATTATACTTTGGTGCGAATAAATTATTCAGGACGGATGACCAGGGGAGTACATGGAAAGTAATCAGCCCTGATTTAACAAGAGGGGTTCCGGAAGAAATGCAGGACCTGATGGACAGAAGCTGGAGCATTGATGATCTTGCAAAGAAAAGTTCATTGGCCCAGCTATCTTCAATTGCTGAATCTCCTCTTGATGAAAATACTTTATTTACCGGTTCTGCCGATGGGTTAATTCATTATACAACAGACGGCGGTAAGAGCTGGAATAAATCATCAACTCCCGGTTTGCCTGAATATGCCGCAATATCAGAAATAGCTGCCTCACATTTTGATAAGAATGTTGCGTATGCTGCATGCGAGAATTTTTTTGCAGGAGATTTCAAACCTTATTTATATAAAACTACTGATGGCGGAAAATCATGGTTTGTTTTTAACGGCAGCCTGCCGGATGAAGGTTCAACATTTACCATCGCTGAAGATAATGCAGATAAAGATTTACTTTTCATCGGGACTCAATTTGGAGTTTACTTTACTGTTGACGGAGGGAAAGAATGGATAAAATTGAAGAACGGAATTCCCACTGAAATGGTTATGAACCTTACTATTCAAAGAAGAGAAAATGATCTTGTTGTTTCCACATTCGGAAGAGGAATTTATATTCTTGATGATTATTCCCCCCTACGTTATATGACTAATGAAACTTTAAAGAAGGATGCATTTATTTTCCCGGTTAAAGATGCTTTAATGTTCATTGAGTCGAACCCATATGGTTTTCCCGGACTTTCTTTTCTGGGGGCAGGTTTTTTCAGTGCACCTAATCCAAAAACCGGTGCTGTTTTTACATATTATTTGAAAGATGATATAAAATCGTTAAAAGAGAAAAGAAGGGACGAAGAGAAAGAAAGGCAAAAGAAAAAAGAAGATATTAAATATCCATCATATCAAACTCAATTAAATGAAAAAGAAGAACCGGAAGCTTATCTTCTATTTACAGTTACAGACGAAGCGGGCAATGTAATAAGAAAAATAAAAGCAGAGCCTAAAAAGGGCGCAAACAGAACTGTATGGGATTTCAGGTATAGTCCTTTCACGGCAGTACCATCAAAACCTTTTGATTATTCTATCCCCTGGAACCAGCCGGAACTTGGATATATGGTAGTACCGGGAAAATATAGAGTATCCTTGTCAAAATTCCAGGATGGGAAATTTACTGAACTTGTTCAGCCGCAGGAATTTGTATGCAAATCCCTAAACAATAAAAGCCTGCCTATAAATGATGAACAAGCATTAGATAATTTCAATAAAAAAGTTGCAAAGCTTACACGCGCCGTTTCCGGTGCAGACGAATATAGGAAGTCGTTAGGTGAAAAAATTACGTATTTTAAGAAAGCAGTGATTGACGGAGCGGGTGTTCCAGAAGAATCATACAATAATGTAATTAAAATTGAAAAAGAGCTTGATGATTTTAACCGGAAACTTAATGGTGATCCATTGAAAGCGCAGTATGAAGGCTTTTCCCCTACTTCCGTAAAGCAGCGTGTTGATATGATAACTTCTTCTTTGTGGAATACAACATCTGCTCCAACTACAACTTATATTGATAATTATAATGCCGCTGCAAATCAATTTGAAGGATTATTATCCGCATTAAAATCAATTGATGAAGAGGTAAAAAGTCTTGAATCGCAACTTGAAAAGTACGGTGCACCATACACACCCGGAAGATTTCCTGAATGGAAGAAAGTAGTAAATTAGGAAGACATTTAAAGAAGAATATCTGGAGCTTATGAAAAAATTTAAGATTGGGTTATGATGAGGATTATTTATTTAAATGTATCGATTAATAATCACTCCTCCCTAATATTTCAAATAGGAATTCCTATAACTATTTTAGTCCCTTTTTCCAAAATGAATTCAATTTTACCTTTAAGCTGGCTGACCATTAAATTAACAAGATGCGGTCCTAAGCTTTTGCTTTCGTTTAAATTAAAATCATTTTGTAAACCAATACCATCATCTTGAACTATTAATAATATTTGAGAATTTACTCTTTTCAATTCAACATTTATAATTCCATCAGAGTAAGGGAATGCATATTTAATAGCATTAGACAATAGTTCAACAAGAATCATCCCTATGGTAGCTGCATTTTTAGTGGGAACAGTAATTTCTTCAATATGCTTATTTATTTTATGGATTACATAATATTATATTAAGAAATTCGGAATTGTTCAATCGAGCAAAGGGATGAAAGATGGGCTACGTCTAGTGGATGGGTAAAATAATTATATTATACTATTTTGAAGAAAAAACAGTCATAACAAACTAACCATAACTATAACACCAGAGATAATTATTAAAATACCTGCAATTCTGTTTACCCATTTCAGTCCGACTAAATCTAATTTCTTTCTAAAAAGCATAACACCGGAACTAAGAGATAGAAGCCTCAGTATTTCATTGCTTTCTTTAATTCAGCGGCAATGACTGCAGGTTTGCCTTCAAATGTAATTCGTGAGCTTGCGACTAATAGTCTCGACTGTCTTTGGGTCAGCCTCTCTCCTAATGCAATGAACTTCCATGATCATACGATTACTTTCCAATATGAATCGACTGAAGGCCTTCTATTAGTCCAAAGACGTTCAACAGCCATAAAATCACTACAATAATCACTACCGCATTCAAGATTTTCTTGATCGTAGATTGCATTGGGATGTAACTGTTAATCAGCCACAGAACTACCCCAACGACAACTAAAACAACCACTAACCCTATCAATGACATAGTCCTCTCCTTTTATTGTTTTTATTCACCGGAAATCCGCCAGCTCGTGCTTTTGCTTTTCTGCACCTTATTATTCACGGGAACTAATATCTTTATCAGCACTCGATCCACGTCGCATTACCGGTCAGTATCTTCCGATTAAGTTAATTTTTTAAAAGAACAGTCAGCCAAATTAAGACTACAAGATCAAATGTAAATAATGCAGGAAACCTCAAACTGCTGCTGCCCATTTACCCGTTTTAATTTAACCTGCCATTCATTCCACCATTCATCATCGTTCCGCTACCGGTATGTAAAAAAAACACTACTATGACTGCTACCACAATGACTGCTAATATTATTAGAAGTGTATTTTTTGAAATGTTCATATTATAACCTTCTATTTAAATAATTATTATTTCTTACCACGTATACATTTTCATTTTATGTTTTATTCTTTTCTGCATTGAAAAATCAATCAACGGTTAATCTTTTTTCTCGAATAAATCCTTGAGCGCATTTCTAACACTGTCCATATCATTATTAAGCTCTTGTTTAAATTTTGTCCAATAGTTTTTCTTAATTACCATAATATGATATGAAGGAATTTAGAATTATTCAATCGAGCAAAGGGATGAAAAAGGGACTACATCTTCTGAGCGGATTTATACAACTAGAGTGAGATGCCAACTTGAGCGTCAATTAAAAATCGCATCTTCTTTTCTAAAGGGAAGAACGGAGCAAATTCCAAACCCCCGGTGAATTTCTTGTTTAAGTCGATTCCAAGTATTCTCGTCATCTCAACCACATCAAGGAAGATCGACAAGGCAAAACCTCCGCGTCCGACATTAACATCGAGAGGAGAACTAACACCGAATGTTCCAAATCCAAAATTCACTGGGAATCGGTGTCCCGATATTTCCACATAATAAAATCGTATCATCGCACTTGAATTACCATAATCTAAAGTATCTTTTGCTTGAGTGTCGAACAAAACTTTAGGTATACCAAGAGATAAACCTATTTCAATCTCCGGACCTCTTACACGGAAATATCGAGTGTATGAGTTGGATCGATCGTAACCTCCAATTTTTATGGTGTAATCAGGTTCGATGTTGATCCTGATAATTGCCCAATCAGGCAGGGAGTCCAAATGGATTCTCACTTGTGCAAATTCCTCCGGTCGAATTGCTGCATAGGCACCGTAGGCTCTACGGTATTGCATTAACATAGCGCGATCCCGGTTGGGATCGTTATCACTTCGAAAAGTTAAGACACGGCGTTCAAAAGTTTGTGCCGTAGCTCCATCACGCAATAAAACTGTCGTCCTTATTGTGACAAACTGTGGCCCCATTCCTAATCGAATACTATCACGCAGAAATATTATATGGAGGTTTAGTATTTGACTACGTTCGAGTGTTACTGCCGATTGCAGATACTCACTTCCACCTTTGGGTTCAATGCGTACGTACCTGCTTATCTGCTCTATTATCTGGTGCTCTTCAACATCTACCGTACAATCTGTATCATAGACAAACCGTCGTCCTTGAATATCCAGAATTCCGAGGCGAACTCTATACAGACCCGGTTCGCAAGCTTGAGGGATAGTAATGCTGTATATATCACGACCGATAGATATTAGCGTTGTACCTTCAATTATTAAGATTGGAGTTACAACTACTGATGTGGTGCTGTCGGTTCGCTGAACAGTTAAACGGACGGTATCACCGGGAAAGTATACAGGCTTATCAACAGAGAGAATTATAATTTCGTCTTCTAGTGAAGATCGAATGAGAGTAGGATATTTCTGTTGAGCTTGTGCATTCAACATCGCCAAAATGTTGAAAATCAAAAGAAATATGAAGTTGAATTTTAACATATCCTTTTACAATTGTGTGAAGGTGATAATTATTCAATTATTTTTTTTAATTTCTTTTAATTCATATTCTATAATTAACCCTAATCGAAAGTGCACTTTTAATGTAAGCCGTTTTTATCATTATTCTTTCTAAAGCTAATTTATGAAGAGAAATAAAGTATTCAAAATCGATCGAAATAATGAAGAATAGACTACATCTCTAAGATGAGTTTGTTTGTATTTAACTGAATATGTTAATACGGTTACTTATATAGTTAAGCGCTGCGATTAAACTTTAATTAACAGCAAAGATTGGGAAGCTTGAAATTTCAATACAATCTAAACCTTACTACTTAATCTTAAAACTTCCCTACTCTTCATTCCAAAAATAAATTTAATATTTCATCAGCTTAAAAATTTATTTATGAAATCGACTTATGTAAAGTGAATGTGAAATTCGATCCTTTTCCCAATTCACTTTTTACCCAAATTTTACCATCATTCCTTTCGATAAATTCTTTGCAAAGAGGTAATCCGAGCCCGGTTCCTTTCTCTCCGGCGGTTCCGTCAGTTGAAAACATAGAATCGAAGTTGAAAAGCTTAGAAGATCTTCCGGGTTCGATTCCTATCCCGGAGTCCTGGACAGACACTTCGACATAACCATCTTTATTAGCAGATGAGACAATTATCCGACCTTCTGCCGGGGTAAATTTGATCGCATTCATTATAAGGTTCTGAACAATTGAGCGAAGCATATCAACATCTGCATAAACGGAAGTTTCTGCATCAATATAGTTGGATAAGAAAATATTTTTATCTGCAGCGTTCTTACTTAATATTCCATTTATTTTATTTACTAAATCATGAAGGTTAAGATTTACTGGATTATATTCAAGCATGTTTCTTTGCATCATTGACCAATGAAGCAAGTTTTCCAGAAGGCCATAAAGATTTTTCAAATTATCATTTAATCCCCTGCTGAATTGTATTATTTCTTCTTGCGATAAGCTTTCAATTTCCTGAGCAAGCAGCTCCGAATAATTTAATAAAGACTGGTAAGGTTTTCTTAAATCGTGGGCGATTATTGAGAAGAATTTATCTTTGGTATCGTTGAGCATTTTAAGCGCCACATTTATTTTGCTGAGCAAAGAATCAAGTTTTCTATAAAATACTTTAGGCTCAATCATGAAGAGTTATAAAATTATTTTTTGTTAGGTAGTGATTGATAACCAGACATTTTCATAGGTTTAACGCTATCTCCTATCATAGTACGGGATGGAACCTTCATATTATCGCTATTAGTATTTTTTTGCATCATACCTGCAATAATAGAATTCATACCGGGATTATCCATTATTGTTTTTCCCAGCCTTGACATTTCTTTCTCGTTTCCTTTTGTTTCATTCAGAATCATTGCCATCATTGCATCCCGCATTTCTGGATCAGATGATATTTTAGTCATCCATTCTTTGATTTGAATATCTAGATCTGTTTTACCATTTTCTTTTTTGTCTTGGGCAAATAATGGTAACGACATTATCACTAAGAACAATATTAAATATTTCATTTTTGAGCCTTTACTTTTTTTTATGATATTTATCATGATTATTTATCGAATACAGCTATCTTTATCATTCAAGGTTATTTTCGGATATGCTGGTATGATTCTCTGTTTATAGCAACCCAATCTCCCTTACTATTTATCTAGTACATATAAAACCTCTTTTCATGTAATTAAGCACTACCATATTATGAAGAAAAGAACAATAAGTAAATCGAGCGAAAGGATGAAAAGCGAACTAATCCCTCATAAGGGTTATTGATGATTATAATGCCGCTACATAGATTGCAGAATTGAATTATAGGATTAAAAAACAGTTTTATAGTTTAGTAACCTTGCAATAAAACTTTTTAATTCTGTCTTTGCCAGTTTAGGAGTTAATATTAGGAGATTAACATGAAATATTTAGAACTAATCATATTAGCATGCCTAATTCTGTTCTCTCCTGCTCAACTATTTGCCCAATACCAAACTGAAATAACAGTTGCTCAGAATGGCAGCGGCGATTATACCACCATACAGGCAGCCATTGATGCCTGTAAATCTTTCCCTGACAAACGTATAACCATACATATTAAAAATGGCGTTTATCATGAAAAGGTATTGGTACCTGCCTGCAACACAAAATTATCGTTAATTGGTGAAAGTGCTGAAAAGACTATCATTTCTTTCAATGATTATTTCAAAAAAATTGATCGGGGAAGGAACAGTACATTTTATACTTACACATTAAAAGTAGAGGCGGATGATTTTGTGGCTGAAAATCTTACGATTGAAAATACAGCCGGACCTGTTGGACAAGCTGTTGCCCTTCATGTTAGCGGCGACCGTTGTGTCTTCCGCAATTGCATATTATTAGGTCATCAGGATACACTGTATACTGAGGGGGAAAACAGCCGGCAATATTTTGTGGGATGCCATATCCAGGGAACTACTGATTTCATTTTCGGTGAAGCGACAGTTTTGTTTGATGATTGCACCATTAAAAATTTGAGTGATTCCTATATAACGGCAGCCAGTACAGTAAAAGGAAAAAAATTCGGATATGTTTTCCGCCATTGCAAATTAGTTGCTGCAGATGGTGTTAAGAAAGTTTATCTAGGCCGCCCTTGGCGTGACTATGCCAATGTGGTTTATTTGAATTGTGAATTAGGTGCGCATATTGCGCCGGCAGGCTGGGCTAATTGGGAAGGTACAAAACGCGACCAAACAGCCTATTATGCCGAATACCAAAATACCGGAGAGGGAGCGAATACATCTCAGCGTGTTGCCTGGAGCCACCAGTTGACTGATCAAGAAGCTGCAAAATATACTATTAAAAGCATTTTAGGCCCTGTGAACTTGACAGAACCCGGTCCGAAGGAATGGACATCAGTAGGGGAGATGAAATAGGTTAAGGAAATTTCAATTGATAGAGGCAATAGTAAATATAATTTGCGAAACTGGAGTTTCGCATTACAAGTTCTCTTAGGATTAATAGCGTATGTGGAACGTACCTGCAGCGTATGTGAAACTTATGTGAATACCAGCAAGATATTAGACCTAATCATGGTTAAATTGATATTTTTTTCTCTATTAGAAGTAAGCATGTTTTTCAATTTCTTATTATACTAGACTAATATATTAAATGTTGTTTTCACAATACTAAAGGGAGGGTATCATGCCTGAAAAACCCGGCTTGCTTTCTTTAACACCTGCTGACTTTATTGACTTCCTAAGAAAAGAGAATATCTATAAATTTTATTTCGTCTATGATGATGTGAAAAAAAGTCTCATAACTTCCCATACCACATTACAGCCCATTGCAGATTATTTTGTTAGAGATAAAAGAGATTTTATAATGCATGAAGGATGGTTCTGTAAATTTTCTGAGCATTATGATATGCTTCTTGGCGCTTTTGTTCATCGAACAAACAGGGGACAGGCCGCTGGCGGTGTGAGATACTGGGATTATGATTCCGTTGAATCTTATTTCAGGGATGGCCTAAGGCTCGGTGCCGGAATGACTTTTAAGAATGCTCTTGCCGGTCTATGGTGGGGTGGTGGAAAAGGAGTTATTGCTCACAATCCTAAAGTTGACAGGATGAACCCGGAAGTCAGAGAAAAAATCTATAAAGAATATGGTACCTTTATCTCCACATTAAACGGATGTTATGTAACCGCAGAAGATATTGGAACAAGTGTTAAAGATATGGCAAATGTTTTTTCAGAAACCAGGTTCACTACCTGTATCCCTCCTAATTTGGCGGCAGCGGAAATCCTTCCGTTCCTACCGCAAAGGGTATAATTTCCGGGAATGGAAGCGGCTTTAGAATTTTTAGGATTAGGAACTCTTGAAGGGAAAACAGTTGCTCTTCAGGGATTAGGACACGTTGGAGAACCTTTAGTTAGGTTTTTATTTGATAAAAATGTCAAAAAGGTTGTGGCTGTAGATATAAATCCTGATCATATTAGTTCAGCAAAACAAAAACTTTGCCGGTAAAAATTTTGAATATACACTAATCAATAAGAATGATTTTAGCATCTTTGAAGAAGATTGTGATATCTTTTCACCAAATGCAACCGGTGCTATACTGAATCCGCAGACAATCCCGGGGTTGAAAGCTAAAATAGTATGCGGAGCAGCTAATAACCAGCTTGAAGATATGAAAAGAGATGGAAAAACTTTACACGATAAAGGAATTAATTATGTGCCGGATTTCCTGACAAACAGAATGGGGATTGTAACCTGTGCAAATGAACAATACGGGTACATCAACAATGATCCAATGATTGAAAATCATTTCAGCAGAAATTGGGAACATTCAATATTTAACAGGACATTACAGATTTTGAACGAATCTAAAGAAAAAAATATTCCCACCTCTGTTATTGCTCTGAAGCTTGCAGACAAACTCTCCCGTAAAAATCATCCGATATTCGGACATAGGGGAAAGCAGATTATCAAATCGTTGGTTGAAAATGAGTGGCATTTAACTTAAATACAATAGATTTATATGATAAATCAATCCAAACAATCTGCTGGAAATTATTCTGTCAATTTCAAATACATCATTCTTTCAAATGACAGAGGATTATCTTTTTTATAAATAAATTATTATTTCCCATAATCAGAATATATTGCCGGAATATCCAAAGCTGTATTATTGCCTTCATGTATAAGTAACGTAAACGTCTATCTTTTGAGCGTCAACTTGATTTCCGAGATTTATAAAAAAAATAAAAATGAATAACTTATACATAGTGTTCTAATTAATTATAAAGATACTGACATGTGGTTCATTAGCTATTTCTAAGTTTTTGCTGCCGCATTCTCAGCATATCCAAAAAATCTCCTTAATTAGTTCATAAAAATCAATACTAGGATAACTCTGACTCTACGCCAATTTTTTATTTTTTAAAAGATTAATTTGAATATTTTTTTCAGTATATGTGAAATGGTCATAAAAATTAGTTGGGTAAGCATTAAATTTAAGTTCCGGTCCTCTTAATTAAAGATTTTTATATTTTTACATATATTGGTTTAAAATAATTGGGAAGTTTATGAAAATTTTTAAGATTATTAGAACTCTCTCTTTTCTGGTATTATTTTCTGTAAACCTATTTTGCCAGATAAAAAGTTATAATATAATAGATTTTGGTGCTAAAGCAGACGGAATCACAAACAACAGCACTGCTATTCAAAAAGCGATTGATAAAGCATCATCAAACGGAGGAGGCAAAGTTATCATTCCCCTGGCAATTTTGCAAGCGGAGTTATTATTATGAAATCGGACGTTGAACTTCATCTTGAAGCTGGTGCAAGGCTTATGGGAAGTGTAAATATTGGTGATTACGACAGATCTATAGCTCTGGCATTAATTGTTGCTAAGAGTCAAAAGAATATTGCTGTTACTGGACCTGGAGTAATTGACGGTCAAGCCGGCGAATTCGTGAAAACTTTGTTTTTACTTCTGCATAATGGGACAATTACAGATCCGGACTGGAAAACAAAACGTCCCAATGAATCTAACCGCCCCAAAATAATCGAATTTTATAAATGTGATCATGTTAAAGTTACTGATATAAAACTTATGAATCCTGCTGGATGGACGCAGAATTATAATAAATGCACCAACGTCATCATAGATGGTATAAAAGTTCAAAGCACCGCATACTGGAATAATGACGGCATTGATATTTCGGACAGCAAAAATGTAAAAGTCACAAATTGCGAAATTAATGCTGCAGATGATGGTATATGTCTGAAATCTGAAGACCCCGCTGATTTTTGTGATAGTATCTATATCGGGAATTGCAAAATTAGGTCAAGTGCTAGCGCATTTAAAATAGGGACTGCATCTCACGGTGGTTTTAAGAATATTGTTGTCAGCGATCTCACTATTTATGATACATACCGCTCAGCAATAGCCGTTGAATGTGTTGACGGAGGCTTTATAGAAAATGTTGATATCCAAAAAATATACGCTAAGAATACAGGCAATGCTATATTTATTCGTTTGGGACACCGTAATACTGATGGTGAAGCAGGACACTTAAAAGGTGTACATATTGAAAATGTAAAAGCGGAAATACCTCTTAGAAAGCTCGTCCTTTCACTACATTTTAAGGCCTCCTATTATCAACATTTAAAACTAAATCCGTATAAAATAAAAAGACCCGATTTAGGTTATCCTTATAATAAATTAAAATTTCCTTTATACTTAATTCCTTCATCAATTACAGGCATCCCTGGATATAGAGTTGAAGATATCACGCTTGAAAATATTGATATATATTTTGAAGGAGCTGCCAATAAAAATTTAGCAGAGATTAAATTGGATTCCTTAAACCAGGTTCAAGAGTACGAATCAAGGTATCCTGAGTTTTCAATGTTCGGTGAATTGCCGGCATGGGGGTTTTATGTAAGACATGCTTCAGTCATTAAAATGAAAAATGTTACTTTCAGGTACAAAGAATTTGATTTCCGTCCCGCTCTGGTTTTTGATGATGTGAAAAGTATTGAATTAGAGGATGTTGACATAAAAACAGGCGAGGAACTTCCAATAATATTGTTCAATAATTCTGAAGAAATATTCACAAAAAAACTAAAACTTCCAGTTGAAAATAATGAAGCAATTAGACATCAATAAAGCAAATTCAATTTTATCATATTTAATAACATTTCTGGTTCTTTAACGAAAACGTATATGATAATAGTTATTTAGATTTCATAATTGTTAATGTTAACTTACTAAATATTAAGTGCAGTTATGAGAGATAAAATTTTTAGGGAAATTACAACCAATCTTTTAATACATAGGGAATTCAAAAATTCTTTTCCTGCAAAATTAATCATTGAAGCGGATCAGATTGTAACTGAGAATGCTAATAAACCGCATGGAATCGGCCAGATTGATCCGGCTAATTTCTCTCCTCATCCCAAAAATCCTACAATAGCCCGATTCTTCAAAGAGATAGGTTATGTAGATGAACTTGGTTTAGGAATCAGAATTACTACAAGATTGCTGCAGACATTTAGCGGCAGAGATCAAGCTGAGTTTATTGAAGATGATATCTTTAAGACAATTATCCCCGTTAGAATTCCCTCGTTGTGGAAAAAAAGCACACTATTCCGGTTGAAGTTCATATTAGGAAATCGATCCTTATGTTGAAGCTTTGAATGGCATTATAAGTGGCAGAGTAAATGAGGGAATAAATGAGGGAATAAAAATGGAACTTGTGAAAGTAATTGAAATTGTTAAAAATAGTCCTGGGATAAAGGGGAAAAATATTGCATTAATATCGATAAATCAAGGCAGACAATGGTTCGATATCTAAGTATCTTGAAGCAATATAATATTTCAAATATTTCGGTTCACGCAAAACGCGAAGCTATCATATTACATGAAAATTTCAAAAAGAGGTTAAAGGAATGAATGATTCAGCTCCAATTGTAGCAAAATTTTGGAATTATTGTAACGTGCTCCGTGATGATGGAGTGAATTATGGAGATTATGTAGAGCAGCTGTTTGTTCCGGTTAAAGAATATTTAATAGACCAATAATTGTCGTATTCAGCCTTTAATATTGTCGCATTTACACTGCAATAATACGCTCTTTGTTGATGCTATTTGTATAGCAAAGTAATAAGCATTATTATTTGAATCATTATCTGCTGGATATTCAAGGCTTGAAATATCTTTGAAGCGTATAATCTTTGCGAACTCTCCACCAAATACTGATTTGTAAAAATTGAATACTTCTTCGGCATTTCCGTTGAAGTTATGTGCGGATTGATAAGTGCCATAATTTTTTTTTACCTCTTATAAGAATTGAATGACTTCGTTCAAATATAACTTAAAGTGCCTGTTCCTTCGTTACCAGTCCATTTTATAGTCAGTTTGTAATTGTGTTGTCCGCTGATAATTTGTTTTTAAGTTATTTAGCTCCATTCTTTTATCCATTCTTCAGATACATGTTTGCCTTTTTCATAATTGTCAACGACTACAATTAATTGATTTGAATGGTCAATGTATTGTGCCAAAATATACATTGGCTAGCCATTCTTATGAAAACATAGCAATGGACTTGGTAAATCTGAAAGTTTTTGAATTATCACATCGTTTATTTTTACGACTTTAATTTGAACTTTAGCTAACCCTTCCTTTGCTCTTTCAGCTTCTTCTACTAAGAAATGAGCAATTGAAATATCTCCATTCTGAAATACTCCGCCACCTTCAAGGCTAATTTTATTTTTGCCTAATGTCTCGCCCACAAGTGCCAGCACTCCAGGTTTGTTTTCTAATAAAATTTCTATGTCTTGCATTTTAAATTGATTTTATTTTAGTGTGTTGTTCAAAGTTTGTAGGGTGTCGTGTACAATAACCGCCAACGTTCGAGACTTTGCCGCAGGGCTGGTATTTTATAACTGTCTGCCGGCAACTGAAGCTGAAGTTACAAAAACGCCGAAGAGAATTCGAGTCAACCCGAATTAAATAAAATTTAATAACTCATCTTAATTTAGATACAAAATATACTTTGTTTCATATAGTAAAAATATTTATAATAGTTGACAAAGTCAACCAAATACAAATTATTAATACTTGATATTTTTAAGCAAATGAGATATTTTATAATTAGAATAAATGAAAAAACGTTATAAGAGATTCATGCCCAAGCGTGCCGAGCTGCTGCCCTACTGTCCACCAAGTCCAGAGTGATGTTCATGGGCTATTAACCATCTGTCCCCCGATTTGATTAAACCAAGTGTCAGTCGGACTTTTAATTTGAAAATGTTTAGTGTCGCATGGGTAAATGCAACGGTGTCGCTTGCTCGTATCTTTATATCTGTCAAATTGAAAGAACCTTGTCCTCCGGTGCTGTATTGGAAAAAAAGGTCCCATGTTTTTTTATATTCAACAAGTCCTTTTGATTGAAATGGAGGAACTACATCATACATTAAAATGTCAGTTGTGTGACTAGCAAGTATGCCGTCCATGTTGCAGTCACGAACAGCTTTTGTCCAACTATCAATAACAGCACGAATTTGTTTCTTGTTGGTACTAATTCGCTTGGTTGCCATATCAATTTATTTTTTCATAATGCAAAACAACAACACCTTTATCAAGTGACTTATAGCTATTTAGTTTTAGAACTCTTTTGCTGATTGTTTCATCAAAAAGCTTTACCCCACTTCCAGCAATAACTGGATGAACATAAAGCAGCAATTCGTCAAAGAGATTGTTTTGTAAAAAAAATTTCCAAATTTTAATTCCGCTTTCAACTGAAATGTCCTTGCCAGCTTTATTTTTCAAATCCTGAATTGCTTTGACAAACGCGTTTATGTAAACTAAATATCCAATTCTCAAGTGAGGTTTACTGGTGAACGGGAAAGTACAATCTTGTTTCTCTCGTTTAATTGTTTAGCAAATTCTTTTTCAATTGGAGAATTTGAGGACTGTTCTGCTGTCTGCCAATAATCAGACATAAAAGGATAAGTGTTGCTGCCAAAAATTACAGTATCAATTGTTTTGTAATAATCCAACGTGTCCAACACAATGTCATCGCTAAATGACATCCACTCGTCTGAATTTGAAATTACACCGTCTAGTGAAATTTGCATGTATAGAATTACTTTTCTCATTTTGATTAATGCATGTTTTTTGCAGCTACCTTAAAGTTAGCGCTGCTGCTATAGGGTTGCCGATATGACTCGCAATTAAGCCGCAGCTCAGAACAAGAATGCTGCTATTCTCACTTCCGCCGAAAATTTAAGTACCGTAAGTTGCAAAATACATAAATTGTTTTCTCACTTTATTTTGCATTTGCGTACAGCTTCACTCTGTTTCTAATCTCTTTGTCTATATAAATTTAATATTTAATTTTAAATGTAAAAACTCTTTTACTTTTTTTCTGTTAATGGTTTGCCAATTTCCCAATGGTGACCGAAAGGATCTACAATTCGACCTATTCTCCAACCATAGTCTTCAACAATTGGCCACACTTGAACTGCACCGGCTGAAATTGCTTTGTTAAATACAGCATCAGGATTGTTTACTGTCATCACAATCCGTATCGTCCCTCCTTTTAGAGTTTCGGGACTAAAATTAAAATTCTCTGGTGATTCATCTGCAAGCCAAAATTCTGCACCATGAATCGATAATTTTGATACTACTTCCCCAGATTCATCTTGCATATGATATAATTCTACAGCCCCAAATGCTGTTTTATAAAACTCAATTGCTTGTATTCCATTTCTGACTGAAAGCATTGGGTCTATCGTTGTCTTTTGTACTTTAGCTGTGGTCTTACTTTTTTTCATTAAAATCTCCTTTTTTAGTCTTTATTTTATAAATACATATTAATAAGCCGGTGTTTTGTAATTTTCCCCTTACGCACTGGAGGCAAAAATATTAATTTGAACTACTTCCTTTGAACAAGATACTTGAAGCGGATCACCGTCTTTAAAATCTCAAGAATGCCGAGTGCATTACACGGCTTGAAATGCTTTTTAAGTGCTTTTATTATTTACTAATTAGAAAAATAAACCAAAAGAGTTATCCGTAAATGTTATTTTAATTATAAAAATTTATGATTTAATGATTTCAGACTATTATTAAAAAACTTAAATGCAAGTTGACGTACTTGGTTCATAATCTCTTTTCGTTTAATTTCGGACTTTTCAATTATAAAATGTCCTGCTTCACCCGGTAATATAATTAATTTCGAATTTGTGATATTCCTGGCATAACGTTTTGCGTTGGTTTTGGCAGGTGCAATTAAATCTTTGTCCCCGACAACGATTATTACCGGAATATTAAATTATTGTTGCACCCCCCAACGAAAAGCCTGCGGCACCTATCTTTTGAGTATCAACTTTTCCGGCAAAGAAAGGGTCTATCAATATAAAATTTAAAACTGCTGATGAATCATGGGGACGCTCCCAAAAGAAGAAATCGCTTAGAGTCTGAGATCCTTTCCTTCTTTCCTCCTTAGCAGTGCCGTTATGGTTGACTGATACAGTTATGTACCCATGCATCGATAGATAAGAACTTAACCAGAACATTTGAGAAGCATTCTGCCCAGAACCGTGCGATAAAATAATTAAAGGATATTTGGAAAATTTTTTAGATAGAGATCCATCTTTTAATAAGGCGATATCTGTGTTTTCTGAAACTTCTTCTTTTTGCCTCCGCTGTTGCTCGGATATCCCTATAATAACTCTTAAAGACCTTGGACCGTTAGCTAACCAGTTGCTTCTAGTGCTGTCTGCATATTCACGGATTGTAGTTCCAATTAATTTCTGACCTTGTATTTTGTTTTGACAGTTTGGAACAAGAATTAATATAAAAAAGAAAGGAATGTACTTAGCTGCACTTATTAAATATGAAGTTAGATTTTTTTTAAATTCATAAATTAACCTTTCTATTTTGAGCGAAGTTAGGTTTAAAGATATTTTGTTGCGCCTCTAAGAATGAAGTTTAGTGCTAATAAACCCCGCCATCGCTAACCCCCGAAACGTTATACGTTTTAATTTTCAAAAGGATTATAAGTATTAACAATCTCATAATGGGTTGCAAATTCATCATAAGAAATCATTAAATTCTTTACAACTTGTGGTACAACAGCAATCTCGAAATTTACACCCGAAAATTTTTTAATGGTTTCTATTGATTCCCAAACTGTAATAATTAAGAATTCGATTCCTACATTTGTTTCTTTTTTAAGAATAGAAGCCCATTTAAAACCGTTTATTTTGCTCAATTCCGGGAATGTTTCAGTAAGAAGATGTTTTAGATAATTATCTACTTCTTCAAATTTTGAAATTCCTTTCCAGTGTCTTTCTATCATAGAAATATGTCCTAACTTGTGGAAGTTTTTATTTTCTTTATTAAGCTTGTGAAAGCAATTAATAACCAAAAAATACTGGTTATCATAGATGGGTAAGCTTGATGATAGCCTGAATTTAAAGCCATAAATAAACCGGAGAATAGATTTAACAATAAAAACTTTAAGGAATCAGATCTAATGATTTTTCTTGTATTCAAATAAAATGCAATCAAAATGCAAATAGTAGCTACCCATCCAATAAAATCAATGAATAAGTTTACCATTCTTATTAATTATTTTGTTAATCTAAGATCGTATCTTTGTTCCTTTAATGGTTTGCCAAAAGTAATAGATTCTTTTTCTTCAGTTAATTTAAATCCGTGTCTAATATAAAGGGAAGCGGCTGCATAAAGTTCGTTTGTTGTCCATAAGTAGCAAGATTCATAGTTACAATTATTGAAAAAATCCATATATAATTGCATTAGCTTTTTTCCTAATCCAATACCTCTATATTCTTACTCTAAAAGAAAATATCGCAATTAAGCTGAATTATTTTCTCTGTGCATTAATGACAGAAATCCTACAATTTTTCCCATATGTTCAAAGATCCATACTTTATCTTTCTTGGGATTGTAATTATTATAAAATTCTATTAAACCTTTAGCAACATAAGTTTCGAAAGTAATTCCATAATTATATTCTTTCTTATAAAGATATCCGTGCAAATAAGTAATATAACCAATATCACCGGGCTTTAATTCAGCCCTAATTGAGATATCATTTAAATTAATTTTAGTGTCCATTTTTATTCCTTTATTTTTCCCAAAACTGCTTTAATAGAATTCATTTTTTCTATTAGTTGTTTACATTCTTCGTCAGATAATTGATTAAATATACCAGCAATTTGATTATTAGAAGCTTGATTTAATTTCTCAAATTCAGATTTACCAAATTTTGATAAGGCAATATGTGTACTTCTTTTATCGTCCTTTGAACGAACTTTTAGAATTAATTTCTTTTTTTCAAACTGTTTAAGTATTCTGCTTAAATAACCTTTGTCGATTTGTAAATATGAAATTATATCGCTGGCGGTCATTTTTTCGTTGTTATATAATTCATAAAGTACTCTTACTTCCGGGAGAGCAAATCGGCTGTTCAATATATGCTTATCTAGCAAACCAATAATTTTTGTATAAAATCTATTGAACTCCCTTATTTCATTAATATAACTCTGTTTCATACAGTAAAAATATTTATTATAGTTGACAAAGTCAACCAAATATTTTTGACAAATTATTAATACTCGATTTTTTTAAGCAAATGAAATAGTTTATAACTTGAATAAATGAAAAAACGTAAAAATCAAATAATTTTACCCTTATCTGATGCACCCAAGAACTTGATATCGATAAATCATGCAATAAAGGGGATAGACGAATGAACATTAAGAAGAGAATTTATTATTCAGTTTTCAGATCACTATAATATGAGACATACACCTGAAGATGAGTTTAATAAGGGACTTTTTAATGACTGGAAATGAAGAAGAATCTTTTGAAAGGTATCAAATATTTTGCCTCTTAATTTGTCTTGCTTTAATTCGTAGAGTGCATCAAATAGCATTGCCCCTAACTTCTGTAATTATGTCTTATGTCGTTATTACTATCATTTTGGTTGGATTGACGACATCCGCCAAAAATCTGGTGGGCAAGTATTGCGTCTGTTTCGTTTTTGATTGTAGTAATGCCTGGTATATTTATAAAGGCAACTCTCCCCGAACGCAACCATCCTAAAGGATGATACGTTCAAAATCTATATAAACACAAAGCGAATTGCAATGGAAGTGGCTGCGATAATGCCGCCAGGCTGCCGATGAGTTGCCGGCTCGTTGCGGGATTCACAGACAATTATACGACCGACCGGATTTAAATTACTGATGAATGACCAACGCTTCTCTCACATTACGAAAATTCTTGAAACGCCGAAGAGCTACGATTTACATAAAGATGTTGAGAATATGAATGTGCTATGGAATTTATTGCGTTGAGAAGTCCCGCTTACTTTTAAAGTGAGTGGGACTTGACATTTGCTTATTCTAACCTCACTTTTCTATTTTTCTGAATCAATACTGCATACATAACAAAAACAAATGCCACATAAAAGAATTGACCACGAGATACGCCTACTCCATATGGAAACCAAATGCCTGGAATAATATGCAAGTCAGATATTTCTTTTGGAAACAAAGCAATTAACATCAATAATGCTGCTACTAAAACTAATAAATCTTTCATGCCTTGCTTACGCATTCCCAGGTAGATGATATATAGCAGCAAAGCCAAAAGCAACAATCTAATATAATCCGCAATTGTCTGAAAGTATGTATGGATGGAGTGTGAAACCCAGGAAATTCCGAACAATTGGGATGCCATGAATAGTAAAGCAAGTAGTGAAATAATTTTAGGTAACCATTTCGGTTGACGCAGGTTAAACCATTCCCTCCAGGCCATTAACCAACTGCCAAGCACCAATGGTTTGAGGATTATTGAACCAACGATAACAGATTGATGGATATTCTCTATATGAAACCGGAAGTAAACAGCCTGATTAAGTCGCATCAGTCCTAACAAAATTAAAGCTGCCATAAACCATTTACATGATTGTGGTGGGTTTCTACCTCTATTCAGTAAAAACATTGTTATAGCCAGCAAAATAAATATTACTGGCCAAACGACTTCCACGATATAGCCTTTTATGGTTTGCTCCCATTGAAATCTGTATTTTTTTTCGATATGGGTTTTTTCTCCAAGGGTTGGGGCAATGTGGATACCGCCTGCATCGGTCACCAGACTAGCTGAACTCATCCACACCCTAAAAGCAACGGTAATATTCCTTTCTTTTTTTACATTTTCCGGCACCATAAGCATACTAGGTTGAATACTGTAAACTATTGGAACTTTACCAGAAAAATCACCTGCATTACCTAAAAGTGACCCGTTAATAAATAGCTGATAGGCATCATCAACAGCTGGTGGTGCTTCGAAAACTAAATTGTTTCCTGGTAAACTATCCAGTACAACTTTCAGGCGGTACCAGGCGTAACCTGAATAGTTTGGATGTCCTTTGGCTGTCCAACCCGGAATATAACCTGAAAGCCCCACATCGTCATCGTGTACTCCTGTTGGTGCGGTAAGGTCCATGATTTTCCCATTGCGAATCATCATAGTTGGATTCAGCATATTGCATATTATCCCCAGCCTTAAATTTCCACGGACCGTTAAGCGTTGTGAGATTTTTATCGGAACGCAATGTTTCTTCAGTAGTTGAGGAATAGGAAAGGTACATAAAAGTACCTGCTACCAACAACAATGTGATAAATAGCATCAAATAGCAGAGCAAATGATTTTTTTTCATTTGTTAAATACTCATTAAATTTTAAAGTTTGGTCTGATAAACATTTCTGCTAACTTATTTAATATACCTATCTGGTATGATATACACCATATGGCGTTTATTTCGCTTTTATTTCTTCAGATCCTTCAACATCCACAGATTACACGCGAAATGCCTGGAGTTTACGAGCGCCCTGCAAAGAGATTTAAATCCGGACCGCACATATATACTGACCGCTTTGGAAAGTTCGGGAAACGATTCAGGATACAATTGCGTGTAGCGATTTTGCGAATCCTTATGCGTAGTAATAAGTTGACTTCTTCAATCAGTATTACGGATAAATCTAGTTTTCATAAGAATTTTTTCAATTTCTTCACTATTGTTTTTATTCTTGAAAATAGAATCTAAAACTACCTTAGCAGGGACAGCATGGTCGTACTTTACTTCATATTTACTTTTTCCATTTGCTCTTTTATTTTTCCAACATCGCATAAAAGGTTTTGAAAAATCGTGATTAATAATATTTTGATAAGCACTTTTTGTTTATTAAATATTCATCTTCTGCTAAAGCAAATCTTCTAATAAATTATTTAAAACATAACGTAAATCTTCATTTTGATAATTGAATCTGAATTATAAATTTCCAGAATCACTTTTAATAAGTAATTTTAACATTATTCATATATTTTTCACCTGTAATTATATAACCTCAATATTCTATTCTCAGATTTAGATTTTCTATAATTTCCTATTAAAAATACTAAATTAATTTTGTAACATCTTATAAACAAATTTATTTAATACGCTTTTAAATCTCAAAGCAAATTAATAACTTATAAAGAATTAAATTGATTACTTGTTTTTTAATTTTGATTACTTAATAAACATATTATCTATAACAATTCAGCTCTTTGAAATCATTGGTTTTAATCATTAAATTTTTAATGAAGGGAGTTTTGATTACTCTTTTGATTACTTATGTTTGATTTTTGGGTAATAAATTAATTAACAATTTAAGTTTTATAATGCCCCTTTAAAATTAAAAACCCCTAAAACAATAAGTTTTAAGGGTTATTTAGTAGCGGGGGCAGGACTTGAACCTACAACCTTCGGGTTATGAGCCCGACGAGCTACCAATTGCTCCACCCCGCGATCATATTAATTTTGGACTTCAAATATATAGAATATATACGGGCAAGTCAACTTAATGAAATAATAAGAGTGATGGGAATTTTAGGAAAGTTGGGAAAGAGAAACCCTCCGGGATTTTTCCAAATCCCGGAGGTTGGTTATTCCTTATAATCTATTTTATTAAGACAGCTTTTCTGTATTGAACAAAACTGTTTTTACCATTAATATCTTCAGCTTTTATCTTATATAAGTATACTCCGGAAGCTGCATTCTGTGCATTCCATACAACTTCATGCTCTCCGCTGTTTTGAACCCTGTTTATTAACACAGCTATCCTTTGGCCTATTATGTTAAATACAGAGATTGTTACATTGCTCGTCTTCGGCAAGTTATATTTAATTATAGTCGAGGGGTTAAACGGATTCGGATAATTCTGATACAACCTGTAGTCTTTTACTACCTCTTTTGTATTTATAACTCCCGTTGAGATATCGTTTACTATAAAATTTTGACTGCTGGTATCGCTCACATCTGGGTAATCGAGACTTGTTATCACTATTTTATATGAAGAATCGATTTTAACAGATTGATTTATCGTCCATACAAAAGCGTCGGTAGCAGAATATATGGAATCGCTTATTACTGCAGATACTTTGTCTCCTTTTATTAGTTCGATCTTTACAGGACCTGAGATATTATCATCCCACCGGATTACATATGTTGAATCTATAAATAAAGTATCATGCTGAATAGGATCAGCAGCAGTTATAAATGGAGAGCTGGTACTGAAATATGATTTGTCTGACCATGTACTTTCCCCTGATAAATTAATGCTGCTTACTTTCCAGTAATAAGAGGTATCATTTACTACAGTATCAATTGTGAAAAAGTTAGATGTAATTTCCGAATCATTTATAACAGGATTATGAAACAACGAATCCAAAGAGACTTGAAGATGATATCTTCTTGTAATCCCTCTATAACCCCAGTGCAGTTTTACTGATTTCTCACCGTTCAATACTTCACCGTTTTGAGGAGTTATGGGGACGGGCGAATATACAGTATCAATATTCTGAGGTTCACCGAAAATAAATTTACCAAAATCAGATATGTCTGCAACCAATTCACCTTTCAGGGAATCGTAGTTGGTAGCAAGGGGAACAAATTGTGTACTGTCATTCCCCTTAAAGTAAATAATGGTTTCTTCAGGATTCTTGATTTTAGGATTCTGAGAAAGCATTATATGAATCTCACCTTCAAATTTTGTTAAATTTTCCTGGTTAATCGTAAAATATTCATCTTTAATAATTGGTGCTATACCATTGAAAACAGGGGATACTGGAGAATAATTGTATAACGAAAAAATTAAATTGGCGTTCGTTCCCTCAGCTTCATTTAACTTAATACTTGCAAAGGTTGAATCCTTATATTTAAAGCTGTAAATACTGTCTTTCATAACATTAAACAATGTATCGGATACCTCCGCAATCTGACTCTTCCATGGGAATTTGTAAGCTCTGTACGAAGTTAATGGTTTAGGATAAAATAGTTCCATTGCTATAGATTTATCAGGGTGAATTTCTGTTGCAGTAGCTTTACCGTTGGCACCTGCTCTTCCCCATCCGATTACAGTATTTCCGTTTGGAAGTCTCTGAACGGAACCCATTGCATTCCCGTAAATATCAGGTGAATGCCGGTATTCCCATACTAGAGTTGCCGTTTTGTTTATCTCATCCAGTTTATATTCTACAGCCCTCGAGTAATTAGGTACATGCTGATTGCCGTTATCAAATAAGGTGACATCACCATTCGGCAATCTCCTTATATCATGCTGAAAGGAAAAGAAATTCGGATAATTCTCATCGCGTTCATTTATAAAATCAAATTCATTTTCTTTTCCCCCCATTCTCCACATTACTTCACCGGTTTTTCTGTCTATTTTGATTATGGTTGAAATATGCCTGTTCGAAGCTAAAATATTTCCATCGTAATCAAAATCGACGGCATTCATATGAAGATAATCTACTGTTTTTGTTGTTAAATCGATATAAGAATCAGTAATTGGAATATTATCCCAGCTTCTCCACTGAAATATTACATTTTTTTTTGAATCCAACTCCTGGATTATTCCTCCCACAACAGTAGCATTGGGATTTCCGCCAGGTGTTACTTGACTCATATCCACAGGTTCCGGATCATTGGCAAATAAGAGTGCATGACCATTCGGAAGTAATTCAAAGTCATGTAAATCGGCCGTATATCCGTTGCCGCATTGAAAAGTATCAACAACATTAAAGGATGTATCCATAACAAACCATTTAGAATCGGTATAATATGAAAGTTCACCGTTCGGCTGGACTTTAAAATCAAATGCCCGGTTAGGCAATTTTTTATATTCTGCAATGCTTCCGTCATTATTTACTATAGTTAAATAAAACCCTGCTTTCGATGTTCCAACAGGAAAATTGGATATAAAAATACCGCCCGGTGACGGATTATTTATAGACTCAACAGTTATAGCTGGAAAATCCGGCGGCAAATTCACTTTTGCTTGATTCTCAACTACTGCTTTATTTAGCAGCGGAGTTTCCGCTTTTTCTGATTCGCCGTTTATATCTTCATTTACAATCGATAATGAAGCTTTGCTAATTGGTTTTTTTAAGGAAGTTGTATTAAATGTTAGTTCAAAAGGTAATACACTCTGTCCGTTTATTGTTCTGATTCCCTGGAATATCTGCACATCCACTTTTTCATCCGGCAAAAATTTTGTTTGAGGGACAAATATTATTGTTTTTCCGTCATCAGATAATTTAACTGTTACATTATGTACACCGCTCTTTGCTCCCGTAACTTTAATCAAATCAGGGTTCAGGTTTGAAGCATCAATTTTTTCATTCGTCCCTGCAATTATATTTGTACTCAAAGAGACTAAATTTGCATTATTTATTGGCGAGATGTACTGAAAATGTTCCTGAGAAAACATATATCCATTTATAAATAAAATGAAAAATATAATCGTGACAAAATTCTTCATATGTAATCCTTAATATTTTTTGAGAAGATAAGAAATTAGGAAATCCCCTTAATTCTGTGCTTCTAGATTTTGAGAATTTAAAACTAATTTTAAGCATTTAATTAAAAAGATACAATTATTCAAAATTTTTAAAATAAATTATTTTTTAAATAATCGCTGTGCAATGTTAAAAATGTTTAATCCGTATTTCAAAGTTAGACAAACATTATATAGATCGGGTTTAAATCATTTCCTTCTTTTTATGTCAATTTTGAATTAATAACCGATAAAATACTCATTATATTTTTAATCATTTTATGGATTAATTCACTCTGAAAGTTGTCGCGGAGTTACGCCTGAGTCTAATGACCCAATGACTAATAACCAGCTGACCAATCAGTTCAAATTTGCATTGTTCTTTATCACTCTTTTTTCTAATTTTGTCACTCATTAGTCAATTTATTGTATAATATGAAATCATTGATAGATTTTTTTAATATTTTCTTACCTCTTCTCTATATAGTAACGTTCATTATTTATTCGTATGATTTTACTAAAGGTGGCAAAAAATTTATTCATTCAAAACGGCTTTTTCTCTTTTTAACATTGATAGCTCATTCTATTTATTTAATTATAAGAACTGTATTTTTTGATCATCCGCCTATTACCAATGTCTTTGAAATATTTACTGTTCTTGCCTTTTCCGTTAGTTTTGCTTATTTCATTTTGGAGCTTGTGACCGATATTAGGGGCACAGGCCCGTTCATTATTATAATATCTATTTTATTCCAGGTCATATCTTCATTATTTATACAGGATGTAACCGAAGTAAAAGAAGTATTAAGAAATCACCTGCTGGGATTCCATGTGTTTAGCGCACTAATTGGTTATGCAGGTATTTCTATTTCCGCTGTTTACGGGATTCTGTATTTAATTCTTTATAAAGAAATAAAACTTAATAAGTTCGGACTGATCTTTAACCGGCTGCCTAATCTCGAGATGCTCGAAACTTTGAGTTTCTATTCTGCTGTAATCGGCTTTATACTTCTATCGGTTGCTATTATTATCGGGATTATCTGGCTACCCAAAGCGTTCCCTAATTTTTCTTATGCCGACCCGAAACTAATAGGAACAGCATTGGTCTGGGTACTTTATGGCGCCGGTATTTTAAGTAAAATCTTTGGTAAATGGAGAGGGAAAAAGGTAATTCTATTATCTATCATTGGTTTTGTCCTGGCAATATTATCGACTACGATTACAAATTTTTTGTCTCAAAGCTTTCATTCTTTTTATTAAGCGGTATACTATAGTTAGGTTATGAATTTATTTGCAGTTTCAATAAGTCACAATACAGCGCCAATCGAATTACGCGAAGCCCTCTTTTTTGGTGATGAGGAGATCAAAAAGTTTGTTGAGAAAACTAAAGGCAGTCTCTTCAATGAAGGTTTAATTATCTCGACCTGTAATAGGACAGAGATTTATGGAATACCGTTAAAAAAAGAACTCCAGTATTCGGAAATTCTGAATTCTATTCAAAGCATAAAATCTGTTAATGATATACAGCCGGGTCATTTCAAAAATCTCTTCTCACGTGATGCAGTTACTCATTTATTTGAAGTTATAACTGGGATTGATTCACTCCTTATCGGGGATAACCAGATATATCACCAGGTCAAAGATTCCTTTGTAGTCTCCGAGAACCTCCATTTCGCCGGATTTCTAATGAAAAGACTCTTTGACTTTGCAGTTAAAACAGGTAAAAGGGCTATTACTGAAACAGAAATAAGTGAAGGTGCGGTTACTGTCAGCTATGCTGCCGTTCAGTTAATTGAGAAAATATTTTCAAACCTTAATAAAAAATCTGCACTTGTAATCGGTACCGGCGAATCCGGAGAAATCGCTGCAAAACATCTAATGGAAAGAGGCATTGGGAAGCTTGCGGTTACTAACAGGACTATTGAACGGGCTGAAAAGGTTGCTCAAAAATTGAACGCTAAGATATTGCCCTTTACCAATTTTAAAGAATACCTGCATGAATATGATATTGTTATTAGTGCAACAAGCTCCAATAATTTAATCCTTTCAAAGGACGATATAAAAGCTGCGATGAAGAAAAGAAATTATGCAAATATGGTGTTAATGGATATTGCTATACCAAGAGATATCGATCCTGCTTCGAAAGAAATTGATTATGTGTTTTATAACGATATTGATTCGCTGAATATTATTGTTGAACAAAATCTTGAGAAAAGAAAGAATGAAATTCCAAAAGTCAAATATATCATTAATGAAGAAGTCGATAATTTTTTTGAATGGTATAATTCTCTCGAAGTAGCACCTACAATTAAGGAGCTGCGCGATTATTTTGAAACCGTGAGGGCTGAAGAGGTTGATAAGAATAAAAACCGCTTCTCTTCCGAAGACCAGGAAAAGCTGGAAATCATCACCAAAAGAATAATAAATAAGATCCTGCATCATCCTACTCTTGAACTCCGGAAGTTAAATCAATCGGAGAATAACTTTGACGAAACTGCAATAAAGATGAGCCTCCTTAGGGATTTATTTGGAATTGATAATAATAAAAAAACAGAAGGAAAAGATAATTGAAGAAGAAGTTTATAATCGGTTCAAGAGGAAGTGAACTTGCACTCTGGCAGGCAAATTTTATTAAAAATGAACTTGAAAAATTTAATGAAAATATTTCTGTAGAAATAAAAATAATAAAGACTACCGGCGATAAAATTACAGATGTTGCACTTTCTAAGATTGGTGATAAAAGTCTATTTACTAAAGAACTGGAACATGAGCTCTTGAATAGCAATATAAATATTGCTGTTCACAGCTTGAAAGACCTCCAAACATTGCTTCCTAAAGGGCTGACCTTAGGTGCTGTCACTAAAAGGCATCCTGCCGAAGATGTTTTAATTGCTAAAGAAAAAGATATTACTTTAAAAGCTTTAAAGAAAAACGGAGTTATTGCAACCGGCTCCCTCAGACGAAGAAGCCAGCTTCTGAATCTGAGGCCTGATTTAACAGTCGTAGAATTAAGAGGGAATGTACCTACCCGGATAGAAAAATTTTTAAGCTCTGAATGGGATGCTATTATCCTCGCAAGAGCCGGAGTTGAAAGGCTTGGACTTGAAAAGAATATCTCATCCATTATAAACAAAAATGAAATCTTACCCGCTGTAGGTCAGGGCGCTCTCGGTATTGAGATCAGGGAATCCGATATAGATACATATAATATTCTGAAACGGATCCATGACCCGGAAACTTATTATGCAGTATTGGCCGAAAGAGCTTTGCTGCGGAAACTCGAAGGAGGCTGCCAGGTACCTATTGGTGTCTATTCCGAAATAAAATCCAATGAGCTCTTTTAAAAGCTTATGTCGGTTCGGTCAATGGGAAATTTGCTTTTAGAGATAATATCTCAGGCAATAAGAAAGATGCTGAAAAATTAGGTAAAGAATTAGCAGGTAAATTGTTAGATGCCGGTGCAAAGGAAATTCTTGATGAAATATTTAAAACCGTAAGAATAAAATAAAAAATTAATACTCCGTGGCTGTTATGTATAAAGCCTATATGAATATCAGTAACCAACAGTTTTAACTGTTGGAAATTAAAGTATAAATGCAACTTTTGACAAGCTGAATTTGTCATTCTGAACGGAACGAAGTGGAGTGAAGAATCTCTCACCTTCTCACTTCCATTGGCCTCCTATATCGCAAGACATGATTAAGTAGTTTTGATTTAGATATGTTTGAAGTTCAAAAAAAAGAAAATAAAAAAAAGTTTAAGCAGGAAAAGATTATTAATGCTGCTGCGGAGCTATTTGCACGGAAAAATTATCATGAAGTAATGATGGAGGATGTGGCTAAGCTTGTTTCAGTTGCAAAAGGTACTGTTTATAACTATTTCAATTCCAAGGAAGATCTTTATTTCTCTATTATGGAGAAACGGCTCGAAAAATTGAGTTCATTATTGAAAGAGAAGACCCGGTTCGAATCAAGTACCATAGGTGCATTAAGGGCTTTCGTAATTACTCTTTATTCCTTTATGATGCTGAATAGAGATTTCTTCCTTATATTCAGAAAAGAAACCTTAAACGGCAAACAAAAATTTTGTGATAATATTATTACCCTGGAAAACGATATTAAGAATATTTTCCGGGATATTATTTTTAACGGGATTACAGAAGGATTGTTTAGAGAAATTAAAGATGATTTTGCAGTCGATCTGATCCTGGGAAGTATCTACGGGACCGTATATAGGGCTATTGATAATAAATATACGGATGAAAAGATATTCCAGGAAAAACAAAGACTGTACGACTTCATTCTCCACGGCTTAATTTCTAATTTAAACGGAAATTCTAATTTGCCTTTAATTAATAAAACTATTGTCATCACAAGAACTGTTGAACAATCCAAAGAATCATCCGAAATGTTTAAACAGCTCGGTGCAAATGTAATTACATTTCCTACTCTTGATATTGTACCGCCAAGCAGCTGGAAAGATTTTGACAAAATCGTAAAAAGTAAAGATAAAATTAATTTTATTATTTTTACTTCTGCTCATGCAGTTAAAATGTTCGTTAAAAGATGTTCTGATCTAAACTTAAAATTTGATTACAATAAATTAAAAGTTACTGCAATCGGTAATAAAACATCTGCCGTTTGCACCAGGTTCAATATACCTGTTCATGTTATTCCCAAAAAATTTTCAGCAGAAGGTGTAGTTGAAGAGCTTTCAAACTATAATCTGAAAGATAAGATTGTTTTTATACCCCGTTCGGAAATCGGCAGGGAGGAACTGCCGGAGGGTCTTGAAAAGCTTGGAGCCGTTATTAAAGCCGCTCCTGTTTATAATGTTTCTATTCCTCCGGAAGATAAGATTGCAAGCTCTCTAGATGTTCTAAAAAATAGTAAACCCGATTTATTTATCTTTACAAGCCCCTCTACTTTTGAAAACTTTCTGGAAATATTGAAGATAAGCAGTCCTGTAAAATATTTTAAGAATTATGATATAGCGGCAATAGGTCCGACAACCCGTGCTGCTATCGAAAGTCATTATGTAAATGTTACCATAATGCCGAAAGAGTATACCCTTAATGGATTGGCTAAATCTATTGTGGAATACTATAAGGAGACTTAATAACTGAACTTACAAAATAAAGAGTATTTGAAAGATGACATCTTTATTTTTTAAAAATGAGCCTATACTTTAACTAAAGTTTAAACAAAAGACTGAAGATGTTTATTCTTTCTAAAGATGTCATCTTTACAATGAAGTTACAAAGAATCAAATGTATCAACAGATGTTGAATCAAATAATAAAAAATAAAGTTCAATTTAAGTATGTAATAAATGATGTTTGGTATGCATCAGCAGCTAATATGGTTCATGTAAAGAAGAAATTAGAAAAAGAATTCATAATGCCAATAAAGACAAATCGTAAGGTTGCACTGAGTCGAAAGGATAAGATATATGGAAGATATGTTACAGTAAGTTCGCTTGAACTGAAAGAAAACACTATTTATAAAATCTATTTAGAAGATGTCCCATTTGAGTTATATTTATTAAAAGAAATCTTCAAAAACGAAGATGGAACTGAAGGTGTTTTATATTTAGTTACAAGTGATAAAACATTAACATATAGTCAAATTACAGAACTCTATCAAAAACGATGGAAGATTGAAGTATATCATAAATCCTTAAAAAAGAATGCTTCCTTATGTAAATCTCCGGCGAGAATGGTTCGTACTCAAAGTAATCATATATTCGCATCCATATTTGCATTTTATAAATTAGAATCTATGAGTATGAAGACAAAATTAAATCACTTTGCAATAAAAGCAAGGATTTATGAAAAAGCTATTAAAGTAGCTTACGAAGAGTTACAGCAAGTTCATCAATTATCTTTTGAATTTACTAAATAACGTTTTTGCGTAAGTTCAGTTAATTAGTTAATTATTCATTGTTAATTGTAAATTGTTAATTATTATGAACGATTTATTTTTAAGGGCATGTAAAAGACTTCCTGTAGAAAGAACCCCTGTTTGGATAATGAGGCAGGCAGGCAGATTTCTGCCTGAATATAGAAAGGTGAGGGAGAAGGCTGATTTTCTCACTCTCTGTAAAACACCTGAACTTGCTGCAGAAGTTACTATTCAGCCGGTGGATATTATTGGTGTCGATGCGGCTATTATTTTTTCTGATATACTCGTTATTCCCGAAGCTATGGGAATGGAACTGGAATTAATTGAAAGTAGAGGCCCTGTTTTTCCGCATCCCGTTAGAAATGAGACTGATCTGAAAATGCTGAATCCAATTGATCCATCAAAAGATCTGAAATATGTACTCGATGCGGTCGCACTAACCAAAAAAGAATTGAATAACAGGGTACCCTTAATCGGATTTAGCGGCTCTCCCTGGACCTTGATGACCTATATGGTTGAAGGAAAAGGCTCAAAATCATTTTCTAACGTGAAGAAATTGATCTATAATAACCCGGCTTTAGCTCATAAAATACTGGATAAATTAGCCGCAGCAGTGTCTGGGTATCTCTCCGCTAAAATTGAAGCCGGTGTAAATGCCGTTCAAATTTTCGATACATGGGGCGGTATCCTCACCCCGCATGAGTTTCGTCAATTTTCACTTGAATATATTTCAAAGGTTATAAGTAATATTAAAAGAAAAGATGAACCGGTAATAGTTTTTTCCAAAGGAGTCCATTACAAGTTAAATGAACTGGCGGATTGCGGAGCCAATGTAGTTGGACTAGATTGGACTATGGATATCGGTGAAGTCAGAAATCAAATCGGTGACAAAGTAGCTCTTCAAGGTAATATGGATCCCACAGTGTTATATGCAAATAAGAATGCGATTAAAAATGAAGTTATAAGGATATTAAATTCATTTGGTGAAGGTGCCGGCCATATATTTAATCTGGGACATGGCATTCTTCCCGATATAGAACCCAAAAATGCAAAAGCTATGGTTCAATTTGTAAAAGAAGAAAGTAAAAAGTTTCATAAGATTAATAATTAATATTTATGTCTTCTAAAAAAATAGTAATTCTCGGTGCAGGTATTTCAGGACTCGCAACTGCATATTTATTAAAGAAAAAAGGATTTGATATAACGGTCCTTGAAAAGAAAAAAGAACCCGGCGGTTCTATGGAATCCGTTTTTGAAAATGGATATTTGTTTGACCGTGGACCTAACAGTGGTCTCGAAACCACTCCCCTGATAGGTCAGCTTGTCGAAGAACTTGGATTGAAGGATCAGCTCGTTTATGCAAATAAAAAAGGAAATAAAAGATATATTTTACGGAATAATCAGCTCCACCCGCTGCCAATGAGCCCACCCGCATTTTTGAAAACAAAACTATTCTCCCTCTCTGCAAAGTTAAGGTTAATGGGCGAACCTTTTATCGGGCGTTCGGAAGATGGGTATTATCAAAGTATAGCAGATTTTGTAAAAAGAAGGCTGGGGAAGGAATTTCTTGATTATGCAATAAATCCCTTCGTTGCAGGCGTCTATGCTGGTAATCCGGAAGATCTTAGTGTTAAATCTGCTTTCCCTAAGTTATATGAACTCGAGGAAAAATACGGCGGCTTAATTATCGGTACAATAAAAAGTATAAAAGAAAGGAAACAAAGAGCGGAGAAATCCAAACAGAGCGCAAAAATGTTTTCTTTTAAGGACGGAATGCAGGCTTTCCCCTGCGCCGCTGCAAAATTTCTAGGTGAAAAAATCATATCTTCTGCGGAAGTCAGCTCAATCACTAAAAAAGAAAATGCATTTGTTGTAAATTATAAAAACGGGAATTCAGAGGAATCAGTTGAATGCGACGCCGTTCTTTCTACAATCCCCGCTTATGCTGCTTCCGAAATCTTTAAACCTTTTGATGAAAAGCTATCTGAGCATCTTAATAATATTTATTATCCGCCTGTCTTGGTGCTATATTTAGGATATAATGAAACCGATATTAAACAGCCGCTTGACGGTTTTGGATTCTTAATCCCTGCAAAAGAAAAGAAATCTTTTCTTGGAGCTATCTGGAGTTCGGTTTTGTTTCCAAACCGTGCACCGGAAGGTCAAGCCTCCTTTACCTTGTTTATCGGCGGCTCCAGGAATCCGGAGATAGGCAATATAGATAAAGAAATTGTATTTAATAAAGCACGCAGTGAATTTGAAGCAATCATGAAAATAACTGAGAAGCCAACATTTATAACTTATAGATATTGGAGTAAAGCAATACCGCAGTATAATGTCGGCTATATAGAACATGAAAAATATTTCAAAGAATTTGAACAAAATAATCCCGGATTATTTTTATCAGGTAATTATCGCGGCGGAATTTCGGTAGGCGATTGTATCAAAAATTCCGAAGTCACCGCAGAAAGAATAATAAATAATAATGAAAAAAAAGGATAAAAATGGAAAGACTTAACAATCCGGTTGTTGAAAAAAGTTTTGACTTTTCCGTTCGGATCGTAAAATGCTATAAATATTTAATTAAAAAAGATAGATATTTAAATGCTTTATATAATCAATTATTAAAATCCGGCACTTCAATAGGTGCAAATATTGCTGAATCGCAGGCTGCGGCAAGTAGAACAGATTTCAGAAATAAATTAAGAATAAGTTTAAAAGAAGCATATGAAACAGAATTTTGGCTTAGATTATTTTTCGAGACTGAAATATTAGATAAAGTTGAATATGAAAGCTTATTAAATGATTGTATAGAAATTTTAAAACTGCTTATTTCTATTATAAAAAATATTAAAATACCTGATTGAACTGTTAATTGTTAATTATAAATTGTTAATTGTTAATTATTAATTGTTAATTGTTAATTATTTCGGGAGAAATATGGCGACTTATCCAACAAAAAGATTAAGAAGATTAAGGTATAATCCTCTTCTGCGAGATATGATCAGGGAAACCGAATTATCTAAAAATGACTTTATTTATCCATTATTCGTAGTACCCGGAGAAAAAGTAAAAAATCCGGTTAAATCTATGCCGGGAGTTTTCCAGTTATCTGTCGATGAACTTGTTAAGGAATGCAAGGAAGTGGAATCTCTCGGAATTCCAGCGGTTATATTATTCGGAATTCCGGAACATAAGGATGAGCGGGGTTCTGAAGCATATAACCCAGATGGAATAATTCAAAAGGCTGTCAGGGCAATAAAATCAGATGTTAAAAATCTATTAGTAATTACTGATGTTTGTCTTTGTGAATATACTTCACATGGACATTGCGGATTATTGAATGGAGAAGAGATCCTGAATGATGAGACTGTCGAACTGCTTGTGAAGGAATCCCTTTCCCATGTTGAAGCAGGTGCCGACATTGTAGCTCCGAGCGATATGATGGACGGAAGGATTGCTGCTATCAGAAAAGCTTTTGATGAAAAAGGCTTTGTTAAAACTCCGATTATTAGTTATGCCGCTAAATATTCATCCGGTTATTATGGACCGTTCAGGGATGCAGCTGAATCAACCCCTGCTTTTGGCGACAGACGTTCGCATCAAATGGATATTGCAAATTCTCTCGAAGCTTTGCGCGAAGTTGAAGAAGATATTGAAGAGGGAGCGGATATTATTATGGTTAAACCTGCAGGCCCCTACCTGGATATAATACGCCAGGTAAAAGATAAATTCGGAATGCCCACTGCTGCTTACCAGGTTAGCGGTGAATATGCGATGATAAAAGCTGCGGGTCAGAACGGCTGGATTGATGAAGAACGCGTCATGCTTGAATCATTGATCGCTATTAAACGCGCCGGAGCAGATATGTTCCTTACCTATTTTGCCAAAGACGCCGCAAAATGGATTGATAAAAACAGAAGATAAGTTACTCTTATGGATTTTGAAGAGATAAGAAATTTCTGTCTTAAAAAGAAAGGCGTTACCGAAGAGTTCCCTTTTAATGAAGATACGCCGGTATATAAAGTAATAGGGAAAATGTTTCTGCTTGCCAGCCTCTCTTATCCTATTAGCATCAATATAAAATGTGATCCTGAAAAAGCTATTGAATTAAGAGAGCGATATTCATCCGTTACACCCGGATATCACATGAACAAAATTCACTGGAATACAGTTTTGCTAGATGGTTCCATCCCCAATAAAGAAATTCTACAGTGGATAGATGAATCTTATAATCTGGTCGTTAATGGATTGAAGAAAAGTGAAAAAGAGAGCCTTCAATAACTACCGCTGCTACTCATCTCAGAGGGTTAGCTGACGGTTAGGTTTATCCAAAGTTTAACACCGTGGCTTTAGCCCGGTGTTTCTATATATACTGTAGTCCGACGATTTTCACACACCCTCTTTATCCAACGGATTTGGGATTTACGGAGAATCAATTATCATTTTCACATTTTCAGGTAGCAAGCTGTATAAATGCGGGTAAGTCTCAACAAGCCTCATTATATCAGCTAAATCTTTTTGACGCTTGCTTTTTCTTCGTTCTTCATCCAAATAAACCCATATTTTACCCTTTAAAACATCTTCCAACTTAGCAACAGGCTCTGCATATGCATTTACAGCCAATCCTCCAATTACACAGTATTCAATGTTCATTTCTGCCAGTTTGTTAAGGAGTATTTGAATAATATCTATTTTCCCGCCTGAGATATTATTTAAGAATTCTTTTGCTGGTCATTTACTTTATTTATTAACCCAATCTTACTTGAGGAGGAGAAAATATTAAAAGCACATGTTAAAGATAAAAAGCCGTGAAAAACTATCACGGCTTTATTTTTTCTTAGAAGAAATCAAAATCTTGTATCTGTAGCATTATTATTGTAAATCCATGTCAGTTCTACCCATGCCGGATCTCCAGGCCCTGTTCCTCCGCCAAAGTTTGTAATTTTTAATTTGCTGTAATGCGAATCATCATCATATAAAAATACATAATTTGTTTCTCTATCACTCATTGATTTTACCACAGACCAAAAACTACTATTAGTTGAACTAACACCATCATTTAGATTAGTACCCCCGCCAACATGGAATAATGTTTCCCTTGTTAGACCTTGAGTAAGATTAAGATCTGCACTTTGAACAAGAAATCCGTTTGATGTATAATAAATGTCAACCTGACCTTTATCAGCCCCTGATACTCCATAAGCGTTTCCTGTTGATAAATCCAATCCGCTGGGCTGAGAAGTTGTTGTCCCCGCTGTTTCGTAAATTTTAATGGGCCCGAATGTTCTAATTGACTCCGTAGATTTCAACACTACAAATTTATTTGCCGTGGCAACATCGGAACTAATGCTTGCCGAAACTGTTGTATCTCTATATCCATCAAGCTTTAAAGTAATAGAATGGCTTCCAAAGGAAACATTTTTTAATGTATCATTAGTAACCTTCCCGGAATTAGTATTATCTAAAAATATTTGTGCCCCTGCTGGATCAGAGCCGACTATTATTGAACCTGTAGTTATTTCAGGCGCAGTTGGCCCGGTAGTACTATTATCGCATGATGCTATTATAAAACCCAATAACAAGAGCATAAGAGGGTATATATATTTTTTCATATATTATTTTCCTTTCCTAGATTTATATTTCTCTTCACTTCTTATTAAACTTGAACCTGTAAGAATTTCCCCCTGCTTTTAAATCAAAAGTCCCTTGAATTAATTTCCCGTTTTCTAATAATTGTGCGCTGTATTCTCCTAAATATTTTGAAGCATTTACATCTTCCATTTTTATACTATTATTTGAAGGATCAAATGTACCGCTTATGGTCTTGTTTAAAGGTTCTCTGTAATTTATAGACATCGTACCCGTAAATTCTTTACCGTCCTGTTTTATTATGGTCATGGTTGCACTTCTCTGATCAAATGTCCCCTTCCAGTCACCTCTTAAATCCTGAATAGTATCCTTTTTAATTTCACTCATCTGCTTAACCGTAGTGTCGCTCTTATTGGTATTAATAGTATCAGGATGCTGGAATTCTACTTTTTCTTCTTTCTTCTCGCATCCTGTAATTAATAAGAAAGTTAAAAAAGCTGTGAAAATTATCTTCATAAAACCCTTGTATTTTTCATTCATCTTAAAAGTTCTCCTTTTTTTAATTTAAACCTAAATATACTTTTAAAACAATACTATGATGAGGTTCGCAAATCCTAATCGATAGTCCGTTTTAATCTTAGATAAAAAAATATTTGTAAAAAATCAGATAACTAGTTCTAAATTAAAGGGCAAATAAAACAAATTTAAATAAGTGAAAATTTATAATTATTTAGAGAAAATTTTATGTTCCTATTCCAAAAATACTTCTAAATACCTTAAACAACAATGCTTCACCGTCCGACTATTGGCAGACACTTAGAGGAAATAACTTTTAATCTTGAATTTTTATCCTTTAATGATTATTTCCCCTTTGTTATTGCTTAGTGTTTCCTTAGTGTCCTAAGTGTCTTGTATATTTAAAGTAAGTGTCATTTTGTTGCTCTTTTCCTGTTTTGACTTTTGACTTTTGACTTTTGACCTTTGACTTAGTGTTCCTTCGTGTCCTCAGTGCCTTAGTGGTTATCCTCTTCTTCACTTGCTTGTATTTCCCCTCCAAATAAATCAGCAACTTCCTTGCAAAATCTTATTAAGAACTCAAGAAGCTCTTCCGGCGTTTTGAAGTTATTGTTGATTATCAATTTCATTACATCTTTCTGCTGGTTAAACTTAATCCTATCTTTGTAATTATCCATTATGAATCTCATCAATTCAACAAATTTAACCTGGTAATAATCTTCTTTCTCACCTCGCGGAAGAATTAAAAATATATTTTTCCGCTGTATTATAATTCGTCTCAAATAGACGCATAGGATGCATAAAATTTTAAAAGTGCAGTTGCCGCTAAGTCTTTTTACTAGCACTGGCAATAAACCAAACCTGTCTGTCATCTCCTCTTTTAATTCTTCAAACTCTCCAATATTCTTTATTGAATACAATAAGGTATAAAAATTTAACCGGTCTGCCTGCTCAGGCATGTAAGTCTCCGGGATACCCAGTTCAAAAAATGTATCTATTGTCGGCTCCGTCCGCTCTTCATGTTTTGGAAGGTTTTTAAATACTTCCTTAAACTCCAGGTATTTGAGCTCTTCAACAGCCTCATTGATCAACTTAACGTAAAGATCAAATCCCACATCATTAATAAAACCGCTCTGTTCGGTGCCTAATAAATTTCCCGCTCCTCTTATTTCTAGGTCCCGCATAGATATATTAAATCCGGCTCCTACTTCTGTAAATTCTTCAATCGCCTGAAGACGCCTCAATGCCTTCTTATTAATTCCGTTTAACGATGGTATAATAAAATATGCGTATGCCTGACGGTTTGATCTTCCCACTCTCCCTCTTAACTGGTGCAGCTCTGCTAAGCCAAATCTATCAGCTCTGTTTACTATTATTGTATTAACATTCGGTATATCAATCCCGGATTCAATTATTTTTGTGGAAAGAAGTACATCAAACTTCTTATTCAAAAAACCATGGATTACTTTTTCTAATTGTGACGGCTTCATCTGTCCATGAGCAATTGCAAGTTTTATTTCCGGAATATGCTTAAGTAAATATGCCGCCAGTTTATCTATTGAATGAACCCTATCATGAACAAAATAAATCTGACCGTTTCTCTTTAGCTCATTTAGAACCCATTCTCTGATCTTGAAGACATCAAATATAGATACCTGAGTATATATCGGCTGCCTGTTCGGCGGCGGTGTTGCAATTATTGAAAGATCTCTCGCCCCTAGTAAAGATAAATTTAATGTCCTCGGGATTGGCGTAGCTGTTAATGTTAATGTATCTACGTTCAGCTTTAAAGAACGAAGCTTCTCTTTTGCCATTACTCCGAACCGGTGCTCTTCATCAATAATAAGTAATCCTAATTCTTTAAAGGAAACATCCTTCGAAATAAGCCGGTGTGTTCCGATAACAACATCCACATTTCCTTCTTTTAAGCCTTTAATGATCTCCGTCTGCTGCTTCTTTGTCTGAAACCTTGACAGTGCTTCTACCTTCACAGGAAATTGTTCCAATCTGTCTTTAAATGTGTTATAGTGCTGCTCTGCCAATATGGTAGTTGGGACTAAAACTGCAGCCTGTTTCCCGTCCTGCACAGCTTTAAATGCAGCACGCACTGCAACCTCTGTTTTTCCGAAACCTACGTCACCGCATACAAGCCTGTCCATCGGGTTCTCAGCTTCCATATCTTCTTTTACTTCCTGTGTCACTTTTTCCTGGTCAGGTGTATCTTCATAAAGAAATGACGCTTCAAGCTCCTTCTGCCAGACTGTATCCGGATTAAAGGAATATCCTTTTGTTGCTTTTCTTTTTGCATAAAGCTCTATAAGTTCTCTCGCCGCCTCTTTAATTCTCTTCTTTGCCCGCTGCTTTGTATTTACCCAGTCTGTCGTTCCCAACGTAGATAACGTAGGGGTTAATTCACTCCCTGTGGTGTTTGATGAATATTTTTTAACTAGGGTTAAATAATTTAAATTAACATAAACTATCCCCCCCTCATTATAAATTATTTTCATCGATTCCTGTTTTGTATCTCCTATATTTATGGTCTCCAGTCCCGCATACCTGCCAATTCCATAATCTTCATGTACTACTATGTCTCCTCTCTTAATGGATGCGAATGCCTTGGATTTTGTTTTTTTATACTTTCTGTTTGTAGATATTTTTGTCCGGTAAGGTTTATTAAATATCTGATAATCTGTAAGTAAAAGTAATTTTTCATCTCTCCCTTCCGGCTTATATGAGAACCCCTTTTTTACAGCAAATGTTTTTATTTTTATTTTATTTGATTCAATTAAGTCTGCAATCCCTCTCTCTTCGTAATTATCCTTTTCATGGAATTCTAATAATAAATCTTTCAGCCTGGCAGACTGCAGATCGTTCTCTGAAGTAATTACTATGTCAAAATTCTTCTTGGAATATTCTCTTAAAACCGAAAACAAATATTCATAATTCCCGTTTATTGAAGGGGGTTCTGTAAGATTTAACTCTATTCTATTGGGGGAACTTATCTCTTCTTCTATTATCCATTTAACGGAAGTTTTTGACTTATAATCGAACTTATCATACTCTTTTTTTTCAGTATCCTGCTCTGCTTCCGGTACTTCAGTTTCTGGAAATTCATCCTCATTGAAATCCGCTTTAGAAGCTGTGGCTTCCGGCTTTTCAATAAAAGGATTTAATAATTCATTTTCCAGGTTATTTAGTTCGTATGAAGAAGCTAAAACAAATGCGTTCTCTATATAACTGAAAATCGAAGTAGTATTTATAGTTAAGTTATCTGCTTTAATCGGAGCGGCAAGTGTAACATTCTCAATCACTTCTATTGAACGCTGACTCTCAGGATCAAAATAACGGATAGATTCTAAAAAGTCCCCGTCAAATTCCAGCCTTACAGGATTTTGTTCACTGTATGACCAGAAATCAATTATAGAACCGCGCTGTGAATAGTCACCCGGAACTTCAACAAATTTATCCTTCTGATAATTAAGAAGGTTTAAATATTCAATTAAATCACTATAACTTAAATCACCACCTGTATGTATTTTCGTAGTCTTTTGCTCAATCTGCTCTTTAGCCGGTATTACGCAGTTAAGCAAATTATATGTAGAAATTAAAATGAATTTTTCTTTACTTGAAATTTCCGTTAACTTTTCCTGTATAGTTTCAGGTCTGAATTCCGTCAAAAGAAGAAGATTTTTAGTTATACCCAAAACATTTAATTCAACATTAAATTCATTTGCCGCCTGAATATCAGGGAAAAGAACAACAATTTTGCTTTCTTTTTTTCCAAGTTCCGAAATAAAATAACTTTTAACACAGCCCACTAAAGGAGAAATAAATGATTATCCCATCCTGACTCGAACCTGCCTTTTTTATAAAGTCAGTAACTGATTTTAACTCAAATATTTTTTCATTAGAACTCTGCATTAACCTATTGGCCTTATTACATTTCTAAAAAGTTTAAAATAGCAAAGGGGGGCGACCAAAAAAGGTCACCCCCAATTAAATAAACAGGCTGCTAATCCTAAAACCCCAATGGTTTTCCTAAACCCTGGAGGTAAATCTTTCTTCTAAAAAAACTCTAAATAGTTCCTAATAAAATAGGAATCGTTTGAAATTTGAATTCGAATTATAAATAATTCACCAAACTCAAATTTACTTTTTGACTTTTGACTTTTGACTTTTGACTTTTAATTCCACCGCTTTCCTCACAAATCCATCAGCCTTCACCAGCCGTTCCTTCGCTTCATTCACACCAACTTTTGCCTTAATCATCACTAAAGCGGTTTTAACATGTCCTTCAGCTTCTTTCAAATATTCCGCAGCCTCTTCATATGATACTCCTGTTATTGTCATAATAATTCGTTTAGATCTTTCAACTAACTTTTGATTTGTCATTTGAAGATCAATCATCATATTTTCATAAACTTTACCCAGCCTTATCATAGCTGAAGTAGTCAGCATATTCAGAACTAACTTCTGGGCTGTTCCGCTCTTCATTCTTGTTGAACCCATTATTACTTCCGGTCCAACATAAGGACATATAGCAATATCAACTTCTTTTAAATTAAATTGTTCCCTTGGGTTAGTTGTTATAAACAGGGTTGCTGCACCTAATTCTTTTGCCTTCTTTATTGCACCAACTACATATGGTGTTCGTCTACTGGCTGCTATACCGCATACTACATCCTTTTTGGTTACTTTCGCTTTGATTATATCGTCTGCGCCGTTCTCTTCAAAATCCTCCGCTCCCTCCTGTGCACGGAACATAGCTTCCTTTCCACCAGCAATATAACCGCTAATCAAACCGAATGGCGTTCCGAATGTAGGCGGACATTCCGAAGCATCAACTACTCCTAATCTTCCGCTTGTTCCGGCTCCAAAATATAATAACCTGCCGCCGCTCTTTATTGCCCTCACTATTATTTCAACTGCTTTTTCAATATATGGAAGTTCCTTCTCTACAGCTAAAGGAACTTTTTTGTCTTCGTCATTAATTATCTTTAGTATTTCAATAGTTGAGCGCGCATCAATATCCATACTGTTTGGGTTTCGCTGCTCAGTAGATAATTGACTTATTTCCGAAAATAATTTTTTACTCTCGGAAGAGGTCATTTATGAAGCTCCAGTACTATCAGCTTCTTTCCTTTCTGGTTTCTTACATTCGAAGGTTTATAGAATAGCTCAAAAGTCGTCGATTTTCTTATGTATGCCTTATATTTCATTTCTGCTTTTTTATATTCATCCTCAAGGTCTCCCCCTTTTAATGCAATTAAATAAGATTTTTCTTTCATCAATGGCAGTGCATAACGGAATAAAATTATGAGTGGAACCGTTGCCCTGCTTACCACAAGATCAAATGAATCATCATAACGCGCTATAAATTCTTCATTCTCAACTCTATCATTCTCAGCAATTACATTTCCCAGCTTCAGTTTATCAATAAATTCTCTAACCGCATCGATTTTCTTTTTCGTAGAATCAACTAGTACACCTCTTAATTCCGGCCGCATGATTGCCAAAGGAATTCCCGGAAATCCGCCTCCGGTTCCGATATCTAAAAAATTGTTTATTTTATCGGGTACAAATTTGCTAATATAGGCGGATATAAATATATGATTCTCAACTATTGAATCTACATCTTTTCTTGATACTAAATTAATAGCTTCATTTTTTTCCGCTACTAGTTCAGCAAGGTAAGCTAGCCTTTCAAGTTTCATGGGATCAGGGTTTAGACCGTTTTCCCAGTAAAACATATTTAATTCTCTTAAATATTGTTCTTGAACGTCTACCATAAAAAATCCTTAAAATTATTTCTTTAAATATACCAATAAAATAGAAATATCAGAAGGTGTAACACCCGATATCCGGGATGCCTGACCTATTGATCGTGGCTTAACTTTATGTAATTTCTCTCTCCCTTCAGTCGATAATGATTTTAATATGAAATAGTTTAATGTTAAAGGTATTTTAACCTCTTCGTACTTTTCAAGTTTTTCAACATTTTCATACTGCCTTTTTATATATCCTTCATATTTAAGCTGTATTTCAACTTGTTCCAATCCTTCTTCATTATTCAACAATTCGTTAATTAAAGGATGCTCTTCCCTTTTAAAGAAATTAAGTATTTCTTTTAAAGTCAGCTCCGGCCTTTTGCATAGTTTTGATATTGTTTCACTTGCTTCAATTCCCGAAGAACCTTTCGAGTATCAAGTAAGGATTGATATCACGCCCGTGAAGTTTTAAGTTCTCAAAAATTGAAATACAACTGTTTATTAATTTACCTTTCTGTACTATCTCTCTATACTTATCTTCAGCGTTCAACCCGTAATAGTATCCATAACCAGCTACCCTTCTATCTGCATTATCCTGCCTTAGTAAGAGTCTATGCTCTGCACGGGAGGTAAACATCCTATAAGGTTCATATGTGGATTTATTTATAAGGTCATCCACAAGCACTCCTATGTATGCTTCACTTCTTTTCAGAACAAATTCTTTCATTCCCTTAATTTTAGCAGCCGCATTAATACCCGCTACAATTCCCTGTGCCGCAGCTTCCTCATATCCTGATGTTCCATTTATTTGCCCGGCAAAATAAAGCCCTTCAACTAACTTTGTTTCAAGTGTTAGATCTACTTGATGGGGAGGAAAGAAATCATACTCAACTGCATATCCGGGACGCACCATCTCTACTTCCTCAAGTCCTTTAATTTTATGAATTGCTTCAAGTTGAATTTCTGCCGGTAATGATGATGAAAATCCATTTAAATATATTAAGTCGCTGTTTAAACCTTCAGGTTCTAAAAATAACTGATGCCTCTTTTTATCCGCAAATCTTACAATTTTATCCTCTATTGAAGGACAATACCGCGGTCCTATACCTCGTATCACTCCGGTAAACATGGGTGATTGTGAAAATCCTTTTTCCAGTATTTTATGTACAGTCTCGTCTGTGTATGTAATGTGACAACTGACCTGAGGTAAAATAGGGAACTGAGCTCTATCTGTCTTGGAAGAAAATGGCTGCGGAATTTCATCTCCAGGCTGCTCTTCTAAAATATCAAAATTTATTGTATTTTTGGCTAATCTCGGTGGAGTACCCGTTTTTAACCTCCCTGCTTCAAATCCCATATTTAATAAAGAGCCGGTAATTCCAATCGCTGGCTTTTCACCAAATCTTCCCCCCTTTGTTGATTTTAAGCCGGTATGCATTAATCCATTTAAAAATGTACCCGCCGAAATAACTAATGCTCTACATTGAATCTCTTCACCTTTGCCGGTCTTTATCCCGATTACCCTTCCATTTTCAGTAATAATTTCAGTAGCCGAATCTTCAACGATTTCTAAATTTTTAGTGTTTGATACTACTCTGTAAGCTTCTTCCGAATATAGCTTCCTATCAGATTGACATCGAGATGACCAAACTGCAGGTCCTTTTGATTTGTTTAAAATTCTGAATTGAATTCCTGTTCTGTCGGCTATAATTCCCATCATACCACCAAGTGCATCAATTTCATGAACTAAATGTCCTTTTGCCGTTCCCCCTATAGCTGGATTACATGACATTCTCCCCATCGCATATCTATCCATTGTTACTAATCCCACAGAACAATCCATATTTGCCCCTGCACAAGCAGCTTCAATACCTGCATGCCCCCCTCCAATAACTAAAATATCATATCTCTTCATATTTACACTAACGTTTCATGTGGAACAATTATTACTTAAGTCGTAACACAGACATTCTTATCTGTGTCCCAAAAATACCATAAAAACCCAATTATCAAAAAAATCATTAATATCTTTCCTATTTTCTCATATATCCTCCCTATACCCACTAATTACTCATTTACAACACTGATATTCTTCTGTGTGTTTCCTTTTCATTCATCTTCTCCAATATTGCACACCGCCAAAGTTACATCTCCAATAACCCCATGAATGACAACAAATGACCACCGAATGACAATCAAATGACCATTGAATGACCTTAGAAATCCGTTCCACGTGGAACTTACTTCCCAATACAAAACTTCATAAAAATATTATTAAGAATATCATCAGTTGTTACTTCACCAATTATTTCACCTAAGTTAGCTTCAGCATTCCTTAAGTCAACCGAAATAAATTCTCCGCTTAATCCTTTACTAATCGAATCTTCTCCACTTATCAACGACTCCTTTGCCTTCTTCAAACATTGATAATGCCGTAAATTCGATATAACGGCTGATTTCTCTGTATAGTTCGAATTCCCTGTTGAAACTTCTCTCAGCTTCTTAAATAAATCCTCTATTCCTTCTCCTGTTAACGCTGAAATATAAACATCTGCACGTTGAAGTGTTTCATGTGGAACATCAATCTTATTTAGTATAGTGATTATCTTACTCTCTGTTGTAAGTTTCTTTAACTCTTCCATCAGATTATCTGAGATTCCCTGCTCAATGTCATTAATAAATAAAACAACATCTGCATTTCTAACTGCCTCTCGGCTTCTAAAGACTCCTTCTTTTTCTATCTCGTCTTCAGAGATCCTTATTCCCGCAGTATCAAACAACCTATATAATATACCGTCTATCGATACATCTTCTCTTATCACATCTCTTGTTGTACCCGGAATATGACTCACTATAGCACGTGATTCTTTAAGCATGTAGTTCAATAAAGATGACTTGCCGACATTTGGTTTGCCCACTAAAGCAGCATTAACTCCATCTCTTATTACTCTTCCAAAAGAATATGTACTTAATAGTTTTTCAATCTCACTTTTAATAACATTTATCTTTCCTAATAGTTCATTCTTATCAATAAGTTCAATATCTTCTTCGGCAAAATCAAGTTCCAGCTCAACAAATGAAGATGTATTGATTAAAAGTTCTCTTAATTCCTTTACTTTTTTTGATAAATGTCCATCTAACTGATTTCTTGCTCCGCGAAGCGAGGCTTCCGTTCTGGAGTTTATTACATCTATAACCGCTTCAGCTTGGGCTAAATCTATTCTATTATTTAAAAATGCTCTTTTAGTAAATTCACCCGGCTCTGCTATCCTAATTCCTTTATTAACCAGCAATTCAATAATCTTTTTAGTAATAAAAGGATTGCCATGTGTACTAATTTCTACTGCGTCTTCGCCGGTATAGGAATGAGGATTTTTAAAAACAGAAATCAAAACATCATCTAAAAAATTACCCGCCTCATCTATTATCTTCCCATAATGTATCGTATGGGACGCAACATCACTTAACTTTTCTTTTCCGGAAAATACAGGATCGACTAATTCGAAGGTTTTAATGCCGCTGACTCTTATAATGGATATAGCACCTGTACCTGACGGGGTTGCAACCGCTGCAATAGTATCTTCAATAAATAAATTATTCTTAATACCACTACTTTCCATAATATTTTAAGCTAAAGATTGCAAAAATAAGTAAAATAGCAAGTATTAACAACCAAGAAAATTGTCCCCTCCTCGGAGGGGGTTGGGGGTGGGTAAAAAAATATTCATAAAACATTTAATCTAAAAAAACCCATCCTATCAGCACTATTCATTATCCAAAATCATCAAATTTCACCAACACTTAAAACCCCAAAATTGAACCTATATTTCGCAAGTTATTAAATTCTCCTACCATCTTGTCCATTCCAAGAATAAAATTTCACTCAGATTCCCCAAAATAAAAGAAAATTGTCCCCTCCTCGGAGGGGGTTGGGGGTGGGTAAAAAAATATTCATAAATCAATCAATCTAAAAAAACCCGGTAACTGGTGTGGGTAAAATATTATTTTATTATTAACTTTGTATTATACTTTTAACAAATCCATTCATACCATGAAACAAAGGGAAATAATTCCATATAATCCAAAACTAAAAGAACTTGCTAGAAAACTGCGAAACGGTAGCACATTCACCGAAATTTTATTATGGGATTATCTTAGGAAAAAACAAATGCGCGGCTTCGATTTTGATAGGCAAAAACCAATTGATAATTATATTGTAGATTTTTATTGTAAGGATTTAAAATTGGCAATTGAAATAGACGGTGAAAGTCATTACGGCAAAGAATATAAAGATGAAAAACGGGATAAAAGACTAAAAGAATTTGGAATTATTGTCTTGAGATTTGATGATTTGGATGTTCGTTACAAATTAGAACAAGTTCTGGAGAAAATTGAGACATGGATTGATAAGAATTCTAAGAAATAATTTATCCAATCAAACTAAAGTATCCCTCACTGCTAATATTATTCATCATTCACCCCGGATCTAAACTATTCAATTTACCCTTAATTTTTAATTGATAAATTTCCCCTCCAGGAAGCATTGGTGTCAGCTCTTCTATTCCAGAAAATGAAAATATAAAAGATTTCCCCTCCTCGGAGGGGTGCAGGGGTGGGTTCTCCTCGGAGGGGTTACCCAAATCATCCAATTTCATCACCATACACCCCGTAAATGCTTTTGGAAGATTCATAGTATAAGTTTTCAATTAAAATCTTATTTACAACAACTCTGAAACCGTTTTGAAACCGTTTCAAATCCGTATTAAAACCGTTTTGATTCCGTATTACTCCCGCTTGCGCTAGCAATTCACCTGAAGGCTCTCTCAAATAATCTTCAACCACTATTGGAACTAATAATTTTTTATAAATCGCGTTTTGCTTTGAACACTGAAGGTGTGAAATTATTATAGATGTTATAAATAACAGTAGTGAAAAAGTGACTGTAACACAGACATTCTTGTCTGTGCAAAATTATTAGAAATATTACTAATAATGTAATCAGATAAGAATATCTGATCTACAATTTAATACTTTTTAGTCAGCTCCGAAATAATAAAAACATCATCATACTCTAGATAACGTTCGTCTAAATTTGTCAAAATAATGCCAAAAATAAAATAAGTGTCACTATTATATGTCAATTTGACATACACCGAATTCCTAATCATCTCTCCCATAACCTATTATACATAAATCACTTATCCTTTACTAATCTTACTTGGCATAACTATTGATAATGTTTAATGACATTAAAAATCTATAAAAAAATATAAAACGAAATTAAGGAAGGAGGAAAGTAAAATGGCTATCGTAAGATGGAACCCGGCTCGTGAATTGTTGAACATTGAACGTGAATTCGGCAGAATGTTTGATAATTTCGAAAAAAGATTCGGTTTCGGAAATGACGGAGACAGTAATGATGAGTATGAAAATGCTGTTTGGTCTCCTTTAACAGATATTTCCGAAAATAAAGATAATTTCATCTTAAAAATGGATTTACCGGGTATAAATAAAAATGATCTGAAGATTTCATATTCGGATGGTCAATTGAATATCAGTGGCGAACGCAAACAAGAAAAGGAAGATAAGGATTCTAAATTTCATAGGATTGAAAGATCATATGGAAAATATTTTAGGTCTTTTTCTCTCCCTAATAAAATTAAAGAGAGTGAAATCGATGCTGAATTTAAAGACGGTCAATTAATTGTTACAGTTCCTAAATCTGAAGAAGCTAAACCTAAACAGCTCGACATAAAAATAAAATAATTTTTTTAGCAAATGTGATAAAAGAGGGTAGCTATTCAGTTAGTTACCCTTTTTTACTATTATTGCTTATTAAAAATTTTAATTAGGTAATAACTGATGGAATTTAAAGACTATTATAAAATATTAGGAGTAGAAAAATCAGCAACCGATGCAGAATTAAAAAAAGCCTACAGGGATTTGGCTAAAAAATATCATCCGGATAAAAACCCTGGTAATAAATCCGCTGAAGAAAAATTTAAAGAAATTAGTGAAGCTTATGAAGTTTTAAAAGACCCTGATAAAAGAAAAAAATATGACCAGCTTGGCTCCAATTGGAAACAGTATCAGAATACAGGTGCGGGAAATACGGATGATTGGTTTAGACAATATGCTTCACAGGGTCAGCCTGGAGCTAGTTATCAGTATAGCGGAAATTTAGGCGACCTCTTTGGCAATATCGGCGGCTTCTCCGACTTCTTCGAAAGTTTCTTCGGCGCCGGTAACAGAAGGCAATCAGGCGAATCTGTTTTTAATAGGGCTAGAAAAGGAAATGATTATGAGGCTAATTTAAACTTAACTCTAGAAGAAGCGTATAGCGGAGGCGAAAGACAGATCTCTGTAGACGGAAGAAAATTAAAAATTAAAATAAATCAGGGTACTAGGGAAGGTAAAGTATTAAGATTAAAAAGTCAGGGTGCTCCCGGTGCTCACGGCGGTGAAAAGGGAGATTTATATCTTACTGTTCATATACTCGATCACCCTTTTTATGAGATTAAAGAAGACGATTTATACTATAATCTTGATGTAGATTTATATACTGCGGTCCTCGGCGGTAAAATACAGTTTCAAGCTCTAAATGCTAAGAAAATAAATTTAACCATACCTAAAGAATCTGAAAATGGAAAGCTTTTAAAAATTAAGAATATGGGTATGCCTAAAGAAAATTATAAGAATTCATATGGAGATTTGTACATTAGATTGAATGTCCAGATCCCGAAAAAACTTACTTCGGAAGAAACTAAGTTATTTGAAAAACTTGCATCTTTAAGAAAATAAATTTTAGAAGGAGAAAAAATGAGCGAAAAAGAAACAGCTGCAAAGAAATATCATTTTAAGGCAGAAGTAAAACAACTTTTAGATATTCTTGTCCATTCTCTCTATACAAGTAGAGAAATATTTTTGAGAGAATTGATCTCTAATTCGTCCGATGCCCTTGATAAAATTCGTTTCGAATCAACTAAAGGCACAGATATAATCGATAAAGATTTACCTCTGGAAATAAGAATAAATTTTGACGAAAAGAAAAAACTGATAACGGTCTCTGATACCGGAATAGGCATGACAAAAGATGAGCTGATTACCAATATCGGTACTATAGCTAAATCCGGTTCTGCAGAATTTTTAAAACAGTTAAAAGAAAATAAGGCAGATGCAAACAATATTATCGGAAAATTCGGTGTCGGATTTTATTCCGTTTTTATGGTTGCAGAAGAGGTAGTCATTAAAACTAAATCCTATCTAAACGGCGAGCCCGCCATTGAATGGAAATCTGATGGGATGGGCGATTATCAAATCTCTGAATATGATGAGAAGATTAAACGCGGTACTATAGTTGAGATTCATCTGAAAGACGATGCTAAAGATTTTGCTGATAAATATAGACTTGAAACCGTAATTAAAAAACATTCGAATTTTATTTCTTTCCCTATATATCTGGAAAAAGAAAAAATAAATACTATCGCTGCTATCTGGCGCGAACCTAAATCTAATGTCAAGAAAGAACAGTATATCGAATTCTATAAGTTCTTAACTTATGATTCCGATGAACCGATGGAAATAATTCATAATTCGGTTGACGCTCCTATTCAGTTCAGCAGCCTCCTTTTTATTCCTAAAAAGAATTTTGACTTCTTCGGATTAAATAGGGAAGACTATGGTCTCGACCTCTATGTCAGACGCGTCCTGATTCAGCATAAAAACAAAGATCTACTCCCCGAATATCTGAGCTTTGTAAAAGGAGTTGTCGACTCCGAAGACCTTCCCCTAAATATATCCAGGGAAACTTTACAGGAAAATATTATTTTCACAAAAATATCTAATACTGTAACCAGTCAGGTCCTTTCTCACTTGATAAAGAAAGCTAAAGATAATCCCGATGAGTATGCTAATTTCTGGAAAGAGCATGGTAGAGTCTTCAAATTAGGTTATACTGATTTCACTAATGCCGAAAAGTTTATGCAGTTGCTCAGGTTTAATTCTTCAAATAATGAAAATGTGGATGGATTAACTTCACTCGAAGAATATGTCTCAAGGTTCAAAGAAAATCAGAAACAAATTTTTTATGCCTCAGGCCCAAGCAGATCAGCTATAGAACAGGATCCGCATCTTGAAATATTTAAAAATAAAGGTCTCGAGGTATTTTATCTCTATGACCCGGTTGATGAATTTGTGATTAGTTCAATTAGAAAATTTAAAGACTATGAGCTCAAATCTGTTGATACCGTTGACCTTGAAAATCTAAAGAAATTGAAGGATCTTGAAGAGAAACAGGATAAATTCGAAAAGCTGGACAAAGTTGATGAAAAACATTTTGACAGCTTATTATCCAAAATGAAAGATATCCTTGGAGATAGGGTTGCAGAAGTTAAAGAATCGAATAGGCTGAGTGGTAGTCCAGCCATTCTTGTAGGTGCCGATGATAGTATGTCATCGCAAATGCAGAAGATTTTAAGAATGGCAAACCAGGATATAGGCGTTCAAAAGAAAATCCTGGAGATAAACAAAAACCATAAATTAATCAGAAACTTATTAAAGGTTTTTAAGTCTAACCCTAAGGATGAATATATATTTAATGTTACTGAACAGTTATTTGAATCTGCCCTGCTTCTAGAGGGCAATTTGAACGATCCGCATAATCTAGTTAACAGGATAAATAAAATGCTTGAACAATCAAGTGATTGGTACACTGAAGTAAAAAAAATCAATTGATATATTGTCTATGAATGTTACCCAATATTAAGCAAAAAAGATTTTTATGGGTTTTGATTTAGAAAGGAAAAGAAAAACATGGCATTTAATTTTAATAAACTAACTGTGAAGGCTCAGGAGATAGTGCAGACCGCTCTTGAGATTGCACAAAATTATAATAATCAAATTTTAGAGCCGGAACATGTCTTAGCTGCTCTTATCCAGGAAAAAGGAAATATTGCAGATACAATAATGCAGAAAACCGGCGGAAATGTTAATAGTGTAAAGCTGAAGGAAAATGATCTTCTCGAAAAGCTTCCAAAAGTTAGCGGTGCCGGAATAGGCAATCAGCAGATGTCCAATAATATGGGAAAACTTTTTGATAATGCCGCCGAAGAAGCTAAAAATCTTAAAGATGAATTTGTATCCACCGAACATCTTTTACTTGCCCTTTCCAAAAGTGATGGGAAAGCTGGACAGCTTTTACGCGATAATGGAATTTCACATGATGAAATCTTAACCGCATTAAAGGATGTTAGGGGCACACAGAGGGTAACAACACAGAACCCGGAAGATACTTATCAGGCTTTGGAGAAGTATGGAAGAGATTTAAACGAATTAGCTAAAGCCGGAAAACTGGATCCTGTAATCGGCAGAGATGAAGAGATCCGGCGCGTTCTTCAGGTCCTCTCAAGAAGAACTAAAAACAACCCTGTGCTTATAGGTGAACCCGGCGTCGGTAAAACCGCTATCGCTGAAGGTATTGCACATCGTATAGTCTCAGGAGATGTTCCTGAAAACCTGAAAACAAAAAGAATTGTTGGCCTCGATATGGGCGCTCTCGTTGCCGGTACCCAATTTCGTGGTCAGTTTGAAGAAAGAATGAAAGCCGTTCTTAAAGAAGTACAGGAATCAAACGGTGAAATTATTCTATTTATCGATGAGCTCCATACTTTAGTTGGTGCAGGTGCAGTATCCGGTTCAATGGATGCAGCAAATATATTAAAACCGGCATTAGCTCGTGGAGAACTCCATGCCATTGGCGCAACAACTTTAAATGAATATAAAAAACATATTGAAAAAGATGCGGCTTTGGAAAGAAGATTCCAGCCTGTGCTTGTATCCGAACCGACTGTGGAAGATACTATCTCTATCTTAAGAGGTTTAAGAGAAAGATATGAAGTCCACCATGGTGTCAGAATTACTGACGCTGCAATTGTTGCAGCCGCTCAGCTTTCTCATCGTTATATCACCGATAGGTTCCTTCCCGATAAAGCTATCGATTTAGTTGATGAAGCTGCCTCAAAATTAAGAATCGAAATTGATTCAATGCCTGAGGAGCTCGACTCTATCGAAAGAAAAATTAAGCAGCTTGAAATCGAAAGGGAAGCATTAAAAAGAGAAAAAGATGATGCTTCTGCAAAAAGACTTGAAGAATTGAAAAAAGAGCTGGGTGATCTCGAAGAACAAAGGAATACTCTTCGTATGCATTGGAATCTTGAAAAGGAAAAAATCCAGCATATTAGAAATATGAAAAGTGAAATGGATAATTCTAAAACTCTTGCCGATAGATACGAGCGTGAAGGTGATCTTGGCAAAGTTGCTGAACTTCGCTATGGTAAAATAGCTTCTCTTGAAAAGCAGCTGAAGCAGGAAACTAATGAGTTTGCGGAAATTCAGAAAAATAAAAAAATGCTGAAAGAAGAAGTCGATGCCGAAGATATTGCTGAAGTCGTTTCCAAATGGACCGGTATTCCGGTAAACAAAATGCTTGAATCCGAAAGAAGTAAACTTCTAAAACTGGAAGACCAGCTCCATAATAGAGTAGTGGGACAGGAAGAAGCTGTCTCCGCTGTAGCAAATGCAATTCGTAGATCTCGTACTGGCTTGCAGGATATAAATCGTCCCCTTGGTTCGTTTATATTCCTTGGAACTACCGGTGTAGGAAAAACAGAACTAGCAAGGGCTCTGGCTGAATTTCTTTTTGACGATGAGCATGCTATGATTAGAATCGATATGTCTGAATATATGGAGAAATTCTCCGTTTCAAGATTAATCGGAGCACCTCCCGGATATGTCGGTTATGAAGAAGGCGGTCAATTAACAGAAGCCGTTAGAAGAAGACCTTATTCTGTTGTACTCCTGGATGAAATTGAAAAGGCACACCCGGATGTTTTCAATATTCTTCTCCAGGTTCTTGATGATGGAAGATTAACTGATAACCAGGGCCGTACAGTCAATTTCAAAAATACTATTATTATTATGACCTCAAACCTCGGTTCTCATTTAATTCAGGAAAAACTTGAACATGTTTCTGAAGACGAAATGGATAATGCACTTGGTGAGTTAAGAGGAACTTTAATTAGTATGTTAAGGAAGACGATAAGACCCGAATTCTTAAATAGGATTGACGAAGTAGTCCTCTTTAAACCTTTAACCAAATCCGAGCTGCGTGAAATTGTTGATATCCAGATTAGAAATGTCCAGAGTATGTTAAAGCAAAAGGATATTGTTCTTGACGTAAATGATGAATCAAAAGATTGGCTCGCAAAACTCGGCTATGATGTCACATTTGGCGCTAGACCGTTAAAAAGAACCATCCAAAAATACCTGATTAATCCTTTATCGCAGGAATTATTAGCCGGTAATTTTAACGATGGCGACCACATTGCCGTAACACTCGGAAACCATGGCAAACTCGAATTCCACAAAGAATCAGTCTTAGCATAAAGTTTATCACTAGACTCCAACTGAAGAATCACTTGCCATTGGATTTAAAGCTTCTGTGAATATCTCATTATCCCACAGTTGTTTTACTTGCCGTTGGATTTATGAGCCTGTGTGAATATCATTAAGCCAACGAATATCATTAACCAATGGATTTATCCATTGGTTTAACATGAAGATTAAACCCTAACTTTCCCCTCCCATTCTAGCAGAAATGAGAGGGGGCCGGTCATGAACTATCATTAACCATTTTATCCATTGGATTAGCATCTAAGATTAAACCCTGACTTCCAATTGCTGACTCTATAAAATGGTGCATGGGGGGTGAGGTTTTCACCCAGCCTCTTTATCCAACGGATGGGGTCTCAGCCAAGGTCCGGACTTTTTAATTAGCTGCACCCTATCAATGCTGCATATTTTGCCCTAACCCCGGAGGGGTGATATTTTGTAGACTCAATTAATAGCAATGGAACCAAAACCCCGGAGGGGTGAAATAAAATCCTAACATTATCACCTTACTTTTACTTAGGTGCAAAGCCACTCTTAAACTCTTACATTCCCGAAGGTTACTTTTAACTAAACCTCCGTAACACTAAAAAATCCAACCTTATATTTATATGTATCTACCTAAATACTTGCTAAAAACACAAATAAATTATTAAACCAATTCCACCAATAGCAATACAGCAATAAAACAATTTAACAATTAAATTATAACATCTCCTGCTCATAATCATGATTCAGTTCATTTTATAATTTAGTTCATTTATTTATTTTTATATAAATGAAAACTTTAATAAGCCTTTCTATCATTACATTAGCGTCTTTATTTATATGTATCAATCCTGCATATGCAGATTATAATTCCGCAAAAGTTGTCAGGCATCTCGGAGATCATATTCCCCTAAACCTGCAATTCGTGAATTCTGATGGGGAACATGTCTTATTAAAAGATCTGATCACTAAACCTACCGTCCTTGATTTTTGCTACTATAGATGCTCCGGTATCTGTACACCTCTAATGGTAGAACTCTCTAGCGTTATTGGAAAAGTAAAATATATTCCGGGTAAAGATTATAATATTATCAGCATCAGTATAGACCAAAATGAAACTCCCAAAATGGCCGCTGAAAAAAAACATGCTATGCTAAGTCTGGTAAATATAAAAATTCCTGATTCATCCTGGATATTCTTAACAGGCGATAGTACCAGCATTTATAAATTAACCGGTGCTGCTGGATTTGAGTTTCAAAGATCTTACGGAGGATTTATTCACAAAGGCGTTTTAGTATTTGTAGACAAAACCGGCAAAATTGTTCGCTATATGAATCCTAATTATACAAGAAAAGGGGACTTTCAAATATTACCCGCAGCTTTCGAATTATCAATAGAAGATGCTTCCAGCGGTATAGTGAAATCTACAATAGAAAATGTTTTAGCAACCTGTGCTTCCTTTATACCAAAAGGTAAGGATGCATATATATTGCTGCTTATTTTCATAGTTGGATTTCTAACAATTTCTACAGTAATAATTATTATTAAAAAAGCAAAAGTTGCTAAAGCAATAAAATAAATATTCTGTTATAAGAAATAAGGTCCTGTCTTTTAAATCTTGCCAGCCCGTTAAAACGGAGTAGCCGGGTCTGTTCGGCAAAATGAAGTGAAGACGGTCAATTCTGCAATCTTGTAATTTTGCAATTTTGTAATTTCCTCTTCATTCCTCAACGATCCCTTTAAGCCCGAATATTTTTATTTTCTCCATTTTCCCCTTTAATTGATATTCTCCTACATATTCTGTTTTAAGGTATTCGGGTAGCTTAAGATTTTTCAGCATATACTCACTAACTAAAAAATCTTGACCATAATCTTTACATTTTTCCTGTAATCTTGCTGTTGTATTTAATACATCCCCATGATAAACAATCTCTTTCTTTATAGTCCCTATCCAGGTAACTGATACATTACCCGCATGCATCGCAGCTTTAAACTCAGGGTAAACATCATACTTCTTTAAGTATCCATTTTTATTTAATTCAATAATGTTTCTTATATCATAAAAGCAATGGATACATCTTGCATCTTTAATCCCTTCTGCAAATGACCATGTAAGAACTATTTCATCCCCTATATATTGGTATACTTCGGCTTTCGACATTAAAATTGCATCGGTCATATCTGCAAAATAATCAATTAAAAATTCACTGTATCGCAAATTGCCGAGCTTCTCGGCAATTGTTGTAGATGAATTCAAATCTATGAATAGAAATATTCTGTCTACTTCTTCAGGCTTATGATATTTCCCGGTTACATACTTAATTAAATCACCGGGCCTGTGCAGTCTTCTTATCTGTATAAGTGCAATTAATACAGAAGAAATTATAATGATGATAATTAGATCGCGGAAATAATTTTCCTCGAAAAGGGCAGAATTAAGAGCACCGGTAATTGTTAAATCTTTTGTTAGGAATTTCGTCGTAGAATTTACAAATAGTAAAAAAAAGGCAAAGACAAATGAATAAACCAAACTCCGGAATAATAGAAGGAATAGATATGTTTTGCTTCTGAACCTGCCGAGAAATAGAAACTCCTCACAAAATCCGATTGCTGTCCCGACAAAAAACCCTATTAACAATCCGTTGAAGGTTGGACGGAAATTATCAATTTTATCAATTTCCTGCAGTAGAAACCCGATTGCTGCCCCTACAATAGTTCCAATAATCCAAAAGTATGTAACGTTCTTTAATTTATAGTTTCTTGTTAAAAACATTGTATACGGTCTTCTACTCTCTCAATTCCTTTTCAAATTCCCGAATATCTCTATTCTGCTCCTCACTAAATCTCCAATCCGGGAGTTTTGACTGCATAATATTAAAAATTTCTTTAGCTTTTTCTTTGTTTCCGTTATTCAAATAATACCTAGAAATATAAAAAATGCTGAAATTATTAAATAAATTATTTACCGTTGGTTGCATAATCATCTGGTTATTAAAATTCCTAAATCTATATTTTTTAAGCAGATTCGTTTCCAATTGCCTCGACAAAATTGAATCTCCTTTAATAGGTACTAATTCTCGGATCATACCTACGGTATTAACATTATTATATAATCCTGCCATACTGCTTGTATCTACTGAAAAGTCAAAGTATACAGGCCTCTTTTTACTGTTTGCTATAAGTAATTCTATTAATGCTTTATCCTGCGGAAGCAATCCCTGGACTTTTCCAAAACTCCGTCCGGCGTATTTTATTTTTATCGTATCTTTTTTCCTTAACGATGAATCTCTAAATGCTAAGTTTATAGTTACCGCAGAATCAATACGGGAAAGACGAAATCTATCAGGGTTCAATATTTCCGAACTAACAGGGAATAAATAATATGTTCGTTGCAATTGCTCCACATAATAATTTGTGTTTAAAAGGCTCAAATTAATTACCGCAACATCGTTACGAACACCTTCAACACTTTGCAAATACATTAGCGGAAAAGTATCATTATCTCCATTAGTAAATAATATAGCATTTTTACCGCATCCGGCAAGCAAATTATAAGCAAAGTCATTCGGGAAGTAATATCCGCTTCTATCACATTTAAACCAATTAGTAACAATAATATTTAAAGGAAGTATTAAAAAACTAACCAGTGAAAAAATAACGACAGAACTTTTGTATGAAAGGTCTATTTTCACCAGCAGGTTATGGACCAGGTTCACCAGGAAGTATAACCCAATTCCGATCCAGAGAATAAAAACAAAAAATGAAGGAATGAAAAGACGGTCAATTTCTCTAATAAACTCAAAGCCTTCTTGTATATTTGAATAAACAACTAACCCGAATGAAAAGAAAAAAAATTCTGAAAATATTAAAACCCATATCTTAAACTTTTTAATTAAAGAATAGATAAAACCCGCCATTCCCAATAATAAAGGTATATAAGAAAAATAAATCTGGTTGAATATTGTCCCGCTGCCCTGAGCTCCTAAAAAGTTCCACCCGAAATAACGGAGATACATATGATTTATTTGATAACTCCACAACGGCCCTCTCCGGTTAAAAATGATCGAGAAGTTCGATTCACCATAACGTTTCATATCAATCCATGCAAATAATTGAGAGATATTTTGAATATCATCCATTGCAAAAGGTGGATGAAGCGGCGAACGAATTAATATGAATAGGTTTAATGAAAATCCTAATAAATATAAACCTGCCATAATGAACCAGAACCGGAATAATTTCAATTCTTTCCTTAAAGGGAAAATTAATAATAATATGACAACAGGGTAGAAAGGTGTATTCAAACGATGTGCTGTATAATCTATGCCCAGAATAAATATAATTAAAAATATCAGCCTTGTTTTTTCAATCTCATCTTCGGAAAACCAAATTTTAATTGAACAGTAAATAATAATGCTGGTTAATAACAAACCTGCGATATATATTCTAGATGTAATCGATTCAGTCCATATACTGTATAAAAAGGGGAGTGAGAGTCCAGTAAAAAAAGAAGTTAAGGTTTTTCCTGGTTCGGGGAATTGTAAAGATAAATTATCGAAAATTATTAACAAAGTGTAATAAGCAAATACTGACGCAAAACATGCCGAAATTATATTTACTAGTGTTGCCGCTTTTATTGCCGGTAGAAAAAATAATATAATGACAAATACCCGCCCTACCAAAACATAAAGTATTGAACCTCCCGGATCCGGTATGCTTAGATTGAATGCATTGGAAGCGTAAATTCCGCTGTCCCACCAGCCGATTGAAGGATATGATGTATAATAAAGCAAAATAAAAACTAAAATGAAAAGAATCCCCGCAGCAGCCCGTTTAAATAACACACTCTCTCCCTTTAATACTCTTCAATACTACAACGTAATTTAATCAATTTAAATTACAAATTAATAATGACAGCAGCATTCTCTACTCTAACTCTAAAAAACCTACGAAATAAATTAGGTTTACGGCCATTTTTTCACTTCGCCAATATTTTTTACTAATCAAAAGTTATCCCAAAACCATCATTCCGGCTAACAATTAAAAATTAAGCAATTAAGCAATTCAACAATTATTTAACCCATGAATCCTTTTTAACCATCCCTAATCTAACTCTTATTAAAATATAAAGGTATATTATTATGAAAAAAAATATTGGCTCTGTAGATAAGGTAATTAGAATTTTATTAGCAGTTCTTTTTGCTGTATTAATTTTTACAAATGTAATATCCGGCTGGCTGGCAATAGCTTTAGGTATATTCGCTGTAGTTTTTTTATCGACCGGACTTTTAGGGTTTTGTCCCTTATATGCTGCATTCAAATTGAGTACAAATAAATAAAATAATTCCGGATCCATTCCGGAATTATTTTACACCATTTTACACTTGATATAGAATCATCCCCATTGAATCTCATTCAAAGACAAAATTTTCATTGTTCCCACTACCCACAACCTACAACCAACCACCACACAACCTCCTTATTGTTATTAATAATTTTCTTCTTTAACTTTACTCTCAATTCCACAAACGTTCCCGTATTTTAAATAATTTTTCCACATCAATATTAACTTTGGAGGGTTTCTATGAAAAAATTCCATCCGTTCTATTCTATTTGTTTTTTGTTAGCTTTTTTGTTCGGCACATTTTCTGCAATTGCTCAGGACCAGCCGAAAGATCAGCTCTTCTGGGTTCATGAGGAAAAGGCAAAAATAAGCATGCTGGACCAATATGAAAAAACTAACAAAGATATTATAAATATGTTCAAAGAAGGTGGATTAAATGTTGAAATGAATGTATCCGAACAGGACGACAATCTTTTTTATTTTCTAATCCCCATCTCATCATATGCTGATATCGATTCAATTTATAAAAACTTCAGATCAGCATCTGAAAAAGTGGGAAAAGACAAATGGTCGAGTGCAATGGTTGAAAATTCTGCCGCTGTTGAATATTCTAAAGATGCTGTAGTTACTCATTCCGGGAAATATTCTTATATGCCTAAAAATCCCCGTTTAAAACCGGATGAAGTTAAATTTATCCACTTTGATTATTTTTATGTAATGCCTGAAAAAAGAAAAGAGTTCTTTGATTTAGCAAGACAATACAAAGAATTAAACGAAAAAGATAATATTGATATAGGATATAATGTCTGGATACCGGAATTTGGATTCGATAACGACATGGTAGTTGTTACAACAGATGCAAAAGATGCTCTGGATTTTTACCAAACAAATAATATGGTTAATGAAAAATTAGGTAAAGACGGAGATATGCTCTGGGATAAAATGATAAAAACTCTTAAAAATTTTACACACATAAATGGTCACCCCCGAATTGATCTCTCTATGATGAAATAAAAAACAAGTGCCAGTCACCTCAATGGTGACTGGCACTTTTATATCTGGATTTGTTGTTTTTAATTTATTGAAATTTATATTTTATTTGAAATTTGTATTTTTATCATTTGATATTTAAACCTTACCTAATGCTGTTTTCATACCCATTATTTGATTTTCTTATTTAAAGCATCCAATTCGACCTTAATAGGTTTAACATTCCATATTTTCTCAGCATATTCCTTAATTGATCTGTCCGACGAAAATTTACCTATTCTTGCACAATTAAGTATAGATTTTTTTGTCCACTCATCCAGATTTCTATATAAATTATCAACTTTTTTCTGGGCCTTTATATAAGGATCATAATCGGGAAAAAGACAATAATAATCATAGTCTAGTAACCCCTCTATAATCGGCTGGAATATCCCAGGCTCATTTCTGTTAAAGTAATTCCCCGCAATCATATCAACAATCCTTCTTATTTCATGATTTTTGTTATAATATTCTTTCGGGTTGTAACCGCTATTTTTTAGCATGACTACTTCATCTGATAATAGCCCGAATATTATTATATTCTCTTCTCCTATTTCCTCCCGCATTTCAACATTTGCTCCGTCCATCGTTCCGATTGTTATTGCACCGTTTAATGCAAGTTTCATATTACCGGTTCCAGAAGCCTCGAATCCCGCCGTAGATATCTGCTCCGAAAGATCCGCAGCAGGTATTATCTTTTCTGCAAGTGTTACTGAATAATTCTTAAGAAAAACAATCTTTAATTTATCCCCTACATCCTGATCATTATTTACTACTTCTGCAACTGAATTAATTAGTTTAATTACAAGTTTTGCCATATAATATGCCGGTGCAGCCTTTCCACTGAATATTACCGTCCGTGGCACAATATCAAGATTCGGATTATCTTTTATCCTATTATACAATGTTATTATATGGAAAACATTTAATAGCTGTCTCTTATATTCATGGAACCTCTTTATCTGAACATCAAACATTGACTCCGGGTTTATTTTAATATTATGTTCATTCTGAATATAACCAATTAATAATTTCTTAGTCAGCCATTTGCTGCTTCGCCAGTTTTCCCTGAATTCAGGATCATCAATAAAATTTTCCAGCTTTTTCAATTCTGTTAGTTTTGTTATCCAGCTAAAGCCTATCTTATCGGATATTAAACCTGATAATAACGGATTAGCAGTTTTTAACCACCTTCTTGGCGTTATTCCATTTGTTACATTTACAAATTTTTGAGGATATATCTGATAAAAATGATGAAATATATTTTTCTTTAATATCTCCGTATGTAATGCCGCAACTCCATTTATATTATGGCTCCCGATAATAGCTAGGTTTGACATCCTTATTTTCTTCTCCGGGTGCTTCCCTTACAATGGAAATCTCTGCAATGATTGAATCATCTGTAGTATAATTTTTTACAACAAATTCAATGAATCGTCTGTTTATTTCATAAATTATCATTAAATGGCGGGGTAAAAGATTTTCCATAATCGTTATCGACCATTCTTCAAGCGCTTCCGGAACTACAGTATGGTTTGTATAGGAAAATGTTTTTGTAGTTATCTCCCACGCATCATCCCAGCTTAAATTTTCTTCATCAATAAGAATTCGCATCAGCTCCGGTATTGCTATAACCGGGTGCGTATCATTCAATTGTATCGCTGTTTTTTCTGCAAACTTATCGTAGGTTTTATGATTAATTTTATATTTTCTTATAATATCCTGAAGCGTCGCTGATACAAAAAAATATTGCTGCCTTAATCTTAAATATTTCCCCTTATCAATTGTATCATTGGGATATAATACCTTTGAAATATTTTCTGAATTGTTCTTGCTTTCTACTGCTGCTAAATAATTGCCGCTGTTAAAGTCTTCAAAATTGAAAGATCTCGTTGCTCTGGCTTCCCACAATCTTAAGTTATTGACCGTATTGGTATTGTATCCGGGAACAGGAACATCGTATGCAATTGCCATTACATCCTGTGTCTCTGCCCATTCAAATTTTAATTTATCGTTTGAACTCTGGACTACCTTTCCATAAAATTTAACTCTGTAAGCTAATTTTCTTCTTAAAATTTCCCATGGATTTCCGAATATTAGCCAGTTATCCGCTCTCTCAACCTGGTAACCATTTTGAATTTCCTGTTCAAATATTCCGAACCTATACCTTATACCGTATCCGAATGCTGGCAGCTCCATTGTCGCCATCGAATCTAAAAAACAAGCTGCTAACCTCCCTAAACCCCCGTTTCCTAATCCCATATCATTTTCATAATCTCTGATGGCTTCTAAGCTGTAGCCGTTTTCTTTAAGGATATTATAGCATTCATCATAATATCCAAGATTAATAAGTGCATTTCCAAGTAGTCTTCCCATCAAATATTCCATTGATAAATAATAGACCCTTTTTGCATCTTCCTGTGTATATTTTAACTGCGTTCGTAGCCATCTTCTTACAAGCCGGTCTCTTATTGATAATGATAATGCATAGTATGCATCTTCTCCTGTTGCAGTAAATTTATCCTTTACCAGCATAAATTCCATATGTTCCGCAAATTGGTTGGTAAGTGAATAACTTTCAAGGCTTTCTTTATCTGTAAAAAATACAGAACCGTTTTTAAGTCCCATGAAACCTCTTTAAAAATTCTGGTTTAGAAATTTGAAATTTTAATATATCTTTATTTATTTGTAATTAATTTTCACTCATCATCAAGTTCCGAAAGTAAATTTATAACATCCAGATGTTTTGTTTCCATTTGTAAATGCCCTTCCGTATCAATCGGCCATTTTTCTTCTTCTCTATCTGCATACAATTCAACCCCGTTTCCATCCGGATCGGTAATATAAATTGATTCCGAAACTCCATGATCCGATGCACCCTCTATCTTATAATTGACCTCAAATAATCTCTTTGCTATTCTTGCCAATTCTTTTCTGGAAGGATAAAGTATTGCAAAATGGTAAAGTCCCGTATGACCATCTGGAGGAGGGGTTGCCCCTTTCACCTGCCCATGTGTTTAATCCTATATGATGATGATATCCTCCGGCAGATAAAAAAACTGCAGAATCTCCATAACCTTGTGTTATTTCAAATCCCAACAGATCCCTATAAAATTTTAATGACCGGTCAAGATCTGAAACTGTTAAATGTATATGCCCGATCCTTGTTTCCGGATGAATTCTAAATTCCACAAATCCATCCTTTCATATTAAACTTCAAAAAAAACTAAATTTAAATGAATATAAAATCGTAATCGTAATACTGTGCTCATAATCGTAATCGTACTCGTACTCGTACTCGTACTCTTAATCGTATAACAATAATACAAAATATATTTATTTACCAATATAAATTGATATTGTACAAAAAATCTAAACAGTTCTTAACTCATTTACAAATTGAAAACATTAGATTCCCCCAAATTAATCCCTTCTCCCCCTCAATTATAATTTGTTATTCACAATCTTTAATATCTATCTAATAGATTCCACCATTCCAATACTCCATCATTCCATCATCCCCACTATGAATGACAATCGAATGACCACCGAATGACATGACTACCAACATGTCCACAACTCCATTATCCCAATACTCCAATTCTTCTTCATTTCCTCATCCTGCTAGAAATTTCCTCCATCAGTTCCACCTGTATCTGCTGTATCTCAAGCATCCTTTGCCCATGCTGAACAAGCATATGATCTATCTTATCATGCAGCAGTCTTATCTCAACTTCCGCCTTTAAATTAACCTGGTAATCATGAAGAGACCTCATACGATCCTTTTCCTCCTGCCGGTTTTGACTCATCATTATTACCGGCGCCTGGATAGCGGCTATACATGAAAGTATTAAATTTAAAGGATAAAGGGAAAGGGATCAAAAGCTCTGGTTGTAAGGAAAATGACATTTATAATCATCCAGACAATTAAAAAGGACATGAAAAAAATAATGAACTTCCAGCTCCCTCCGAATTTTGCAATATTGTCTGAAAGTCTCTGTCCAAAAGTTATTTTTTGATCAATATCCTTCTCAACATTCCTGGTAATTAAATCTCTTTCAACAATACTATCCAGCACTTCCTTATCGTTCGTATTAAGAACTCCCTTTTCTTCCTCCATTACACTTTGAATATACTGCTTTCTGTATTTATTCAGATCATCTAAACACACATAACCTTGCGGATCAAGTTCATATCCATCCTTGTTTATAAGTTGTAAAATCGGCTCTCGAATTGAAACAACCGGACGCATTTGAGAAATCTTTTTTTCTTTCTTACATACCTGACATACTGCTGAATCACGGTTCATATTTTTCATATTCTCTGCTCCGTTTACTAATGAATTATTTTATTTTCAGTTTTAACATTATATGAAAGGTAAAATAAAATATTATTCCTTAAATATCATAATCCTTTTACCCCACTGAACAATAATATTTCTTTTTTCTTGCTCATGCTTGTGCGCTTATCTTCCCCTCACTCTTCCAGAGTCAATTCATTATTAATCTTAAACGCATCCGTATGCCATTCAAGCAGCATTTCTGCATGGCTTTACCAGAGTTTTTAGCGGAAGGTCGAAATTTTTAATTAAGTTGGAAGCTTTAACGAAGGCTGGTACTTGAACTTGAACTTACACTTGAACTTGTATCTTCTTCTTTAACAGAAATCTTCCTCCCTGCTTTCTTTAATGCTTCCGTTAACAAATATTCAATTTGCGCATTTATACTTCTTAATTCATCTGCTGCCCACTTTTCTAAAGCAGAATAAATATTCCCATCGATTCTCAATAAAAATTTTTTCTTCTCTGCCATATATTTTTAACTTTTTATCCGGCAGCTGCATGCTTTCTTTGTGCCGAAATATACCATGCAAGGATAATTATCCATGGATATTTATCAATTACCTCAGACTTTTTTTCTATAAATATTTCCACTGCTGTCTTATATTTTACTTTATCTATTAACTTAATTAACACTCTGCCGGATGAATCCTGTATTTCATAATCATTCTTAAAGGTTTTAAAAATTATCTTTATTCGCTCTCCTTTGGGAAGTTCAACCATACCAAACTTTTTAAAACTTCCACCCTTATACTTTGCATAAGGCAATGTATTCACGGACTCCCTTATCGCAACTTCCGATCTCCAAAAAGAAGGACGGTAAAAGATCCATTTTTTATTAAATACCTCAATCTCCAGTTCAAAGCTGAATGTTTTAGTTTTTCTTATCCTTCCAATAATTCCACTATTGCTTTTCAATTCATAGTATGTCTTCCAAACTGAAGGTTGAACTAAATCTAATTTTTGCCCGAAGTAGCCGGATAAATTTTTCATATAGAATTATTTAAATGCTCTATTGATAAAGCGTACCTGTATTTATCACCGGTGTAACTTCAGATTCCGATACTAATGCAACCATGAGATTATTTACCATTGTAGCTTTTTTCTCTTCATCCAGTTCTATTATTTTTTGTTCGCTTAATGATTTCAATGCAATTTCAACCATCCCCACCGCACCTTCAACTATCTTATACCTTGCGGCTACTACTGCCTCAGCCTGCTGCCTTCGCAGCATCGCCTGTGCAATTTCCTGCGCATATGCAAGATGACTTATTCGTGCTTCAATAACTTCAACTCCTGCAATTTCCAATCTTGATTGTACTTGTTTCTGTAAACTCTCAGCTATTTCTTGTGGACTTCCCCTTAACGATGCCTTTACATTTTCATTTTCATCATAAGGATATTCCGATGCAAGAGATCTTATCGAAGTCTCACTCTGAATGTCGACAAATTGTTCATAATTTTCTACATCAAATACAGCCTTTGCCGAATCACCAACTTTCCATACTATTACTGCTCCTATCTCAATTGGATTCCCATTTAAATCATTAACTTTGATTTTTTCACTACTGAAATTCCTTATCCTCAATGATACCTTCTTCTTTACAGTGAACGGATTTACCCACCAATAACCTGAGTCTCGGACAGTTCCATTATATTTACCGAATAATATCAGTACCCTGGAATCATTCGGCTGGATCACCATAAATCCAGGTATTAAAAATATTATTATCAAAATCAGAGGGAAAAATATCCATAAAACTTGTGGTGCGTTCGCTCTTATTCCGGATACTAATATATAAATATCAAGCACTAATAAAACAAAAGATATTAACAGAATTAAAAATCCGTTAATCTTTGAAGCAGCTTTTTCCGCTATTTTTTCCATTTTTCTCCCTATTAAGATATTATTGCTATCACAATGATATCACTTTAATATCAAACAATCAAGCACCAATATTTTTACTCGTAATTTTAATCATAATCGTAGTCTCTAACAGAGAGGAATTTCCCATTCAAGGGGTTCAGTATAAAAACATTTGGAAAAAATAAGAAATGAATTATTACCCCCACCTGACTTCTGACTTTCTGTCTTGTCCTCTGACCTCTGGCTTTTGACTTCCGACCTCTGGCTTGACTTCTGACCTCTGGCTTCTGACTTCCATCAATCGACTCAATACTCAGTACTAATTACGAGTCTCGCCAGCAATTCAACCGGATGCATCACCCCACACCCTAATCCTTCAGAAATCTGATCTCTGCACGAAATTCCGCTGACAAGCACCATAATATCCTCTTTACTTCCCGCTGATTGAATTTGCTTAAACAAATCTTCGGCATCACGCATACTTAACTCGTAAAAATCTTTTTTATATCCGAAGCTTCCTGCCATGCCGCAGCATTCAACTCGAGACTCAATAACCTTTATTCCCAGCTTATTAAATATCTCAGCAGTACTAACTGCTGCTCCGATAGTTTTTTGCTGACAATGACTATGATAAAATATTTGAGCACCGCTAGGCAGTTTCCCGGTATCAAATATTTTATTCAGATCTGTTTTTTCTTCAGTTGCTAAGTCATTAAGGTACTCTAAAGGCTCGTAACAATGAGCTCTAAGCTTATTAAATTCTTCTTCATTTTTTAACAAATGCTTATAATCACGGCGGAACATAGCAAGAACACTCGGTTCAATTACTATTATATCATATCCTTTGTCAATCCATTCTATTAAATATCCGGCTGCTCTCTCCGCTCGTCTTATTGAAGTTTCAATCAATCCCTGTGACAATGCCGCCCTTCCATCGGGAAGCACTATGCTAAGTACCAAATCATTTCCTGTATTCTTGAATATCTCCAAGGTTGCAATACCCCTGGAAGGATATAGATAATTTGTATAAATATCTGCAAATAACAAAAGTTTCCTTTTTGAACTTAACTTTTCTTCTGAACTATGTCCTTGAAATTGTTTTACTAACGTTTTATCTGCAAATTTAGGCAGCTTTCTTTTCCTGCTTATTCCTAAATATTTTTCCATTAGAATTTTGACAATATTATTGTTCTGAGCATAATTCGATATTGATGTAAACCGGCTTCCTATTCTTGCAAAATGATAAAAGTTTCCAAGGAAGAGCTTCTGTAAGCTTCCCTTTTCATAACGGCTATCCTTTGGTAAAAGACCTTTAAATATAAACGAATATCCTGATTTTTCTTTTTCATTTAATCTTTGATGAATAACTTCATTTAACCAGGGTATATCAATTCTTACCGGGCATTGGGGTATACATCGGGAACAGCCCGTGCATAATTCACTAAATCGGGCATTTTCAACTTTGCCTGTTCCGGTCTCCCACGCTCCTCCAATTCCTCCTGAATAAGTCTCTCCCCCAAATGCATGTCCTCCAACAGACTGAAAGTTTGCACATACATTCAAACACGCTCCGCATCTAATACAATAAAGTGTTTCTCTAAAGACAGGATCTTCTCTCATTTTCATACGGCCGTTATCAATCAATACCAGATAAAATTCACGTTTATCTTTTTTCTTATTATTAAATGAAAGTAAAGGTAAATCCAATGGCGGCTTTATAATATTTGTATAGGATGTTAATGGTTGACCGGTACCGCTTGGCGCTAATAGCTCAATAAAAGTGCTTAAATCTTTTATTGATGGAAGAACTTTCTCTATACCGGCAATTGCAATATGGACAGAAGGAAGGCTGTAAGTCATTCTTATATTACCTTCACTTTCAACAAGCACAATAGACCCTGTATCTGCAGCAATAAAATTTGCCCCCGTTATCCCAATATCTGCATTTAAAAACTTTTCTCGCAATTTTCCCCTGGCAAATTTTGTTAACTCTTCTCCTGTTTCAAGCGGTACATCCGGATTAAATTTCTCCTTAAATAATTTGGAAATCCTCTCCCGGCTCTGATGTATGGCAGGCCCTACTATATGTGAAGGCTGCTCATCTGAATATTGAAGAATGAATTCAGCTAAATCGGTTTCGGCAACTTCAATTCCTCCCGCTTCTAATGCATGGTTCAATTTGATTTCTTCTGAAGTGATTGACTTACCTTTCACCACTAATTCGGCATTATGTAGATGGCATATCTTCAATATATGTTCGCATGCATCCTTAGCATCCTTTGCAATATAGAAATGACCGCCGTTTGCTTTTACTGAATTTTCTAATTGATCTAATAATTGTGGAAGATTCTCAATTGCATATTCTTTTAATTTTCTTGCTTTATCCTTTAACAGATCATAATCTTCCATTTTCCCCGTTGTTATATAATGATTTAGATTAAAAGTTTGTGTATTTTTTTTTACCGCCTCGCTTTCAATTTCGAGAGACATTTTTATGGCTTTCGCCAGATTCTCAGGATTACTTTTATTTGCTATTTCTCTCGGCTTAATCATTAACTTTCCAATAAGATTATGTATAATTTGGCTGGACCGTGAGCTCCTCTAACTAATTCTCCCATATCTGCCGTTGCACTTGGCCCGGATATATAAACCCAGCCTCTTTTTTCCGGCTGTTTTAAAATATACTGCTCAAAAATATCTCTCGGACGTGAAACTATTCTATTCGATTCAAGCACAGCTATGTGCGCTTTAGGCAATAAACTAATATAATTATTTAAACTCGAATCAATTGAAATGCAGATGGAGCCTGTACTTGAAACTCCGGCAATTGCATCGCTGATTCCAAAATCTGCAGAAGCTAATTGATTTGCATTTGGCTGTTCTATAATATCTGCATTCTCTTTGAATAATTTAAATAGCGATTGAGGAATATTATATGGCTCTGACATTACAATATTTTTTGACCCTGCAGTAATTTTTAATAATATGCTATTTATTGTTTCTGGCGAAGGCTTTATCTTTTCTACACTTGCACCCGCACGTTCTGCCATTTCAATAAATTGCGAGACAAGGGTTTTGGACAATTAGTTATTCATCAGTTTTCTCAAGATCAATATCTTGTATACCTCCGCTACATATTAATATTTGAACTCTTGTTTTACTAAATCGAACAGCATTTATCAAACTATCTTGATTTCTCCGTTTTCCTTGCAGAAGTATATTTCTCAATATTATAATTTATTATTATATCAGGCATCGGATGTTTTACTATTTCAATCCCTGAATCCGTGTAAAATTTTGTGGCAAGTGTATCATGAAAATCTGAAAATACTACCACTCTTTTTATTCCAGCCGCTATCAATGCCTTTGCACATGTTGTACACGACATATTTGTAATATATGCCGTTGAGCCCTTTACCATTGCACCGTGTATTGCCGCTTGTGTTAGTGCATTTATCTCTGCATGGTTAGTTCTTACACAATGATTATCTACAACAAGACACCCAACATCTTCGCAATGCGGCTGTCCTGGCAGTGATCCGTTATATCCCGTTGACAATACAAATCTATCCTTAACTAAAACGCATCCGCAATGCATCCTTGGACACGTCGCCCTTTCAGATGCTAACATTGCGAGTTTTAAAAAATACTCATCCCATGATGGTCTTTTAATTTCTTTTCCCATTAGCTAAATCTTTGAAAATGTTAATTAATATTATAATAAAGTGCAAACTATTCAAAATTCATCAATAAAATCAAATCCCCTGAAATGTTTTTTACTAACCGCCTGGTAAAAATGAATTCTATAGTATCAGACAAAGTTTGGTTGTAAAAACCATCTATATGATATCCCCATGCTAAATCCGCTCTGAAACCGTTTTGAAATCGATTTGAAACCGTATTGATTCCATTTTAAATCCGTTTGAATTCCTTATCTCTTAATCGTAATCATGCTCTTAATCGTTCTCGTAATCTTAATCGTAATCTTAAACTGGCTGAGCCAGAATTAAAAGTCAATGCTTATTAATCGCTATTTGTCAATAGAGCCACGATTAACTATTAACTATTAACAAATAACTTTTCCCCTTTGCGCATAATTTCCGAACTAAAGGAACATGTCTTTAAAATTAAGAAAACCTGTATTCAATCTTTATCCGAATCTTCCCGTTACATAATCTTCGGTTTGTCTGAGCTTAGGATTGGTAAATATTTTAGTAGTCTTATCATTTTCAATTAGCTCACCGAGCAAGAAAAAGGCCGTATAGTCGCTTACCCTTGCCGCCTGTTGCATATTATGGGTTACTATTACTATTGTGTAATTCTTTTTTAACTCGAAAATCAATTCTTCTATCTTACTCGTCGAGATTGGATCTAATGCACTTGCCGGCTCATCCATCAAAATAACTTCCGGCTCTACTGCTAATGTCCGTGCAATGCATAAACGCTGCTGTTGCCCTCCTGATAAATTTGTTCCCGGATGTTTTAATATATCTTTTACTTCATCCCATAGCGCTGCTTGCTTTAAATATTTCTCTGTGATTTCCTTTAGCTTCTTTTTATTATGAAAACCGTTTAATCTTAATCCAGCTGTTACATTATCCGCTACAGACATTGTAGGAAATGGATTAGGCTTCTGAAATATCATTCCAACTCTTTTTCTTAAATATACCGGGTCATACTTCATAACACTCTCACCGTCAAGTAAAACATTCCCCTTAATTGTACCCCCCACTTCTTCATGCATCCTATTTAAGCATCTTAAAAAAGTAGATTTGCCGCACCCGGATGGCCCGATTATAGCCAATACTTTGTTTTTAGGAATGGAGAGTGAAATGTTTTTAAGTGCATGAACCTTACCGAAAAAAGCATTTAGATTTTCAGCTTTCATCCTTTCTTTGCTTTGAAATTGATGATCGCCTATTACCGTTTCTTTCAGTTCAGTTCCTGTATTAGTCATTATTTAATCTCATTTTAAGCAGCATATCTTTTCCTGGTAACAATTCTAAAGACAATGTTTATGAACATAACCAGTACAATCAACACCAATGCTGCTGCCCATGCCTGCCGGTTCCAGTTATCAAATGGTGCCTTTGCATAATCATATATAAATACTGTTAATGAAGCAATCGGCTGATCAAGCTGCGTTGACCAGAACCTGTTTCCAAGCGCAGTAAAAAGCAATGGAGCTGTTTCACCGGCAGCTCTTGCTATTGATAAAAGTATACCTGTAAATATTCCTTTAAATGCAGCCGGCAAAATAATAAATAATGTCGTTTTCCACCTTGGGATTCCCAATCCAAGTGCCGCTTCTCGAAAAGAATGAGGTATTAATTTGATCATTTCTTCTGTTGTACGGGTAACCAGGGGTATCATTAAAATTGCTAGCGCTACTCCTCCTGCAATTGCCGAAAACCTTTTCATTGGCAATACAACAATTACATATGCAACAACTCCGATTACAATCGAAGGTATTCCATTTAATACTTCCGTTAAAAATCTTACCGTCCGGGCAAATATTGATGAACTTTTTTCGGAAAGGTATATCCCGGATAAAATCCCGATCGGCAGACCTATTAAACTTCCAATTGCTACAAGTATTCCCGTTCCTACTAGTGCATTTGCCATCCCTCCGCCCGGTTCTCCTGCTGGTTTCGGCATTTGTGTAAAAAATGCCCAATTAATTGAACTTATACCTTGCGATATTGTATAAAATAAAATAAGGAATAGCGGTATAATTGCTACTAAAGCACATATTATGCTCAATGTCATCATAATTGTACTTTTAATTTTCCGCCATCGGTAGTAGATATTGTTCATCTTACATAATCTTATAATATTTTTTGGTAACACTCCATACTATTACTCTTGCTATTGCATTTAATATTATAGTAATAACAAAAAGTAATAATGCTATTTCAATTAATGAACTTATATATAAATCAGAAGTAGCTTCTGTAAATTCGTTCGCTAATACACTTGCCATTGTATATCCAGGATCAAAAAGAGAAAATGATATTTCAGGACGGTTGCCTATTACCATTGTAACCGCCATCGTTTCTCCAACCGCCCTCCCTAATCCCAAAAGTGTTGCTCCTAGTATTCCCGACTTTGCGCCGGTTAAAACTATTTTTACTGCTTCCCATTTTGTTGCTCCAAGTGCAAATGCTGCTTCCCGCTGGGAACCGGGAATGGACTTCATTACATCCCTTGATATAGATGTTATAATTGGAAGAATCATTACTGTTAATATTAATGCCGCTGCAAGCATGCCTAATCCATATGGCGGACCCTTAAATAAAAAAATAAATCCTAAATGATCCCCCAAAAAAGGTTCTACTGTTTTTCTTAACCAGGGAGCCATTATAAACATTCCGAATAAACCGTATACTATGCTTGGTATCGCAGCTAATAATTCAACGAGCAAAGAAACAGGCTGCTCTAACCATCTAGGCGCAAATTCTGATAGAAAAATTGCTATCCCCACACTTAATGGCAGCGCTATGAATAATGCTATCAGAGAAGAAAATAATGTCCCGAATATAAAAGGAAGCGCCCCGAATTCATCATGTACAGGATCCCATGTTGTGCCTGTTATAAATCCCCAGCTGAATTTATCTATTGATAGAATTGATTGCCGGTACATCTCGTATGCCATGATTACAACTAATGAAAACAATATAAAAGCAAAGAATCGGGTTATGTTTTCAAATATAAAGTCCCCTAGATTTTTCCCCGCTATTCTGAACCCGGAATAAGAAGCAGCAAGCGATACATTTTCCGCTGCATCTGCTTGCTGCTCAGAGGTTTTTTCTTTCGTTCTGCTTATCAAACTCATTATTTAGTGGATATTTGAGCAATCTTCTTTTCGTCTAATTTTACTACTTCTTTTGGTAATGGAGCATAGTAAAGTTCTTTGGCATATTTCTCACCATCTGTTACTGCCCATTTTAAGAAGTTAACAATAGCCTTTGCTTTTGCTTTGTCTTTCATGTTCTGGTAAATTAATAACCAGGTAAAACCGGAAATTGGATATGAACCCTTCCCATCTGCATCGGTTATCTCTACCCGCAAATCTGCCGGCATATTTTTAATAAAACCGGCTGCCGCTGCTGATACAGCATCAAATGTTGGCTCAACAAAATTCCCCGCTTTGTTTTTTAATGCTGCATATGGAAGATTATTTTTTTCTGCATACGCTAATTCAACATAACCAATTGATCCTTCGGTTTGCTTTACTAAGCCCGCAACCCCTTCGTTTCCTTTACCACCTAATCCAACTGGCCAGTTCACCGATGTACCTTGCCCAACTTTGTTTTTCCAGCTCTCGCTCACCTTTGCAAGATATCCGGTAAATATATTCGTAGTACCGCTTCCATCTGAACGGTGCGTTACAAAGATTGCTTCGTCCGGAAGTTTTAATCCGCTATTAATTGATGTAATCTTTGTATCATTCCACTTTGTGATTTTTCCTATATAAATATCTGATAGAACATCAGGTGTTAGCTTTAATCCTTTACCCACCTTAGGTAAATTATAGGTTACTACAACAGCCCCCATAACTGTTGGTATATGTAAAATCTCTGTTCCTTGCTTCTCTTTTACCTGTTTCATCTGTTCTTCAGACATAGGAGCGTCTGAGGCACCAAAATCTACAGTCCCCTCTATTACCTGCCTGATTCCGCCGCCGCTCCCTATCGCTTGATAATTAAATTCAATCCCTGTCTTTTGATGATAAACATCAAACCATTTGGAATAAATAACATATGGAAATGTCGCACCGGCACCGTTTAATTTCATCTGTGCACTGCTGACTCCAACTAGTACAGCTAAAAATAGAACAGAAGTTAATAAGATTTTTGATTTCATAATTATCATCCTTTTTAAAATTATAGAAATTTAGTTTAATATAAAAAGTTCATTTATTAAAATTCCCAATAGAAGGTGATTCGGGGTACAATATCATTACTATCCCCATGGTTTGGTGAATCTGCCTGATATGTAAAAACTTCTACGTTTGGAGTTATACTAACATGCTCCACCGGGTTAAATTGAAGACCTGCCAGTATTAAATTCTTACCGTCTTTATTTGAATTTGAGTTGGTATTTGGATCAAACGTATCGAAACGGCCAACTATCTGAGCTTTATCACTTAAATTAGCATATGCCCATATTGATAAACCAAATCCTGATTTAGAACCTAAAGAACTATTGGGTGGTGTGTAACTGTTTTGCTGTGATTTTAAGAAAGCCTCCAGTCCTATTGAGAATTTACCTTTTTGCTTAAAGTTGATAAAGCCTGCGCCTACAAAAGCATTGACATCTTTTTTTGCTGCTTGCGGATATGAGGCGTAATCACCATAAACAGTAATTAATAGTTCAGGCGAAGGATCGAATTCCAATAATCCATAAACTCTCTTATCCTTATTTGCTTCTGGAGAATTACCCGAATTATTACCAATTTTTACCCAATATTTTATATTGCCGCTTTGAGATAGCTTCCCTTTTAAATCAATACCAAGATCCCGTGATGGGACAATTCCGTCTAAATCCATAATCGTTTTTTCAAGGTATCGATGCCCCCATGCTCCTTCTGAAACATCAAAAGCCGGTGTCGGTGAAATACCGAAGATAAGATCCGAACCTGTGAAGATATCTTTCCATTTTAACCACGCATCTTTTACCATTGTAGTAATTTTACCATTATTTGTAATCTCTCCCTGATCTGCTTCCATTCGGAAACGGGTAGAAAAATTATCTGAGATAGTATAATCACCGGTTATATAAATTCTCCTAAACTGAAACCCGTTGAAATTTTTTTGAGTTGAATCATGAGCAGCTGCATTATAAAAATAATCACCGAACATGAGACCGCTAAATTTAGCCTGAGCGTTAATTTTAACCACTCCGAATAGCAAGAAAAGTGAAAGTACAAAAAATAAGTTTTGTTTTTTCATAGTTTAAGCACCTTTTTTATTTAATAGACCTACAAACATAGAGAGCAAATGTTATCACAATGTTAATCTATTGTTAAGGAAATGTTAACATTAGGTTAACTATTTTTATGTTTTGTTTTTTGCAAAAAATTTTTCTTGAAAGGTAAAATGTATCGGTTATACCTGGAAAAACTTTAATATGAAACAAATAATAAATTTATTAGGTATCTTAGGATATGTATTGAATTTGTATAAGAATTACTGAAGTTTATAGTTGTAAATAAATAATTATTCTTTATAGATTTTTATTAACTGATAAGAGCAAAATGTCTGAAACCTTAAAAAATAAAGATATAAATAAAGATATCGAAAAAACCTTCTCAACATCAAATTCTCCTGATGAACTTTTTGATACCTTTAGAATCGCAATTGATCAAAAAATTGAGGATGTAGATCTATATAAAATTCTCTTGTGGAATAAGGCCCTGTCAATTGACGAGCTCGGAATGTTTTCTGAGAAAATTAGTAAAGAATTTCCCCATTTTTCTTCTGAGATTTACCTTGCTGTTGCCAATGTACTGGATTCTGGCTCTACATATAAAAACAAGGAGCTTGCATTCGTTTATATTAAAAAAGCTGCTGCCGGTAAATCTTCCGTTAAACCTTATGAAATCGCATCCGACCTTTATAATAAAGAATTAAATCTGCCGGATTTTGATAGAATTGTGAACTTTATGGAAGAAGGCTTACAATACGTTGAAGAAAAAAGTAGGTTAAGTTTCATCATTGCGAAATTGTACGGGAAAGTTGGCGATATTGAAAAAGGGAAAAGCTATAAAATAAAAGGTGAAGAATATAAAATGAACGGACAGTAATGCGAAACTCCGTTTCGCAAATTTTAAACTCCGTTTCGCAAAAGAGGCATTGAAACAATGTGTTCAAATATTAATAATAATATCCTATCGAAAAGTAAAATATAGTCTCTCCCCAGAACACGGGATTCCCTGCTTGAGTCTTTTCAAATAAAAAACTTTTCCCCACAGAAAATTTAGCTGGTCCTATTGGTGTATCGAAGGATAAACTTGTACCTATGCCATGGTGTAAATCCTTAAATCTTATCTGTTCCTGCTCTGGCCATACATAACCAAGATCATATCTCGCACTGAAATATGTGTCAAAGAAAATTTCAAAAGGAAGTTTATATCTGTACTCCAGCGAAGTCAAAAATATCTGTCTCCCTCTATATTCATCTTTTCTTAACCCGTAAAACATCTCCTGTCCCCCAAGAGAATATTGCTCACTTATTGGAAGTGTTTTATCCGCAAAACCTATTCTAATTCTGGGAGAAAATGTATGCACTCTTCCAAAAGTAACATAACCCCTGTAATTGAACCCCACATTAAAATATCCAACATCCCCCCCTAATACCGTTTGTGCAGTTTCATAGAATCCGGAAAAATATAATCCTTTGTCTGGAAATGGATATTTATCCTGAGTATCTATTGTTGAACTCGCTTTTAAGCTTACAATTTTCAACTTATATGCGTTAAATCCCGTTATGCCTTGTTTAATCTTAACCTGATCGAATTTATATATCCCCTGGAATATTAAATTTCCGAATTTCTCAACCTGCGCTCCCAGCGATAGAGAAGTACCATAATATATTTGTCTGTATTCTCCATTGATTGACCTTGAAAATTCTCTTTCTGAAACCGTGGAGTCATTTCTATACGTATATGCATCATCAAATTGGTAGAAGGCATTTATCTTATATGTAAAATATGTATTAAAAATTCTGTTTGACTTATGTTCTAATACATAAGCCCTGTTCCTTGAACCACCGAAAAGCAATAACCCTAACTCGGTGCCCGTTCCAAATAGGTTTTCATCCCTGATATCCATGCTCATTTGAAATTTATCTTCATTATCTACTCTAAAACCAAATCTAACAAGGCTTGATATTTTTTCTATAACATTGATTGTCAAAATATTCTCATCATTCTCCCTTTTCACTGTAAGAATTATATCATCAAATAAATTTGTGCTCCTAAGATCAATTAACCCTTCCTTTACCTTATCATAAGAAAAATAATTTCCGTCCCTTAAAGGAAATTCTCTTAAAATAATACTTGGCTTCGTATATTTATTTCCTTCAATTACAATTTCTGATATCATCCCTTCATCAAAGGTTATATTTAAAACACCGGTATTAGGTTGGAATTCACATTTTTCAAGATCCGCCAGCGAATAGCCTAACCCTCTATATATTTCTAGAACCTTTATGATTTTTGAATATAATTTTCTACTGTTGAATGGTTTACCGGTTAAGGATTCAAAAATTGATTCCGCCTTTCCTGTATCTATTAGACTAATTCCTTTTAAATTAATTTTTTCAATAATCGGATTCTTTTCTAAAATAAAATTTATTTCGGATCTGTTCCCATATTCCGTTACCTTCGCTTCAACATTTTTATAATCACCTGATTCTAAAAGATTTCCTAGCGTTTTTACTATCTCGTAGTTGGAAATTGAATCTCTGTATCCTAATTTAACCAATGTTGGATAGCTGGTAATTGAAAAGTTGTTCTCTAGTGTTACGTTCTTTATGAAATACTTTCCTTCACTTTTTTCTAAATTCTTATTATAAATTGAATCTATTTTCTCTTTTATTCCTTGAACATATGTAAGACCACTGTTATATCCTTTTTTAACCAATGTATCTATCTCGGTAAAATCAATGGGATCTTTATCCGAAAGGTTTGGATTTATTATAACATTAGCATTATTTAATTGCTCTTCGTTTAATATTTTCATAGGAATGCTTATAATTTGATCCGCAATTATCCACGGAAGGGTAAGCTCCGACTTTGAATGTAGCCCGCTTGTTGTATTTACTGCTATTATAAAATCTGCTCCGCTTTTTGATGCTATATTTACCGGAACATTTGCAACTAAACCTCCGTCTACTAATATTAATGAATCCATTTTAACAGGAGACAGAAGAAACGAAACGCTTGAACTGGCTCTCATTGCCTGACTTAAAGAACCGCTTTTGATTATAACCGGATTTCCGGTTACTAGATCAGTACAGACCGCCCTGAATTTATATCTTAAATCATCAAAACTATTTTTTACATGAATTGGAGCTTGGAAAGCAAGCAGGTTTAGATAACTTGTTAACCTCTGACCGTTATTTATCGAGGTTGGAATTATTGGCGTGAGCCCCTTTAATCTTAAGGAAAAAATAGCTTTATCCTCTGTTATTTTTTGATCTACAAATAGCTCTTTTCTATCGGTTTCTCTCGAAGAAGCAAGTATATCTTCCCAATTTGTATTCTCCGATATGGAATCAATTTGAGCGAGAGTATATCCAGCCGAATATAGTCCGCCTATTACACTCCCCATACTGGTACCAACTATAATTTCAATTGGTATGTCGTTATCCTTTAGTGCTTCTAAAATTCCAATTTGGGCTAATCCCTTTGCTCCTCCGCCGCTTAACGCAATCGCTACTTTAGGAGAAAACGCCGGAACTTGATATGTTAAATCAAATGGAAGTTTTACCGTCCTTGTCGGAACCTTAATGGTTCGAATGGTTTGAGAATAAATAATTAAAGGCAGAAATAATATTATAACTATTTTTCTAAAATAAATCATTTATGATTTACAACTTTTATCCCGCATGGCAAGGATCTGGTTCATAAAATTTATAATCGAAAAATAAACATTTTTTCAGGATATGTATGGGCAATTTCCTATATATATTTGAGATTGGTTAACGCTTTCTCCTCTGTTGCTGCACTTTTGAATTCTGCTCTGCCGTTTCCATCAGCTTCTGCATAAAACCTTTCGATTTCTTTGGGTTCTTTACCGGCTGCAGAACCATTCCATCATGCTTATGATTAATATAATATTGTTGTGCAATTGAGAAAACATTGAACATAAAATAATAAAGATTTAGCCCGGAAGGGAAACTCATAAACATTATTGTTAAAAATACAGGCATTATATAAACTAACGATTGTTGTTTTGGGTCTTTAACACTCATTTTTTGTTGAACGAATGTAGTAACACCCATCAGTAACGCTAACCCGCTAAGTTGATCTATACCGAAAATTGGAAGCTTGAATGGTAAATTATATATAACATCAGGCTGTGAAAGATCTTTTATCCACCAAAAAAATGGCTGTTGTCTTAAATCAATTGCAATTTTTAATAATCCCCACAATGCAATGAATATTGGCATTTGAAGAAGTAGTGGAAGACATCCGCCCGCCGGATTTACTCCATAGGTAGAGTAAAGTTTCATCGTCTCTTTATTTACTTTCTGCGGATCATCCTTGTATTTTTCTTTTAACTCTGCAATCTTTGGTTGAAGAAGCTGCATCTTCTTCATTGATTGATAGCTCGTCTTCGTCAATGGATAAAGTACAAATTTTATAATCAATGAGAATACTACTATAACTACGCCGTAGTTCGGAATGAACAGATGAAGAAAATTAAATAAGGGAAGAAGTATATATATGGCGATTGGTCTTACTAAAAATTTCAATCCGAAAAAACTTCCAAAATCTACAATTGCAGATAAATTGTTTCCATATTCCTTTAATATACCATAATCTACCGGGCCGAGATATAATGTAAATGTGTTTTTTTCAAAATCTGTATTATTAAAGGGAATAAATAATTGCGCATCATATTTTTCTACCACTCCTTGGTTCGCTATCTCTTTTCTGTTTCCGTCTATATAAGCACCCCCTATATTTGATGGATTTTGAGGGGCAATAATTACTGCAAAATATTTGTTTCTTATCCCTAACCAATCTATTCTTCCGTTGAATGTCTTTTCCTCCTTCTCATCCGGATGTGAAGCATCAACAGCAACTTGTTCCCCTCCATAATAAACGCTCGCATCTGAATAACTTGCCTCATCAACAGAATTATATTCAACAAACCTAATCCCGTTATCCCATACAAGATCGTATGTGTTGTTGCTTATAATATTATTCATCCCCTTAAGTTCAATCTCACTGGTTAAACTATATTTGTCTCCGTAAAAAATATATATTTTTCTTATATACTTATTCTCACCTAAATTTAATGTGAATGTTATTGTAAGAGAATCATTCCCCCTTATCTTATATTTCTGCTCGCTTAATTTAACATCAAAATCAAGGTTTGCTGTATTTATTGCTTTCCCGTCTGAGGAAACAAATGATAAATCATATGAGCCTCCCTCCGATGAGTTAATTAACTGCACGTGTGTCTGATAAAAATTTGATGTATCGTCTTCAACTTCAGCTGAATACCAGTTATGAAATTTCTTTAAATAATATTTCTTGATATTTCCGCCGTGGGTTGAGAATTCCATTTTAACTAGATTGTTTTCTACTGTAATTATTTTTTCCGGTTTCGACGGCAATGAAAAATATTTTCCATACTTTAGACTGTCGCCTGTTTCCGTCTGCGGGTTCTCCTCTTTCGGTGGTTTAACAACTTTTTTTGTTATAGATTCTTTCCCCTTTGTTGGTGTTTTAGCTGATGTATCTGCCGTTTGTGTTGAATCAATTTGTTTTTGGGGTATCTGTTTTTGTGGTTCCGGAGCATTTACATACATCCATATTATTAATAAACCACCAATTAATATAAAAGCTAATACTGTTTTTTTATCCATTTAAATTCCATTATTGCAGCGGATCATATCCGCCTTTATTAAAAGGATTACATCTTAAAACTCGCCAGATAGTCTTTGCACCCCCCTTTATTATTCCATACTTTGTAAATGCTTGAATTCCGTATTCAGAACAGGTAGGATAAAATCGACAAGACGGAGGAAATAACGGCGAAATAATTCTTTGATATCCCTTTATTATTATTACAAATATTCTCGACATCTCAAATGGTGCCTTTAATCTTGAACATTATGTCTATAACTTCCGGCATAATATATTTCAGATTCAAGTTTTTATTCTTCTTCTGGTTCAGTATGTTTGGTGAAAAAACAATTTTCACCAAATATTCTTTCTCTTTCGCATAACTAATTAAAATATCCTTGTTTAACCGGTAAGATTCTTTTATTAGTCTTTTTAATCTATTCCTCCAAACTGCAGTTCCTGCTTTTTTATAAACTGCCGGCGCTATCTTTACTCCCGGATTGTCTGGCTCTTTCTCAACTATATAAAGTGCCTTAATTTTTTTGTTTGTGGAAAATAGTATCTTTCCGGAGGTATATATTTTCTGGAAATCTTTTCTGCTTTTTATTCTTTCGCTAAACGAAAGTCCAAACTGATTCAAGTAATTTATTTCTCATCACTTACTGTTAATTTTTTCCTTCCTTTGGCTCTCCTTCTTGATAATACTTTTCTTCCGTTTTTGGTCTTCATCCTCTCTCTGAATCCGTGCTTATTCTTTCTTTTCCTGTTGCTTGGCTGATATGTTCTTTTCATTTATTACTCCTTTTTTCAAAAGACTTTAAAAATAAGTATTGATATTTTTATAAACAAGATAATTTCTCTTCATAAATTTATTTCTCTATTAAAAAATAATATTTAATTTTTATAAAAATTAATTTGCACTGCTCAATATTACTTCCTATTTTTTCACTAGGTTAGACAGCCGAAATTAATGTTAATATCTTGTGGATAATTTTATTTTGTGAAAACGTTTCACAGTCTAATATGGGCTTAATTAGGGCGACGACTTTTATATCAATGTGTGTTCATTTAAAGCAGAAAAATCTAACCCATTATAATTTAATGATTTACGGGTAGGTATTTAATGTGGATATCTTGTGGATAAACACGTTTTGTATTTCCCGTGGTTGAAATAAAAGCTTCTTAATTTTAAAAAATAAATCTTTTTAATTGTGGATAATCTTTATGCTTAATTCTTTAATTTTTGAAAAAAAACTCCTCTCGGATCATGAAACCCTCTGGAAAGAATGTTTGAAAACCATCAAGCAGAACGTTACTTTAATGACTTATAATACATGGTTTCAGCCTATAAAATCCTTGGAAGTTAAAGATTCAACTCTAACCGTACAACTCCCCAGCCATTTCTTTTGGGAATGGATTGATGAACATTTCAACACTTTAATAAACAAAACTATTCATGAAGTGTTAGGTGAAAATGCTAAGTTAGCTTATATTATTGCTGAAGAAAAGGAATCTAATCAGCATTCACAAAAGCCGGTTCGGTTATCTTCTCAGCCTATTCTCAAAAATAAACCTAACTTTGAAACTTATTTAAATTCCAGGTATACTTTTGATAACTTTATCAAAGGTGAAGGCAATCAATTAGCAAGAGCTGCTGCTAGTGCTATTAGTGATAATCCCGGCGGTACTTCATTTAACCCCTTTTTTGTTTACGGTGGGGTAGGGCTCGGCAAAACTCATCTAATTCAGGCTATTGGAAACAAAATAGTTAATAACTTCCCCGCAAAAAGAGTTATTTATCTTTCTTCGGATATTTTTACTGTTGAGTTCGTCGAAGCTATTCAGTCCAATAAAGTAAATGAGTTTTCAAGCTTTTATAGAAATATGGATGTTTTAATTATTGATGATATCCAATTTCTTATTGGAAAAGAAAAAACTCAAGATCTTTTCTTTCATATATTTAATACCCTGCATCAATCAAGAAAACAAATAATTTTATCAAGCGATAAAGCCCCGAAAGACTTAAAGGGTCTGGATGACCGGCTAATATCAAGATTTCAATGGGGACTTCCAGCTGATATTCAGCCCCCGGAACTCGAAACTAGAATCGCGATTTTAAAAAAGAAATCTGAAGATTTTGGAATGGAAGTTTCTAACGAAATTCTCGAATATATTGCAAATAATATAACTTCTAACATTCGTGAACTTGAAGGATGCTTAATAAAACTGTTGGCAAACTCCTCTCTTAACTCAAAAGAAGTTAATATTGAACTCGCAAAAAAAACTGTAAAGGAGATTGCTACTGATAGAAAGGTAAATATTACAATTGAAACTATTACTAAACATGTATGCTCATATCTAAAAGTTGATGAAAATAAAATCAGGGATAAAACCAGAAAAAAAGAGATTGTCCTGGCAAGACAATTAGCTATGTTTCTCTCAAAAGAATTAACGAAATCATCTTTAAAGACTATTGGTTTGCATTTTGGAGGCAGGGATCATTCCACTGTTATCCATGCATGTACTTCTATTGAAGGCTCCAGAACAAAAGATGTGGCTTTGAGAGAAATTATTGAAACTCTGAAAAACCAGATCGAAATAAGTTCTTCATAATTTTTTTATGTGAGACTTACATCTAAAGTAAGTCTCACTTTTTATTAAAAACCCCGAACTCCCGAACTTTTCCAATCATAGTATGCTCTGAAGAAAAATTATATTATAAAAAAAAACACTGTGTAGAAGTTGTTTATATCCCAACTATAACTTGTTAATAAATTTATATTTATCAACAGTATGTTTATAAATTGCTTTTTTACAAAAACAAATTAACATTAAACAACGTAAAAAAGTCTCTTTTTTTTATCGTCATATTCATATTTATGACATATCCACATATTCACACCCTTATTACTATTATTAATTTTAAATTAATATTTAAATTATAATAATAATGTTGTTATCAACTTGATTTTTATATTCAATATATTTCTTTTTTAGACTCGGTTTTTCATTGAGAATGTTGCTTATTTTTATTATTTTGTACCATTTAAAAGGAGATTTTATAAATGAAATTCAAAGTAAACAGTAAAGTTTTAGAAAAACTTTTATCTAAAATAATACCGGCCGTTCCAACCCGTACCCCTATGCCTATTTTAGAAAACTTTCTGTTTGATGTTCATGACGGTCTGCTTACTGTTAGCGCTACCGACCTTGAAATTGCCATAAGATCTTCTATCAATGTCGCAGCAGATGAAAATATTCAGATGGTAATTCCGGCAAAACTTTTATACGATATAATTCGCTCTTTAGGTGATACTCAAATCAATTTTGAAACTGAATCTAATTCAAAACTGAAATTATCAACGGATAACGGATTATATAATATTGGCTTTTCATCTCCTGAAGATTTTCCGGAAATACCTTCTGTACCAAAAGATAAAGAAATTACATTGAATGGAAATGATATTAAAAAAGCTATTGATCAAACTTCTTTTGCTATGAGTAAGGAAGATATGAGACCCGCTATGACCGGTACCTTGCTGGAGTTTTCGGAAGATGGTCTTAGGTTTGTTGCAACCGATGGTCATAGGTTAGTTAAATATGTTAACAAATCCTTAACTTCAGAAAAAGAAGAACAATATATTATTCCCGAAAGAGCTGTCTCTGTTCTTTCAAAGCAATTGTCCGATAACGATGTTAATATTTATTTAAGTAAAACAAACATTTTGGTGCATTTTGGCGATGTTGAATTCATATCAAGATTAATTGGAGAAAAATATCCTTCCTACAATAGTGTTATTCCTTTGGAAAACGAAAATATATTAAAAGTAAAAACAAATGATATTCTTTCAACTGTTAAAAGAATGATGCTTTTTTCAACCTCAACTTCCAAGCAGGTTAAGCTATCGATCAATAATAACGACTTGGAAATATCCGCTGAAGATATTGATCATGGTTCAAATGCTAAAGAAAAAGTCTTTTGTGAATATAATGGCGACCCTATGGATATCGGGTTTAATACTTCTTATATGAACGATATTTTATTACATATAAACAAGGATGAAGTAATTTTTAAGTTACATTCACCAACTAAAGCATGTATTATAGAACCTTTGGAAAATGATGAAAATGAAGAATTGATGCTTCTTTTAATGCCGGTACGGTTAAATAACTAAAGATGATTCTTTCCTCAATTTATCTAAAAAACTTTAGAAGCCACAAAAACACTAGCATAAATTTTTCAGATAAAATAAATTATATAGTAGGAGGAAATGGCCAGGGAAAAACATCTGTTTTGGAATCAATTTATTTTTTATGTACAACTAAAGGCTATAATTCAAAAACTGATAGTGAAGTGACTAGGTTTAACGAAAAAGAATTTGAAATTAAAGGTTCTTTTAGAGATTTAACAGAAAATAATGTGAGGGTTTATTTTTCCTTGGAAGAAAACCGTAAATATTATTTTCAAAACGATAAACAGATTAATCGTTATGTGGATGTTATTGGTAAATTTCCTGTCGTTATTCTAATTCCCGCTGATCACTCTATTACTCAAGGTCCACCGGGTGATCGTAGAAAATTTGTCGATTCTGTTATCTCTCAATCAAGTGAAACTTATCTTAAATTATTGTTAGATTATAATCGCACTCTCCGGCAGCGCTCTTCACTTTTAACCCGGATAAAGGAAAATAAGAAAATTTCTGCAAGCTGGAATAATGAATTGGACGCATGGACACTAAAATTGATTGATGTTGGTTCCGAAATAATCGAACACAGAATGAAATTTGTTAATGAGTTTAACTCTTATGTTGAACTTTCATATTTGAAAATAATGAAGACTGATGAATTACCAAAAGTATACTATTTGTATTTGGAAAATGAAAAGGATAAATCTGTCGATTTGCCTATAAAAGAAATTTTTATAAATGCCTTGAAAATTAAAAAAGACGAAGAACTTAGAAGAGTCGCTAATTTGGTTGGTCCGCATAGAGATGAATTTCTTTTTGAAATTAATAATAAGGAATTAAGAACCTATGGCTCACAGGGGCAGCATAAAACTTTTCAAATTGCATTAAAGTTTGCCCAGTTTTTTTATTTAAAAGATAAGACAGGTCGAACACCGCTCTTCTTATTAGATGATGTTTTCGGTGAACTCGATGCCCGGCGTTCATTAAAAACTAGTGAATTCTTAAGAGAAACTGGCCAGGCATTTATTACCCTTACCGATTTTTCAAATATGTCTTTTCTTAAGATTAATGAAAATGATAGTTTGATAAGATTAAATCAGGGGGAGGTCATTTATGAATAATGATTTTGTAAGCTTGGGTGATGCAATTGAAAAAGAACCTTCCCTAAACAATTTTAGAAAAGCAATAAAAGACTTTGATATTATTATAAATTTTTATGAAATATTTAATGACTTAAAAAAAATAGCTGTACCCAAAAAAATAAGAAATAATATTCTTTATTTGGAAGTGGAAAATTCTGTGTGGAGAAGCGAGTTAAAATTTAAAGAACAAATTATTATTGAAAAGATAAATAACTTCGTTAAAGAAGAACGTATTAAAAAAATAAAGTTTATGTAAACAAATTATAAATAAAAGCTGGAATGAAAATTTATGCCAAACGATAAACCCAAAAGTGATTATAGTGCTAAAAATATAAACGTGTTAAAAGGTCTTGAAGCAGTTCGTAAAAGGCCTGCAATGTATATCGGTGATGTCAGTTCGAGAGGTTTGCATCATCTGGTTAATGAAGTGGTTGATAATGGCATAGACGAAGCCTTGGCTGGTTATGCCGACTTTATTGAAGTTATCATAAATAAAGATGAATCTATTACCGTTATTGATAACGGTCGTGGTATTCCTGTAGATATTCACCCCGTTGAGAAACGATCGGCTCTTGAAGTTGTAATGACTATGCTGCACGCAGGTGGAAAATTTGATAAAAATACTTATAAGGTCTCTGGTGGTCTGCATGGTGTCGGTGTTTCTGTTGTTAATGCTCTTTCTGAATGGCTAAAAGTCGAAGTAATAAGAGACGGAAAAGTCTATTTTCAAGAATATCGGCAAGGGCAGCCCCTAAAACCTGTTGCAGAAATTGGAAAAGCCAAAAAAAATGAATCCGGAACAACCGTTACCTTCTTCCCCGATAAAGAAATTTTTAGAGTAACTACATTTAAATATGATACTCTTGCTGAAAGAATGAGAGAACTTGCTTACCTTAATAAAGATATCACTATTAATATTAAAGATACCAGAAATGGCGGAGAAGAAGAAACTTTTCATTTTAAAGGTGGTTTAAGTGAATTTGTTAAATATCTTGATGAATCAAGGGAACCTCTGCATAAAACTGTCTACATCGAAGGAGAAAAAGATAATACACCAATTGAAGTCGCTTTTCAGTACAACGGTTCATATAGTGAAAATATTTTTTCTTATGTGAATGATATAAATACTTCCGAAGGCGGAACTCACCTCGTTGGTTTTAAAACTGCACTTACTAGAACCTTTAATAATTATGCTGCAAAAAATAATTTAGTTAAAGAAGGAAAAATTACCTTAACCGGTGACGACTTTAGGGAAGGTCTTACTGCCGTTATCTCTATTAAAGTAGCAGAACCTCAGTTTGAGGGGCAGACAAAAACAAAACTTGGCAATAGCGAAGTTAAATCTGCTGTTGAAACTTTAGTTGGTGAAAAATTATCTGAATTTTTAGAGGAAAACCCTTCTATCGGTAAAAAAATAATTGAAAAATGCCTCCGCGCTGCCGAAGTAAGAGAAGCCGCTAGAAAAGCTAGAGACCTTGCAAGAAGAAAAAATGCTCTGGATACTATGAACCTTCCCGGTAAACTCGCTGATTGTTCTATTACAGATCCTGAACATTGTGAAATTTATATCGTGGAAGGTGATTCTGCCGGAGGCTCTGCCAAACAGGGGAGAGATAGAAGATTCCAGGCTATTCTACCCCTTCGCGGTAAAATATTAAATGTCGAAAAAGCTAAGTTGACTAAGATTTTAGAAAATAATGAAATTAAAGCAATTATTTCCGCTGTCGGGGCTGGCTTAGGCTCCGATTTCAATCAAAATAAATCAAGATATGGAAAAGTTATCCTAATGACAGATGCCGATGTAGATGGAAGCCATATTAGAACTTTACTCCTTACTTTCTTCTACCGCCATATGAAAGATTTAATTACTGCAGGAAAAGTATTTATTGCCCAGCCCCCCCTTTATAAAATTAAAAAAGGGAAAGAAGAACATTATGCTTTTGACGATAATGAACGTGATGAAATATTGAAAAGATTTAAAGTAAATGGAAAAGAAAATTCTAACTCCGAAGAATTAGCCGAAGAAATGATTGAAGAAGGTTCTGTGAAGGGTGTAAATATTTCTAGATACAAAGGACTTGGCGAAATGAACCCGGAACAATTGTGGTCAACCACTATGAATCCGGAAACTAGAACTGTTTTGCAGGTTACTATCGAAAGCGCTGCAACTGCTGATAAAATCTTTGAAACCCTTATGGGTGACAATGTAGAACCAAGAAGAGAATTTATAGAAAAAAATGCAAAATATGTTAGAAACTTGGATGTATAGCTAAATAGTTCTTACAACTTATGATTGTAAATATTATTAAAACAATAAAGAATAATTATTTTTGATTTAATAGAGTGAATTATGGCAACAATTTTTGAAAAAATAGTACCCGTTTCTTTAGAAGAAGAAATGAAATCTTCTTATATCGATTATTCCATGTCTGTAATTGTAGCTAGAGCTTTGCCCGATGTGAGGGATGGATTAAAACCTGTTCATCGAAGAGTTTTATATGGAATGCATGAATTAGGAATGTCTTATAATAAACCCTATAAAAAATCTGCAAGAATTGTTGGGGAAGTGCTCGGAAAATATCATCCCCATGGTGATACTGCTGTTTATGATTCTATGGTTAGAATGGTGCAGGATTTTTCTTTGCGCTATCCTTTGGTGGATGGCCAGGGTAACTTTGGTTCCGTTGATGGAGATTCTCCCGCTGCCATGCGGTATACTGAAGCTAGACTCGCTAGAATTTGTGAAGAAATGCTCCGTGATCTCGATAAAAATACGGTTGACTTTGCTCCTAACTTTGACGACTCTTTACAGGAACCCGTTGTCCTTCCCTCTTATTTACCTAACCTTTTAATAAATGGCTCTAGTGGCATTGCTGTTGGAATGGCAACTAATATTCCTCCCCACAACATTAGTGAAGTTATCGATGGACTCATTGCCTTAATAAAAAGCCCCGATATTACTCCTGAAAAACTAATGAAACTTGTAACGGCACCTGACTTTCCCACAGGAGGTATTATTTATGGATATTCCGGCGTTAAAGAAGCATACTTAACAGGACGTGGCAAAATTATAGTCAGAGCTAAAGCAAATATCGAAACTCTTAAAAATGGTCGTGAAAATATTATTATTACCGAACTTCCGTATCAGGTTAATAAAGCAAATCTCATTGAAAAAATTGCCGAATTAGTCAGAGCTAGTAAAATAAATGACATTTCTAACATTAGAGATGAATCCGATAGGGATGGAATGCGTGTAGTCATCGAATTAAAACGTGATGCCCAGCCTCCGGTTGTCCTGAATCAGCTATTTAAACATACGCAAATGCAGACTACCTTTGGTGTTATTATGCTTGCGTTGGTTAATGGAATTCCAAAAGTGCTTACTCTTAAGGAAACAATGCAGCATTTTATTGCTCATAGAATGGATGTTCTCATAAGAAGAACTAAATATGAACTTGATGCTGCTGAACGAAGAGCCCATATACTAGAGGGCTACATTATTGCTCTTGATAATATTGATGAAGTAATTGACACAATTAAAAAATCTAGGGATACTGAAACTGCGAAAAATAATTTGATGAGAAAATTCAAATTATCTGAGATTCAGTCTAAAGCTATCCTCGATATGCGCTTGCAGAGATTAACCGGCCTTGAACGTAAAAAAATTGAAGATGAATACAAAGACGTGATTAAATTAATTGAAAAATTAAAGAGTATTTTGGAGAGCGAAGAGAAAAGATATCTTATAATTAAAGATGAACTTCTTTTAATTAAAGAAAGATATGGTGACGAGAGAAGAACCGAAGTTATTCACGATTATGAAGAATTCTCCTTGGAAGATATTATTGCCGAAGAGGATGTTGTGGTTACTATTTCACACTCCGGCTTTATAAAAAGATTCCCTGTCAGTGGCTATAGAAGGCAAGGCAGAGGTGGAAAAGGTGTTACTGGTGCAGGTACTAAAGAAGATGATTTTATCGAACATATGTTTATCGCCTCGACTCATCAATATATTTTGTTTTTTACTGATAAAGGAAAATGCTATTGGCTTAAAGTTCATGAAATTCCCGAAGGCGGTAGAGCTACTAGAGGAAGATCAGTTGTAAATTTATTAGAAAAAGAAAAAGATGAAAATATAACTGCTTTTGTTACTGTAAAAGAATTTAATGATACTCACTATTTGATTATGGCTACACAGCAGGGTACTATTAAAAAAACTGTCCTCTCTGCTTATGGTAATGTAAGAAAAGGCGGTATAAATGCCATAAATCTAAATAAGGATGATAAATTAATTGAAGTAAAAATGACGGACGGAACAAATGATATTGTCCTTGGAACCAGGAATGGCTTTGCAATTAGGTTTAATGAAAAAGATGTTCGGGATATGGGTAGAGTAGCAACTGGTGTTAGAGGCGTTAAACTGGGCAAAAATGATATCGTTGTCGGTCTTCTGGTGATTAAACGACAGGGTACTGTCCTGGTAGTCACTGAAAAAGGTTATGGCAAACGTTCTGACATTAACGATTATAGAATTACAAGACGGGGCGGGAAAGGTGTGATAACTGTTAAAACAAGCGATAAAGTCGGCAAAATGATTTCATTGATGGAAGTTCAGGATAATGATGAACTCGTAATTATTTCTACTCACGGTATGGTTATAAGACAGAGCATTAGAGACCTCAGAGTAATGGGCAGGAATACTCAGGGAGTAAGAGTAATAAGGCTCAATGAAGGAGATAATATTGCCGATATTGCTAAAGTTATTTCTGAAGATGAAGAGGATGTTCCCATTGCCATTGAATAATAATTGTCTCTATGAAAAGGTGTAATAAAATTACTATTGGTTTGGGAATCTTATCTCCTAACTAAAAACTTAAAGTTCAAAAATATCTCCTTTTTTGGGGAAATAGACTGAATGGTATCCTTTGTTGATAACCTTTTCTTTTAAAGGAAGCGCCTGCTCTTCTTCACCGTGGACAAGAAAGATATTTTTTAGCCTATTCGGAGGAGAAAATTTCAAATAATCGAGTAATCCTTTTTGATCAGCATGTGCACTGAAATAATCCATCTTTTTTATTTTGCTTTTAACTTTATACGAGTTTCCTAAAATATTTACCACTTCAGCCCCATCCATTATTTTTCTTGCAAGGGTTTGCTGTGCTGCATATCCTGCAAATAAAATTAGATTATTCGGGTTCTCAATATTATTTGCAAGGTGATGCAGTATCCTTCCTCCCTCTGCCATTCCCGATGCTGAAATTATCATACATGGATTTTTAATATCGTTTAACTCTTTTGATTTCTCTACATTCCTTATGTAAGTTAGCCTGCTAAATCCAAATGGATCTTCATGGTTGTCAATAAATACCCTATATGTTTCTCTATCAAAACATTCCGGATGCGTACGGAAAACTTCCGTTGTATTTACAGCCAGCGGACTGTCAACATAAATTGGAAACTGAGGAATTCTATTTTGATTAAATAATTTGTGTAGCTCGTAAACAAGTAATTGTGTCCTTCCAACAGCAAAAGCAGGAACAATTATTTTTCCTCCTCTTTGAATAGTTTCGTTTATAATTATGGCAACTTCTTCCTCCACTTCATTTGTAATGGGATGCAATCTATTACCATACGTGCTTTCCATTATTAATATATCAAGATCCTGTAGAATATTAGGATCTCTTATAACCGGCATGTCCGGCCTCCCGATATCTCCGCTAAATCCAAGTCTTACAAATTTCCCTCTCTCTTTTATTTCTAAAACAACGCCAGCCGATCCAAGTATATGACCTGCATCTCTAAATGTAGCCGTTACATCAGGCGCTGCTTCTATTGCTTTATCATATTGCAAACCAATAAAATTTTGCATTGCTTTCTCAACATCTTCTACTGTATATAATGGTTCAAAAAGCACTTTATTATGCCTTAGTCTTTTTTTATTTACGAATTTTACGTCCCTTTCCTGTAAAAACGCAGAATCTCTAAGCATTATCTGGCAAAGATCAACCGTGGCTGAAGTAGCATAAATATGACCGGTAAAACCGTTTTTAACTATATTGGGAATGTTTCCCGTATGATCTATATGAGCATGAGATAACAGCATCGCATTAACGTCTTTAGGTTCGAAAGGGAAGCTTTTATTTATTTCAAATGCCTCCTTCCGTTTTCCTTGATAAAGTCCGCAATCTAACAGAATCTTTTTACCGTTAACTTCCAAAAGATGCATTGAGCCTGTTACTGTTTGTGCTGCCCCGAAAAATTGAATTTTCAAATTGTCACCTTAAGTCCTTCAAAAAGCCGTTGCCTTTAATGTTAAAATTATTGTCCACATAAATTTTGCTGCACACTCTTACATGTCATTCTGAACCGAACGAAGTGGAGTGAAGAATCTCTCACTCAGTATTTCTTTCATCAAATTATTCTACAGAATATCATAATTATATTTTTTACGCCGTTTTCTTCTATTAAATTAAATAATCTTTAATAATCTAAAAAATATTTAAAATATTTTTCTCATTGTTTCGTCTTTATTATTAGAACAAATTAAGGTTTAATGACGTCGCAGGCCAAAATAGTTGAGCAGACTCTTGTAAAAGAAAGAGGCAAGTTATTTAATTTCATTAAAAAATATGTCCCTTCTAAAGAAGATGCAGAGGACATTCTTCATGATGTCTTTTACCAGTTTATCGTAGGATTTGAAGATATTATTATGCTCGATAGAATCTCCGGATGGCTATTTAAATCTGCTCGGAATAAAATAATTGATAACACAAGAAAGAAAAAACCTGAATATTTCTCAAAGATTGAAAAAACCTTTAATGAAGAGGATGAATATTTATCTTTTGCTGATTTACTCCCTTCATTTGATTTTTCACCTGAAGATTTATTCATTCAGGATGAATTTAATGATGAATTCAAAAAAATACTGGATGAACTTCCCGAAGAACAAAAAAACATTTTTATTATGAATGAAATAGATGGACTTTCTTTCAAAGAGATTTCTGAAATAACAGGCTTAAAAGTAAATACTCTTCTTTCTCGTAAACATTATGCAGTAATTCATTTACGAAATAAATTAAATAAATATTTAAATAAATAGGTACAACAATGAAACGACATTTTAGTAAAAGATTCTTCTTCCAAAGATTTTTCTTCATAATAGCTGTCATCGCTTTTATTTCTCTTATTATTTTACTTCTATGGAATTGGCTAATGCCTTCAATTTTTAACCTACCTGATATTAATTATCTGCAGGCTCTCGGAATTTTAATTCTCTCCAAAATTTTATTCCTGGGAATAGGTCGGCATGATCACAGGGACCACTGCAGGGATAGAGAATATTGGAAAAAAAGATTTGAAGAAAACCAGAACCCCTTATCCGAAAAAGATAGCAATACCGGTAATTTATGAGCTTTTAATTGAAAAATCGAACCTTTTCTTATTGTGTAAAACAATCAAAGTATGAGACGTTTTAATTAGGAAGGAGTTAATAATGGAAATGTTAATTCTTAAAACAAATATAAATTCTAAGTTTGATTTTAAAAGAGTCAGGCATTCGTTAAATAATACTTTCAAAATCAATGAGTGTACAGTTGACCTTGGAGATAGGGATAAAGTGCTAAGGGTTGTTGGAAATGAACTGAGTATGGAAAATGTTATAAATAGAGTCAAAAATTTAGGTTATAATTGCGAAGATTTGACATATTGAAAGAAAATTCCTTAAAATTTCAATATAAAAAACTCCCTTAAAAAAGGGGACAAATTTATTATTTAAGTATTTTTAATAATGTGCGTGTGCATGTGTTTGTGATTGAACCACTCTTAGGTGTTGTGCAATGTTCCAAATAGCTAATAATTGTAATCTGTTTAACAAAATAACTTTGCTATACCCTGTTTAAAAAAAGTAATATCTTTTCGTTTACAAACTTAGGATTCTCAATGGGTGACATATGCCCTGATGCAGGAACAATATAAAATTCTGAATTGGAAATTTTATCTGAAATTCCTTTCATAATAGCAGGCGGGGTAAGCTTATCGTTCTCACCGCATAGTATTAATGTGGGTATTTTTATTTGAGATAAATACGGAGAAGTGTCTGTCCTTCCTGCCATCGCTAGAAGGCATCCTTTTACTCCCAAAGGATCGAAGCCTAAGGAATGTTCTACAATCTTATTATATTCACTGGAATGCCTTTTCTGAAATTCTTCTGAGAAACAGTTTTTTATAAAATCAGGAATAAAGCTCTTCAAACCTTCTTCATTTATCTTCCTAATGCCCTCTGCTCGTTTTAGTTTTGTTTCGTTATTATCTGCTTCCGGTTTCGTATCACACAAAATTATCCCCCTAAATTTATCTTCCATTTTTTCAATTGCTCTAAAGGCTATATATCCGCCCATCGACAAACCGCAAAGTATTGGCTTTTTTAAATCAAGTTCTTTAATGATTAATAAAATATCTTCAACAAATGCCTCGATAGTATATTGTCCGTCTCCGGAAGAAGATTCTCCTAAACCTCTTATATCATAAGTGATACAATAATAATCCGAATTAAATTCTTTTGTTTGCTCTTTCCACATATTATGATCAAATGGAAATCCGTGAACAAATAAAATAGACCGTGACTTGCCGTTACCGCTTTCAAAAATTTTAATATTCTCCATAATAAATTTCATTGTTTATTTTTATATATTGCTCTGTTTTAATTTTTATAAACCCCAATAAAATAAGGAATTGACTAATGAAAAAAAAATTAACATTAACATGTACTCTTACTTTTTTATTTGCTTTTTATTCTTACTCGCAGCAAGATTCTATTAAGCTAAATACATGGTTGCCCACAGCAGCCGCTGGATTAAATATAAGTCAATTGGCTCTTAGCAATTGGACACAGGGGGGTGAAAATTCTCTTACCTGGACTTTGGTGGGTAATGGTGGCTTGGTTTATAAATCCACTGAATTGACATTTAAAAATAATCTTAAATTTGCCTATGGAAGAACTAAATTGGGAGGTAGTGAATTCAGAACTAATGATAATGAATTGTATCTTGAATCCGTACTTTCTAAAAATATTACTTGGATTGTTGATCCCTATTTTAGCAATACTGTAAGAACTCCAATTGGTGTTGGATATTCTTATGATACCAATCCCCCTACGGAAATTGCTGCTTTCTTCGATCCTGGATATCTGTCCCAAAGTATCGGTTTTACATATCAAAAAGAAAAAACTTTTAACACTCGTTTAGGCTTGGCAGTTCAGGAAACCTTTACAAAAAATAATACTCAATTTTCTGACGATCCGAATACAACAAAAATTGAAAAGTTTAAAGCAGAAACCGGTATTGAGGAAGTCTCTGATTTAGAATATATTCTTGCTCAAAATCTGCTCTTAAAAAGTAATCTTAGACTATTTACCAGGTTTAAAAGTCTCGATGTTTGGGATGTCAGATGGGATAATGCAATTGTGGCAAAAGTAAATGATTTTCTGAACGTAAGTCTTAGCTACCTCCTGATCTATCAAAAAGATCAATCTGTAAAAACACAAATGAAAGAAGGGCTTCAACTGGGTTTAGTTTATACTCTCCTCTAATTATCTGAAAAAGGAGAGAATATTATATGTCTCTCCTTTTTTCAATAATTCTATGCCGATGTTATCAAAAATTCTCTGTATGCCTGCCATAACTTGAAAAGTAATAAGAATATGTTTTATTGTCTCTGAAAAATTTATTTTATATTAAATAATTTAAATGATAATTGAGCTGTTATTCTTTTTTCCCAACTATAGTGAGAAAAAAATGAAACGATACTCAAAATATTTAATTATGTTTATATTTACTTTTAATTTTGTCCTACTGGCACAACCGGATACTATCAACGGTTTTTGGTCACCGAATGCTGCCGTAGGCATAAATGTTAGCCAAATCGCTCTAAGTAATTGGACCCAGGGTGGAGAAAATTCACTTACTTGGACTTTAATTGGAAATGGAGGCCTCCAGTTCTTTAGCAAAGTCTGGAATTTTAAAAATTCATTAAAAATTAGATTTGGAAGAACCAAGCTTGGAAGTCAGGATTTTAGAACGAATGATAATGACCTTTTCCTGGATATGGTTTTATCAAAAAACCTTGGATGGGATGTCGACCCCTTTTTTAGTAATTCAATCAGAACCCCAATTACTACCGGATATAATTATAAAGTAACCCCTTTTATTAAAACCGCAGACTTTTTTGATCCTGGATATATTATTCAAAGTATTGGTTTTACTTTTGATAAGCATGCTGTCTTTCAAACACGCCTTGGATTTGCCATTCAAGAAACATTTACTAATAAATACCGTCAATATTCTGATGATCCTGATACGAAAAAACTCGAGGCGTTTAAATTTGAAACTGGTTTCGAATCTGTCACTTCAGTTCAGCAAACTATTTATGATAATTTAATGGCTAAAAGTAGTCTACGTTTATTTACAAGATTTGAAAATTTGGATGTTTGGGACGTAAGATGGGGTACTTCAATTATTGCCAAAGTTAATAACCTTGTAAATGTAAATTTTGACTATTTATTAATTTATCAAAAACAGCAATCTTTAGATGTTCAAATTAAACAAACCCTGCAGATAAGTTTTATTTATGCTATTTTTTAGGTATAAAAAAAATATTAAAATCAATTTTTTAATAATATAACACCACAAAATGAAAATTGCATTTATTTCATCCGAAGCGGTTCCTTTTGCAAAGACCGGCGGACTTGCAGATGTTGCCGGTGCCCTCCCTAAAGCTCTTGAAAAATTAGGGTGTCAAGTTAAGCTTTTTATTCCTAAATATTCCATTGTTGACGAATTAAAATATGAACTCCGCTATAATTGGGAAATTGGAGAAATTAAGGTCAATATCAATAATGAGATCAGATCAGTTCATCTTCATCAGGGAAAACTGCCGGGTTCAAATATTGAAGTAAACCTGATTGATTGCCCTCATTATTTTTTCCGTAATTCTATTTATACAAATGATGTTGATGAGGACGAAAGATTCATCCTTTTTTCTAAGGGTATAATCGAAGTGCTCCATAGGTTAAACTGGGCTCCTGATATTTTACATTGTAACGATTGGCAAACGGGACTAATCCCTTTATTTATAAAGGACAATTATAAACACTATAAAATTTTTAATAATACTGCAACATTATTTACAATCCATAATATCGGTTACCAGGGGATCTTTTCAAAGAAATCTTTATTGAGCGCAGATATAAATCCTAAATATTTTATCAATAACGGGCCCGTCGAATTTTATAATAACGTATCTTTTATGAAAACCGGAATTCTCCTTTCGGATATAATTAATACGGTGAGCAATACTTACGCTAAGGAGATTTTAACTCATGAATATGGCGCTGGATTAGATGGTGTTTTAATTAACCGGAGTAATGATATCTATGGTATCTTGAATGGAGTCGATTATTCAATTTGGTCCCCAGAACATGATCCTCTTATACCCTTTCGCTATTCCATATCTGATCTTTCCGGCAAATTAAAAAATAAAAGATTTCTTCTTGAACATTTAAAGCTCCCCTTCGATGAAGAAGTTCCACTAATTGGAATCGTATCTCGAATGGTTTCTCAGAAAGGATTCGATATCTTTTCCGCTGTAATTAAAAGTATCATGAAAAAGAATGCTCAATGGGTTATCTTAGGTAATGGTCAGCCACAGTATGAGGATTTATTCGCTAAACTTGCTCTTGATTTCCCTTCTAAAATGTCTGTTTACATTGGTTTTAATAATGAGCTTTCACATTTAATTGAAGCCGGATCAGATATCTTTTTTATGCCCTCTTTATATGAACCATGTGGATTAAATCAAATATATAGTCTGCGGTATGGAACCGTCCCCATCGTAAGACAAACCGGGGGTCTTGCTGATACCGTTCAAGATTGGGATGAGTTAAAAGAAAAAGGAATGGAAACAGGTACGGGTTTTTCCTTTCCCAATTATGACGGCATAGAATTGTTCGATGCCTTTCAAAGAGCCGTTAATACCTTTAAAGATAAAATTTCATGGAGAAAAATTCAAAGTAATGGAATGCAAAAAGATTATTCTTGGGAACATTCCGCACAAGAATACTTATCTCTTTATGAAAAGGCTATTCAAAAAAGAAAAATATCAACATTATAGCCTTGTAGGAAAATTTTTATTGGATCGTATCAAAACCCGGACGAATAAATTTGCTGTAGTCCGGGAATTCAGTCTCTGCTAAATTTAATATCTTTCCTAGAAGCACTAAAAGATCTGAAATTTCTTTAGAAAATTCTGGTAAAATAGTATATAAGTTATTTAATGCTGCAGTAGATTTGTTTATGCCGATTATAGCAATTTTCGCTGTTCCATCCATATCATATTTACTGATTTCTTTCATCTCTTCATCATCTTCTCTTACCAATTCATCTTTTCCCCACAAAGCTCTTTTCAGTTTTACATGAATAAATGTATGAAACCATGAAAAAACATCAAAATTGTCATGAAGTCTCTTAAAATATAGATTATTCAACTTTTCCTTTTGATAACCGTACATATTATATTTTTTATCTAACTTTATAATCAAAAGGTGCGCCTCATGAAAATATTCATTTGATAATTCTTCAACCGGGTGTGCTTTTTTTTCAAAAATATCATCCCCATAGTCTTCACCTTCCTCAAAAGGATCAAAATCTTCATCGGATAAAAAATCATCCTCCTCATCCTCATCAAAATCATTGAAATCATTAAACTCTTTGGTTTCTTCTGTTAATTTATCCATCTCCTTTTCAAACATTTCACCAATATTTGAAAGATCACCGTTATGTAAAATTTCATATGTCGAAATTTTCGATTCCTGTGAAAAAAGGAGACAATTGGATGTGAATTTACATTTTTCACACCAGCGGTCACAATAATTATAGACTCCCTCTATATACTTTTTCTTTTCATTATTCATAACAACAATATAAAAATTTTCTTTTAAAAATATTATACAAAACCTTATTCAAAATTAAATATATATATATTAAAAAACCTTCATATATCCCAACCGAATGACCACTAATGATTATAAATGACCGTTGCGCATGCCCTTTACCCCCAACAAGTGGAACAATAAATTAATATGAATGATTTTATTACAGCCTAGCTTACCAAACAGATAACCCTTCTTTATGTATTGAATTCCGGAATTTATGTTGTAGTAGCCCTTTCTTTTAGATTTTTCTTTAAAAAACCCCCTCTCAACTACCCGTTTTTAAACAAAACTCGAGGCTAGGCATAGTTATATATGCCTAAAAAATTTTCTCTTTAAAAATGGGGGGTTGAGAGCCCTTTTTCTCAAAATAAAACATTCTCACCAATAGGCAGCGGAGAATCTCTTGAAATCTTTCTAATCTTACTAATTTGATTAATCAAAAGTAAAAAATTTTTCTCGATTCACTTGATAAATAAAATTATATACATATATTAGTAAGTAAGTGATTACATATTTATTTAAGGTAATTTTGAAATGTCAAGGGAAACTACAGATACCAGACAGGAACAGATAAAAAAAGCAGTCTTGGATATAATTGCCGATGAAGGGCTGCATAATTTTTCCACCAGGAATCTTGCAAAAAAAATAGGATTTACCGAAGGGGCAATTTTTCGCCATTTTTCAACCAAGCGTGACATTATTAAGGGAATTATGGATGATGTTGCTGGTGATTTAATCGGATCCTTAAGAAACATAGTTATAAGCCCTATAAAAACCGAAGAGAAATTGTTCAACTATCTTTGTAAAAATGTGAAATATCTAAAAGAAAATCGGGGTATTACAATACTGTTGTTTTCTGAGGCAGCTCATCTGGGTGATAAAGAGCTAAAAGAAAAACTAAATCAAATCTTGGCTGAACAGAAGCAATTCATAATAAAAATGGTAAATGATGGAATAGCAGAGGGTGCTTGGGATAGAACTATAAATCCTGAAGATGTTGCCATGCTTTATATGGGTATCCCGATAACATTTAATATTGAATTAGTGCTGAATAAAAACGAGCTTAATGTGGATAATTTTTGTAAAAGAATGTATAAGTTGATTTTGAAAGTATTGAAGAAATAAAAAATTATTAAGTAAGGTAAGTAAATGATTACTCATTTTATTAAGGGAGAAGAACAATGTTTGATAAAAGGTGCTTGCGGTAAAAGTCGGAAAGAAAGCCTGCATTTGTTGCTCAAAAAGAAAAGCTGGGGAAACTGTAATTCAATTGCAAAAAATTAAATAAACATAAATATGCTGTATGTAATACTGTCAATAATCATTTTAGGAGCATCCTTTTTATTTTCTATGCTGGGGCTAGGCGGCGCTCTAATTTACGTTCCGGTTCTTAAATGGGCTGGTTTTCCGGTTAAGGAAGTCGCAATACCATTAGCTTTGTTATTAAATGGTCTTACTACGCTTATAGCCTTAATAGCATATTTTAAAAATAAATTGGTTGACGTTAAAGGTGGTTTAGCAATGACGGTTTCCGCTTTCTTATTTGCACCAGTCGGTGCACTTGTTTCCGATAAATTGCCCGTAAATGTTTTACTTATACTATTCTCCGCTGCAGTTTTTGTCGCTGCGGGCAGAATGTTGTTTATGTCTAAAAGACCTGAACCAAAAGAAATTATGTCATTTAAAAAACGCGCAATTATAGGTGCCGTTATCGGCGGGTTTGCCGGCTTTATGGCAGGTCTTCTGGGAATCGGAGGAGGTTTTATTATGGCACCACTACTTATGTGGATGGGATATGAAACTAAAAAAGCTGCGGCAACTTCGGCTTTTGCTGTAACTTTTTCTTCGTTCTCCGGTTTTCTTGGTCATGCTGCTCAAGGACATTTTAATTGGACATTAACAATTATACTAACAATCGCGGTAATTATAGGAGCCTTCATGGGCAGCAATTTCCTTGTGAATAAAGCTAAGACTAATAGAGTAAAACAAATATTCGCTGTTGTTTTATTTACAATTGCTATTAAAATAATTATCGGTGTGATTTAGTTAATTCAATATTTTTTAACAAAAACTAGGAGTTCAAAAATGGTTAACCCAGCTGAATGGTTAGAGTTCGGACAAAAATTTCACGGGCATAAATGCCCTGCAATGCCGCTTGGTTTAAAAGTAGGCGCTGCAGCTATGAATAAACTTGGTGTCGAAAGAGCTAAGGATGGACAAATTGTTGCTTTCGTTGATTTAGGTGAAGACCACTGCGCCACTTGCTATGCTGACGGATTGCAGGTTATTATGGGAACAACATTCGGCAAAGGGAACATCAAGAAAACACACAAAGGTAAATGGGCTGTTACACTTATTGATAAAGCTACCGGTAAAGCAGTTCGTGTAACCCCAAAAGCAGAAGCCATGCTTCAAAATAAACAGTCGGACTTTTTCAAAAACTACAGGGAAAAGGGGATTCCAGCTAGCAAAGTTCCCAATGAAGTGGTTGAGCCTCTAATTCAAAGAGTAATAAATGCACCCGAAGAAAAGTTGCTAAATATTTCAGATGTATTTGAATATAAGCTTGAACCGCATAAGGACAGCTTTGCTGGTTTCGTATGTGAAGAGTGCGGAGAGATGACAGTTGAAGGATATGGAAGACTTAAAGACGGTAAACACGTTTGTATTGACTGCGCAGCTAAATAGAGATTCTTTCTAAATTAAGAATCTTAGAAGGAGAAAATCAAAAATGACAATAAAAATATTGGGGACGGGCTGTAAAAAATGCCTTTCTCTTGAAAGCAAAGTCAGAGAACTGGTTCAGAAAAATAATTTAGATGCCGTAATTGAAAAGATAACCGATATAAAGGAAATTATGAAATATGGAATAATGATGACTCCGGGATTGGTCATAGATGAACAAGTTAAAAGCATCGGCATTATTCCGAAAGATGATCGATTAATAAACTGGTTAAAGGAGAATTAAAATGGGGAAAATCATTTTCTTAATTACATTTATTATACTTTTCTCTTTTTCAACTTATGCACAAAAGAAAAAAGAAGGGAATCAGATTAAGCCGAAAGTAACCTTTGTTGAACTTGGCTCTGTAAATTGCATCCCTTGTAAAATGATGCAGCCGGTAATGAAAAACATTGAGAAGAAATATGGTAATCAAGTTAAGGTAGTTTTTTACGATGTATGGACACAAGAACAAAAACCTTTTGCAGAGAGGTTCGGCATTAAATTAATTCCTACACAGGTATTTCTGGATGAAAAAGGAAAAGAGTTTTTTAGGCACGAAGGATTTTATCCTGAAGAGGAAATACATAAGCTCCTCAAATCGAAGGGATTAAAGACAAAGGATAATAAAAGTTAAAATGTTTGAGGGAATTTTTAATTCACTTTACGAAGCAATGACTGGCGCAGTTTGGATTGCAGTGCTTTCTTCCTTTGCATGGGGAGTATTATCAATATTGCTCTCTCCATGTCATTTATCAAGCATACCGCTGGTTGTTGGATTTATAAGCTCTCAAGGAAAAATATCTATCCGCAGAACATTCAATATTTCTCTCATTTTTTCAATAGGTATCTTAATAACAATTGCATTCATTGGTATTATTACAGCATCACTCGGAAGACTACTGGGAGATATAGGAAGCATTGGTAATTATCTTGTTGCCGGTATTTTCTTTTTAGTTGGTCTATATCTTCTGGATATGATAAAACTCGATTGGAACACATTCGGTTTAAAATATACCGCTGCTAATGGATCATTCGCCCCTTTAATTCTAGGGTTGCTTTTCGGTTTGGCATTAGGACCTTGCACATTTGCATATATGGCTCCGGTGCTGGGTGTTGTATTTCAAACAGCACAGACAAATTATTTTCTTGCTGTAATATTTCTTTTAGCTTTCGGATTAGGGCATTGCTCCGTAATTGTTGGAGCTGGAACATTAACCGGGAAAGTTCAGAAATATTTGAACTGGACTGAAAAATCAAAAACAATTTTGTGGATAAAAAGAGTATGCGGTATTCTCGTAATTTTCGGCGGATTCTATCTAATATTTACAACAGGGTGATTTACTAATGAAATAACAGAGCAAGTATGGTAAAGATAGAAGGTATTGTGACACTGGTTACAAAAACACGGGGGTTCCATCAACCATTCACAATATACAACTCTAAAAAATGGAAAATTGATAAAATCATAGTCTGCAGTGAACCTTTGATGAAAAAGGGTATAAACAAATTCAAAAATATTTCGAATATTAATTAATAATTCATGTTATGCACAACTGTCATTCTGAACGAAGTGAAGAATCTCAAGGTTTATGATTTGCTCAATTTTGAGATATTTCGCTCTGTTCAATATGATAAAAAAAAATAATTTGCATAACATGAGTTAATAAGTTACGATAGTTACGATAATAAATAATTATAGATTTGATAAATTTAAGTAATTTAAGGTTTGAATTTGTACCCTAAGACTGCACTAATTGTTGAAGATCAGGCTGTGGCTGCCATGGATATACAATCTACTCTTAACGATTATGGATTCTTAAATTCTATAATCGCTAATTCAGGTATGAAAGCAATTACTCTTCTTGAAAATAACCCATTTTCTTTTGCTACACTGGATATCAGATTAGCAGATAATGTATCCGGGATTGAAGTGGGGAAAATATTAATTAAAAAAAATATTCCATTTGTTTTTATTTCTGCTTTTTCTAATCCGGAAAACTTATTACTCGCGAAAGAATTAAATCCCCTGGGAATATTTGAAAAACCTTATGATAGAGATGCATTCTTAAGAATGCTCCAAAAAAAATTCAATTCAAATGCTTTGCCAAAGCAATAGTAATAAAACATGAGTCATCCTATTAATTTTCTTCCAAGCATTTGGGACATGAAAATTAACATGAGAAATGGTTCGCTTTGTTTCTTTGCAATAAGTTTTGGAATTCTTCTATAACTAAAAGATTATTTATATACCAACCTTACTTTATGTATTGAATTTCGGAATTTAGGGTTGTAGTAGCCTTTTATTTTAGATTTTTCTTTAAAAAACCCCCTCTCAACTACCCGTTTTTAAACAAAACTCGATGGTAGGCATAGTTAGGTATGGCTAAATTATTTTCTCTTTAAAAGTGGGGGGTTGAGAAGCCTTTTTCTCAAAATTGGACACTGACCCTGCAGATCCGGCAATACAATATGAAAGTAACTTAATTTTAGCACAGCAATTTTTTTCTCATACATTCGAAAATTCCATTATTCCTTTCCGAACGCATGTCCCCTTGGGAACAAATTGATTTAATCACAAATAATTTTATATTGAAGACATAAAGATTGTAGCATGTAGATTCACTGTATCCTGTTAAGAAAAATCATTCTTGAATAAACAACAAAAATTTATAATGGAACAAACGGGCGTTCGCATTAAAGGCATCATCTATTTATTAATTACAATTGCTGTAATTGCAGCAGGTTTTGTTTTTATCAGATTTTATCTGAACTCAGCTGAAACAGAGAAGGAGGATTATATGGGAAAAGTTATTTCAAAAGACGGAACAGAAATAGGTTTTATAAAAAGAGGAAACGGACCGCCGCTTGTTCTTGTGCATGGCACTACGGCAGACCACTCCCGGTGGAATCCTATTATTCCATACTTTGAAAATCAGTTTACTATTTATGCAGTAGACCGGCGAGGAAGAGGTATGAGCGGTGATTCACCTGATTATAGTTTATTTAAAGATGCCGAGGACATCGCAGCGGTTGTTGAGTCAATCAATGAAGCCGTCTTTATTCTTGGTCATTCTCACGGAGCTCTTGCTTCCCTCGAGGCAGCACTTTTAACTGACAATATAAAAAGATTGATTCTTTACGAACCTCCCATTCCACTTGGAACTCCGCCTTATCCACCCGGTGTCCCTGAAAAAATGCAGGCTTTGATTGACAGCAGTAATAGTGAAGCTGCTCTCGAGGTTATGTTCAGGGAAATTGTAAAAATGCCGGATTACGAGTTTGAAAAATACCGAAAGCTCTCAGTATATAAAACAAGGATTGGGCTTGCACCAACTATACCGAGAGAGATTACAATCCATCGCACTTATTCATTCGAGCCAGCAAAATTTGCAGATCTGAATATCCCGGTGATGCTTCTGCTGGGCGGGAACAGTCCTGACTTATTTAAAAAAGCAATTCAGGTTCTTGATGCGGCACTGCCGAACAGCACCGTTGTCGTTCTGTCGGGTCAGCAGCATATAGCCATGGATACCGATACAGAAATGTTTGTTAATGAAGTTAAAAAGTTTTTGATGGACTAGAAATAGAAGTAAAAAAATTAAAGAATTCTACCATTTTGTTTTGCTGTTCTTACTGCTTTTTTAAAATTGCTTGCTTACATACTTAGTTTTTGTATGAAATAAAAGTTCATATTTTCAAAGTAATAATCCTGGCTGCATTTCACAGCCAGATTTTTTCCCAATAAATTTAGAAAAATATTGTTTTAGATTGTTCTTCTTGTTTAATAAATTAAAAAGCAAGTGTCTCAACGTTTACCTGCAGACGAATATTACTTCGTCTAACCCTGGAAATACTTGTACAGGAATATTGATTCCTAGTTTAGCTTTTATTTTCTCCTGTAAATTGTTAGCATTAACCTTTTATTCCATTCGGCAGAAGTAAAAAAAAAATTTTTCTGAATCTTCTTCCATTGCGGTATTCACATTCAATACAACCCGAAACTCCGTTTCGCAAAAGAGGCATTAAAACAATGAGCTCGAACCGGACAACATGACAAAATATATAGCTAGTATTGTCAATAAGCCTTTCCCTTTGCAAAGGCACGGTTGGATAGGGTGTATTTAATTAAATGACATATTCTGACTATCTACAATAACTGATGAATCTTGTTTATTTAATAAAATTTGACTTATAATTCACAGTATCCGGTTCTAGTGTGATAACAAACAAAACATCCTTTTATTTTATTCCTTAATATGCATTTGAAAAAAATAATAGTACTCTCCTGCTCCTGCATATACTTTCACTTCGTTAAATTTAAATATAGGACATAAAGACTTTGGCAATAATAATAAAGCAACAGTTATGTCCTTTGATGGTTCTAATTGGAACAATGTTGGCAAACCTGGCTTTTCTGCAGGTCCGGCAGATTATATCTCCCTTTCTGTTTATGATGGAAATCCTTATGTAGCCTATAGAGATGCCGGAAATAATGGTAAGGTTTCTGTAATGATGTATAATGGTTCGGAATGGAATAATATAGGCAAACCCGGTTTCTCTGCAGGAACTGCTTACTATACATCTCTTTATGTTTATAATGGTATCCCCTATGTCGTTTATGAGGATTTTGTAAGTAGTAATAAAGCAACTGTTCTAAGTTTCTCCGGTTTGCTGCCCAAGCCTCACAACCGGATATCGGGCGAATAAAAATAATAGTTTATGAAAGTTATTTCTTAAATGAAAACATTTTATACTCAGATTTCCATTATCATAATCCAATTTATTAATAGTGCTTCCCCCTCGCCTTAGTACATGTCCCGATTTCCATTTTTATCGGGAAGGCTGAGGTTTACCCATGTAACTCGAAACTCTGTTTCGATTGTAATGCGAAACTCCGTTTCGCAAAACATATTTACAAATTATCCTTTCAGATTAACCATATCATTCTATTTTCGAAATGGAATAATTCATAAAAAACCCCCAAGATTCTTACCTCAAAAAATATTAAATTGTAATTTCAATTATAAATAAGGATTACTATGCAGCTTTGTATTTTTGAAGATACCAACTGCAGTTTACTTGAACCATTAACTTTTTATCGCCCTGTATATGATCTTTGTTGCGGAATGAATACTCTGCGTGACAAAATTCTTAATGCCTATCCGGATACTAAATATGCTCTGCATTGCAGACAATATCTGGAAAATTTTGTTAAAAGCAAAAATCCTGAAATCAGCATTAATCAAATAAATGATTTTGAATGTTTATTTATAAATGGAAGAATACTGGCACCGCAAAATTTAATGGATATTATTCCTTTGAAAGGGGAGGATAAGCTTTACAAAAACGGTAATGTGGTTATCGCCGCCAGAATGTCTGGTAAGAATCTTGGAAATATTAAAAGCAAATTAACAAATCCCTTAAGTATTGCTGATTTTGATAGCTTGCAGATGGAAACAATTGAAATCCCTGTCATCGATTATATTTGGGATTTAATATATAATAATGGGAAAGAATTAATTAATGATTGCAAATTTGACGCTAAAAATAATTTAAAAGGTAAAATTTATGACGGAGTTCATTTAGTCGAAAAAGATAATGTATATATAGCCGAAGATACTGAAGTTAAACCCGGTGTTGTTCTTGATGCTTCAAAAGGTCCGGTATATATCGATAGGAATGTCAAAGTATTTCCTAATGCCGTTATCGAAGGTCCGGTTTATATTGGTCCCAATTCACAAATTAAAAGTCTAGCAACTATTTATGAAAACGTTAGTATCGGAGAAACATGCAAGATCGGTGGAGAAGTTGAAGATACTCTCTTTCTCCCCTTTTCAAATAAGCAGCATTCGGGATTTATCGGACACTCATATGTCGGGAGCTGGGTAAATATTGGTGCAGATACTAATTGTTCGGATTTGAAAAATAACTATGGCAGTGTTAAGGCATTTGTCAATGGAAAAGAAGTCAATACAAATGCCCAGTTCCTTGGTATTATTATGGGAGACCATTCTAAAACTGCTATAAATACCATGTTTAATACTGGTACTACCGTCGGCTTTTCATGTAATATATTCGGGGTTGGGTTTCCTGAAAAATATATCCCCTCCTTTTCATGGGGCGGGAGTGATTCGATGACTGCTTATAATGTTGATAAAAGCATCGAAACAGCCAAAAAGGTTTTAAAAAGAAGAAATAAAGAAATGAATGCCTCTGAAGAAAATTTGTTTCGGAAAATTTTTGATTTAACTAAAAATGAACGTATTGTAAAAGGATATCTAAATTAATATATGGAAAATATTGAAGAAAATAAGCTGGAAGAGCATACTGTTACTGATTTATACGATGGTGTTAGAGGTCTCGCTGTAAAAATTCTTAATAGGGTCGAAAGAACCGATGCTTATTTAGAGAAATTATTAGATAATGAAATGCGTAATGCGGAACTAATTAGCGCTGATAAAGCTCTGCTCTATGAAATTGTTCATGGTGTGGTTAGATGGATGGGAAGACTCGATTGGGTCCTAAATGGCTTTTATAAAGGACAATTCTCTAAAGCAATTCCAAATTTAAAAAACGGCTTGCGGGTTGCTCTCTATCAAATTCTATTCTTAGATAGAGTTCCCGATTTTGCTGCCGTCAATGAAGCCGTTGAATTTGTTAAAAAACTTCAAGGACAAAAACCTGCCGACCTTACTAATGCAATTCTTAGAAATATTATTAGAAACAAAAATGGTATTAGATACCCGGATCCTAATGAAGACCTCCCCGGTTATTTAAGCGCTTTTTATTCTCACCCCTCCTGGATGGTAAAAAGATATTTGAATCGATTTGGTAGAGAAGAAACTGAAAAATTACTCCTTGCAAATAATGAAAAACCGTTCTTGACTTTAAAAGTAAATACGATAAAGGTTAGCCCTGAAGAATTTAAATCCCTTTTGGACTCTGTAAATTTAAAGTATATATCCGGAAAGTATCTACCCGAATTTTTTAAACTAATGAACCTTACTAATATTACTGCGTGGGAATTTTATCAAAAAGGGTATTTTAATATTCAAGATGAAAGCGCCGGCCTGGCATGTAGGCTTTTAGCTCCTGAACCCGGTATGCGCGTGCTCGATTTGTTTTCAGCTCCGGGTGGAAAATCAGTCTATATCGCCAGCCTTATGAATGACCATGGAGAAATTGTTGCCGTCGATAAATATGAAGGCAGACTAAAATTAGTCCAAAAAAACATAACTCGTTTGGGATTTAAATCAATTAGAACCATCACTAATGATGCAATGGAATTTAATTCCGGACTCTTTGATAGAGTGCTGGCTGATGTTCCTTGCTCCGGCTCGGGAACTATATCAAAAAAACCTGACATAAAATGGAAAAAGGATCTTCTTGATATTAAATCAATGAATGATATCCAGTTTAAGTATTTGGAAAAGGCTTCCCTTTTAGTAAAAGTAAATGGGACTCTTGTGTATTCTACCTGCTCCATTGAGCCGGAAGAGAATTTTGATATTATTAAAAAATTTTTAGCAAAGAATGAAAACTTTCAACTGATTAATGCCGGTCAAAGTTTCCCCCATGAACTAATTGATGAAAATGGATGTATCCAGACCTTACCGCATATCCATCATATGGATGGTGCCTTTGCCGCTAAATTAATTAAAATAAATTAAATACTTAGAATTCATTTATTAAAGATAGAACTTTATGATGTTTGATAAATTGGCAGAAGAGCTAAAAAAAGCTAGAGAAAATAATAAATTAACTATTCAGCAGCTTTCTTCTATTACTCGTATTGATTTAAAATTTATTGAAGCTATGGAATTTGGCGACTTTTCTTTTTTACCGGAAGTATATGTTAAGGCCTTCACCAAACAATATGCTAAAGCCGTTAATCTGGATGAAAATATTATTATTAAAAAATATGAAGCTGCCAAAAAGGGTATCCCTTATGAGGATGAAGATACTCAAAGGAATTATACGAAAAAACCAATTGAATTGGCAAAAGAGGGAAAAACTGAAGTCCCCTCTGATGCTCCCCCTCCTCCCCCTGTTTATAATGCAGTCAAATCTCCTGTAGTTAATCCTGCTGATCTTCCAAATAACAATAAAAAAATTGTCCTGAGTAGTGTACTGGTTGGTGTTATAGCTCTTTTTGCAATTATTTATTTCTTTTTCCTGCGGCAGTCTCATGAAATTATTGTACCCGAAAAACCTCTCGATGAAGTAATCAAAGAAAATAAACAAAGGTATATTCAAAATGAGAAGGCAGATCCTACCGCCAATGAATCTAATATGTCTGATAGCTTGAGTTTAACCATAGTTTCAAATGATACTTCCTGGATTAAAATCATTGTAGATGATAAAAAAGTGGATGATTTTATCTTATTTCCACATTCTCAAAAAAATGTTGCTGCTGAAAATAACTATAAAATCACTTTCGGAAATTCCGGTGGTATTATACTGAACCTCAATAAAAAACCCCTGAATTTTGAAGGTAAAAAAGGTAAAATTAAATATGTGTTAATTAATAAAAATGGTCTTGAATATTTAACTAATCCGCCTTCTCTGTAAAGGCTCGTTCTATGGATATTGAAAAAAAAATTGAAAATCTTCGTGACAAAATTAGGGAATATGATTACAAATATTATGTCCTGGCAGAACCTTCTATTAGTGATGAGGAATATGATAAGCTTATTAAAGAACTTGAAAGACTTGAAAAAGAAAATCCAGGCTTCATTACTCCCGATTCTCCTACTCAGCGTGTCGGCAAAGACTTAACAAAAGTTTTTAACCCCGTTGAACATAAAATACCTATGCTTAGTTTGGCTAATACTTATAATGAAGAAGAACTTTTTGATTTTGATAGACGTGTTAGAGAGGCTCTGCCTGAAAATGAGAAGGTTGAATATGTGGTTGAATTAAAAATTGATGGTGCTTCGGTTAGTCTCCATTATTTAAATGGCTATCTACATACTGCCGCTACAAGAGGGGATGGATTTGTTGGTGAGGAAGTCACTACTAATGTTAAGACTATTAAGGCTGTACCACTTAAATTTAAAAAACTTAGTTCTATCCCTTTCTCTTTAAATGATATTGAAGTTCGCGGTGAAATTTTTATGAATATTGAAGATTTTTTGAATCTCAATAAAGAAAGGGAAGCTAAAGGTGAAAAACTTTTTGCTAACCCAAGAAATTCTGCTGCGGGTACTTTGAAAATGCAGGACCCTAAAATAGTTGCTAAGCGTCCCTTAAATATTTTTGTTTATACTTTAATTTCTCCTGAAGATAATCTTGTCTCGCAGCATGAAAATCTTCAAATATTAAAAAAACTTGGTTTTAGAGTTAACACCGAAGTAAAATTGTGTCCAGGCATAAACGAAGCTTTGGAAATATGTCATAAATTAGAAGAGAAAAGAGAATCTTTGGGTTATGAAATTGATGGAGCGGTTATTAAAGTTAATTCTCTTGAGCATCAAACCATTCTTGGTAATATTGCAAAATCTCCCCGCTGGGCTGTAGCTTATAAATTTAAAGCGCGGCAGGCTTTTACTCGAATAAATAAAATAATTTGGCAGGTTGGTAGAATAGGCACTATTACTCCTGTAGCTGATTTAGAACCCGTTTTTTTATCAGGTTCTACTATTAGCAGGGCAACTCTCCATAATTTTGATGAAATAAAAAGAAAAGATATTCGGGAGGGTGATAAGGTTATAATTGAAAAAGGTGGTGATGTAATACCTAAAGTTGTTGCTGTTATTTTAAGTGAAAGAAATAAAAACAGCAAATCCCCGAAACCTCCTGAATTTTGCCCGGTTTGCGGCTCTTCTTTATTTAAACCCGAAGAGGAAGTCGCCTATTATTGTGAAAATTCTGAATGCCCGGCTCAGGTAAAAGGAAGAATTGAACATTTTGCTTATCGCGGCGCTATGGATATTGAAGGGTTGGGTGAGGCATTAATAAATCTTTTTGTTGAAAGAGGATTTATAAAAACTTATGCCGATGTCTATGATTTGAAAGATAAACGTGATGAATTAATAAATATTGAAAGATTAGGTCCTAAAAGTGTAAATAATTTGTTAAATTCAATTGAAAAAAGCAAAAAGCAGCCTTTCGATAGAGTCTTATTTGCCCTTGGTATTAGATATGTCGGGGCTGGTGCTGCAAAAAAATTAGCTAATCATTTTTCTGATATTAATACTTTGATAAAGGCATCCGAAGAAGAAATCTCCTCTGTGCATGAAATAGGACCGAGTATTAGTAGAAGTGTAAAAAAATTCTTTTCTAATAAAAATAATATTCATATAATTGAACGGTTAAAGAAAAACGGTTTGCAGTTTTCCGGCACAATTAAAATTAAAAAAAATACTCCTCTTTCAGGTAAAACTTTTGTACTAACCGGTTCTTTATCGGAATTTTCTCGTGGACAAGCATCTGAAAAAATCTCTTATCTGGGCGGAAAGGTTACTTCTAGTATCAGTAAAAATACAGATTTTGTTTTAGTTGGCGAAAATCCGGGCTCAAAACTTAAAAAAGCAGAAAGTTTAGGCGTAAAAACGATTAATGAAAAAGAATTTATTAAATTGCTAAATGAATTTGAGTAAATTATGCTTGATTTAATTAAAGACAAAATAGCACATACCGTTGTCGATTGGAAATTAAAAGACAAAAAGAATAAAAATCAAACTTTCACCGAGTTTGTTAAAAGATCCTTTAACTTCTTAATTTTAATGCCTCAGAATGACGCTGATTTTGCTCACTCCATCCAGGTGCTGTATTTCTTAGAAGATAATAAAAAACATGCCTCTGCATTAACCTATGATTTCAGAGTTAGCCTCATGCCTTTAAGGTTCAGAACCAGGGTTGTTGAACATACTCTGGCAGATGCTAATGTTTTAAAGCTGCCTTCAAACAAAATTATTTCCAAACTAAATGGAATGATGTTTCAAGTTGTTTTAGATCTAAATAGAAAAGAAAATTTGTTTTATAGCTATATTTCCTCCGTACTAGATGTACCCATTAGGGTGGGTTTTGATAAACCAAATTCAGATTTGTATTATAATGTGCAAATTAGAGATACTGAATCGGAAGCGGAAATCTCTTATAAGAATTTTCTGGAATGCCTTAAAATTTTTCAAGGTTGAAAATGAATTTCGAAATTAAAAAAATTGATAGTATTACAATTTTTAAATTGAATGAAAAAAGATTGGATACTAGTATCTCCGGTTTAGTCAAAGGCGAATTTACTCTCCTTTTAAAGGTTGAAGAAAATAAAAAACTTATTCTTGACATGAGTGAAGTTGAAACTTGCGATAGCAGTGGGCTTAGTGCTATATTAGTCGCAAATCGTATATTGCACTCCACTGGAGGTAGTATGAGAATCGCCGCTCCTTCTGAAAAAGTTTATTCTCTAATAAAAATTACACAGCTCGATCGTGTCCTGCCTGTTTGTGATACCGTAAACGAAGCTTTCGATGAATTGAAAAAAGAATAGAGAAGTTATTTGAAGGGTCACACTCTCGACTATATCATTATAGCAGCTTATCTTATCGGGATCACTATCTTTGGTATTGTCTCAGGTGGAAAACAAAAGTCAATTAAAGACTATTTTTTAGGCGCAAACTCTGTACCCTGGTGGGCTGTTTGCTTTTCAATTGTTGCCGCCGAAACAAGTACATTGACTTTCATTTCTATTCCTGGACTTGCTTATTTAACTAATCTGAATTTTTTACAGGTTACTTTTGGCTACCTTATCGGCAGAATAATTGTCGCCTTCTTTTTTTTACCAGCTTATTATAAAGGCAATCTTAAAACAGCATATTCCTATTTAGGTTCAAGATTTGGCGGGAAAACCCGTTCTTTCGCTTCAATAGTTTTTTTATTTACAAGAACCGCTGCAGATGGTGTGAGATTAGCGGCAACCGCAATCCCTCTTTATTTAATGCTTGGAATAAATGAAGCCGCAGCAATTATAATTATTGCTGCTGTTGCTCTTATTTATACTTATACTGGCGGAGTTAAAGGAGTCATTTGGGTCGATGTAATTCAAATGTTTATTTATCTCGGTGGCGCTTTTATCGCTGGTATTTATTTAATAAATTATCTGCCGGATGGATTGAATTCTGTCGTTAATATTGCCTCCGTCGGAAATAAGTTACAGGTTATAAATCTTGGTTTTGATGATGGTATAGCAGGATTTTTTTCTCAGTCTTATACTTTAATTGGAGGACTTGTCGGGGGAGCTTTCCTTTCAATGGCTTCTCATGGTACAGATCAACTTGTCGTTCAAAGGTTATTAACAACTAAAAATCTTGAAGATAGTAAAAAAGCAATTATAGGTAGCGGTATAATAGTGATAATTCAATTCGCCCTCTTCCTTCTTGTAGGTGTTTTGCTTTATGCATACTATGGAACACTAGATCTTCAAAGCATTGACATTTCTAAACCGGATGAAATATTTCCGAAATTCATTATCAATGCTCTGCCTCCCGGAATTACCGGGATTATTATTGCAGGTTTATTCGCCGCTGCCTTATCTACTCTTGCCGGCTCAATTAGTTCTCTTGCTTCCTCAACTATGATAGATCTGTATATCCCTTTTTTCGGAAAATTAGATAACGATAAAAAACACTTACGCATTTCAAGAATGTTCACAATTATGTGGGCTGCTCTTCTTACTTTTTCTGCTTTCTTTTTTATCTCTTCACCTCGCTCGGTTGTTGAAATTGCTTTAAGTATTGCTTCTTTTACCTATGGCGGTTTATTAGGAGCGTTTTTAATTGGCATTTTTATTAAAAAAGCCCGGCAGGAAGATGCACTCGCAGGATTTATTGCCGGTATTTTTATAATGATTACCGTTATAACCTTGAAGTTAGTAGCGTGGACATGGTTTACCTTAATCGGCGTTCTTACCGCTTTATTAATAGGAAAAATATTATCCGTTCTATCTGATAAGGAAATTAACTAATATATGCTTAAATTCTCAAATATTTTGCCTTTTATAAATATCTTCCGTCTCCTCTTTGTTTTCTGAAATTATTTCTTTTACTTTAAGTTTTTTTACCAGTTTTCCGATTGTTAAACCCTGAATTATAATTGAAAATAATACAACCATGTATGTTATTGAAACAATAAAACCTTTATGCATGTTATTTTGCAATGATAAAGCAAGCGCTACCGATATCCCCCCTCTTAATCCACCCCAGGTAAGAATCCATATACTATGTTTTATAAATCCTCTTTTAAATCTTAACAAAGTTATTGGAATTCCTACCGATATAAAACGGGCAACAAGTACAACAAATATTGCAAAAAGACCGGCTAGAAAATAAGGATTTATTTTTATTACCAGTATTTCAAAACCAATTAGTATAAATAATAATGCATTTAATATCTCGTCTATCATCTCCCAGAATTTATCAATATAGTTTTGTGTAGTATCGGACATAGCATACTTTTTACCTGCATTACCCGTTATTATACCGGCTGCTACCATAGCTAAGGGACCTGAAATTTGTAATAGTTCTGCAAGTGAATAGCCTCCTGTTACTATAGCTATTGTAATTAAAACTTCCACTTTGTAATTATCTATCGATTTTAATAAAATATATCCTGCATACCCTACTATTAAACCTAAGATTATTCCTCCGCCGGCTTCTCTTAAAAAAAGAATAATTATATCTGCAACCTTAAAACTTTCGATCCCTATTTTGGCAACCTGATATATACTTGTAAATATTACAACTGCCACCCCGTCATTAAATAACGATTCACCTGTAATTTTTATTTCAAGGCTTTTGGGAATACCCGCATCCTTTAAAATACCTAATACCGCTACCGGGTCTGTTGGTGAAATCAATGCTCCGAATAATAAGGCGTAGATATATTCTATCGGCTCACCGGTAAATCTCATAAAATAATATATTAAGGTTCCAACTATAACAGTTGAGGTTAAAACTCCTAAGGTCGCAAATATTATCACAGGATATCTTTCTTTTCTTAAACTGGTAAAATCAATGTTTATAGCTCCCGCAAATAACAGGAAGCTTAACATTACATTTAACAATATTTGCGAAAAATCTATATTTTGAATTGCATCTACTGCATCTTTTTTAAATCCGGGACTTACATTTCCGATTGCCACTATCAATAATGAAGATACAAGAGCAATGACCATCATCCCAATTGTAAACGGAAGTCTCAAATAACGGAAATTTATATATGCATAGGCAGCAGATAAAACAATAAGAATTGCAAAAGCGTGATAAAGTTCCATAATCTATTATATTCTATAAAATCGTATAATAATTTATAGTAGCAATTATCAAATGACTGAAATTAAGTCACTGAAGTTACACAAACATTGCCATGAGACTGGGAAGAATCTCCTAAGTAAGAATAAAGATATGCAGATATAATCTCTCTAATTTCCAGACAAATTAATTAGCATTTTTTAATACCATGTTCTTTAATGTATTAATCCACTGGGGGGCGTCATTTAAACTTTCAACAAGCTGTACTTTCTCTCCCCCGTTTTTAACAAATAAATGCTGATATTCAATTCCAATTTCAACTATCGTTTCCAAACAGTCTGCCACAAATGCCGGACTAAATACCAGTAGCTTTTTTGCACCTTTCTTTGCTTGTTCAACTATAACCTTGTCTGAAAAAGGCTTAAGCCATTTTTCATCAAGTCTCGATTGAAAGCTGACAGTATACTTTTCTTTTGGAATATTTAACCTTTCTGCAAGTAATCGGGTTGTCGCATAACAAACTGCTTTATAGCAAAATTTGTTTTCTTCGGTAATTTCATTTTCACAATTATGGGCTGAGCATGGTTTCCTGTCACCATGAACTTTATCTACCTGTCTTTCAGGTAATCCATGATAACTAAATAAAACATGATCGTACTCATTAATATTGTATTTTCTTCCTATCTCTGCAAACGAAGCAATATATCCTTCATCATCATAAAATTGATTGATTATACTTAATTCCGGAATAACCCACCATTTACTGATTATTTTTAATGTTTTATCTATTGCGGAACCGGTACTCGCAGAAGCATATTGAGGGAAAAGCGGTAAAACAATTATTCTTTTATAATTATCCTTTTTCATTCTCTCAAGTACAGCATCCATGCTTGGGCTTTGATATCGCATTGCTAATTCAACTTTAAAATTATCTCCTAACTTCTCCTGGAGTTTTCGCTGTACCCCTTCACTATATATTAAAAGAGGGGACCCCTTCTCTGTCCACATCTGTTGGTATATTTTTGTCGACTTCGGAGCTCGAAAAGGAACTATAATTACATTTACTAAAAATTTCCTTAATATATATGGAATATCAATAACTCTGGGATCATTTAAAAATTCACTTAAATATTTTCTAACATCTGCTACCATTGCACTTAATGGTGTACCTAATTGTATTAGTAAAACTCCTATTTCTGATTTCATAAATATTGATTTTAATTTTTAATCTTGAGTATAGATGGAATTTATAGATTATAAAATTTTATATAATCATCTTTTGTCATTCCATAATAATAAAGATCTACAAGTTCGCCCCAATAGGTCTTATGATCTTTCTTTAAGGTACCTTCTCTTGAAAATCCGCAGCGTTCTGCCAATTCATAACTTCTATTATTATTCGTCATTATTCTCAGAAAAAGTCTATTCATTAATAGATTTTCAAAACTGAATTTTATGATTGCTGACAATGCTTCCGTCATAATTCCCTGCCCTTCATATTCCTTGGAAATAATGTATGCTATTTCTCCTCTCGGTATAACCCAGTCTATATTTTTTAAGGAAATATGACCAATAAATTTTGCATTTTCTTTGAACCATATACCGAAATTAAATGCTGATTGTTCATCCCATTCTTCTATTTTTTTTCTGATAAAATATTCTGCACTATATGCATCACGAATATTTGAAAGCATTACCGGGAAATTGTCGAGCATTCTATCTTTATTACTCTCAATTGTTTCATAAAGTATTTTTCCCTCGCCTGCTCTGTATCTTTCTAACGATATTCTATTTGTTTCCAGTTTAGGAACAATATTTACCAGATCTTCCATAATAAATGATTGAAAAAAATTATCCAAACTATAGTGATTCTTTTGCTTTTTTCCTCTGTAACTAAATTAAAAGATCTGCGCAATAATTTTATTGCAGTATCAAAATCTTCCTGATTTGTTAGATATTTTGAATATCCATCCGATCCTACAATTTACCGCTAAATATAAATTATTTGGCAATAATCCGCCAAGAGTAAAAATTAGTTTTTGTAGGTTATGTGACCTATGTTTTTCGACTATTTATTTAATCTAAATTTGCCTTCTCAAACAGATGAATATCACCAAGTTTCAATATTATATCACCGTTTGAATTAGTATTAAATGATCTTATAAACTTTGCACCCCATATTATCTCATCAAAAGTATAAGAATATCTTGAATGAACCACCTGGCTGAATGTATCATCATACCCCTTTATCAGGATTAATACCTCAAATTGTTTCTCCTTTAATTCATCCAAACTCCGTCCCCATATCGGACTTTCTTCATCAATTGGATGAACAACTGTCCAGCTTAATGCAAAAAAATGTACACTGTATCTTTCAAGACTCATATCATAATATTTTCTGTTATAATCTTTATCTACAAGTACTGCCATTACCTTAGCCTCTAAATCCATAAGATTATTGTTTCTCTGATTGACTATTCTGAATTGCAATGATCTAATCCCTTTATATGGAGCAACTATTGCATTCTTGCTGTATAAAATTCTTGAAAAAGGATGCGAGAATCTTCCATACAATAGACCGGTAATTAATGCAAAAGCCAATACTCCTGTCATAGCTTCAATTGTAACAATAAAGTTCGTTAACATCCCTTGCGGAAGAATGCCTCCGTATCCTATAGTGGTGGAAGTCTGAACACTAAAGAAAAAGCAGTTAAAATAATTCTCTAATGAACTCGATCGGATTACCCCTTGTAAATTTTCTATTCCTGTTAAAAAATAAATTAATCCGAATAATGCATTAAATATTATATATGATAAAACCGTAAGTCCGAAAAATTTAGTCCATGAAAGATTAACAAGGAATTGATATATATCTTTCGGATGAAAATCTGTTCCGGTGCGCGTTACATTGAATGATCCGTCTTTATTAATTACTCTTTTTGTCCTGCCGAAATATTTCTCGCCTAAACCTGGATCAATAGTCGTCTGCATATATCCTCTTTTCTTATTTAAAATTACTCTTTTCTTATTTTGATTAACAAAAATGCTACTATTAAACTTACAAGTGAGGATAAGTAGAAAGGAACCGAAGAACCGAATTTATCCCATAAATAACCCGTTAAAACAGAACCGGAAAACATTGCAATGCTTGACAACATAGTGATTAATCCTACCGCAGAACCTACTTTTTCATATGACACAATATCTGAAATCCATGCTTTTAATATACCCTCTGTAGCAGCCGCATAAATACCATATAAAGCAAAAAGAATCCATGTTAGAATAAAGTTATCTGAAATGGCAAAACCCAAATAAACGGCTGAAAACATTATTAATCCGCTTATGTATATCTTTTTCTTCCCGATTTTATCTGATATAATACCTGCAGGGTAAGAAAAAACGGCATAAATTAAATTATAGAAAATATATCCCAGTATTGCTGTTTCATCTGAATTTGAAATATTTCTTGACTTCAAAATCAAAAAAACATCGCTGCTGTTTACAATTGAAAATATTGTTATTAAAAAAACAAGCGATTTATAAACTTTTGGAGATTCTCTCCAGAACGACATATATTTCTGTTTTTTATCTCCTTTAACTTCAATTTTTTTATCTTTAATAAATAAGGTAAATGTTACGGCAATTATTGATGGGACAAATGCAATAATAAAAATAATATTAAAATTATAATTGTATATTTTTAAAAGTAATAGTGCCGCTAAAGGACCAACAACTGCTCCAATTGTATCCATCCCTCGATGAAAACCAAAAATGGCTCCGGTATTATTACGGCTTGAATACCCTGCTAATAATGCATCCCTTGGTGCTGTACGCATCCCTTTTCCTATTCTGTCTGTAACCCTCGAAACAAGTACGGTAAATATACTTGGGAAAATTCCCGGTAAAGGCTTTGACAAAGCCGAAATGCTATAACCCCCAACTACAAAAATCGATCGCTTACCTAACTTATCCGATAGAAATCCGAAATACCCTTTTAAAAAACCTGCTGTAATCTCCGCTAAGCCTTCTATTAAACCCACCGAAGCCATTGAAGCTCCTAATACTGATGCAAGAAATATAGGTGTTATCGGGTACAGCATTTCACTTGCTGCATCTGTGAATAAACTAACTAATCCTAAAATTATTACCTGCTTCGGTATTTTCTTAAGCATTAATAATATTTAAAATATTTGAAGATGGTTTAATATAGATAAAATCTATTTTTGATTCTGTAAGGAGCAATAAGGATACTCAAGTTCTATTCGGACAAAATCATATTATGGTTATTTAAGACTTTCAATAATCCCTTTAGTTATTAAATATCTATAGAAAATTTGCAACCCAAAGAAACCAAAGTCCCGCTAAGGACGACATATGGTTCTTATTTTGAAAAGGATATCATGATGCCAGGTATAACTATTAAAAATAAATGTAGTTGTTAATTATTTGTTGCCTGGCGAGTTAACTGCTAATGCAGAAAGGCTTCTTGAAACAGAACCTTCCCATTGTTCGAACCATTAAGCAATTTTTAGTAAGGGTGATTCGCCGAATCACCCTTTACAAAATTTAAGCAACCGAAATAACACAGATCTAAATTTTTTCTCAAATCCCCTTAGCCTCACTATCTATTAATTTTATCTCATAGCCTAAATCTTTTATCCCTTTTTCAATTTTTGATTGATCACCAACAACTACCCATATCATATTTCCCGGCATTACAACTTCTTTTGCGGCTTCTGTAATATCACTCATTTTTAAGCTCTTTACTTTCTCTGAATAGGTTTTATAATAATCCGGAGGAAGATTGTAATTTACAAGGTTGGTCAGATAATCAACTATATCATCAATTGTTTCCCATCTTCCTGGCAATTCCAATGTTTGATTGAGCTTCACCTTATTCAATTCATCCGGTGTTGGGGGTTTGTCTCCTACAAATTGAGTTAGCTCTTTTTTCATTTCCTCCATTGCTTCTTTGGTTTTATCCGTTTGTACCGGAGCGTATGCAATAAATGGTCGTTGAGCTTTTAATTCTCGTATAAAGCTGAAAGCCCCGTATGACCAGTGTTTATCTTCTCTTAAGTTCATATTTATCCTTGAAGTAAACAAACCTCCCAGAATATTGTTCATGGTTTCAGTTGCAATATCATTCATCTCGGATTTGGGAGGAACTATATCTGCGGCAAATATAACTGATTGTTCTGCATCTGGAATATTTATTAAATATACCACAGGTGTTTTGGTATTCTTTACATCCCCGATCTTCTTTTTAGGAGTTTCTCCCTTTTCCCATCCGCTGAATAATTTTTCCAGCTTCGGCTTTAACTCGTCAAGTGAAGCATCCCCCGCAATAATTAAAGTTGCATTATTCGGCTTAAACCATAAATCATGAAATTTTATTAAATCTTCTCGTTTAATTTTATCCATTGATTCTTTGTCCCCATTTCCTCTCCAGGTTGTTCCGTAAGCACTGCTTTTCCCGTACAAGAGAATTGGAAGCACCCGGATGCCCGCCATTACCGGCGAAGCTTTTTCCTGTTCAATCGCTGCTATCCTTTCTTTTTTTATTCTGGCAAGTTCCTTCTCCGGAAAAGAAGGATGAAGTATCACATCTGCAAATAGTTCCAATGACTTATCCATATTGGATTTTAAACTCGAAAGACTTACACTCGAATTGTCAACGCTTGAGTTGGATGACAGTCTCGCACCCAATTTCAATAGCTCATCACTTATCTGTAAAGCATCCATATTATTTGTTCCCTCATCCATCATATCCGATGTTAAGCTGGCAAGTCCGGGAACACCATTCTGATCTGCTGAAAAACCTGCATTAACTATCAAATTAAATTTCACTAAAGGAATTGAAGTTCTCCTTGCCAGAAGTATTTTTAATCCGTTCGAAAGAGTTGTCTCCTGGTAATCTGGAAATTTCGCTTCAGGAGGCGTTCCTGTCTCCGGCAGTTTTGATCTATCTACTGTTGATGTACTTATTTTAAATTCGGGATAAGGAAGGACTTCTAAAATAAATTTGCCGTCTGAAAGCCACTTATTCCCGGTTTCTTTTATATCTTCAATGGTGGAACTGCTGATCCAGTTAAGTCTCGATTTATAAAAATCGGGCGAACCAGTAAAAACTTCTCCGGTTGCCAATATATCCGATTTACCCCCGAATCCCCCTATCCTTTCTATACCCCTGACAAAATTTGATATATAATTAGTCTTCGCTCTTTCAAGCTCTTCTGTTGTTGGACCTTCTTTCAATAATTTATCTAATTCTTCATTAATTTCAGCTTCAATCTTATCTAACGGCACCCCTTCTTTTGCCGTTGCATTAATTTCAAACTGACTCCCGATTTCTCTTGAATTAATGCTGGCATTAACATCAGTAGCAATTTGTTCATCATATACTAATCTTTTATATAACCTGGAATTCTTACCTAAAGTTAAAACATCACTCAAGAGGTCTAAATATGCCAGTTCATTTGAACCATATTCAGGAACGTTCCAGATCTCGTAAACCCTTGCTTGTGGTACCCTATCCTGCATAACCATCCTTTTGATCCCGGACATTTTAGCTGTCCAGCTCTTTTGATGTTCAATTGGAGGACCCGGCGGAATATCACCGAAATATTTTTCAACTTTTAATTTTATTGAATCTGCGTTTACATCTCCTGCTATTGATAAAATTGCATTCGCTGTTCCATAATATCTTTTGAACCAATCTTTAACATCTGTCAGGGAAGCGGAGTCAAGATCTTCCATATATCCGATTGTCTGCCAATGATATGGGTGATTTTCAGGATAAGTATTTTCGGAAATTGCCCAGTATATTTTATCTCCGTAAGGTTGATTTTCTCCCTCTCTTTTTTCATTCTGAACCACCCCGCGCTGTTCATTCAGTTTAGCCTGATCAATTGCTCCAAGCAAATGCCCCATTCTATCAGATTCCATCCATAAAGCTAAATCAATCGCCGATGTCGGCACATTCTCGAAATAATTAGTTCGGTCCTCATTTGTTGTTCCGTTCATATCAGTTGCACCTACCCGTTCCATTGCCTGAAAATAATCATCATTAAAATGCTCGCTTCCGTTAAACATTAAATGTTCAAATAAATGAGCAAATCCCGTCTTTCCTTTTTTTTCATTTTTTGAACCTACATGGTACCAAACATTTACAGCTGCAATAGGAGCTTTATGATCTTCATGTACAATTAATGTTAACCCGTTATCCAAAACAAACTTCTTATATGGAATATCAATTTTTGATATATCCTGCGGGTCAATTTTTATTGTCGTCAAAAACAGAAATGCAAGCATTAATAAAGTTGCGTTCCTTTTCATTTATTACTCCTTATGATATGAAAAGTTATAAAATACAATAATTTAATAATCCTGGAATTTACTTTATGATGATTGGAAAAATAATTACTCAAATGGTTAATCCAACTCTGTTTCATTACCTATTTTTGCTAAGTACACCTATTCATAAATACAGTAACATGTTTTATTGATTTTAAACATAATCACTTCCATCTCTAATGATATCCTTAATAGTATTTAATCGTAATCATGCTCTTAATCGTACTCGTACTCGTACTCCTACTCAAAATCACTATTCCCCAAAAAATCATAGATAGAATAAGAAATTACTATATGTCTTTTTAATTAAGAAAACAAGTGCTACATTAAAAACTAAATCTTTAAAATGTAATTTTATGAATTATACCGATTTGCATCTGGAAGTTAAAAATTACTCTAATAATGAATTAGGAATTTTCCTCCAGCGGTTCTTCAAAACCGGAAAAGGAGAATATGCCGAAGGAGATATCTTTGTAGGAATAAAGGTCCCTGTTTCAAGGAAAATTGCTTCTCGCTTTGTACATTTAACCCTTGCTGATCTGCAAAAAATTATTAAATCTAAAATTCACGAAGAAAGGCTAATAGCTTTATTTATATTGATTGCAAAATTCAAAAAAGGGGATGAAAAAGCAAGAGAAAGGATTTTCAATTTTTACATAAAAAATATAAGATATGTTAATAACTGGGACCTTGTAGACCTTTCTGCTGAAAAGATCATTGGTTCATTTTTAATTGATAAAAATAAAGAATTACTTTTTGAATTAGCAGAATCCGAAAACATCTGGAAACGTAGGATTGCAATTATATCAACATTTTATTTTATTAAAGCACATCAATATGCCGCTACCCTCAAAATATCTGAAATGTTAATCAAAGATAAACATGATTTAATTCAGAAAGCCGTCGGCTGGATGCTTAGAGAAATAGGGAAGAGAGATGTTCAAGCCGAAGAACTTTTTCTGCAGAGATTTTATAAAATTATGCCCCGTACCATGCTTAGATACGCAATAGAAAAATTTCCCGAAACAAAACGTCTCGATTATCTAAAAGGAATTATCTAAATCACCTCGCAAAAACATAACAATTAAGCAATTAAACAATTCATATATATTCTATTTAGGAACTATTTCACTCAAACTATTTTGAATTAATTCCCATCCTTGTATCACATGATTTTCCGTTGTCCTAATACTACCGATAGTCATCCGAATTACAAACTTATCATCTAATTTTGTGTGCGAAAGAAATAATTTACCCGTTTCATTTACTTTATTCATAAGTTTACTATTCAATTCTTCAAGCACATTTTCATCATTTTCTTCAGGCGGATGAGCCCTGAAACAAATTGTACTGAATGGTACAGGCGCCATTCTTTCAAATAAAGGATGCGCATCTATTTTTGATGCAATATCTTTAGCTATTCTTATATGCTCTCTGATTCTACTTCTTATCCCTTCCACACCGAAATATCTAATTATAAACCATAATTTTAATGAACGGAACCGCCTTCCCAATTGAACTCCGTAATCCATATAATTTTCAACTGTTGTATCCTCCTTTGTTTTTAAATATTCATGAACGAGGCTGAATGCCCTCTTTAATATATCTGGTTTTTTGGTAAAGAAAATGCTTAAATCAAGAGGGGTGAACATCCATTTATGTGGATTAACAACCAAAGAATCTGCTTTCTCGACTCCATTAAATATGTATCTTTTCTCAGGCAATAATGCTGCTACTCCGCCATGGGCAGCGTCAATATGCAGCCATATATTTTCACTCCTGCAAATATCTGCAATTTCATCAACAGGGTCGATGCTTGTAGTTGATGTTGTCCCTACCGTTGCACAGACGCAGAAAGGCAGCCACCCCTTCTTTCTATCTTCATTAATTGCCTCTTTAAGTTTTTCTGAAATCATTTTAAATTCATCATCTACCGGAATTTTTCTTACTCCTTCAAGCCCTATCCCTAATGTTACTGCCCCTTTTTCAATAGATGAATGTGCATGCTCCGAAGTATAAAGTCTCAATCTCTGTAAATCAGCTCTCCCTCCCATCCCCTTTGAACGAATATTTAAATTTATATTTTCTCTTGCTGCTGCAATTGCATGCATTGAACTTACCGAAGCTGTATCATAAATTATTCCCCACCAGGCTTCATCCAGTCCAAGCATTTGTCTGAACCAGCTTAAAGTTAGCTGTTCCAATTCTGTTGAAACAGGCGAAGTTTTCCAGATCATCCCGTTTACATTAAATGTACTGATTAGCAATTCAGCTAAAATACCGGGCATACTTGCTGATGAATTAAAGTAAGCCATAAAACCTGGATGGTTCCAGTGAGTTATTCCCGGAACAATTATCTTTTTAAAATCAGATATAATTTCATTCATTTCCTCCGGGTTTTGAGGCGGTGATATTGGCAGCTGTTTTATAATTTCACCGGGTTTTACTTTCGGCAGAACAGGATAGGTTTCAATGTTTTGTATATAGTCTGCAGCCCAGTCAATAAGTTCATGTCCAAACTTTCTAAAATCCTCAATAGGCATATCACCTAATTTGTTTGAATCAGTTTCCTTCATTTTAATTCTCTATTTTCTTAGTTTACTTAAGTTATATATAATTAGTAGTTTACATTACTAAAATATTTTATTCAAATATGGAATCAAAAATAAAAAATTTCTTTTATCCTTCCTCTGTCTGCATAGCTGGGGCATCAACAAAAGAAAAAAGCATTGGTTATGAATTACTGAAATCAATTAAAGAATATCGCTACACAGGAAAAGTTTACCCTGTAAATCCGAAAGCAGATATAATTTTGGGCTATAAATGTTATAAAACTATAACCGAAATTAAAGACAATATTGACCTTGCTATAGTGCTGGTACCTAAAAATGCGGCCGAAGAAATTATTGATGCTCTTCTTTCAAAAGATGTCTATTCCATAATTTTAGTAACTGCCGGCTTCAAAGAAGTAAGTAAAGAAGGAGAAGCAGCCGAAAAAAGAATCCTTAAAAAAATAAAAGAAAAAGGCGCAAGATTAATCGGTCCAAACTGCATGGGAGTTATCTCAACTTTCGATGAAATAAGATTAAATGCAACATTTGTAGCAGAAAAACCCGAAAAAGGTTCTACCGGGTTTTTATCCCAGAGCGGAGCAATTGCTGCTGCAATTTTAAATTCCTTGCGTGAAACCGGTATTAAATTCGGTCATATGATCAGCGTTGGAAACAAAGCTGATATTTGTGAAAATGATATTATTAATTTCTGGCAGAATGATGATAGTATAAAAACAATTACATGTTATCTGGAAAGTTTTGAAAAAGGAGAAGAATTAATTAAAGAATTCTCTTCGGGAAATATCTCTAAACCTGTCATTATTTTAAAAGCCGGTAAAACAAAGAGCGGAATGAAGGCCGCTGCTTCCCACACCGGAGCCCTTGGAAGTAATGAGAAAGTTATTCAAGCAGTATTAAATCAATTTGGTATTATAAGAGTCGATACGTTGAATGAATTATTTAATACCGCTAAAGGTTTTGAAGACTTTCCTATTCCTGCAGGAAATAAAATTGCGGTAGTAACTAATGCCGGTGGTCCGGCGATCCTTGCCGTAGATTCTATTGATAAAGAGGGATTAGAATTAGCTCCTATAACTGAAGAATCTAAAAATAAGCTGAGGAAAATAGTCCATCCTGAAGGAAGTGTTAATAATCCTGTTGATCTCTTGCCCGGAGGTTCGGCAGAACAATTTAAAGAAGTTAACAATATCCTTCTTATGGATAAAAATGTAGATGCAGTTATCTCCATTTTCGTTGAACCTGTTATGGTTGATGCCTTTGAGGTTATTGAAAAAATAAATTCAATTAAATCGGATAAACCATTATATCAGGTGGTTATGCCCCTGCCTGAGTTCTGGGAAGAATACAGCAAAAAATCTCATATAAAGTACCCCCTATTTAGACAGCCGGAAGAACCTGCAGAAATAATTTCAAATATATTATTCTACAAAAAACAAGCAGGTAGGGATCCCGTAATTATTAAAGATAAGCATTTAATAAGTATTAATTTTAAACAGCAATTATCTAACGGCTGGTTATCTAATGAGCAGATAAATTATCTGTCAAAAGAATATGGCATTCCGGTAGTAAAAACACTACTGATAAAACCTGACGAACTGATTGAGAAAATAAATGAGTTTGAATATCCGTTAGTTGTAAAAGGAATATCAAAAGATGTTTTGCATAAATCTGAGTTAGGTGCTGTGAAGATAAATATTAAGAACCCTGATGAATTATTAAAAGTTAAGGAAGCTTTATTAAGGTCATTTGAAAATAATAATATTATTCTCGAAAATTTTTTAGTACAGCCTTACCTTGAACCAAAGTTCGAAATCCTTATTGGGGGATTTAGAGACAACTCTTTCGGTCCTATGTTAATGTTTGGAACCGGAGGAAAATATGTGGAAGTTTATGATGATATCTCAATAAAATCAGCTTATTTAAATCAAGAAGATGTAGATGAAATAATTTCTAAAACAAAAATAGGACAAATACTAAAAGGGGTTAGAGGAGAGACCCCCTTTAATCTTAATAAAATAAAAGAATTATTGACTTCTTCAGCACAATTGATGCTCGATTTCCCCGGTATTAAAGAGTTTGATTTTAATCCAATAATAATTACATCATCTCAGAACCTCTATGCAGTCGATATAAGAATTAAATATGAGGAAATATTCGACAAACCTTAATTCACCAATCATCTCCATCTATTCAACCAATCAATCATCCATTCATTCAATCATCCAACCATCCATTCTCCATTAATTCAACCTTTGATTGCAGTATTGTATTTGAAATTTGAAATTTCGAAATTGATGTTTATTTGAAATTTTTTATACATTGGAAACCGAGTATTTTATCTGAGTTCATTTATATCGTTAAAGTCATTTGGAGTTAAAAGTTTCCTTTGCACATAGAAAAATAAATTTCTATTTGATTTAACCAACTTGCATGAACAGGAGTATGAATTAGTATAGCATTGTGATACCAATTGGCCAAACTAAACAGATGCTTCTCCACGATGTGAAGAACCATTGTCTGTTATCCAAAAGACTCTACGTGCAGAGTGATAAGGTTCTTGTTTCATAACAATATCTACTAAATTATGAAATGCCTGGATTCCGAAGCTTTCACACAAATACCAAAAACTTTTGCTCTTAGAACATCCCAAGCGGCTATATATGTTAATGCTCCTTTTCTTTGATATTCAAACTCAACACGGCGTGTTTCTTTAGAACTCGGGACTGTTCCCCAATGGATTCGTTTTCTTACTTGAATACTAGTCTTTTCGTCTGCACAAATCACATAATCATCCTTATGTAACGGTATCCCTAACCATATCCCTTGATAGAGGTCTAAAACATTTCCTGCTTTTTCTGAAAAGTTTGGGTCACGAGGGAATATCCAACTTCGGTAAGACCAAGGTTAATTGCATCATTACTTAACCAACGCCATACTGTGGTTTTACTTATCGATGCAATAATACCTCGTTTTACTGCTTCTCTTGCAATATCATTATTACTAAAACGAGAAAAAGGTAAATCTGATTCCATAGGAAGCTGACATGCAAGAGCCTTAATCTCCATGACTACTTGTGGGGGAAAAATCACGGGGTTTACTGTGTCTGGGTTTTCTTGAAGGCCGGGTAATCCTTCATAAAAAAACCTTTTACGCCACTTTGAAACAATTTGTCTTGGCAAATCAAGTTTCTCACCAATATGTTTATTGTCAAAATTCTTTGCAGCATAGAGAATAACTTTTGCACGCATAACTTCATTATACGGTGACGTATACTTCCTGGATATCTCTTCAAGTTTTTCTTGTTCTTTTGGCTGAGAGATATATTAAATGGGCAGGCATAAAGGAGAAAAAGCCTTTTGTTTTTATGGAATTTAATACGTACTCTGCCTTAGTCTCCTCCTAAAATCAACGGTAGTCCATCTTTACCGGAACCAATGACAACAATTTTGGTATTCGATGATCCTGCAAGCTTTTCAGTTGCCTCTATTCCCTTCCACTTTAATAATTGTTCGCTTATTCCTTTTGATACTATCTCCTGGAAATCTGCAATTCCTTTTGCTTCTATTCTCTTTCTCTCAGCTTCTTGTGTTTCTCTCTGAAGTATAAACTGCATCCGCTGACTTTCCTGCTCTGCCTTTAATTTTTCTTCTATTGATTCTGTTAATCTAGCTGGTAAGTTTATCTGGCGCAAAGGCGCAGCTTCAATTGTTATTCCCCTTGGTTTAACTAATTTCGAAAGCTCTACCTCCATCATCCTTGCAAGCTGTTCTCTCTCGGCAGTATAAAGCGCACGGGCCTCAAAGCTGGCAGTGACTCCTCTAACCACTGAGCGGAATTGTGGTATTAATATTTTATCTACATAATCTTCTCCCACAGTTTTATAAATCTTATTTGCATTATCAAAACTTAAACTGTATAAAAGACTAACTTCAAGCTCTACTCCCAATCCTTCTTTTGAAGGAACATTCATAACCTCTTTTATCTCCTGCGTCCTTGCATCAAATTTTATTACATTCGCTAACGGATTTACTATGTTTACGCCAGGCTTTAAGGTTCGGTCACTCACATTACCAAAAAAGTCTATAACACCTACATGACCAGCCGGTATAATCGTCCAGCATTGAAGTATTGCAATAAATAAGGCAGCAATAAGACCGCCAAGGGCTAAATTTGTTTCCTGTTTATTAAATCTTTTTTTTGCATTTTTGTACAAAAAGAAAGCTATTACGGCAGCTATTAAAGCAATTATAAAAATCATTTTTTTTCCCTTTAATGAATAAATGTATTTAAAGATACCATTACTTTATTAAACTTAAAAGATTTGTTTAATGAATAATATTTCTCTTTTGCCCTGTAACGCGAAACTCCGTTTCGCATACCATATTTACAAATGGAATTTTTCCGTATCTTCACATTTCAACTTAATAACCCTTATAATACCTGACAGTAAATTCTTTTAAAAGGTGATTTATGAAAGAATTATTATTAGAAACTGCAAAAAGAGCTATAAAATATAGAGAAGAAATAAATAATCGTTCAGTTTCACCTTCTCAAAATGCGATTGAAAGACTGAAGGAATTAGATCTTCCTCTCCCTGAGCATCCGGTTGATCCGTTAAAAACAATAGAAATACTTGATGAAATCGGTTCTCCTGCAACCATTGGAATTTCCGGCGGAAGATTTTTTGGATTTGTAATCGGAGGTTCGGTACCGGCTTCTGTGGCTGCTAACTGGTTATCAACTGCATGGGATCAAAACGCAGGTCTTTTCGTAGGTTCACCAATTGGTGTCGTCTTGGAAGAAATATGCCTGAAATGGCTCCTCCAAATTTTTGACTTACCACCGCAAAGTGCCGGCGCTTTTGTTACCGGGGCTACTATGGCTAATTTTACTTCACTCGCTGCTGCAAGACATTCTATCTTAAAAAATATCGGTTGGGATGTTGAGGCGAATGGGTTATTTAATGCTCCTCCAATAAATGTTGTTGTTAGCGAGGAAGCACATCCATCATTATTTAGAGGACTTGGATTATTAGGTTTAGGCAAAGACAGAGTTATAAAAGTCCCTGTGGACGACCAGGGTAGGATGCAATTGAAAAGATTTCCAAAAATCAAGAGTCCATCCATCGTATGCACTCAAGCTGGTAACGTTAATACTGGTTCTTTTGATCCTATTAAAGAAATTTGTGAAATTGCCCATGAATCAAATGCATGGGTGCATGTTGACGGTGCCTTCGGTTTATGGGCTTCGGCAGTTCCTTCAAAGAAATATTTAACCGAAGGAATAAACCTTGCCGATTCTTGGGCAACAGATGCACATAAATGGTTAAATGTTCCTTATGATTCTGGTCTGGCATTCGTAAAAGATTCTGAATCTTTGCGATCAGCAATGTCCCTAACCGCAGCATATTTACCTCAGGGAGAACATAGAGAACCTTCTCAATATTGTCCCGAATTATCAAGACGCTCAAGGGGAATTGAAATATGGGCTGCTTTACATTCCCTTGGCCGCTCAGGCTTGTCTGATTTAATAAATAAAACATGCAGGCATGCTGAAAGGTTTGCTGATGGTCTAAGATCTGCCGGATTTGATATCTTGAATGATGTCGTTATTAATCAGGTATTAGTTTCATTCGGAAGTCCGGAAGAAACTAAAACGATTATCAAAGAAATTCAAAATGACGGCACTTGCTGGTGTGGTGGAACAGAATGGCAGGGGAAAACTGCCATGCGTATAAGCATATGTTCACATGCAACAACCGAAGATGACATAGAAGAATCTTTAAAAGCAATAATCAGAATAGCCCAAAAAATAAAATCTCAATAACCTTCCAGATATTCTCAGTCTGTTTATACGTGTGCTACTAGTATAAATTCCTCCTCCCCCTCGCCTTTATAAGGAGAGGGGGCTGGGGGGTGAGGTTAATACCCCTAAAAATCAACCAGCTAATAACAATGTTTGCTATCTCTCTTTTGCAGTTAACAATATAGCAATTAAGCAATTTAACAATAAAGCAATATATCTCCGCATTCTCAAAAGGGAAATATGTAATTAGGATAGGTAAGAAATGTCTTTTACTCAATGATCCTTTTAACCAGCCTTAACCTTTTAACTTTATTTTCTGAAAACCTTAATGAATTATATACTTTTCTCTCTGCTTCTTTTATCTTTTCTTTCGAAGATGAATGAAGTTCTGCAATTACATCCCCCTTATTAATTTTATCCCCGATTTTAGGATAAAATATTATACCAGCTTTCGGATCAATCATATCATCAATCTTTTCCCTTCCAGCCCCCAGTATCACTGATGCCATGCCGATTTCATAATTATTAATATACTCTAAATGCCCTTCCCCTTTTGATTTTATTTTTTTAATGAATTTAGATTTCGGATATTTTTCTAAATTTTCAATATAATCTGTATCTCCCCCCTGAAGTTTTACAATTTCAAGGAATTTATCTAAAGCTTTACCATTTGAAATCAATTCCGAAGCTAATTTTATACCTTCATCAATTGTTAAAGCATTTCCCCCCAGATAGATCATGGTCCCCGCCAGAGTTAGGCTTAACTGAAGCAGATCATTATTAATTTCACCCCTTAATACTTTAACTGATTCATAAACCTCCAGCCAGTTGCCGATATAGTTACCCAATGGCTGATTCATATCTGTTATATATGCGATAACTTTTTTATCGAAAGATTTGGCAGTACTTATTAGCGAATCGGCTAATTTAACTGCATCACTCATTTTCTGCATGAAGGCTCCGCTGCCTGTTTTCACATCAAGAACCAACCCGTCAATCCCTTCTGCGATTTTTTTACTCATTATACTTGCAGTTATTAATGGTATCGATTCTACGGTTGCGGTAACATCTCTTAAAGAATATATTAGTTTATCTGCAGGTGCAATTTCTTTAGTTTGTCCAATTAAAACAGCTCCGCATTTATAAAGAATGGATTTATATTCGGAAAGGATTAGATTAGTTCTAAATCCGGGTATAGATTCGAGCTTGTCTAATGTCCCTCCTGTATGGCCTAACCCCCTTCCGGAAATCATTGGTACTTTGATTCCGGCTGCTGCTGCAATCGGTGCTATTATTAATGATGTTTTATCACCCACTCCTCCTGTGGAATGTTTATCTATTTTTGAACCTCTTATGGAATGAAGATTAACCATTTTGCCGCTATTAATCATTGATTCCGTTAATGCAGAAGTCTCCTCCTTATTTAAGCCTTTAAGAAATGCCGCCATCAAAAATGCAGCAAATTGATAATCGGCAATCTTGCGATCTGTATATCCGGATATTAAATAATTTATTTCCCCACGGGTTAATTCTTCCCCGTTTCTTTTTTTTCTTATTAATTCTACAATATTCATAGAATTAATTTACTAATAATACTTTATTCAAGAAAAATAGCTATTTCAAAATTCTCCATGATATTGCGGGTTAAAATAATTGAAAAGGAAAATCAAATTGTAAGAAGAGTTTATATATAAATTTAACCCCGCCCTTTGTTGAGCAGGGGTTAAATAATTTTTATAATTAAAACGGTGAATTCTTAGCAGCTTTTTAATAAGTCTTGCTGGTATCTTTCATGCTATTAGATTTTTTCTTCCACTGATTTTTAGCTTTTGATTTAGTAGTATCCCACATTTTATTTGCTTTCTTCCCCATTTTATGCTTTGTACTATCCATCATCATACCATTTGAATTCATCATATTATTTTTTTTATGGGATGAATTCATATTCATATCTGAATTATTCATGTTATTCATATTAGAATTATTCATGTTTGAATTAGATTTATCCATATTATTCTGACTATTGAACTTACCTTTATATTTTTCATCCTTATTTTTATCTTCAATTATGTTTTTCTTTGCATAATTATAATATGCCATTGACTTGTCATAATTTGTATCTGCTTGTGTGGAATTTTGTGTATTCATATTCTGGTTTTTATTTTGATTCGTCTGGGTTTGTTGATCATTTTGAGAATATGAGTATCCGCCTATCATTAAAAATGATAAAACAAACATCCCTAATAAATTCAGATTTTTTTTCATAACCATCATCTCCTTCTAAGGTTTTATAACTTATTTTTTATTGCCCTCTTAATATGTGAATGTCAAAAGAGAGTTTCTGTGAGCAGAGTATAATCTTTGAATTTAATGTGTTTAGTCACACCCATGCCGTAAAAATTTAAATTGCATTAAAATAAAAGTAAAGTATCTAAGACAACAAAAAACTGAATACGCTCTGAAAACGCTATAAATACGGAGTGAATACGCTCTCATTACGCTCTGATTATGCTCTGATTACGCTAATAATCAATACATCCTACAATTTTGCTGTTGGGGCCTTCTTTGTGTCCTAAATTTTCTTATTAAAATCAAAATTAAAATATCTTAGTGCTGTCTCGCGTTTTGTTTTGACTTTTGACCTTTGAAGCTTATTTGTCTTTTGGAATTTACCTTATTGTTCCTTCGTGCCCTTGTGGTAAAATCCGTCATAGAAATATATTTGTTTACCCTTTTTTAATTATTTATTTTTAATGTCTGATTTTATCAATTTGGAGTAAAGTAATATTAAATGGATTTTAAAAGAAGAACACATACTTGCGGTGAATTAAGAATATCTAATGTTAGTGATAACGTAGTTCTAAACGGCTGGGTTGATACCAGACGCGATTTAGGCGGACTGATTTTCATTGATTTACGCGATCGCTATGGGATTACACAGATTGTCTTTGAACCTAACTTTAATGAGCAGGCTCATCTCGAAGCCGGCAAATTACGAAATGAATTTGTAATTTCTATCGAAGGAACTGTAAGAAAAAGACCCCCTGAAACGGATAATTCAGAGATAGCCACAGGTCATATTGATGTAATGGCAAATAAACTCATTATTTTGAATGAAGCTAAAACTCCTCCCTTTCCTATAAAAGATAAGGTTGAAACCAGCGAAGATATAAGACTTAAATATAGATATTTGGATTTAAGACGAAATTCTGTTCAGAAAAATCTTCTTTTACGGCATAAAATGTACCAGCTGGCAAGACGTTATTTCGATCAGCAAAATTTTGTTGAAGTCGAAACTCCCGTGCTTATGAAAAGCACCCCTGAAGGCGCTAGGGATTACCTGGTTCCCAGTAGAATTCACAAAGGTAAATTTTATGCTCTGCCGCAATCTCCACAGACATATAAGCAAATATTAATGGTCTCTGGTCTAGATAGATATTTCCAGATAGTAAAATGCTTTAGGGATGAAGATCTTCGTGCCGATAGGCAGCCGGAGTTTACTCAAATAGATGTTGAAATGTCTTTCATCGATCAGGAAGATATTTTTGAAGTAGTTGAAGGTTTAATGCAGATCCTCTTTAAGGAAATTTGGGGGCAGGAATTAAAACTTCCCATCCCCAGATTATCATTTGATGAAGCCATGGAGAAGTTTGGCAGCGATAAGCCTGATCTTCGGTTTATAATCAATATGGTTACCTTAAATGATGTCTTTACTAAGACTAACTTTAAAGTATTTAAAGAGCAAATAGAAAATAAAGGAATTATATCGGGATTAGTTGCTCCTGGATGCGGCGATTATACAAGGAACCAGCTTGATGTTCTAACTGACTTTGTAAAGAAGCTTGGTGCCGGTGGACTAATATGGATGCGCGTTAAGGAATCTGCCACAGGCATTGAATTAGAAGCTCCTGTTGCTAAATTTTTATCCGATGAAGAAAAGAAAAATTTAATTGAAAAACTGAATGCTAAACCCGGAGATTTAATCTTTATATTATCAGGCGAAAGACTAAAAGCATTATCAATTATGGGTCAGTTAAGATTGGAAATGGCCCGTCGTCTTGATTTGATTAAAAAAGATTCGAATTCACATTTGCTGTGGGTAACTGATTTCCCCCTCTTTGAATGGGATGAACAAACTAAACGTTATTATGCAATGCACCACCCTTTCACCTCGCCAAGACTTGAAGATATCCAATATATGGAATCTGACTCGGGAAGAGTACGTGCCCGTGCTTATGACCTAGTTTTAAATGGAAATGAGATAGCAGGCGGGAGTATCAGAATCCATAACGCCGAATTACAATCCAAAATGTTTAAAGCATTGGGTATTTCTGATGAAGAAGCGGAATATAAATTTGGATTTCTAATGAATGCCTTTAAATTCGGCGCTCCCCCTCATGGAGGCATCGCTTTTGGATTTGATAGATTGGCTATGATTTTTGCCGGTGAAAACTCAATACGTGAAGTAATTGCATTTCCCAAAACCGCTAGCGGTATTTCATTAATGGATGATGCACCTTCAACTGTCAGTGAAGAACAATTAAAAGAATTGCATATTAAAATAAGATAGTTCCTATTCTACATATATATTTCATTAAGGGGTTTACCAAAAAGAAATTTTCATCCTGATTTTTCGGGACAGTCAAAATCTATAAAAATCTGTGTCCTCAGTGTTCTATTTTTAAGAAAATAATTACATTTTGGTCAATCTCATTTATATTGAAAAATGAAAAACATTATTAACAAACTTTGATACCCTATAATGGTGCAATCTCGAGTCTGTCATTCTGAACCCGCCAGGGTGAAGAATCTCCAAACTAAAATTTTGCAGTTATTTATATTGAAGGGGAACTTTCTTATAAATAAATTGTTATAAGTTTTTCTCAAAAGAACAATTCTTAATGCAAAATATAATCCGGATTCTTATAGCTGCTCTCTTAATATTCTTAGTTGAATATTATTTTACAAAAAAAGTAACAAAAGCTCTTAAAAATACATTCCCTAATTTCCCCATTCAAAAAAGAAGATTAATTATTACAATCTTTCTTATATGGATAAATCTTTATCCTCTTTTTTTAATTCTTGATTGGAGCTATGCTGCAGTCTCAAACTCTTATGTTTGGATCCCGCAAAATTTCTTCTTCGACTATGTCTTAATATACCCATTCTGGACTGGTCTATTCTTGGTTGTTCAATCCGATTTATTCTTCTTAATTATAGATGCTTTAAGATTTTTAATTCTTCCCTTATGGAAAAAATATAAGCAAAGACTCCTTCCAATCGAATGGAAAATAATATTATTTATTACCGCTTTCTTTTTGCTTTATGTCCCGGTCAGAATAGTTCATGACAAAACTGCTATTTCAATCAGAATCGTTGAATATAAAAAGAAGGATTTGCCGGAAGCCTTAAACAATTTTAGGCTAACTTTTATATCGGATATCCAGGCTGACAGATACACTGATAAAGCAAGGTTAACTAAATATATCGACAAAGTAAATTCAACACACCCTGACCTTGTTCTGATTGGAGGAGATGTTATTACCTCTACTCCTGAATATATAAATGAAGCAGCTGAATATATTGCAAAAATAAAATCTAAATATGGTATTTATTCATGTGTTGGAGACCATGACAACTGGGCATATCATGATAATTATTCAAAGAGTTTATATGAAATTAAAACTGCTCTTAAAAAGAATGGAATTGAAATGATAGATGATGGTAAGAGATATATAAATGTCAACGGTGCTAAAATAGAAATTACTTTTGTGACTAATACTTATGTTGAAAGGATACGGATTGATAAATTAGACAGTCTGGCAAAACTTAGCCGGGATTACGGATTAAAAATATTCCTTGCTCATCAGCCCAGAGCCTTTTTAGCTGAAGCTGCATTAAATTATAATTATGATCTTTATCTTGCAGGGCATACCCATGGCGGCCAGGTTACTTTTTTATTTCCATTTAAAAATTTATCCCCTACTTTAATAGAAACTCCGTATGTAAGAGGAGATTTCCACTTCGGAAAAATGTTATTGGTTGTAACAAGAGGATTAGGGATGTCAATTGCTCCGGTAAGATATAATTCAACTCCTGAAATTACAGTCATTATAATTTCTAGGGGGTAATCCCAACCTCCAAGGTTTTCAGAAACCTTGGAGGTTTTCTCAAATTACAAATACTTTTGGCTGGGAATATTAATTCAATATTTTCATGCTATTAAATTTCATAAATTTAATTTCTTGAGAATGACTTTTAAGGATGCATATGAATATAACAAAGAGTGAAAGATTATTTGCGCAAGCAAAAAAATATATTCCCGGAGGTGTTAATTCACCGGTTAGAGCTTTTAAATCTGTTGGAGGAAATCCTTTATTTATAAAAAAAGGTATCGGCTCTAAGCTCATTGATGTTGATGGAAATGAATTTATTGATTACATCGGAAGCTGGGGTCCTCATCTCTTCGGTCATAACCCTCCTTTCATTAAAGAAGCTTTACTTCAGGCTATTGAAAATGGTACAAGCTTCGGTGCACCATCGGAACTTGAGGTAAGTGTAGCAAAATTAATTACGGAATTAGTCCCTTCTGTAGAATTAGTAAGAATGGTAAATAGCGGGACGGAAGCAACTATGAGTGCAGTAAGAGCTGCTCGTGGGTACACCGGCAAAGAAAAAATTATAAAATTTGAAGGCTGCTACCACGGTCATGCCGACTTCTTTTTAATCAAAGCTGGTTCAGGAGCATTAACTCTGGGAATTCCCACAAGTCCGGGTGTCACTAAAGGAAATGCCGCTGATACATTAATTGCCGATTATAACAATATTCAATCCGTTAAAAATTTAATCAGTGCAAATAAAAACCGGATTGCTGCACTTATTATCGAACCTGTCGCAGGTAATATGGGAGTAGTCAAAGCATCAAAAGAATTTCTTATCGATCTAAGAAATATTTGCAGCCAGGAAAATATCGTATTGATCTTTGATGAAGTTATGAGCGGATTTAGAGTTTCTAAAGGAGGTGCTCAAGAGTTATTCAATATAAAACCTGATTTATCAACCTTCGGAAAGATTATCGGCGGCGGACTTCCTGTCGGTGCTTTCGGAGGCAAAAAAGAAATTATGGAAATGATCTCACCAAGTGGTCCGGTTTATCAAGCAGGCACTCTAAGTGGTAATCCTTTAGCTATGGCTGCTGGTTATGCTGCTTTGAATTATATAAAAAATAATCCTAACCTTTATACTGAACTCGAGGAAAAATCTTCTTACCTTGAGGATGGAATTAAGACTAATCTAAAATCTCTAGGCAAAAACTTTACCGTTAACAGGGTAGGTTCAATGCTTACTTTATTCTTCAATGAAGAAAAGGTAAATGATTTTGCAGCAGCTGTAAAATCAAATACTGTTATGTTTGGGAAATATTTTAATGAAATGCTGAGTAGAGGAATTTATTTACCCCCGTCTCAGTTTGAAGCCCTGTTTATTTCAAATGCTCACTCAAGAGAAGATCTCGATAAATCAATAGAAGCAAATTTAGAATCATTGAAAATTATCTTAAAATAAATAGGCGAAAGAAAAACTTCCCCCTTAATTCAATACGGTTTATAAGCTAAACAATACACCGGCAGAGAACTGTATGCCATTCGTTCTGATATTATGATCTCCCTCCGGATTATTTAGAATATCAGATGTACCATGAACATATCTTGCATCAATTTGTAAAGAAATAATAGAATAAATAGGAGTCTCAATACCGGCACCCAAAGCAAATCCAAATTCTGTAAATGCCGTTTTCTCTTTATAATCTATGATATTATGTGTATGAGCTCGTTTCATTAACAGAAGCATAGACCTTACTAATAGATGAATTTTGATAAGGAGGTATAACTTCATATTCCTTTGAGGATGCAACTCTAAATCCAATATTCATTCCTATTTCGGCATAGGGTTTAACTGCTGAAAAAGGAAGATAAGCTTTAAACAATAAAGGGAGTTCAAAATAAGAATATCTATATCGGGTTATATGAGTAACGGTCAGATTTGGATAGCCATTATACCGATAATATGTTTCTTCGAAATTTGCCCCTTTTTGTATATAAGTTGGTTCAATGCCAAAACTAAATAATTCGGAAATGCCGATTTGAATTAAACCTCCTACAAGGAAAAATCTTTCGGCTGATTTTGAGGTATTACTATTATTAATATCAGGATCGAACGAAATATTAGCAACATTTAATCCTGCTCTTCCACCTAATTTAACACCTTGCGCAAGTGCAGTTAAGCTAAAATACAGAGTTAATATTATTAAAAATAAGAACTTCATCATTTTATCCCTCCCTTTTTATATCCCCGTAAAACTGAACTATTATAATAATATTATAATCAAATTTAGAAAAATAAAAAAGGCGAAAGAAATACTTTCGCCTAAGAACATATTTGTTTTGATAACTGTCTATTTATAATCCAAACATTACACCAGCAGCTATCTGAAATCCTCTGAGTTTAATTGTTTCATTTTGATTTTGCTGCTGTCCCTTATCATTTAAGATATTTGATAAACCTAAAGAATACCTTATATCCAAGATCAATGTAGTAAGCGGTACTAAATCAATACCCACACCGGCACCCAAATCTAATCCAAAGTTAGTAGAAGAAGTAAAATCTTTCTGGTCACTTTCATTTGAAGGGTACCCATTTGGTTCATCTGTTTCGTTAGATGAAAGCAAGAAAGCTATATCGGGACCAGCATAAACATATGGAGAAACTCCAACTGGGATAGGGATTTTTAATTTTAACAGAATAGGAATTTCCAGATACGATACTTTACTTGTTATTTTTCCGCTAACTCTTTGCCCTAAATTATCTGCAAAAATGGGTCCGCTAATTTCAGCACCACCTTGAATATAACCTGGTTCTACCTGCAAAGCTAACATGGGTATAAATCCCATTTCAAATATTGCATTAAATAAAAAGCCTGTATGTCCCGAATTACTAATTATAGAAGGCAAATCAGGATTATAAGAAACACTCGAAAAATTTATACCTGCTTTTACACCTAATTTAAAAGGTAATTGTGCGAATGCAGTTGAACTTATGAACAAAAAAATAAGAACTAGTGGTAACATTCTACTCTTCATTATGACTCTCCTCGGTTTTTTATGATTTGGTTAATTAAATGGGATCCAATTAAATAAACTCATCCTCAGTAAATATTCCAAGTTTTTTAATCTTGAAAGAACGGAACAATATGATTGGTGTAAGATAAACAGGGTAGTTTAATTTGTCAATATGGATAAAGATATTTAAGAGCAGCTTATATTTCCACTACCTCCAGCTTCTATAAGCGCTGCTTTTTATAGATAATAATTAAATCCTAACCTTCAAAATCCAGCAAACTCTCTTGAAGTTAAAATAACTTCGTTAAGATTTAGTATCAATTCGTATCCTCTATATTGTTTCGAATTTTGAATTTTCTCTTTTGGTGCTTATTTGTTATTTGTCTTTTGTTCTTTGGTATTTGAATTAGTGTATCCAACTCTCCGGGAGCACAAATAACACATATAATTTTAATTTTGAAGTTTTACCTACATAATTTAAGTTAGAAAGTTATTTTTAATTCGTTTTTCTTATTAACAAAAAACTAAAGATGATATTATGAGCCTCAAAATTCTTGATGAAATAAAAGAAAAAGCCTCTGAAAAGAAAAAAACTATTATTTTACCCGAATCCCATGACGAAAGAGTATTAAAAGCAGCGGAAATTTTAACAAAAGAAAAAATTGTATCCGTAATAACTCTGGGAAATGTAGAGGAAGTTAAAAGCAAAGCCTCATCTGCAAATATAGATTTAAATGGAATATACAGTGATTGATCAGAACAAATCAAAAAATCTCGATGATTTTGCTGCAGTTTTCTATGACTTAAGAAAAAATAAAGGTATTTCTATTGAACAGGCTAAAGAAACTATAAAAAGAGATCTCTTCTTTGCCGGAATGATGCTCCGGGAAGGATTAGCTGACGGTGCTGTTGGCGGTTCTATAGCCTCTACTGCAGATGTTTTAAGAGCCGGGATTATGTGCATCGGATTAAAACCCGGAATCTCAATAGTATCAAGTTTTTTCCTAATGGTACTACCCGAAAAAAACTATACCTTCGCTGACTGCGGTGTTGTAGTTGATCCGGATCCGCTCCAGCTTGCAGATATAACCATCTCTTCTGCAGATAATCATAAAAAACTTACCGGCGAAGAACCATATATTGCCATGCTCTCTTTTTCAACTAAAGGTAGCGCCAAACATGAAAAAATCGATAAGGTTTTGGAAGCAATGGCACACATTAAAACCAAAAGACCTGACCTTCATGTTGATGGTGAACTCCAATTCGATGCAGCTGTCATAGATTCAATTGCTGAAAGAAAAGCTCCCGGAAGCGAAGTTGCAGGTAAAGCAAATGTCCTGATTTTCCCTGATTTAAATGCAGGTAATATTGGTTATAAAATGGCTCAACGATGGGGAAAAGCTGAAGCTATTGGTCCATTAGTCCAGGGATTAAATAAACCTTTTTCAGACCTTAGCCGTGGTTGCAGCGCAAATGATATTGTCATAAATGCTTCAATTGCTGCATTAATAAGTTAAATAAAGATTTTCTTCTATTGCCCTCGGCTTTAGCCGGGGGGAATGTATAAAAAATAAAAACGGCTTTAGCCGCATATATTACAAAAATAAAAAATACATCTCCCCATCCAGCCCCCCAGAAAATATTTTTATATTATTTTTTGAAAATAGTAATCATCAAAACAGTAATTGCTGAAATGGTTGTAATTAATGAGAGTGTAATATCAAAATAATCCAAAAAGAAAAATCTCGGTTTGCCGGGAATTAGTAAAACATCACCCGGCTTCAATTGAGGTATTTTTAATGGCTTGGTTAATTTATCATTCCATAGAAGGTCATTATAATTAAATTTAATCATTTTTTGAACTGAATCAGGGCCAAGTCTATAGATTCGAAGCTCATCTAATTCTGCATCATCTGTCGGTCCTCCTGCCAAAGATAATAGTTCATTGATATTACTGGTTGAGGGGATAACATATTCACCCGGAAATACAACGTTTCCCCATACCAATACTCTCATATTTATCGCATCTGGTTTGGAATAATCAAAAAGAGCTCCTCTGTTATCATTTAGGATTCCCCTTAAACTCATTCCAATCTGAACATCTTCCTGACAAAAATTATTTATGTTGAACAAAATGATAATTAAAGAGATTAACGACAAATATTTCAAAGTTGATTATCCTTATTCCTGAAATTTTTTAATCACATCTATTAATATAAACAATTCTTAATTTAATCATTTTATAAAGCTGCTGAAGTTGTGCAATAATAAATATTAGAAAGATGGCATCTTTAAAACACAGTTAATTAGAAATTATAACCTGTAAAATTTCTAAATAAGTAAAAAGTACATGAGATATTTAATAATTCTTTAAAAAATAGGTAAAGAATTTATTTATTTTCAAGTGTAATACCTCAGTGAAGGAATATAAAGCTTTAAGGTATAAGGCGTTAATCATTAATCCATTTACCCTATACCTCTACACCTTATACCTCTTTACCTATACCCACCATTCACTGATGTTACTTTTTCAGTTTAATATTTTCATGAATCTGGTATAAAAATCTTTTATAAAATAAAAATGGTATACGTTTTGATAAATCAGCTGCGGAAATTCGAAAACAAGAACTTTTTACATTTATTATAAAGGAATTTTTTATGTCAAAGTTTATTTTCAAACATTTGGCTCTTTTTTTCTTAATTATTTCTCTATCCGGTACGAAAGCGCAAAGCCTTGAAGAAACTTTATCTAATCTTTCATCCAGTGCTGCGGATTCATACATATCCCCACTAATATCAGCGTTTGGCTCCAATCTTAATTCGGGATGGGTTCAAAAAGTGCCTGAGGCAAAAGTTTATGGTATTGATGTTAATTTAAAATTTATAGGAATGGGATCTTTTTTTAATGATCAGTCTAAGAGTTTTAGTACTTCAGGGCTGTTCAGATTTAACAGTGAACAGGTAAACAGGATTTTAGCTGCCTCCAATATAAATCCAAATACTCAGGCTGGACAGTCAATAAAGACCGAAATATTATCCCGTGACTGGAATGTTAATGTTTCCGGTCCTACTGTTGTTGGTGATAAAAAGGATAATCTATATGTTGAATTTCCCGGAGCAAATATCCAAGGACAGCAAATCGGTGTATATAAAGATTCTCTTGGCGGAATCGGAGGATATCTTAATAATCTTCCTATATTTCCTTCGGCAGCAGTACAGTTAACCTTAGGAACTTTTTACGGAACTGCTATATCAATTCGTTATTTACCTTCAGTTAATATTCAGGATATAGGAAAACTCAGCTTTTTTGGTATTGGCGCAATAAACAATATAAATATGTGGCTGCCGAATCCGCTTCCCCTCGATTTAGGTGTAGGAATATTTTACCAGAGTTTAACTGTAGGCGATATTTTTGAAGGGACTGCCCTTCAGTACGGTGCCTACGCAAGCAAAACTTTTGGAGGTACCTTTGCTGTAACACCCTATGCAGGGGTAACTATTGAAAGTTCCTCAACTACAACTAAATATTCTTACAATTTCGATACACCTTACGGTCCCCAAACTGCATTGGTTTCTTTCGATGCAAAAGGTAAAAATAGTGTTGGATTTACTTTGGGAAATACATTCAAACTAGCAATCTTAAATATAAATGTGGATTACAAGCTAGCTCAAACCAACACTCTTAGCGCAGGGCTCTCTTTCGGTTTTTGATTGAAATATCAAACTTTATTTTTTGATAAAAAGGGACTTTGTATAGTCCCTTTTTTATTTTAAATTACCCTTCAAAAATGAGTAAATACAAATAATGATGGAATCAGCAATATATATACATATTCCATTTTGTGACCACAAGTGTATCTATTGTGATTTCTATTCTATTATTACTGAAGAAAATATCTCCCCTTACCTGCAATCCCTGAAAAAAGAAATAATTTATTATTCGGATTTTTATGCTGCAGGTAGAATTTTTAATTCGATTTATTTTGGCGGGGGAACACCTTCCTTAATGCACCCCCAATATATTTCAGATATTATTGCTGCTGTTAAAAAGAATTATTCTATTTCAAATGATGCTGAAATTACTCTTGAAACTAATCCTGGAACTGTTGATAAAGAGAAATTAATACTGTTTCATGATATTGGAATAAATCGAATAAGTATAGGTATTCAATCTTTTCATAATGATGAGCTGCAGTTTTTAACCAGAATTCATGATAAGGATTCCGCGATAAAAACTGTTTTTGATGCTCAAGATGCCGGATTTCGTAACATAAATATTGATTTAATTTTTAATTTACCCGGTCAAACCAGGGAGAAATGGGAATCAAATTTAAGTACTGCCGTTCAACTTCCTGTTACTCATATTTCCGCTTATAGTTTAATCCTGGAAAGGGGAACTATTCTGAATAAAATGGTTCTGGATGGAAAAGTACAAATTCAGGATGATGATTATGATGCGGATCTATACGAAGTATGCCTGAACTTCTTAGAGGAAAATAATTTTAATCAATATGAAGTTTCAAATTTTGCAAAACCCGGATTTGAATGCATTCATAACAATGCTTATTGGAGATATAGAGATTATTTAAGTTTTGGTACGTCATCACATTCTTTTATGAACAGGAAAAGATGGTGGAACTACTCAAGCCTAAAAAAATACATCGTCGAAATAGAAAAGAATAATTACGCTGTTGCTAATTTTGAATATATAAATCAAAAACAAATGCTTGATGAATATATTATGCTTGCATTGCGAAGCAGCGGATTAAATATAATTGAATTTAAAAAAATGTTCGGAGACGAATGGCTCAGGAACAATTCGGGATACTTAACTAAGTTAAAAACAGAAAAATTTATTATTACAGATAATAATTATATCCGTTTAACTAAATCCGGTTATGCATTATGCGATGAAATTCTAAGTAATATTTTATAATTCAGGGGAATTAAATATCCTTCTAATAAATTGAAAGAGTAATGTTTAAACTAAAGTTGCACTGGCAGATTTTAATTGCTTTTATTTTAGCAATTCTATGCGGGTTGTTTTTGACTCCTTATGTCAAATATGTAACCTGGATCGGGGATTTGTTTTTAAGAGCTCTTAAAATGATTATCGTTCCGCTGATTTTAACATCAATTATATCCGGAGTTGCAAATATAGGAGGCGCTTCCAGTTTAGGTAAACTCGGGTTAAAGACTCTAACTTATTATCTTGTCACAAGTCTCCTGGCTATCTTAGTTGGATTAACTCTCGTTAATTTAATTCAGCCCGGTGTGGGAGCTGATCTGGGCTTTCAGAAAAATGTACAGGAAATTGGCGCATCCGGAAGTTTGGGGAATATTCTTTTACGTCTTGTTCCAACTAATATTTTTGATGCTTTAGCTTCTGCAGATATGCTTGCCGTTATATTTTTCTCTATCCTCACCGGATATTTTATAACTAAAATTTCAGATAAATACAAAAATAACTTAATAAATCTAGTCAACGCGGGATTTGATGTAATGATGAAAATAACTTCATTCATTATCAAATTTGCCCCGCTCGGAATATTCGGAATTGTTGTTGGAGTCGTTGCAGAACAAGCCGGAGATAAGGAAGCACTGCTAGGGATTGTTCAAAGACTTGGTTTATATATGTCATCCGTTCTCCTGGGGTTAATCTTTCATGCATTTATTACACTTCCGTTAATATTAAAGCTTTATGGAAAAGTTAGCCCGTGGAAGCATTTCAAAGCAATGACCACTCCTTTATTAACTGCCTTTTCAACCTCATCTTCATCCGCTACTTTACCCTTAACCATTGAAGCCGTTGAAGATGAAGTCGGTGTTTCAAATAAAATTACTAGCTTTGTGCTTCCATTAGGCGCAACGGTAAACATGGATGGAACAGCTTTATATGAATTCGTAGCTGCTATTTTTATTGCACAAGCATATGGTATTCATTTAGGATTTGTTCAACAATTTGTCGTTGTATTTACTGCATTACTCGCTTCAATTGGAGCTGCCGGAATTCCTATGGCTGGACTTGTTATGATTACTGTTGTTCTTTCTTCCGTTGGCCTTCCATTAGAAGGAGTTGGTCTTATTCTCGCCGTAGACCGTATTCTTGATATGTGCAGAACTACAGTTAATGTCTGGAGCGATTCATGCGGAGCAGCTGTTATTGCTAAATCAGAGGGAGAAACCTTAAAAATATAAATTTATTTTGACTTTATTATTGGTATCCCTATACATCCGTTAGGTTCCGTAATGCCAATAAGATTCGCTACGGTTGGAGCGATATCAACTGTGTAAACTGGGGTATTTACTTGTTGGGCAGGAACATGCCATCCGTAAAAAATTATTGGTACATGAGTATCATAATTATATCTTGTACCGTGAGTAGAACCTTTTTTACGATCAGCAATGTTGTTCGGCTCAATATTAAACGCTAAATCTCCCGACCTCTTAAAATTAAACCCGTTTAATATTAAATTATTTGAATTTCTATCTGCAAATTGTTCCTGTAATTCTTCTCTTGTTTGAACGAAAGCTGCTTGAGGTAAATTATTCATTATATAATTCGCAAAGTTTTCTTCCACTTCATTAATGTCAAGGTTTTCATTCTCAATCAATTTATAATTTAAAAATATCTGCTGATTAGAAAAATTCCGAATGATTTTTTCATTATTATATTTTTTTACCGCGAAAGATTTAAGAGAATCATATAGTGATCTCCCTGCAAATATATCCCCGTTTATTTTTAATCTTTTTAGAAAATCCGTAGATTCCATTACACCATGGTCCGCCGACAAAAAAAGCAAGTAATTCCCTCGGCCGACTTGATTATCTAGTGTGGTCAACAGTTCTGCAATCTGTTTATCGAGTTTAATATATGTATCCTCAATTTCTACGGAATTAGGCCCATATTCGTGACCTATATAATCTGTTGAAGAAAAACTGATTGCAAGAAAATCGGGTACTGAATGTTTGCCCAGTTCTTCATTCGTTATCGCTGCCTTTGCAAATTCCAAAACAAGCTGGTTTCCAAAAGGGGTTGAAATTAAAGTTGCATACTTCGAACCCCTGTCTATATTTTTTAATGAATGCGGGAAAGAAGTTCTTCCTTCCTTAAATACATCGCTTTCATTTAATGCCTCATCCGGATAACTTATTTGGTAATCTGAATCGGGCAGCGATAAATTCCATTCTTCTGATATGTATGAATCTGGTAATTTTCTTTGATTAAAATCTTCCACCCATTTAGGTAGATTATCCATATAATAGCTTGAAGTTATAAATTTCCCTTCTTTATGCGAGTACCAATATGCAGCATCAGCCGAATGACCGCCCGGTAATATAGACGCCCTGTCTTTTATTGAAATACTAATTACCCTGGCATTTCCGTTCGTAGCTATCTTTAATTGATCAGTTATAGTATTTGTTAACAATCTGTTCGGTGAAGCTTGACCTTCGTCTGTTTCAACTCCTAAAGTTTGGACTGTATGATCTTCTACACTGCTAACCATATGGTTTGTAACTCTATCAAACCAGTCATTAGCAATTATCCCATGAAAAAAAGGCGTAGTCCCTGTATAAATAGATGCATGACCGGGGGCAGTAAATGTAGGTACATAATTTAAATGTCCATATGTAAAATTACTCCCATCGCTAGTTAATCTTTTTAATCCATCCCCCCCATAATATTTGCTGAACCTGGTTAGATAATCATAACGCATCTGGTCTACTACAATTCCTACAACTAATTTTGGCTGCTCTATTGTTTGCGAAAAAGATGGCAGTGAAATAAATAATGCTATAAGTAAAAATCTAATTGTTTTCATAATAAAGACAGTTCCGATTTCATTATAAAAATATCAAAGTTGTATATAAAATTAAGTAAATTATTAATTGATAAGATTGGTACAGATAGAATTGAGCAGATAGAATTCATACCCCTAAACAAAAAAGCCATAAAATTAAATTTTATGGCTTTAAGGGTAAGGGATAGATATAAAATCTTCTTCTATTAATTCCCCGTATTATAAATTTTTCAACCCCCCTTTAAATAACTAATGTAACAAGTATAACAAAAATTAAAAATGCAACCTCAATGGCCAAACCATTAATAAACCCTCGCATGAAATTTCCTTCGCTATTCATAAAAACTATCCCTTTCCCGGTTTTTTTTGGACCACTTGCACTATATCACAAGCTAAAATTGTACCAAAATGATAAAGATTAGATTCTACTCTTAAAATAATTAAATTAAGGCTCTTTTAAATATATCATGTACGAATATTTTTAACATAACACGAAATTTATTCGCTGTGCAGTTTTATAGAAATTATTCTTTTTGTGTCTTATTACACATCCTTGCCACCTACAATCAAACCTTCACCACCTACCACCTACCACCAACCCCCTACAACCAACCACCCACACCTACCGCCATTTCATAAATGCTGCTCTGGATACTTCCTTCTGGGAAATATTGTCATGTATAGTAACTAAAATAACAAAGTTACCAGGTTTAGATTTATTCATATCAAGCTGAAGGAACATCTGTGAGTTTTTATCTTTTGTTTGATATCTTGAAGTTAAAGTAACCCCTTCTTTCTTCTTAAAAATTCCAACAAGTTTTAGAACAGAATTTACAGCTTTTGATATCCCATTTTCATCATTTACTTCCTTAATAGTTATTTTCTGCTCAAAATCTGCAATGCCGTCTTTATCGGTAGAAAGATTGTATACTTCATAATATAAATATAGATTATCTTCTTTTGTAAATACAGATGTTGGATTGGGCAGAATATTAAAGTCTCCTCTTTTTATAGGAAAAGACTCTTTATTATCTTTGTCGATCTTTTCAGCCAATACAACATCACTTATATCTAAATTGTTTTTACTAAATTCTGTCCCCCTAAATCTTTCATGATTTGATGAAACTCCTTTATCTGAAGTTCTAATAATTTCAAAAGCTAAGGTTCCTGAATCAGGTTTAACTGTCATCTCCGCCGAATTAATCACATAGTTCAAAGAATCTGTTTCGATAGTATTTGAAGCTGGAAGTCCCGAAATATATCCTTTATTTTTATATATGGGATTAAGTAAATCATCATTAAAGAAAAATCCCCAATCATATTTGTAATTGACTTGCCCATTTCTTACCAGACTATCTTTATAATCTAGAGCATAATTAAAATAGATATCGGTTTTATTTTGTTTATCTGGATTTTTAAATTGAACTATATTATGCGGAATGCTAAAAGCAGGTCCTTCATATTTAGGTTTATATGTTTCAAAACGTACCCTTCTAACATAATCGGCAAAAGCTTCTGTATCTCCTTCATATTGAGGTATATAACGGCTTCCCGGAAAGGGATCGGAAAATACAAAATTACCTGACATAAATGTATCTTCAAAACCAAAGATCATATCAGTATATTCCCACACATCGGTTTTTACCTGAACTACCGTCCTGCCTCCGGCGTTTATTCTTGGTCTGTATCTTTTCCGCTTTAAAGGTTCCCCATATCTCAATACTATCTCCCCTCTGTCGGTTTTCCAGCCAGATTTATCATGTAAGCTAAACCTTAAATTTGAGTATGCTACCCTTGAATAATGCTCCAGAAGTCTCTCGTTATATTTTGTTAAAAAAAGAGGATCGCTTGCATTCCAGAAAGCATCGATAAATTTCCTTATATCCTTAGGTTGTAAAGTACCGATTAATTCTTCGGCAACCGGATCAAGTAATTCTACAACAGAGTTATATGTAAAATCCAATCTTTCGGAAATAGGCATTAACAGTAATGCTTCCTGATATTCTTTATAAGATTCTGATAATTTTGAAGTTCTATAGTAAAGGAGTCCTAAAAATAAATGAGCATCTTTATTATCCGGATAAATTTTTATAAGTTTTTCCAGAAGAGGTACCCCTTTTCCAGGTTCATCTGCATCTTCATATAAAAAGCTTAACTTTAAATAAGCCTCCGCGTTTGAAGTATCATACTTCAGCGCCTTTAACAGATAAGATTCCGCTTCATTAAATAAACGGGATGCATAGCCTCCAAGACTCAATTCATAACCCTCATCAATTCTATTAACCGAATTATTGTAATCATCAAATTCTAATGATTTCAACCTCCCCATATTATACCAGGCATCAGCACATTCACTATCAACCTCCGTTATATCATTATATTTACTAAAAGCTATCCCATTACCGTAATTTTCCATTAAACCGGCATAAAATAACCTCAATTTAATATTCCTTGGCTCTTTCCATATTGCCTTTTCTAAAAGTTCACGAGCCTTTCGTCTCCCTCGTATGGAATTTTTATCAATATAGATTTTTGATAATTCAAATAAGGAAGGTACATCGGAATTTTCTTTAACTGATTCTTCAAAAAATTGTTCGGCTGAAGCAACATCCTTGTTTTCCAGGGCTGCTATACCATTTTTGTAGTAAGAAGATTTATTGGGTGTGATTGATTGTGAAAAAGAATTCCCCCAAAATAATCCAAAATAACAAATAGAGATATTTATTAAAACGAACTTCATTTCGAGACTGATTAATTTAGCTCGGTTTCTTTTTTATTTAATGTTTATTTCAAATTAAAATTGTAGAACTGTATCAATAAGTAAGATAATTGAAAAGGAAGGAAAATTCTATACTAAAAAGTATATGAAAAAATCATATTCTTCATGTAACGCGAAACTCCGTTTCGCAAAAGAGCATTAAACAATGAGCTCAAACCAGATAAAATGACCACAATTTAGCAATAAAATTTCATCAAGTAGTCAAAGCATATAATACCGCATCAAAGACAATTCCATCTTTAACAAGATATTTTCTTAGTATTCCTTCCTTACAAAAGCCGTTTTTCTCCAAAACTCTTGCAGAAGCGATATTCTTTTCAAATACTGTGGCTTCAATCCTTATTAAATTATTCTCAGTAAATCCTATTTCACAAATTTTTCCCACTACTTTAGACATAATACCTTGATGCCAGAATTTTTTAGCCAGCCAATATCCTATTTCATCTTTTTGTGAATTGATTCCATATTTTAAATGATAACCAATCCCTCCCATTAAATTTGAATCTTTATCCCTGATAGCAAAATTAATTAGCCTTCCTGTTTCTCTTTTTTTATCTTTTACATTTTTAATCCACCAATCAGCATCTTTAGAAGTGTACGGATATGGTATATTTAACGTGTATTTATAGATATCTATATCATTTAGATATTCAATTAAAGAACTTTTATCTTCCTTGCTTATTTGAGATAATACAATATCATCTGAGACTTGAATAATCATAAATATCCCCTCCGTAAAAAATAATTTTTATTTCTCATTTAGAGGGACTTATTTAAAATAATTAGTTTATCCAATATTATCTCTATCCGGACAACATCATTTTATAGTTATTTAAAACTTTCTATGGGGCTGTCCAAAAAGTAATTATCAAATTAAAAATCAGTGAAAATCCGTTCAAATCTGCGTCATCTGCGTTCTATTTTTTATAAAATAATTACTTTTTGGTAACCCCTAAATATCTATAGAAAATATACAACCCACAGAACCAAAGTCCTGCTAGGGACGACATATGGTTCTTGTTTTTTGAAAGTATTCGCAAAGAAAACTGAAAATTATAAGATAGTATTTAAACGAATTACAGGAGATTTCCTGGTCTCTTTACCATCCATACGGTGAATAATTACTTCGGAATGTAGGTTTTTTGCGATAGTAGTCGCAACTTGAACTGCTATATTTCTTTTAGAATGAATTGAAAAAATATTTTTGTCCCCCTCGCCAATCACTATCCAGCAATTGCTTCCTCTTTTTTTAACATGAATATTTTTATTCATATAGACACCACTTTTGATGTTATTAAAACTTTTGGTTAAAATAATTCATAAAATAGTACTGAATCTTAAGAGTGAGCTTTCAAGTTATAATTTTAATTTGTAACTAGCAATACTAAATATCGTCTATTCAAATACACTTACAAATGCACTTCTAACCGGTGCCGGCATCTTTGAATCTTTTCCTTTTATTGATTTCCAGATAATTTCATTTAATTCTATATCTGGAATATCATCTTCTTTTGCAAAATCAAACTCGCTGCTTCTTTGAGAACCATAAGAATCCGCTAGGTTCCTTTCTTCGATATTAATTAATGGATTTATAACATTATATGTGTCATAATTAGGCTGACCGGTAATAGAATAAAGAATTGGGTTTGCAGAAAGATCATACTGGGTCATTGGCTTTAATCCGAGAATTAATTCAATTGTTTTTAAAACACTTGAAGTGGAATACATAGTATGATCTACAAAATTTCTCTTTATATATGGACTGATTACAAGAAGTGTAGATCTGTGTGCATCTACATGATCAGAACCATTTTGTGCATCATCTTCTAAAACAAATATGATGCTCGTCTTCCAAAACTTACTTTTTGATATTTTGTCAATCATTAAACCTAATGCAAAATCATTTTGCGCCACGTAAGCAAGCGGGGTAAGACTCCCTTTTACTGTTCCCATTGTATGATCATTCGGCAGCCTTATAATATTTAATGCAGGAAGCGAATCCCTTACTACAAATTCATTAAATTCCTTCTCCCATTTCTTATAACGGTAGAGGTCAGATATGTTAAGGTCAAATCCCGGGTATTCATTGCAAGTATATTCCGCTAAATTTGTATCAGCGGACATATAATTATTTTTGCTCCCTTCTATTTCCTCAACAAATTCACCATAATTTCTTAATGTCAATTTCTTCTTTATAATTTCATTCCAGATATAACCGGATGAAGGAGACGCTATTTTAGAACCTCCTTCATAGTCATAAAAACCGCCTCTGTCCCCATAATAAACAGGCCATGTTTTTTCTACATAATCGGTGGCGTATGCGGCAGTTGACCAATTATGCCCATCGGCACTCACCTCTGCATCGCAATAGAAGTTATCATAAAGAGTGTAAGAATTTACAAGGTTGTGTTCATTCGGTGTAATCCTTCTGCCGAAAATACATAATGAAGAATCACCGTTACCTTCAGTAATATCTCCAAAAACCTGATCATAGGTCCTGTTTTCTTTTATTATATAAAAAACATGTTTTATTTTTTCGCTTCTTTTATTATTAAATTCTGCAGGAATAATATTTTGTGCGGATTCTGCTAATCCCGATTTATTTTTCCGGATATATGGTGTATTGGAATAAACTTTTTGAGATAATGATTGTAATGTCTTAGCATCAGGGTATTTAATTATAGATAATGTCCCCTTAAATAAATAACCGATATATTCATCAGTTGCATCTTTTCCTTTTTCAGTAGGAACCGGACCTTCGGGATTCGGCTTTGAAGACAGCCCTTTTCCGTTAGCTACTATTATTTTATTTGAACCTAGCATCTTAACAGAAGTCGGATACCATCCTACTGGAATGAATCCAATACTTTTTGATTTTCCTTTTTTACCTATATCAAAAAGTGCCAGATAATTATTATCCGCATTTGCAATAAGTAAGACAGATTCATCACTATTAAAACAGATAGCATTAGGAGTACTGCCGTATGGTGCATCCGGTTTGATAGAAGAAATAATTTTTTCAATTTCTTTTTTTGTATTTAGATCAACTACCGAAATGGAATTATTATTTGCATCCGCTGCAAATAACCTCTCATCATTTTTAGTTAATAAAATCTCACCCGGATGATCTCCCACTTCAATAACATTTGAAACTGAATAATTACTTAAATTAATTTCAGCAATTGAGGATTCCGACCATAATGAAATATAGGCAAAAGTTCCTGCATGGTTAATTTTTACATCATAGCATTCGCCATTAAACTTTAATTTTTTTATAACTTTATGGTTTGAAGTATTGCATACATATAACGAGTTGCTTATTCTTGAAACAGCCAGCAATATATTTTTCTTTTTCAAATAATCTATTCCTGCAATAGAGATCTTATCATCGGGGAAAGGTTTTCCTATAACAATTGAATCCCTTAATGACAAATGCCCCGAATTAAAATTAAATATGTATATTAAATTATTATTTGCACCCGATGCATAAAGTTTTGAGTCATCATCATTAAATACCAGTCCCCGCCAGGTTTTATTAATGTACATTCTCTGGATTTCTTTTTCATTGGTTAAATCCACAACAGAAATTGAATTTTCCTTTGTCCCGCTGTTCGATGTTATAGCGTATTTTTCATCTTTAGTAATAATTAAATTTAATGGTAATTCCCCGATTCCTATCTGTTTACCGCTAGGAGTCAGTCTCCAGCCATTAGGTAGCAAAGTATAATTATCAAATTTGCCTGGAAGTATTAATCCTTTTCGAGAAATCATGTTTTTTCCGGTTGTACATCCCGAAAGAAGTATAAGACAAAGATAAACGAAATAAGTTTTTTGATAGACATATGATAAAACCCTAACAATAATTTTATAGAAACCTAAAATAAGTTTTATATAATTAAAATCAATCATTATAAGAACTTTATATATTGCCCTCGGCTTCAGAGCCTGTGCTGAAAAGTGAATTGCCCCGACATTTATGTCGGGGGTAGATGTTAAAAATTAAACAACTTACGGCTTTTTAGCCACATAAGGATACATAGATGTGTCTGATACCTATGAGTATTTGACTCAGCTATGTCGCGGATCATCAACTCGTTTATACAGCCAGTAAATCGTACATCCCGATATTAGGATATAAAGCAAAAAAACGAGCGGGTAGCCAATTATTGAAATGATAATTCCTGCTATAATTCCGAAAATTAATGTAGGTGCGGTAATAGAATTAAGTAAAGAAGCATAAAGCGCCCTGTCTTTTTCACCTCCTAATTCTACTACAAAAGCTACCCTTGATATTCCCTGTAAACTTTGTGCTAATGCAACAAAGAAAAAAACACTTCCGTATGTAAGCGGATTAATTGAAATGATGGCACTTAGGCTTGCAAGTAATAATACTGCTGCCATAATCATTAAATTTATTTTATGCCCGAATGTGTCTGCTAAAAATCCAAATACAATATTACCCAGTACAGTACTTCCCATCAAAATAATTGTAAAGGATCCCGCATAAGATGTTGATAGATTAAATTTATAAATAGCATAAACAGCAAAAAATGAAGATGAAGTTAATGAGATTAGTAATAAACCATCTGCGATTAAATAATTTTTGAAATTTTTATTTTCCTTAATTACTTTCTTCGCTCTCTCCAATCGCTTTATTTTCGCTACTACTAATTCTGCATTTAATATTTCTTCCGGTTCATTTACTTTTTTTAAGAAAAAGAAAGAAGCAAACATAAATATAAAACACATAAAAAATAGTATTGCAAAATTCTGCGGATAACTTATGGAGGATAAAATAACAATTATAATGGAACCGGCTAATACACCGAATAATGAACCTAATAACTGTCTTACCGCTAAAAGTCTCCCCCTTAATTTTACCGGAATTGTTTTTGAAAATAAGTTTACCCATCTTGGTCCAGGTATACTTCCGAAAATTGTAATTATCAAAATAAATATCAAAACAAAGGGTATTGATAATCCTTCGGGAATATATTTAAAAAAGAAAAAAATAAACACTGCCATTAAAAAATATGTAGACCTGTAAATTATGCTATAATGTAAAATTGCAGGCTTTACAAATTTTTCACTCCCTTTTTGTTGTCCTAAAAATAACTGTGGTAAGCTTGCGCCAAGGTTCCATAAAACCGGGACAGCACCTATGGCAATAGCATTCCCTCCCATTCTTTGAATAAATACCGGCAGTATAGTTGTAACAGAAATGAAACTCAATGCAAAAGCAAACATTGAACCGTCGCCAATGTGCATTAGAATGTTATGCTGAAGAACCTTGGGATCATATTCGGGAAATTTTTTATACTGAAAATACCTTGAGAGCATAAAGATAAAAAGAAGTTAACCCTGTTTTACTCTTTCTATATCAAAAATTCGAATTTTCGGCTTAAGCATCTGTCCGTCAACCGGCTTTCGGTGAATTTTCCTCACAATATCCATTCCTTTAACAACCCTGCCGAAGGCAGCAAATCCCTGACGGTCAGGATTTCTTTTCCCTCCGTAATCCAGCTCGGGTTGATCACCTATACAAATAAAAAATTCTGTGGTTGCTGTTCCCGGTTCGTTTCGAGCATATGATATAGTCCCATCCTTGTGTAGTATTCCTGTTTCTTTTGTCGTTTCGTGCTTTATAGTAGGGTAATTGTCTGCTTTATTTAATAAACCTCCCTGGATAACTTCTATTTTAACATCATTATTCGGTTGATTATTATATGTGACGCTCCTGTAAAAGGAAGAATTTTTATAAACTCCGTTGTCAACGTACTTTAAGAAATTCGCCGCTGAAATAGGTGCTTTATCTTGAAATATTTCGACTTCTATATTTCCCATTTCTGTTTCTATTATAACCAGCGGATCTTTATTTGCCAATGCTGCGGGGAATAAAGAACTTATTATAAATATTATTATAAAAATTATTTTTTTCATTTAATATAATATAATAATATTAGTTGAGTTACGCAGGTGTAAAGATGACATCTTTAAAAAACAAAAATTACTTTCAATTTTTATTAAATTATAAGTTCAGATAAACCCTTATTCTATAAAATAAAGATGTCATCTTTTAAATTCCGATTCTTGCGTAACTTCTATCTCTAAAGATTAAACATTTCGATAATGAGAAATAGTTGAAAACATTGATATACCAAATATTATCAATGCAACTATTGTAAGAGCAAAAATTATCAGGTATATAATTATCAAAACCTTTTGAATGAAGAAAAACCTTCCCTGCCTTTCCATAGCATTCTCCAGCATTAGAGAATCACCTGTAGCAAGATACCCTTTAAAAGAATCAGCAGATTCTCTTAGTCTTAAACCGCAAATAATAACCGGTATCCCGATAATTGCTCCGAAAATAGAAAGACACTGTAAAGCTCCAATTATAATATAGAAGATCCCAACAAACTGCATATCCCCCGTCATTTTATTAACAGTCATTTGGAGCGTCGGTGAAATCGAAACATTTTCGTTCATTTTTTTCTCCTTATATTTTTTGAAGGTTTTGTAATGTTATAGGAAAAGAATTTTATACCCCGTTAGCCATCAAATACCTTTATTAAAATATCTTAAATTAATATGAATGGCAAAAAATAACTAATATCTATAATGCAAATAATCAAACAATATTACTTAGGAGATTAATGTTTTTAATTTCTCCCGCAACAACTAGTGTATCTTCTTTCTTTATTACATAGTCCGGGCTAGGGATAGCATTTATTTTAGCTTCACCATTTACCTGCGTTTTAATTGATAGTACATCAACTCCATATATTGTTCTGATATTCAATTGTTTAATCGATTTGCCGACGAAAGTTTTGGGAGGAGCAATCTCTGAAATAGAATAACCTTCCAGGAATTGAATTTGTGTCTCGGCATCTTTCATTGTAATGCTGCTGGCTAAACTTGAAGTTATCTCTCTTCTATCAATTTCTTTCTGATATGCTTCCTGTATATCTTTTAACCAAACCATCCCTACTATTTTTTTGTTGTTATCGTTAACTAGTTACCGGTAAGCCTTCTAGATCATGCCTCCTCATTTTATCCAGGGCTGCCTGGCAATTATTATCGGGTGTTACCGTAGGGGGATTCATCCGGGCAATGTCTCCCGCTATTAACAAATTCTTTAATGATTCTCTTTCATATAGATAATCTTTGATATCAAATAATGAAATAATCCCTCTTACATTTTGTTGCGAATCTAATACCGGGAATTCAGGCCACTTTCCTTTAATTAATTTATTTATTACTTGAGAAAAATTATCAGTAAAGTTAATAGGTTCAAAATTTGTTATATACATTTCTTTAACAAAGAGAGATTCCATTATATTAGTTTCTGCTCCTTCTTTAATATTGATATTTCGTAAGAGGAGCTTTAAGGTGTAAATGGATTCTCTTGCCAGCTTCGAAGAAACAATAGTGCTTATTATACAGGTTACCATTAATGGGAGAATAATATTATAGTCTTTTGTTAATTCGAATACTATAATAATAGCAGTAATTGGAGCCCTTGTTGTTCCGGCAACAAATCCTCCCATAGCTACAAGTGCATAAGCCCCTGCAGAAGCTGTAATATCAGGATAAATGTTGTGAACAAATGAACCAAAAAAAGCTCCGGACATTGCTCCCATAAATAATGATGGAGCAAAAATTCCTCCCGAACCGCCTGAACCTAATGTTAGTGATGTAGCAATTATTTTTGTAAAGACTAGAATTAAAGCAAAATACCAGATGACATTTCCATGAAGTGCAAGGTTAATAGAATCGTAGCCTACCCCCATAATTTCCGGGAATAAAAGGGCTATTATTCCAACTAAAAATCCCCCTATTAAAGGTTTATAATATTCTGGAATTTTCTTGACTTTGTTGTCAAAAAAATCTTCACAAAAATAAAGTGCTTTTATAAATAGAAAAGACCCTAACCCTGTGATTGCTCCAAGTCCGAAATAAAATACAATTTCATATGGCGAAACTAATTGGTAACCCTTAATCTGAAAGGCTGCGAAAGTCTCCTTGAAAGGCATGTGAAATAACTGTTGCCATTACAGTTGAAATTACTATTGGTGAAAATTGGGCTACGGCAAAATCCATTAGAATTATTTCAACCGCGAATAAAGCACCGGCAATTGGGGCATTAAAGGCTGCTGCTATGCCTGCCCCTGCACCGCAGCCTACAAGCGTTTTTAGTTTTTTAGCCGGAATATTAAAAAATTGTCCTATCGTAGAGCCTAAACTTGCACCAATTTGGACTATAGGGCCCTCTCTTCCAACTGAACCACCCGAACCAATAGAAATAGCTGAAGCCAATGCTTTTATTACTGCAACAATTGGCCTGATTTTCCCTCCCTTTAATAGGATTGCCTCCATAACTTCCGGAACCCCATGACCTTTTGCTTCCGGCGCAAAGAAGTAAATGATAGGTCCAACAATCAGTCCCCCGATTGTAGGAGCTAAAATCACTAAGT
>CAVUOL010000076.1:0-164697 GCA_963742995.1 uncultured Ignavibacteriales bacterium
ATTAAAATCAGATCAGAGGGAAATTCGGGAATATGATATAATCAAATGAATTTTCTTATTGATAAAAAATAATTAATTTAAGGATAAATCAAAAGCGCTAAATGTTTGTATTATGGGTATTATAGTATTTTGGACAATTGTTAGAACAGCTATCCTAATTCCGGTATTATGGATACTTCAAAATTATATTGATTCACAATTTTGGTGGATTTTAAATATTCTCACTATATATGTAATTATAATTCATCCGGCAATTGTTCACTATAAATTATTTGAAGAAAAAAATAAAGATATTATTGAATCCACTTTATGTTCAACCTGCCGGCATTTTGATAAAACTGCTGTGTTGTGTATGAAATATGATAAACATCCTTCGATGGAATTTCTACCCTGTCAGGGGATGGATTGGGAACCTAATTCACAAAGTATCAATAAAGAAGATATATCCAGATAAATCATTTCTAAAAATCACTCTATTTCCATTTGTCACGTTTACCAACCTATATGTTACTACTTAACTAAAATTAACAATATAGGGAACAAATGAAAATAATTTCAAATTATAAATCAGTATATACCGGAATTATATTAATGATTCTGGGATTTTCCATATTATTATATGCACATGCAAATGGAATAACAGGAGTTACTAAGAAAAGTAATCAGCCAGGCTGTATTTGTCATGGGGAGACACCATTTTCTAATGTAACAGTAACAATTAATGGTCCGGATACTCTTCTTATGAATCAAACAGCTAATTATTCTATAACAATATCGGGCGGACCATTGGCAGCAGGAGGTACTGATATTGCAGTATCGAATGGTATTTTGAACCCTGTTTCAAACGATTTAAGGATTGAAAATGGTGAATTGACCCATACTCTTCCCAAAACACCGGTTTCAAAAGTGGTAACATTTAATTTTACTTATACTGCCCCTTCAACATCCGGAACCGAGACAATTTTTGCCAATGGAAACAGTGTAAACTTTAACGGACAAAACACAGGAGATCAATGGAATTTTGCCCCAAATAAAATTATCCAGATAATGCAGGTTGCTGGTGTTGAAGATGAACAAAACGTACTGACATATAAATTAGAACAAAATTTTCCTAACCCATTTAATCCTACTACTAATTTCGAATTCCGTATTGCGAATCGTGAATTTGTAAATCTTAAAGTTTTCGATATATCAGGAAGAGAAGTAGCTATATTAGTTAACGAAGAAAAACCGGCCGGAACCTATAGAATTACTTTCAATGCCTCTAATTTAGCCAGCGGAGTATACTTCTATCAATTAAATGCAGGTAATTTCATTTCGACCAAAAAGCTTATTTTAATGAAATAAGGAAAAACTTACGGTACAAATAGAACAAAATATAAAAAGTAGATATTCCCTTGACAAGATAATTTAATCTTTTATATCTTTAGTTATGTTTTTCTTACCGTTATTATAAAAGTTCCTAAAAAATTCTTTCATCGTTCGTAATAGTTCACTTTACAATCATTAACTTAATTAAGGAGGTTATTATGCGTGCTATTACACGAGTTCTCCTCATTTCTTTCAGCATATCTCTAACTTTTGCTCAAATGTTTGCTCAGGATATGGATGATATGAAAAGCAAAGTTGAAGAATGGAACCAAAAATTTTCAGAAGCAATGATGAACGGAGATAATGAAAAGATGTTATCATTTTATGCAGATGATATTATCTCATTACCCAGTTATCAGCCTATGATGGAAGGCATTGATGCACTAAAAAGTGCAATGGCTATGGATGCAAATTCAGGCAATAAAATTACAAAATTTGTACTAAACTCGAAGGAGATTATTCCTGCGGGGAATCTTCTTGTAGATATCGGTACATATGATATGAGTATGGATATTAAAGGCATGGATAAACCATATGATGATCAGGGGAAATATTTGACTATTTATGAAAAGCAGGATGATGGGAACTGGAAAATTAAGGTTGATACATGGAATTCAGATCATAATCCATGGATGAATAATGGCAATATGAATGAAAAGAAAGATGATATGAAATAAGATTTTTTAATGGAGTGAGAATATTCGTTTCTCACTCCATATCTTCATTCTCAACCCCCTCCTATCTGTCAATTAAAAATTGAATCGATGAGAATCACACCATTGAAGCTGGCCGGACTATCCTAATTGAAATCATTTTATGCTTTTTTTTATCTGTTACTCAAGTTACGCAAAAATCAGTAATTGAAAGATGACATCTTTACTTTTTCAAAATAAGGCTAATCTGAACTTATATTTTAATGAAATATTTAATCTGATTTTACATGTTAAAGATGTCATCTTTAGGTTTGCGAAAGTAATATTAAAAAACATTAATTATTAATTAAGCTTACGTTAATCTGCTATAGATATGTTTACTGCGTCAGTGAAAATTAATATTACAATAAATAAATTAATAATTTATGGAGTTATAAAATGAAAACGCGTTTAATTGCTTTAGTGATCTTCCTTTCGGTATTTGCAATGGGTATAAGTAGTTCTTCTTATGCACAAAATAAATCAACAAAGAAGAGCCACAATAAAACTATGATGATGGACAGCACAAAAACTAAACCCCATAAAATGAAAACATCAACAACAACCCATCATAAAACTCATAAGACAACTAAATCGTCCCATTCGGGAATGAAAAACAAAAAAGATACAATAAATTCTAAATAGTCGAATTTCAATATCAACCAATTACAAAAAGGAGAGTTTTTTAACTCTCCTTTTTTTTATAATTTTAGACATATGAAAATTTTGGTTGTAGAAGACGAAAAAAAAGTTGCTTCTTTCATTAAGAAAGGTCTGGAAGAGGAATACTACTCTGTTGATATTGCTTATGACGGCAAAGAAGGGTACCGCCTTGCATTAATCGAAGATTATGACTTAATAATTTTGGATATAATGCTTCCGTTTAAGGATGGTTTAACAGTAATAAAAGAATTGCGTCAGGAAAATATCTCAACTCCAGTTTTATTTTTATCCGCCAAAGACTCTTTGAAAGATAAAATCGAAGGACTGAACTTAGGTGCGGATGATTATTTAACAAAGCCATTTTCATTTGAAGAATTGGTTGCACGTGTAAGGGCCCTTCTTAGAAGAACATCGGTCAATAAAACTATTGAACTCAAAGCCGGAGACCTGATCCTGGATACGCAAAAGCATATAGTACTTAGGAATGGAAATGAAATAACATTAACACCAAAGGAATATTCAATACTGGAATACTTAATTAGGAATAAAAATAAAATCATTTCGCGGACAATCCTTACCGAACACGTTTATGATTACCATTTTGATACCGATACAAATGTAATTGATGTTTATATAAACAAGTTAAGGAACAAGATAGATAAAGGATATGAGAAGCATCTGCTTAATACAGTCAGAGGTATTGGTTATATAATAAAGGATGAATAGAAATCTTTCCTTTATAAAAATAAAATATTTATGTTAGCCCATCTTAGATCTTATATAAGGACAACAAGATTTAAAACCACTCTCTGGTATTCATCATTATTTCTATTGCTTGAAATAGTAATAGGAATCCTTGTATATTTCTACCTAGGGAACAGTATGTACCATCAATTAGATACTTCATTAAAGCGGCAGGCGGAATCAATTTATAATTTTGTTCAGGATAAGAAGTTTAATCTTACACATTTTCAGCCCGATTCGGTTTATGCTTCTCAGGAAGATTTTGTTTATGATTTAATATTCGATGCTGTTATACTTAATCCAAGAAATACTTTTGTCCAGGTTAAATTAAATAACCATTCTATTTTCAAAACAGAAAACTTAGGGAATCACTTCATAAATATTCCTAATCCAGAGAGCAGAAAAATTGAAATGTCTACATTTTCGGATTCAACTTTATCTGATTATGAAGTGAGAGCTGCAGTTCTGAATAAAGATCAATATAATATTATTGTTGCGTTTCCACTGCACCATATAAATGAAACGCTCGGAAGTCTTGCTGAAATTTTTATAATAATAGCCCCGATCTTTTTTTTATTTTCAATACTTGGTGGTTATATTATTTCATCCAAATCCCTGTCAAGAATAGATCATATAATAAAAAAAACAGAGGAGATAACCACACAAAACCTGGATGAAAAAATCGAAGGTGAAGAATTCAGAGATGAATACGGACGTCTCGTAAAGAAAATGAATGAGATGATATTACGAATAAAAAATTCTATTCAGTATATGAATCAATTTTCTATTTCAGCATCGCATGAACTAAAGACGCCTCTAACAATTTTGCGCGGCGAAATTGAAATTGCGTTAAGATCACCTAAAACTCCGGGGGAGTATAGGCAAATACTCTGCAGTAATTATGAAGAGACTTTAAGGTTAATAAGCATAGTTGATAAACTTTTCTTCATATCGAAATTTGATCACTCGTTAATTAAGCTTAATAAAGAAAGAATTAAATTGAATGAATTCTTAAATGAAGTTGTCATACCGCTAAAGAATTTAGGAAAAGAAAAAAATATTTGTCTTTCTCTCGAAGTAAATCAGGATATTGAACTAGAGTTAGATCATGATTTAATGAGATCAGCACTTACAAATTTAATAGAGAATGCCGTCAAGTATGGATACGAAAATCAGACGGTAATTATTAAATCAGATTTATTGAGTGATCAAAAAGTTAAAATATCTGTAATTAATAAAGGTGAAGGAATTCTTCCTGAGGTTCTGCCTAAGATATTCGAAAGATTCTATAGAATTGAATCATCAAGGAATAGGGGAACCGGCGGAGTTGGATTAGGTTTATCTGTTGTTAAATCTATTATTAAATGGCATGGCGGGGAAGTAAATGTAATCTCCGAACCGGGTAAAGAGACAGAGTTTTATTTTATCCTGAATACTGTAGTTTAAAATAGTTCTAATCATTGACTTTAAATAAATAATAAATTAAAATGCAAAGTGTATTTTTTCTTTTAGGGGTTTTAACGCGGTTTTCTTTTTATTCATCTGAAAATACCTCTTCGAAGAAATTCAAATGATTTTTCTAAAAGTTATTTAATAAGGCGGAAAGAAGTATATCAAGTGATCTTTGCTTGAGAATGAGGAGAACTAACAGATCATATTTTCACCAGGCTGCTGTTTATAATGATAATGCTATATAACATCCTTAATATCAGGATAAACCGCATCGTTATTTAAGGGAATAAAAAATTCTTCAATTAGTTCTATATATCAGAAAAATTTTTGGATGATCTAAAAATCTTCTGATTTAAAAAGAAGGAGAAACAGATGGTATGTTTTATATTAGCTGCAACAACAAACTTTTTAGGGGATACAGCTTTGATTATAGAACTAATAGTACTTGCAATATTATCTTATCTATTCCGTTCGAAGGATAAAAAACTCCATAGATAATTCTATTAAAGATTGATAATATCATTATAAATTATAAAAGCCATTAATAAAAGCAGAATAACGAACCCGGTATTTTGAATTGCAATTTTCACTTTTATAGGAATTTCTCTTCTCATTGCACCTTCAACAAGGATGATTATTAGATGTCCTCCATCGAGAACAGGGAAAGGCATAATATTTATAATTGCCAGACTTAAACTAAGGACGGCGAGAAATATTAAGAAACTTGAAATCCCAAGTTCAGCTGAAGTTGTAGCAACCTGAGCAATTTTAATAGGTCCGCCGAATACTTTTCCGAATTCAACTTTCCCTTTGAATACTTTTGCGAAAGTACTGAATGTTAGATCTGTTACATTTACAATATCCTTCCAGCCATAATAGAATGAAGCAAAGAAACCGTAACTTTTATATAAAAATGGACCGGTTTCTCCAATTGCAACTCCAATTTTAGCATCTTTGCCGGGAGTAACCGAAAGCTGCAAAGTATCATTTCCTCTTAATAAAACTACCGGGATAGGGGTTTCTTTATTTGAAGAAATAATTTCAACTGCCTGTCTACCGCTGTTCAGCTTAATGCCATTTAATTTCAGGAAAATGTCATTGGTTTTTATACCGGCTTTATTTGCCGGAGAACCGGGAAATACTTCACCAATTTTAGGATGAGTTTTAGGAGAGATAAAGACTGCATTTGAGCCGTCAGGAATTTCTTTTCTTGGAACAATTATATCCTCAATTTGTTCATTTCTCTTTATTTTTATATCAAGATTTTCACCGATAGTATTGACATAAATGTTATTAAGAACATCTTCCCAATTGTTAACAGATTTATTATTTATTGCTAATATTTTGTCATCCGGCTGAAATCCTAAAGAATCGGCTAAGCTATTGGTTTTAACATATCCGATTGTAGTAGTATCTAGTATTACTTTCTGCATAAAGTAATTTTTTCCCCAGAAAATAAGGAGAGCGAGGAGCAGGTTCATAAAGACACCGGCAGATATAACCACTATCTTTTTCCATGTAGGTTTTGCCCGGAATTCATAGGGTTGAGGTTCTTTATCGGCAAATTCCGTATCAAAGCTTTCATCAACCATTCCCGCTATTTTAACATAGCCGCCGAGAGGCAGGAGACAAAGTCTATAATCGGTATTTCCCTGACCGTCAAAATCTTTAGGCAAGTCACCAAAAGTAAATCCGGAGATTTTATTCCAACCGAACAGCCTTTTCCCGAAACCAATAGAAAATACATCAGCTCTCATTCCGGTAAGCTTTGCAGCTGCAAAGTGTCCGAATTCATGAACAAAAACTAAGATTCCTATAGTGATAATGAAATAAATTACATAATCCATTAAAAAAAAACTCCTCTTTAATTCAATTCTACATGCCGGATAGGCAATTCCATTACAAAATCTCTGGTGAGCTTGTCATATTCAAAAATCATATCAAGATCCGGCTGTTTATGATTTTCAAATTTTTCCAGTGCTTTATTTATTATCGCAGGAATGTAAGAAAATTTTATTTTTCCGCTTAAAAATTTATCTACTGCTACTTCATTTGCAGCATTTAAAATGCAGGGTGCAATGCCTCCTGTTTCCAAAACATCATAAGCGATTTTCAGACATTCAAATTTATATAAATCAGGTTCAAAAAATGTTAAATTTCTAATTTTTGGTAAGTTGATGCGTGGAAAGTCATTATTTAATCTTTCAGGGAAGCTGAGAGCGTATTGAATCGGCAATTTCATATCGGGTAAACCTATCTGAGCTTTTATGGAACCGTCTATAAATTCAATCATAGAATGAATAATTGATTGCGGATGTATGACCACTTCGATTTGTTCTTTAGGAATCCCGAAGAGCCAATGAGCTTCAATAACCTCGAGACCTTTATTCATCATAGAAGCCGAGTCAATAGTTATTTTATTTCCCATATTCCAATTCGGGTGGTTCAGAGCTTCTTTAACAGTAACATTGCAGAAAGTATTCTTATCGGTATTCAAAAAAGGTCCTCCGGAGGCAGTTAAAATCAACTTATTCACGTGATTTTTATTTTCACCAACCAAACACTGATAAATAGCAGAATGTTCCGAATCTACAGGGATTATTTCAGCCTTATATTTTTTGCACAATTCTGTTACTAATTCACCCGCAACGACTAAAGTTTCCTTGTTTGCCAGGGCAATTCTTTTACCTCGTTTAATTGCTTCGATTGTAGGAGCTAAGCCTGCAAAGCCTACCATTGCACCAATTAAGATATCGTAATCGAAATTTGCAGCTGCGTAAAGCAAGCCCTCATTTTTTGAAAGAACTTTACATTTACCATTTACTTTACTTTTAAGTTCCCCAGCCAGTTTTTCATTTTGCACTACGACAAATTCAGGTTTGAATTCCTCAATTTGAGGTTCTAATAAATCAATTCTCTTATTGATAGTAAGACCTGAAACTTGAAATTTTTCCGGAAATTTTCGAATGACATTTAAGGCATTTATACCAATTGAACCAGTAGAACCAAGGATTAAAATTTTTTTCATAAATCTTTATTATAAAATAGTTAAATTAAATAAGAAAGCTCTATGAATCAATGTAAAAGTAAGACTCGATACTTCAGTTATAGTGGGGTTATACTGGAGTTGACGGCTGTTAGATGGCGGATATTATAAGGTTAGTAAGTTCTTTCCAGCGGTTAAATAATAATCAAACTTAATATCTATATTAAAAAAAAATTAGGTTATTATCAATCAATTTTAATTGAAAACTTACACGAAATAGCAAATTTACGGTTCTTGAAGTAGATTTTTAGCATCTCTTTTAATCATATGAATAATCCCAGTTAATCCCATATTTTTTCTTAATGATAGACTCTGTCCGAAAATTTGATTAACAATTTCTTCGGATAAATTAATGACATTTTGCGGTTTTTCTCCAGAAAGAGTTTTATCAAGAATGGCAGCAAGAGCCTTTGCGGAAATACCTTGCGGATTTTCAACGGAAAAGTAAAATTTTAAGGTATTATCCGGCTGCTTTTTAGTCCAGACATATGCACCTGATTCACAAAAAGGGACTTTATTATTTTCAGGGTAAGGCTTTTGAGCAATTTCGGGGGGTACTTCTTTAAATTTTTCAGCATAGTCTATTAAGATATTAATTCTTTCATTTTCCTCAGGTAAAAGAGAAATTGTATCAATAAAATCTTGAAGTTTTTCGGGATAACTATTCATTTATAAACCATTAATAAAATTTTAATAAAAAATTATAAATTAGGTTTATTTTGAGTATTCTGTTTTAAGCCAACTTTATTTTTCTCTTCATTAGTTTCTTTCTTTATTTTATTCATCTTTTTTGGTTTGTTAAATATACTAGATAAAATAAAACCCAGAATTATTCCTACAAAACCGGTTAAGGAAATTAGAACGATTGTAGACATCTGGAATTTCCAAAAGAAAGCTTTAATATCGATGATTGCGGTATTTTGAGATACAAAAATTGTGAATAAGACTATAAGAATCATAAAGATAATTATTTTTGCTTTCATGATTACTCTTATTTATTGTGATGATTGAATTTTGAATTCAGTATTTTTTATGTGCAAATCTCTTTGGGGGAAAGGAATTTCAACGTTATGTTTTTTGAATTTTTCAAAAACAGCATAATAAATTTGACTTTTTAAGACGTTAGGTCTATTGATATATTCTCTTGTCCAGACCCTTAAATTGAAATCTAAAGAACTGTCGCCAAAACCTTTAAATAAAACATCCGGCTTTGGTTCTTTTAAAATGCTTTCATTATCTATGGCAACTTCAAGTAATAGTTTTTTTATATTCAAAGGGTCTTCCTTATATGAAACACTAACCGGGAAATTGAACCTTATATTCCGGTCCGTATGGCTCCAATTAATTACCTTACTGGAGATAAAATCAGAATTCGGAACGATAATAGAAATATTATCATTGGTAACTATTGTAGTGGCTCTCATTGAAATACTAATTACATCACCGGAAACATCACCCATTTCAATACGATCACCAACTTTAATAGGGCGTTCAAAAAGAATAATGATTCCACTGACGAAATTATTGGTAATATTCTGTAAGCCAAACCCAATACCAACACCCAGCGCACCGGCAAGAACTGTAATTGCACTTAAGTTTATCCCTACGGATTGAAGCACAATAATAATACCTATAACCAGAACAATGTATCTTATTATAGTTCCAACTGCTATTCTTACCCCAATGTCGATTTTGCTTTTTGATAATAGCTTATATACAACCCATTTTCTTAATTTAGAAGTAATATAAAAAAGTAGAAAAAGAAGGAGTAGAAAGTAGAGAATCGACAACAACGTAACCTGTGTGCTTCCCAGAGATATGGGAATATTTAAAAATTCTTTTATATCATTAATAAAATTCTTAAATGCTCTCACAATTAGATTTAATAAGTGAATATTAGTAAGGAAAGATAGGATAAAATTTTGAATAAGGAAATGATACAGATATTCAAGTTCTGCAACTATTAAAGCGTTTGGGATGAAGTTTATACTTCTTTTTGTTTGTAATAGTTATTTTTTAATTCAAAAATTATTTATCTTAAAGCAGATATTATTGTGCCATTCGAAACTTTATCATTAGATCTTTATTCTCATTCAAAGAATTAGCTTTTATTTGTTTTGCATTTGCCTGGAATAGAACCTTATTTTGCCTGGAAATGGTTTTCCAGGTATACTTCTTAGCTGTTACTATTAAATAATTCTCAACAAAAACAAAATGGAGGGTGATATGTGGAAAGAATTTAAAGAATTTGCCATAAAAGGGAATGTAGTTGATATGGCAGTAGGTATAATAATCGGTGCTGCGTTTGGAACGATAGTTAAGTCACTAGTAAGTGATATAATTATGCCTCCTATAGGCTTATTGCTTGGCAATGTAGATTTTTCAGAGCTATTTATTTTATTAAAAGCAGGTGCAAAAGCAGTTCCTCCTTACAATACGTTAGCCGATGCACAGGCAGGGGGTGCCGTAACAATGAATTATGGTGTTTTTATTAATAATGTAATTAGTTTTTTAATTGTTGCATTTGCTATTTTTATGGTAATAAAAGGGATAAACAGTTTAAAGAGAAAAGAGCAGGAAATTCCTCCTCAAGCACCAACATCAAAGGACTGCCCTTATTGTTTATCAAAGGTATCATTGAATGCGACAAGATGTCCAATGTGTACATCCCAGCTTGAGCCGGTAAAGAGTTGATAAAATGTAAATAAATGATGGAATCCGTCAAGGTTAAGGAGAACTCAACCAGGACGGATTCATTATTTATTTCACCCCTTCGGGGTTTTGAATATTCCTTTTACTTTTTATTTTCTACAATAATATCACACCTTCGGTGTTCAATCCTTATTGAGTGTAACGAAGATATTAAATTAAATATTATTCAACTGTATAAGGTACTCCTGTAATAGTGAATTCTTTGGTTAATGATTCAGTGGTGGGTGAATCTGTTCCAGGCTGTATACCGCCTACCGAGATTTTATAATCGCCAGGTACAACTATATAGTTAACATTCATGTTTCCTTCAATACTACTATTATTTGAAACCACTTCTGCCAATTGTTTAGGTTTTAATATAAACTTTACAATCTGTTTTTCATCAGGATTTAAGTGAATTCGTTTGACACCTTCTAGAGAATGGATGGGGATTACTATTGAATCTTTGGAAGGTTGAGTTAAATAAAGCTGAACAACTTCGTCTCCTGCAACCTTACCGGTATTCCGGACTTCAATAGAAGCATTTATGTTTTCACCGGCGTTTATTTTATCAGGGACATTGAGATTATCATAGTTAAATTTTGTATAACTCAAACCATATCCAAAAGGATACAAGGGTTTTCCTTTAAAATATCTGTATGTACGTCCTTTCATATTATAATCTTCGAAGGGGGGGAGCTGATTTACAGATTTATAAAATGTAACCGGTAATCTTCCGGCAGGATTATAATCTCCGAACAAAACATTAGCTAAAGCAGTTCCTCCTTCTTCTCCAGGATACCATAACTGTAGGATTCCCGGTATCTTCTCATCTTCCCAATTAACAGCTAGAGCACTACCGCTGGTAAGTACGAGGACAATTGGTTTACCTATTTTATAAATTGCTTTCAATAAACTATCCTGTACGGCAGGTAATTGTAAATTTGTTCTATCTCCTCCGTTAAACCCTTCAAAGTCAACCTGCATTTCTTCCCCTTCCAATTGAGAAGTTATTCCGCCAACAAAAATTATAACATCAGATTCCTTTGCTTGCTGGATTGCATTCTGAAAATCATCCACATTAAGTAATTTCCAATTAACGATTAACTGTGGACGATGAGATCTTATAGAATATTCTAATTTGAAATTATAAGATTTTCCTTTTTCCAAATGAGTATAATTACTTTTAGTAGTAAGCTCATTATTTGTCCATTCGTTAAGAACAATTTTATTATTGACATATAGCCTATATCCTCCGTCGCTTTTTATTACAAAATTAAAATCTCCGGTAAATGGAGTTTTTATATTACCGCTCCATCGAACAGAAGCTAATTCAGATACATTTTTAAAGGATGGTATTCTTGTGCTATAAATCCAGTTAGAGCCTGCAATAGGATCTATACGAGTAAAAAATGGTTTACCATTAAGATCTTTATCCTTGAAATATTCCACTTCCAAACCGGAATTATCTTTTGTACTGAGAATATCTGAAGAAAGATTATGGATTACAGTACCTTGTTCAACCAAATTACATCCTTGTTCAAATGTTAAACTTATATCTGTTCCGGATTCATTTAAAAGTTTTATCTTATTTTTTATACCCTGTAGGGGAGTAACATATTTTGAAGGAGTTCCGTTATAATTTCCAAGCAGCATAAGATAAGAATCTGCGGTGGGTCCAATTACAGCAATTTTTTTAAATTCTTTTTTTAGAGGTAGAATACCCGCTTTATTTTTTAAAAGCACAATTGATTCTTCGGCGGCTTTTAATGCTAACTCTCTATGTTCCTTCGAGTCATTTTCGGAAATAGGAATCCGGGAATATTTAACTTTTTCAGGAGGATCGAACATTCCAAGTTTAAATCTTGCAGTAAATAGCCTTTTAACTGCAATATCAATATCCTTTCCGGTTAATAAGTCCTGTTTTACAGCAGAAACCAATGCTGAACTATATACACTTCCGCAATTTAAATCAGTACCTGATTTTACTGCCAGAGCTGCAGCTTCACGAGCCGTATTAACTATTTTATGAGTCATGAAGATATCGCTAACAGCACCGCAATCGGAAACTACATAGCCTTTGAAATTCCAATTATTCCTTAAAATATTATGCAGCAGCATAGGGGAACCGCAGCAGGCATTTCCCAGCAGACTATTATAGGCGCACATTATGGAAAAAGCACCTGCATCTTTAATGCAGGCTTCAAAAGCAGGTAAATAGGTGTCATAAAGATCGTGATTATCAATTATAGCATTAAATGTATGCCGGTCAGGTTCCGGACCGCTGTGTACAGCGTAATGTTTTGGAGTTGCGATTACCTTAAAATAATTGGAATCATTGCCCTGCAGACCCTTTACAAAAGCGATTCCTATTTGGGAAGTTAAATAAGGGTCTTCACCATAAGTTTCCTGTCCACGTCCCCATCTTGGGTCTCTAAAAATATTTATGTTAGGGCTCCAGAAAGTGAGTCCTTTATAAATTCCATGGTCATTTTTTTTAACATAGTCATTATATTTTGCCCGTGCTTCAGTAGAAATAACATCAGCGACATTATACATCAGATCAGTATCCCATGAAGCTGCGAGTCCTATAGCCTGCGGAAAAACAGTAGCAACACCGGCACGTGCGATACCATGTAAACATTCATTCCACCAATTATAGGCCGGGATATTAAGTCTTGGAATTGCAGGTGCATCAAATACCATTTGTGAGACTTTTTCATCTAAAGTCAACTTTGAAACAAGATCATTTACGCGTTTTTCAAGAGGCAGATCAATGTTAAGATAATCAGTCTTTTTTTGAGATTCATTTGAAGGTTTAGTTTTTTGAGCAAATAATGTAATTCCAAAAATTAAGATAATTGAAACTAACGAATACATTGTGCCTCCCGAACTAGAATTTATATGCGGAAATATTTAGTTATTGACTGAAAATAATAATTTTTTTGTTGACATTTAGAATGATTATTTGTTATATTAAATCGGTTCAATTTTATTTGAACTTAAAATAAATAATTGTGATTTCTTTTATAAAATACAAATATTCTCACATAATAATACTGCCTAAAATTAAAAATATTCAAATGAAAAATAAGAATATAGTTCAATAAACCAGGGGGATAAAAAACAGAAAAATACCTTAGTTTATTATCAATCAATAAGTTATTAAAGCGGAATTAAAAAGATGATCGAAAAATTGCGGCGTAACGAAACTATTGAGAATGAAGTTTTTTTTGATTATAAAAATCCAAATTTATCAATAGATGAACGTGTTACTGATTTATTAAACCGGATGACAATAGAGGAAAAAGCAGCTCAGTTGATGGGTCTCTGGAATGACGGAATAGAAGATTTCAGTGAAGAGATTCTAAATGACCCAGCCAAAATGAAAGAGATATTCGGAAACGGGTGCAACTCAATACACCCGGCTGCCCAGGGGATAAAGAAGACAGTTGAATTAAGAAATAAAATTCAGAAATATCTTATAGAAGAAACAAGACTTGGGATTCCAACTTTATTTGTTGATGAAGGTCAGCATGGATTGATGAGACCTAATTCAACCGTATTTCCTCAGGCAATTGGAATGGCTTGTTCATGGAATCCGCTGCTTTTTGAACGAGTCTACAATGTTATTGCCCATGAGATGCGTTCGAGAGGAACTCATCATGCATTATCGCCTGTGATTGATGTTTGCCGTGATCCAAGGTGGGGAAGAGTAGAGGAGACATATGGAGAAGATCCTTATTTAAATGGTATTTTAGGGTGTGCAGCAGTAAAAGGATTACAGGGTTCGGATGACGGTACCATTACTGATAATCATGTTGGTGCAACTTTAAAACATCTTTTAGGACACGGGGAACCGGAAGGAGGACAAAACCAGGGGCCTGCAAATTTTTCGATGCGTGTATTGAGAGACTATCATATGCCTCCTTTTAAAATGTGTTTAGATAATGTAAAACCAATGGCTGTAATGCCTTCTTATAATGAGATTGATGGAGTACCGTCTCATGCAAATAAATGGCTCATCAAAGATCTTTTAAGAACAGAATGGGGATTTGAAGGTATGATAGTAGCTGATTATTTTGCTATTGATCAGCTTCTGCTAAAAGAATTTGTTGCAAAAGATGAAAAAGATGCTGCGATGATAGCCTTTAATGCCGGAGTTGAATTTGAATTCCCCAAGGACCATTACTATAAATATTTAATTGAGCTTTTAAATGAGGGGAAAGTAAAATTAACCGATATCGATGCGGCAGTAGTTAAGGCATTAAAGTTTAAATTTGAACTTGGTTTGTTTGAAAATCCATATATAGATGTTGATGAAGCGATTTCCGTAAGTAAGAGAGCTGAACATAAAGAATTAGCATTACAGGCAGCAAGAGAATCAATCATTTTGTTGAAGAATGAAGACCTCCTCCCGCTTTCAAAAGAAAAATATAAAAAAATAGCTGTAATTGGTCCATGTGCTAAGGAGGTATATTTCGGAGGTTATTCAGGCGAACCATACGAAAAAGTCAGCCTTCTTGAAGGAATAATAAAAAAAGTTGAAGGGAGAGCTGAAGTTTTATATGCACAGGGATGTAAACTTACAACCAACACTACTACCAGCTTTTTCAACTGGAAAGAACATGAAATTAAATTTGCTTCGAGGGAAGAAAACCTTGAATTAATTAAAGAAGCTGTTGATGTTGCAAAAAATGCTGAGGTAATTATACTGGCTTTAGGAGAAAATGAGCATCTTTGCCGTGAGGCATGGGCAAAAGAACATATTGGCGATAATCTGACTTTGGATTTATTCGGAGAACAAAATGAACTTGTTGAATCCATTGTTAGTTTAGGGAAACCGGTTATTGTATACTTAACGAACGGCAGGCCGCTTTCGGTAAATAAGCTGGTTGAAAAAGTTCCGGCAATCATTGAGGGTTGGTATATGGGACAGGAAACAGGCACAGCTGCAGCAGACGTTATATTTGGAGATATAAATCCTTCCGGAAAATTGACTATAACAGTCCCTAAATCTGCCGGCCAGCTGCCAATGTATTATAATCATAAACCAAGTGCTCAATTCCTTAATTATATTTCGCAGGATATAAATCCTTTGTTTCCATTCGGCTTCGGATTAAGTTATACAAAATTTGAATATAGAAATCTTCATCTCAAGAAAGAGAGAATCGGAACCGATGAATCAACATATGCATCAGTTGAAGTGACAAATACAGGTGATATAGCTGGGGATGAAATTGTTCAAATGTATATAAGAGATAAAGTTAGTTCCGTTACCCGTCCCGTTAAAGAACTGAAAGGATTTAAGCGTATTTCTTTGAATCCGGGCGAAACAAAAGAAGTTGCATTGAAGATTACTCCTGAGAAATTAGCTTTTCATAATATCGATATGAAATTTATTGTTGAACCGGGTGATTTTGAAATAATGATAGGAAGTTCTTCGAGGGATGAAGATTTATTTAAGGTTATGTTAACCGTGATATAGTTTATATTAATAACTAATCAGGCAAAAATTAAAAATAAACAGGCGGGGTATCTTTGAATAAAATTGCCACAAGACTATCCTTTAAAAGAAAAGGTTGGTTATAGTTTAGGGGATACAGCATCAAATCTATTTTTCCAAACATTTATTGTATTCCTTCCAATATTTTATACGGATGTATTCGGTTTACCGGCTGCGGTAATGGGGACTATGTTCCTTGCAACGAGAGTATGGGATGCAGTAAATGATCCGATAATGGGGATGATTGCGGATAGAACAAATACCCGATGGGGGAAATTCAGGCCATATATAGCAGGATTTGCAATACCTTTTGCAATAGGGGGAGTTTTAACTTTTACCACGCCGGGATTTGATGCAGGCGGTAAACTAATATATGCATATGTTACTTATACTCTTCTTCTTATGCTATATACAGCAGTGAATGTTCCATATTCAGCGCTTATGGGAGTAATTACTCCGAATTCATTAGAGAGGACAGAAGTTTCAACGTTCAGATTTGTAGCAGCGTTTGTCGGGCAGACAATAGTCGGGGCAGTAACATTATCATTGGTTCAATATTTTGGAAAAGGGAATGCACAGGTAGGATGGCAGTGGACTATAGGGTGTTTTGGCGTTTTAGCTGCAATTCTATTATTGATTACATTCAGTTCAACAAAAGAAAGAGTTCGTCCTCCGAAAGAGCAGAAAACTAACGTCAAACAGGATTTGAAAGATTTATTCAAGAATAAGCCCTGGTTATTAATAGCCGGAGCTACTGTTTTTCAATTAACATATATAGTAATGCGCGGCTCTACCACTGCATATTATTTCCGATACTATATACAGGAACAACATCTTGTTTTATTTGGAAATACAATAAATTTATCGGTTGATGCATTTACATCATCATTTATAACTATGGGAACCATTTCAACACTTATAGGTGCAATACTAACCATGTGGTTCTCAAAGCGGCTTGATAAAAAGAATACGTATTCAAGCTTTCTTATTGCAAGCGCCATATCATCAGGTTTCTTCTATTTCCTTCAACCTGGAAATGTGGTATTAATTTATCTTCTAAATATACTTGTTTCATTTTTCTTTGGAGCGGTATCAGTGCTTCAATGGGCAATGTACACAGATACGGCAGATTTTGGTGAATGGAAGATGGGAAGACGGGCAACCGGTCTGATAATGGCTGCATCGTTATTTGCGTTAAAGCTAGGATTGACATTGGGAGGAGCTATTGTTGGATGGGTTCTGGCTTATTACGGATTTGCAGCAAATCAACAGCAAATGCCGGAAACCTTAAAGGGAATTGTAATGCTCATGAGTGTTTATCCCGCAATTATTGGTGTTATGGGTGGTTTGCTAATGATATTTTATCCGCTTACCAATAAAATGATGATAAAAATTGAAGAGGATTTAACTGCCAGACGCGGAAATGAAAATCCTATCTAAAAAACAATTACCTCAATTTTAAAACTGGTTAGCTGTAAAAGGCTAACCAGTTTGAAAAAATGAATTCACACATGAGAGATAAAAATATTTTTGTCAGTTTCATTTTAGAAACATTTTTATTATTTCATTTTCTAACCTCCGGATTAAATGCAAGTCAGTTAAATAAAGAAACAAATAAACAGGATGAATCAAAGGGGGCATACTATACTAATAAATATGAAAATCTTTTCGTTTCATTATTAAATAAAAATGAGTCAGAGGTAAAAGCTAAAATAGATTCTTCATTTAATCAGTTATTTTACGGAGAAGATAGCACGCAGAGGGTTTATTATCCTGTAAATAAGAATATGGCATATATTAAAGATATAAATAATGGGGATGTGAGGACTGAGGGGATGTCATACGGGATGATGATTGCAGTGCAATTAAATAAGAAAATAGAGTTTGACAGAATATGGAAATGGGCGAAAACATATATGCAGTTCAACAGCGGGCAGCACCAGGGATATTTTGCCTGGCACTGTAAACCGGATGGGTCTGTTATTGATTCGAATTCAGCATCGGATGGAGAAGAATGGTTTGCAATGACTTTATTTTTTGCATCATCCAGGTGGGGAAACGGGAAAGGGATTTTTAATTATAAGGCAGAAGCACAAAATATTTTGAATGCAATGCTTAGTAAAAAAGAATCATCTAACAGACACAATATAGTGACCAATATGTTTAATAAAAAAGAAAAGAAGGTGGTTTTTGTTCCGGCTGGTAATGTAGATGACTTTACCGATCCTTCATACCATTTACCTCATTATTATGAACTTTGGGGAAGATGGGCTGATAATAATAATGAATTCTGGAGCGCTGCAGCAGATACAAGCCGAAAGTTTTTAAGGAGAGCTGTTAACCCAGTTACCGGCCTGGCTCCCGACTATGCTCATTTTGATGGAACACCGATTGATTTTGGAGGAGGTAAAAAAGATTTTTTGTTTGATGCATGGCGTGTGGCAATGAATATAGCAATAGATTATGTATGGTTTCAAAAGGATAAATGGGAAATAACCGAATGCAACAATTTATTAAATTTTTTTACATCTCAAGGAATAGGAACCTACGGTAATCTATATACATTGCAAGGGAAAGAATTGTCCAAAGATCATAGTACCGGATTAGTTGCAGCAAATGCATCTGCCTGTCTTGCATCAACCAATGGTAATAGGAAGGATTTTGTCAGAGCACTCTGGGATACAGATATTCCAAGCGGGCACTACCGTTATTATGACGGGATGCTATATATGCTTGGGATGCTTCAAGTCAGCGGAAATTTTAGGATTTATGATTTTAAAAAGTATTAAGTCAATAATATTAGTTCTGACTTATCTAATAGGGATTAATTATGAAGTCTTTATCATTTAAAACTTTCAACTCAAGATTATTAAAAAGATTTCTCAGTTCTATTCTTTTAGTTTTAATATTTACTATTATAAATATTTATCCCGAATCAGGATTATTAAAAAGGAATCTAAAAAGCGGAGATACAACAGAATCATATATTACCACTGAGAAAGTGAGCGGAAATTTTACTCTTTCCGAATCAGGAAAGACTGTACCTCTTTATATTAGTTCACAGGATTATCCCGGGGTAATCCGGGCATTAAAAGATCTTCAAACAGATATTGATAGTGTAACAGGTTCTAAACCAGAACTGTCCATTGATAAAGTCCCCGATTCTAAAGAGATAGTAATTGCCGGAACTATAGGTAAGAGTTCTTTAATAGATAAACTTATTGAAGAAAAGAAAATAAATGCAGAAGGTATTTCAGGAAAATGGGAAACATATTTAATCCAAATTGTCGATAATCCTTTACCCAATGTAGACCATGCTTTAGTAATTGCCGGGAGCGACAAGCGGGGTACAATATATGGTATTTATGATATCTCGAAAAAAATAGGTGTTTCCCCATGGTACTGGTGGGCTGATGTTCACATTAAAAAACATACCGGGCTTTACGTTACTCCGGGTATTCATTCATCAGGAACTCCGGCAGTTAAATACAGGGGGATTTTTCTTAATGATGAATCTCCTTCTTTAACCGGCTGGGCAAATGAAAAATTTGGAGGACTTAACCATAAATTTTATGAACATGTTTTTGAACTTATTTTACGCTTAAAGGGAAATTATCTATGGCCTGCAATGTGGAGCAATATGTTCTATGTTGATGATACATTAAATCCTAAATTGGCAGATGAATATGGAATAGTAATCGGGACTTCTCATCATGAGCCCATGATGCGCGCCTGGAAAGAATGGGATAAATATGGACATGGAGAGTGGAGTTATCAAACAAATGATAGTGTACTGAGAGAATACTGGCGGGAAAGCATTAAAAGGATGGATTCATATGAGAGTATCGTAACGCTGGGAATGAGAGGGAACGGCGATGAAGCAATGGGTCAGACTGCTAATATTGGCCTGCTTGAAAAAGTAATTTCTGATCAAAGAGATATACTTGCAAATGTAACAGGTAAGAAAATAACTACGATCCCTCAAGTCTGGGCGCTATATAAGGAGGTTCAGGAGTATTATGATAAAGGTATGAGAGTACCCGATGATGTAACATTATTATTATGCGATGATAACTGGGGGAATCTGCGAAAACTTCCAAAACTCAGTACCAAGCCAAGGAAGGGAGGGTACGGAATATATTATCATTTTGATTATGTAGGAGGACCAAGGAATTACAAGTGGCTAAATACGGTTCAGATTGAAAGAGTGTATGAACAAATGCACCTTGCTAATGAATACGGAGCAAATAGGATCTGGATTGTAAATGTAGGTGATCTAAAACCATTGGAATTTCCTATCAGCTTTCTTATGGATTATGCATGGAATCCCAAGGAATTTAATCCAAAGAATATAGCTGATTACTATAAGAATTGGGCAAAACAGCAGTTCGGAGATAAATATGCAGAAGAAATAGGAAACATTTTGTCGCTCTATACGAAATATAATGCGAGGAGGAAACCTGAGCTTTTATCACCAGGGACATACAGTTTAAGTAATTATAACGAAGCTGTAAAAGTTGTTGAAGACTATGATAAATTAGCAGAAAGAGCAATGCATATTAATGATCTGCTTGCTTCAGAATATAAGGCATCCTATTATCAGCTGATTTTATATCCGGTAACTGCATGTGCTAATTTGAATGATCTTTATGTTACAGCGGCATTTAATCATCTTTATGCAGAGCAGGGTAGGGCAGCTACCGATACTCTTGCTGAGAAGGTAAAAGAATTGTTCAAAAGAGATGCGGAATTATCCCATTATTATAATAAGGTTATGGAGAACGGCAAGTGGGATCATATGATGGATCAAACGCACATTGGATATACATACTGGCAGCAGCCCGATTCTAATAATATGCCGAAAGCTGAAGAAATTGAACTTCCATCTAAAGCAGAAATGGGGGTGGCAATTCAGGGCTCATCAGATTGGTGGCCAAAAGAGAGCAGTAAAGCCGAATTACCTGAATTTGACAGATATAATAAACAAACATATTACATCGAAGTATTTAACAGAGGAAGTATACCATTTAAATATTCAGTTGAGGCAGGAGAAGCATGGCTGAAAATAACTCCGGCTAAAGGTACAGTTAAAAAACAAGAACGGATATGGATAAGTGTAGATTGGAATAAAGCTCCATCCGGGAAGAATCCGGTTTCGATTACAATTAATGGACCTGACGAAAAGAATGTTATTGTTTTAGCAGAAGTAAATAATCCATCATCTCCCGAGCCATCAAAATTAAATGGTTTTGTTGAAAGCAATGGATATATTTCAATTAATGCTGATCATTTTAATAAAGCTGTAAATGATTCAGGTATCACATGGGAGAAGATTCCAAACTTAGGGAGAACGAATTCAGCTATGACAGCTTTCCCTGTTATATCTGAACCCCAAACTCCCGGAGGCAACAGTCCGCATCTTGAGTATAATGTATATTTATTTAGTAAAGGTGAGGTAAAAGTTGAAGCTTATTTTTCGCCAACACTTAATTTTCATAATAGTTCACACGGGATCAGATATGCCGTTTCATTTGATAATGAAAAACTACAGATAATAAATATGACACCTAATCCTTATTTCGCTGATCTAAACCATGATAGGATGTGGAATCAATGGGCTGCGGATAATATTTAATATTGAGATTTCGAAGCATAATATTGATAAAGAGGGGGAGCATGTTTTGAAATTCTGGATGGTTGATCCAGGCCCCGTGCTTCAAAAGCTGGTTATTGATTACGGGGGGGTAAAACCAAGTTATCTTGGGCCGCCGGAAAGTTATCATAATAATCATGGTAATAATGAGGCGGGGTTGTAAATCAATTGTCATTCGGTAGTCATACGATAGTCATTTGGTTGTGGAGAAATGGAGTGTTGGAATAATGGAACGTTGTTATTGTCATTCAATGGTCATTCAGTTGTCATTTGATTGACATCAGTGGTCATTCGGATGGTGGAAGGAGTATGTTTTTATAAGTGAGGCTCACCTAGGAATTGAACCTCACGTTTTGAGAAATGCTTAATAAAAGGTTGGGAGGAATATGAAGGAAATGAATTATACTGAAAATAGAATTAGGTTATTATTTATTGTTGGGATAATTGTAGTGTTCATAGTTCTTTTTACGTCTTTTTTGTATCCGGAGTCATTAATTAAATCGTCAAATAAAGATTTTATAAATCCTCTACGAGGATTTCATATTGGGATTGGTGCATTTGGCTGCAATAATTTGCTCTCTACGAGGTCATGGGTCAAGGCAACAATTATAGATGAGTTTGAACCCTGAGTATAACTGTTTTTGCATTCATTCAAATGTTATTTAGGAAAAGAATTGGCGGAAAATAGTAAGACAGCGATTTTATTACTTTCGTGTAAAGACAGGATAGGGCTGGTTTCCAGGATTTCACATTTTGTGTTTGAGAGAGGGGGAAATATTCTTGATCTGGATGAGCATGTAGATGTTGATGAGAAATATTTTTTTGTAAGAATAGCATGGGATATGAAAAGTTTTTCGATTCCCGAATCTGAAGTAGCGGAAGCATTTGCTCCGCTGGCTAAAGAATTTAATGCAGAATGGAAAATAAATTTTACCGAAAAAGATATTCGTGCTGCAATTTTTGTTTCAAAGTATGATCATTGTTTAAGAGAGATTTTATGGAGGCAGAGGTTAGGTGAATTTAATATTGAAATTCCCTTAATTATATCCAATCATGAAGATTTAAGATCTTTAGCTGAATATTATGGAATTCCATATTTTGTTTTTCAGATATCTGAAGAAAATAAGGAGTCTCAAGAAAAGGAAGAGTTAGCATTATTAAAGGAGAATAAAATAGACACTATTGTCTTAGCAAGATATATGCAGGTATTATCTCCGCAATTTATAGATGAATATCCAAACCGGATTATCAATATACATCATTCATTTTTACCGGCATTTATAGGGAGCAACCCATACAGGCAGGCTTATGAAAGGGGGGTAAAGATTATTGGTGCTACAAGCCATTATGTTACAAAAGAACTGGATGATGGGCCGATTATAGACCAGGATATTATAAAAATATCTCATAAGGATTCGATTAAAGATTTAATAAGGAAAGGAAGGGATCTGGAACGTTTAATCTTATCACGTGCATTATATTTCCATTCGCAGCATAGAATTTTAGTACATGGTAAGAAAACAATTATATTCGATTAAGATTATTTTTTTCTAATAAAACTTAAATATTAAATGGAAGAATTAGCTGAAAAAATAAGTATATGTATTGAAAGAGGTAAAATCAATAAGACAACATCTTATCCAAGCAATATGAAAGGTGAAGATGGAGCTGATGAATTATCACGCCGGGCTTTAGATATTGGAATCATGCCTGAAGTTATATTGCAGGCATGCAATAATGGTATGCAGAAAATAGGGGAGAGATTCAGCAGGAATGAAGTATTTGTCCCTGAATTGTTAATGTCTGCAAATGCAATGAAAGCAGTAATGCGGCATCTTAAGCCGTATTTTAAGTTAGGAAGTGTTAAAGCAAAAGGAAAGTTTGTTATCGGTACAGTATCAGGTGATCTGCATGATATAGGTAAAAACCTTGTATCAATGGTAGTAGAAGGGAACGGGTGGGAAGTCATTGATCTTGGAGTTGATGTAAAGTCTTCAAAATTTGTTCAATCTATAAAAGATAATCCCGGCTGTGCGGTGGGTTTAAGTGCATTACTTACTACTACAATGGCAAATATGTCGAAAACCGTAGAGGAAATAAAGAATACGTATCCTGATACAAAAATTATAGTCGGCGGAGCACCATTATCATATGAGTCTGCAAAAAAGATGGGTGCAGACAGCTATTCGGCTGATCCTCAGGGTGCAGTTACATTTCTGAATCAAATTAGTAATGTATAGCACTGAAGCTTACACTATTTATAAGAATTTAACTGAAGTTACTCATGAAATAGTAATTAAAAGATGACATCTTTATTATTAAAAATAACCTTTATTTTATTTTACATTTTGATAAGAAATTGAAAATAAATTTTCTTTTCTAAAGATGTCATCTTTACATGCGTAACTTCAAAATTTAATGGAGGCGTGGTGCCAAAAATATTAATTATTTATCTCATCTTTTTTGTCTTTTATTGCAGCAGTATACTTGCACAGGATTTAGACAGCTCGAACTCAACTATACTTTCTAAAGTGGAAATTGCAGGAACCCGGTTGTTGGAAATTCATTCCGATATTGTCGACCAGGATTATAATTTATACATTAACCTGCCGGGAAATTACACAGATACTACAAAAGAATTTCCAGTTGTCTATTTATTGGATGCACAGTGGGATTTCAGTTTAGTTTCGGCAATTTTCGGTGAGCAATACTATGATGGTTTTTTACCAGGACTTATTATAGTGGGTATTACATGGGAGGGAGATAATCCTAATTATGATACGCTGAGAGCAAGGGATTTTACTCCGGTTCACTTGAAACAATCTGATAATTTCGGGAATGCTCCCAAATTCCTTGAATTCATTAAGAATGAGCTGATACCATTCATTGATTCAAAATACCGGGTTGATAAGAATGATAGAACATTAATGGGGAGTTCGCTCGGTGGGCTTTTTACTTTATATACATTATTTAATGAAACAAATTTATTTAACAGATACATATTAACAAGCCCGGCTTTAAAATGGGGGAACGGGATTATCAATAGTTATGAGGCTGCTTACAATAAAATAAATTTCATTCTTCCGGCAAAACTATATATAGGGATTGGAGGGTATGAAGACACAGTAGATTTTCAGAAATTTACAGATAAACTTAAGTTGAGGAATTACAGTAAATTAGAATTCAAGAAACAGATTATAAAAGGAGTAGGGCATTCAGGGGGTAAAGCTGAAGGTTATACCAGAGGTCTTCAATTTGTATTTACACGTCCATCTTTAGTTATTCCTCCTGCTATATTAAACGGATATTCCGGAACATATGAAAGTAACCCCGAAAACAGAATCAGTCTTTATGTCGATAAAAATCATCTTATGGGAATTGATACCAGTAAATCAAAATTTATTCTTTTAGCCGAAACGGATAAGGACTTCTACAAAAAGGGTGCTTTTTATTTTGTTCATTTTAATAAAGATGAAAAAGGGAAAATCACAGGATTCTTACTGAAACAGTTTAACGGAGAGACATTTTTTACAAAGGTTGAATAGCTTACAAATATATAATTATGAGATTACTGTTTTTCACTATATATAGTTTATTATTTATAGAATTGAATTTCGGACAGAGTGACAGTCCTAAATTAAAACTAAATGATTCTTCCTATTTTGAAACTCGCGGATTAAATATCCTTGTTTTTAGTAATCATTACGGTATTTTCAATGATGAAAAATTAAACGGGGTAGAAATTATTCATCATGGTATAAGAACCGCAACAAATGGTGATGTAAGATTAAATTCAACTCCGGAACAGTGGGATCCTATTCCGAAGTTTATCGAAAGAAAGGTAGATAAAAAAGAGAACAGCATCAAAGCATATCTATCTTACCCTGATTATAATTTTGAATATATGATTGAAGCTAAAGCAGAGAATAACTGGATTGTTTTAACTGTTAATCTTGATAAGGCATTACCAAAAGAACTTGAGGGGAAGGCAGGGTTTAATTTAGAATTTCTTCCTTCTGCGTATTTTGAGAAATCTTATTATATAGATAATAAAGGAGGGATATTTCCGCTCTATCCATCCGGTAAAATGAAAATAACTAAAGCAGGGATAACCGAACCTGAGGCATTAGCGAAAGGGGAAAATATTGTATTAGCACCGGAGGATCCGTACCACAGGGTTACTATACAAGCAAAAGATTGTGAACTTTCATTATATGACGGAAGGAATAAAGCACAGAACGGCTGGTTTGTAGTACGCAGTTTAATTCCTCCGGGTAAATCAGGAAAAGTTATTGAATGGTATTTGACTGCAAATACAATGGCGGGCTGGATACGCAAACCGGTCATTGAGTATTCTCAAGCAGGTTATCATCCCGAACAGAAGAAAATTGCATTTATTGAATTTGATGCAAATGATAAACCGAAGACCGTTGCCAGGTTATTAAAAGTAAACGATGATGGAAGTTTTACGGAAAAATATAAAGCCGAAATAAAAAACCAGGGGAAATATTTACGTTATAATTACTCTACTTTTGATTTTTCATCAGTGAAGGATAGCGGGATTTATGTTATTGAATATGATACTATTCGAACAAGGGGATTCAGGATTGCAAAAGATGTTTATGTAAACGCCTGGCATCCTACTCTTGATGTTTATTTTCCTGTACAAATGGATCATATGTATGTAAGAGAAGCATACAGGGTATGGCATGGTGCTGCTCATCTCGATGATGCATTACAGGCGCCGGTGAATCATGAGCATTTTGATCTTTATGCTCAAGGTCCTTCAACCGATACACCTTATAAATCATATGAACATATACCCGGTTTAAATGTAGGAGGCTGGTTTGATGCAGGTGACTTTGATATCCGTACACAAACTCAGTATTATGTTGTGTTAAATCTGGCGCATATATGGGAAAAATTTCATCTTAAAAGAGATGAGACTACAATTAATGAGAAAACAAAGTACGTCGAAATTCACCGTCCGGACGGAATACCAGATTTAATACAGCAGATCGAGCATGGTACACTTCAGCTTCTGGGTCAATTTAAAGCTGTAGGTCATGCAATTAACGGGATAATTGTTGGACAACTTTCACGATATACGCATCTCGGGGATGCTTCAACAATTACAGATAACTTAGTTTATAATCCTAAGTTAGACAGCCTGCAAATAGACGGACTTACCAGTGGAACTTTTGATGACAGGTGGGCATTTACAAGTAAATCCACGGCATTAAATTTCGGTTCAATTTCCGCACTAGCAGCAGCCGGCAGGGCATTACAAGGTTATAATGATACACTTGCAGAGGAATGTTTATCAACAGCAGAAAAGGTTTGGGATTCCGAACAGACACATAAGCCGGATTTATTCCATCACGGCAATACTACAGGCGGACCATTGGAATTTGAAAAGATGAAGGCAGCGGTAGAACTGCTGAAGTCAACAAAAGAAGAAAAATATAAAAAAGCTATAAGCGAACTATTTCCCGAGATTCGGAAATATTTTATGTTTTATGCCTCTCCAGCTGTTGAAGCAATACCTTATATGGAATCTTCATATAAAGATACATTAAAGGGACTAGTAATAGATTATAAAAATAATTTAGATAAACTATCAAAAGACAATCCATTCGGGGTTCCAATTACAAGAGGAGGATGGGCAGGTGATGGTGCAGTCATAGGTTTTGCACTGAATAATTATTTACTGCATGAAGCTTTTCCAGAAATTATTGATCCGGAATATGTTTACAGAGGACTGAATTATATATACGGCTGTCATCCCGGATCGAATATTTCATTTGTATCCGGAGTTGGTACAGTTTCAAAGAAGGTAGCATACGGGAATAACCGTGCAGATTTTACATTCATAGCAGGAGGCATAGTTCCGGGTGAATTGATTATTAAACCGGATTTTCCAGAGAATAAAGAAGACTGGCCATTTATATGGGGCGAAAATGAATATGTAGTAAGTTTGGGTTCTAGTTATATATACCTTGTGAATGCAGCCAATGATCTACTTAGTAGATAGGAAGTAAGACGTTTATTGGTTAATCATATTCACATAGGTTAGATAGCATCGGTGGTTAACTCGAAGGATAAATAGTTAAAAGGGAAAATTAGAGAGATAATGGAGAAACCTTTTAATAGATTATTTAGGAAGGCTACAGAGGAAAAAAGGCGCCTTGTTATGCCTCTGATCGGGTTTCCGGGAATTAATATAACAGGGAGTACAATAAAATTAGCCCAGCAGAATTACGGAGAGCATTTTAAAATTTTAAAGGCGATAGCAGAGACTTTTAAGCCGGATGGAATTTTTCCATTAATGGATTTATCTGTAGAAGCAAATGCTTTAGGCAGATATACTATTTTCCCGGAACGTGAATCTGCAACAGTATCGAGGGACCAATTTGATGTGGAGGATCTGAATACAGTAAAGGAAATAAATATTTCATCTGATACAAGGCTTTTGGGGTATGTTGAAACTCTTAAGCTAATGAGAATGGGACTGCCGTCAAATATTTTAAGGGGAGCTTATGTCACAGGTCCTTATACGCTTTCAGCATTATTAATGGGAGCTGATGATGCGGCAATGGCAACAGTTATGGATGCCGAAAAGCTTCATAAAATATGCAGGTTTATGACAGAAAAAATACTTGAATATGTTAGGTTATTAATTGCATCGGGTGCACAGATGATATGTATACTTGAACCAAGTGCTGTAATGCTTGGGCCAGAGCAGTTTGAAGAGTTTTCAAGCAGGTATGTGAATCAGATAATAGAGAGCTGCAGATATACGGGTATTTCAACTATTTACCATGTATGCGGAAATACTATGCATCTGATCAAAAAAATGGCAGAATCGGGAGTTGATGCATTAAGTTTAGACTCTCCTGAAATAGGAGTTGATCTTCCTGCAGTGGCTGAACAAATATCTCAAGATATAATGATAATCGGAAATATAAGTCCCATAGGTTCTATTCTTAACGGGAGTCCTGAGGAAGTCGAAGAAGAAGTAATTAAATTGTTGAAAAAGATGGAATCTTTTCCAAACTTTGTTTTAAGTACAGGCTGCGATTTGCCTCAGGAGGTTCCAATTGAAAATATTCAGGCATTTATGAGGGCAGGAAGAGAGTATAAAAGGAAATTTAATTAATATCAGGAGTTGTGCTGGAATCGGTATTTGAAAATTTTATTATTAAGAATGGTAAATTAAAGCAATATATCATTCTACAGAGTGCGGATATCTTTGGCTTATTCATTCTACAAATATTTCGCTCCTCTGGAGCAATGATACACGAGTTTTGGCAGTCGAGATTTCGCTTCTCAGGTAGCGAAGACACGAGTTTGGCAGTCTAGAATTAAATCCTTTGGAGTGAAGACAATAATTACTAAATAGGAAATAACTCATGAATAAAGTTATCCTTGATTATCTAAAAAGCTTTATTATAAAATCAACAGGTATATTTATGTTAATGATATTATCAATAAATGCGCAAACTAACTTTCCTTTTTTAGATACAAAATTAAGTACCGATGAGCGTGTAGATGATTTAGTAAGCAGAATGACTCTTAAAGAAAAAATCGGGCAGATGATGAATGCTGCGCCTGCTATAGATAGACTGAGTATTCCGGAATATAACTGGTGGAATGAATGCCTGCATGGAGTTGCGCGTGCGGGGCTTGCTACAGTATTTCCTCAGGCTATCGGATTGGGAGCAACATGGGATGAAGATCTTATGCTGAAAGTTTCCACTGCTATTTCAGATGAAGCCAGGGCAAAGTATCATGATTTTGTAAGAAAAGATAAAAGATATATTTACCAGGGTTTAACGTTTTGGTCCCCGAATATTAATATTTTCAGGGATCCCAGATGGGGGAGGGGTCAGGAAACTTATGGAGAAGACCCATATTTAACCGGCAGGTTAGCGGTTCAGTTTATAAAAGGTTTGCAGGGGGATGATCCGAAATATTTTAAAACTATTGCTACTATTAAACATTTTGCAGTTCACAGTGGTCCTGAACCGGAGCGGCATCATTTTGATGCTGTAATTGATGAGCGTGATTTTAGAGAAACATACCTACCTCAATTTGAAATGGGAATAAAGGAAGGGCATGCATATTCGGTAATGTGTGCGTATAACAGGTTAGACGGGGAAGCCTGCTGCGGCAGCAAACGGTTACTGATAGATATATTAAGGAATGAATGGGGTTTCAACGGATATGTAGTTTCCGATTGCGGAGCGATAGGAGATATTTATCAACGGCATAAAATTGTACAAACACCCGAGGAAGCCGCTGCTCTTGCTGTCAAATCGGGCTGTGATCTTGAATGTGCAACTACTTATGAACATTTAAATGGAGCAGTTAAAGAGAAACTGATATCGGAGGGGGAGATAGACCGGGCTGTTAAAAGACTTTTCACAGCTCGAATGAAACTCGGAATGTTTGATCCTCCGGAATCAGTGAAGTATACAAAGATACCTTACAGTATTGTAGATAGTAAGGAACATAAAGAACTGGCACTTAAAGCAGCGCATGAATCAATTGTTTTGCTGAAGAACGAGAACAATATATTACCCTTAAAAAAGAATATCGGAACGGTCGCAGTTATTGGTCCAAATTCCGATGAATGGCTTATGCTTTTGGGAAATTATAATGGAGTTCCTTCAAATCCTATTACTCCTTTAAAAGGTATAAAAGAAAAATTATCAGGGTATTCAAAAGTTTTGTATGCGCAAGGGAGTGAGCTTGTAGAGGGTTTACCAATGTTTGATGTAGTTCCATCTGAAGTTTTATCACATGAAGAGAATGAACAGGGTTTATTTACAGAATATTTTAATGATAAAGATCTCAAAGGTCAGGTTTTGTTTTCCACTATTGATACAAATCTTAATTCATACTGGGGTGATAAAGCTCCTCGCGGGGATATGAATGATGATGACTTTGGGGTCAGGTGGACAGGATATATAAAGCCGGGAAAGACCGGGAATTATCAAATAGGGATAATTACCACATGTAAAGTTGATTTATATCTGAATGACAGTATAATAGCTAATACGAAATATCATTTTAGGGATGAGTATGGTGATCCAAGGCTTAGTAAATCAAATTCAATTTATTTAGAGGCTGGAAAGAGATACAAATTGAAAGTTGAAGCAGGGGAAACTTATGGAGATGCACAGGTTCAATTAGTGTGGGCAGTACCCAAGGACAATCCTAAGGAAGAATTAAAGAAAAAGGCGCTTGAGATTGCAAAGCAGGCAGATGCAGTAATAATGTGTTTGGGATTAACAGCAAGACTTGAGGGGGAAGAAATGGATATTGAAATTGATGGTTTTGATCGCGGAGATAGAACGCGGCTTGATTTACCTCAAGTGCAGGAGGAATTAATTAAGGAGATAGCAGGTTTAGGAAAACCGGTAGTGTTAGTACTTTTAAATGGGAGTGCATTAGCAGTAAATTGGGAAGAAGAGAATATCCCCGCAATCGTTGAAGCATGGTATCCGGGACAGGCTGCGGGAACAGCTATAGCTGATGTAATATTCGGGGATTATAATCCGGGCGGACGCCTGCCTGTAACTTTCTATAAATCGTGTTAGTGATCTTCCTCCTTTTGAACAATATGATATGACAAGTCAGACATACAGGTACTTTAAGGGTGAACCCTTATATCCTTTCGGCTACGGCTTAAGCTACACTTCGTTCAAATATGATAAATTAAAAATGAAAGATGAATATAAAGCTGGTGATACAGTAAATATTTCTGTAGATGTGAAGAATGACGGAAAGCTTGCCGGCGATGAAGTTGTGCAGGTTTACGTTTCAGATTTAAATAGTCATGTTACGGTTCCAATTCGTTCTTTGAAAGGGTTTAAAAGGATTCATTTACAACCGGGAGAAACTCAAACAATAGAATTTAATATTCAATCGGATGCGTTTTCAATTATTAATGATAATAATGAGAGGATTATTATACCGGGTCAGTTTAAAGTATCGATAGGAGGCGGGCAGCCGGACAGCAAGGGGACGGAAGAAGGAGTTAATTTGTTGATGAAGGAGATCGTCATTCAGTAGTCATTCGATGGCCATTCGGTTGTCATTTATAGTCATACGATAGTCATTTATAGTTAGTCCATTGGTCAGAAGATATAGAGAAAGGAAATGGGAGAGTATGGCGTAAAGAGCATAGAGCAGAGCAAATGGATATTGGAGTAGTGGAATATTGGGATAATGATCCTAGTGCCAGGTATAAGAGGCAGAGGAAATGGAGTGATGTAGTAATGGAGGATGAAATTATAGATTATTTAAAAAGAAAGTGAGGAATTTTAATGGATAATGAAATGAAAAAATTGAGAAGCCGGGAATGGTTTGGGGGGCAGGATAAGATGGGGTTTGTACACCGTTCATGGTTGAGGAACCAGGGTTATCCTAATGATTATTTTCAGGGAAAGCCTGTGATTGGTATTTGCAATACTTGGTCTGAGTTGACTCCCTGCAATGGTCATTTAAGAGATTTTGCTGAGATTGTGAAAAAAGGAGTGGTTGAGGCAGGGGGATTCCCTCTGGAGTTTCCTGTGATGTCTCTGGGTGAAACTATAATGCGTCCAACGACTATGTTATTTAGAAATCTGGCCAGTATGGATGTTGAAGAATCAATACGTGCCAATCCGCTTGATGGAGTTGTTCTGTTAACAGGCTGCGATAAAACTACGCCATCAACTTTAATGGGTGCATGCAGTGTTGATTTGCCTACGATTGTTGTTCCTGGAGGGCCAATGCTAAATGGAAGGTTTCAAGGAGAATTAATCGGTTCCGGTTCATTTAACTGGATGATAAAGCCAAAACAGAAGACCGAAGGATTTTCGGATGAAGATATGCTTGAGGCAGAAATTTGTGCAGCGCGCAGCAGCGGGCATTGCAATACTATGGGGACTGCATCTACCATGGCAACAATGGTTGAAGCCTTAGGTTTAACTCTTCCGGGAATGTCTGCCATACCTGCAGTTGATTCAAGGAAGAAAGTTCTTGCACAACTATCCGGAAGAAGAATAGTTGAAATGGTGAAGGATGATTTGAAACTATCAGGTATCCTTACGAGGGAAGCTTTTGAAAATGCGATAATAGTCAATGCAGCCGTTGGAGGTTCAACTAATTTATTAATTCATCTTCTTGCAATTGCCGGGAGAATAGGAGTTGAGTTAAAGCTTGAAGACTTTGACAGGTTAGGAAGTAAAATCCCTTTACTTGTGAACCTTATGCCTTCAGGGAAATATTTAATGGAAGATTTCTTTTATGCAGGAGGGCTGCCGGTAGTATTGAAAGAATTGGGAAACCTGCTTCATCAGGAAGTTTTGACAGTTAATGGAAAAAGTATAAAGGAAAATAATGAGAATGCTAAATGCTATAATAGGGATGTAATTGCAAGGATTGATAAGCCATTTCAAGAGGAGGCAGGGATTGCAGTATTAAAAGGGAATTTATGTATTGACGGTGCTGTTATAAAACCTTCAGCAGCTACACCGGAACTTATGAAACATAAAGGAAAGGCAGTGGTATTCGAAAATATGGAAGACTATCATAAACGGATAGATGATCCGGAACTGGATATTGATGAAACTTCGGTAATTGTCCTTAAGGGTGTAGGTCCGAAAGGCTATCCTGGTATGCCTGAAGTTGGAAATGTAGATCTCCCGGAAAAACTATTAAAGAAGGGGGTGAAGGATATGGTCAGGATTTCAGACGGAAGGATGAGCGGGACTGCTTATGGTACAGTGGTTCTTCATATTTCACCTGAATCTTCAATCGGAGGAAACCTTGCATTCGTTAAAAACGGAGATATAATTGAGCTGGATGTTGAAAAACGTAAATTGCACCTTGATATAACTGATGAAGAATTAAATAAACGTAAATCAGAATGGACTTCACCTGAGCTTAAGGCTGAAAGAGGTTATGTTAGAATTTATCTTGAACATGTTCAGCAGGCTGATAAGGGTGCTGATTTTGATATTCTGGTTGGGAAGTCAGGAGCGGAGGTGAATGGAGATTTGCATTAGGAAGGTTATTCGTTAATTGTTAATCGTAAGACGAGGAGACGGAGACTAAAAATGACATCTTTAAAAAGAGAAGTAATCTTCAATTTTTATTGAATGTAAGTTGGGATAAAATCTTATTTTTAAATAAGTAAAGATGTCATCTTTCAAATACTGATTCCAGCGTAACTGGAGAATTAAATAATTAACATTGAGTTATTATGGTTATAATTTACCTTTTAATAAGTGTTATTCTGATTATTTACCTTTCGACAAAATTAAAGATTCATCCTTTTATTGCTTTATTTATTGTAGCTCTTTTATATGGATTTTTTGCAGGGATGTCCCTGGATTTAATTGTTAGCTCGATAAACCAGGGATTCGGGGATACTCTTGGAAAGATTGGATTAATAATTATTCTTGGGATTATAATCGGCGCTTTCCTGGAGAATTCAGGTGCCGCTTACACGATGGCTGAGAAAATTCTGAAAATAATAGGAAAGAAACATGTAACAATTGCAATGGGAATTATCGGATATTTTGTTTCAATACCTGTTTTTGCAGACAGCGGATTTATACTTTTATCACCACTCAATAAGAGCTTATCAAAGAAGGCTGGAATATCTCTCGCAGGTTCTGCAGTTGCATTAAGCTTAGGCTTAATGGCCACTCATACACTTGTTCCTCCGACTCCCGGACCAATTGCAGCAGCAGGAATATTAAATGCAGATTTAGGTTTAGTAATTTTATGGGGATTGATTATAAGTGCATTAGCATTAATTCCGGCTCTTTACTATTCAATAAAATTTGTTTCAAGGACATACATTGATCCGATTCCTGAAATAAGTGAGGCGGAAATAGATGAACGTATGAGACATTCTCCCGGAGTTCTGAAATCTTCACTCCCTATTTTTGTTCCTATATTTTTAATTATTTTAAAATCAATAATGAATTCATTCGGAAAAAGTATTGACGGAAATATAGCGGCGTTTATATCTTTTATTGGAGAACCTGTTATTGCACTTACGATAGGGATGTTTCTGTCTTTTCTGCTTCCGAAAAAATTACATTTTGAAAAGATGTTTTCAACAACAGGCTGGGTTGGAAAAGCATTAAGTGATGCGGCTACTATTATATTAATTACAGGAGCAGGGGGTATTTTCGGAAAGGTACTGCAGAACTCGGGGATTGCAAATGTAATTGGGGAGACACTTGGGAATGTCCATTTAGGTCTCTGGCTTCCGTTTTTACTTGCTGCGGCTATTAAAACAGCACAGGGCTCATCAACTGTATCTTTGATTACAACAGCTTCTATTATGATGCCTATGATGAATGCTCTTGGATTTGTCACAGAAATAGAAAAGGTTTTTGTTGTTATAGCAATAGGAGCGGGTTCAGCAGTTTTCTCTCATGCTAACGATAGTTTCTTCTGGGTTGTTACACAGCTTTCCGGTATTGATGTAAAATCAGGTTACCGTTTGTACAGTCTTGGAACTTTAGTTTTAGGTACTTCGGCTGCGGTAATTGTATTTTTATTTTATCTCATAATAGTCTGAAAATATGATGAAATTATACAAAACAAAAAGCGGAATATTAGCTCTTAGGGATAATAAGCTTTACTTGATAGCTGATGAAGACTGGGATTCATTTATTAATGATGACAATCTTTTTGATAAAGTAGTCCGGATAACAGAGGAGAAAAAAGAACTGGCTAATCCTCAAACTTATTTGAATGATCTGCAGGCACCAATTCAATCGCAGGAATTATGGGCAGCAGGAGTAACTTACTTAAAGAGTAAACAGGAGAGGCAGGAAGAATCGAAAGGCGCAGGGGGAGGGGATTTTTATGCAAGGGTATATGAAGCTGAACGCCCGGAATTGTTTTTTAAGGGGAACCGGAATAGGATAGTAAATCCGGGAGGAAAAGTAAGGATACGGAAAGATTCCGTGTGGAATGTTCCGGAACCTGAACTTACTTTAATGATTACTACATCCGGTAAAATTGTAGGGTATACGATCGGTAATGATATGAGCTCAAGAAGCATAGAGGGGGAGAACCCTCTTTATCTTCCGCAGGCAAAAACTTATGACGGGTGTGCTTCATTAGGACCATGTATTTTTGTTACAAAAGATGAGCTGCCGGAGAATACAATTATTAATCTTAAAATAAAAAGGGAAGAATATACTGGTATTTGAAGGAAGCGTTGAAATTAATCAAATGAAAAGAAAGCTTAAAGAATTAGTTTCGTTCTTATACAGAGAATGTTCATTCCCAAACGGAAGTATGCTGATGACAGGAACTGGAATAGTACCTGCAAGTGATTTTACTTTGCAGAAAAATGATGAAATAATAATTACAATTGAACCAATAGGAACCTTAATAAACAGGGTGGAATAAAATGGAATTAAAAGGATTAAATTTTATAGGTAATGAATTATCGGGAAAAGGGGAAGAGGTTTTTAATGCTGCAAATCCTCAAAATGCTCAAAAATTATTACCGGGATTTCATGAAGCAACCGGAGAGGAAGTAAATGATGCGGCTATAAAAGCTGAGGCTGCATTTAATGAATACCGGAATAAAAAAGGGGAGGAAAAGGCTGCTTTCCTTGAAACAATAGCTGAAGAAATTTTTAAGTCTTGGGGATGAACTGATTAAAAGATGCTGTGAAGAAACAGGATTGCCTGAAGCAAGAATAACTGGTGAAAGAGGAAGGACGAGTAAATCAATTAAAATTATTTGCTGAATTATTAAGAGAAGGTTCATGGGTTGATGCAAGGATTGAAACTGCTGAACCGGAAAGGAAACTTCTGCCTAAACCGGATATAAGGAGCATGAAAAAAGCTCTTGGACCGGTTGGAATATTCGGGGCAAGCAATTTCCCTTTAGCCTTTTCGGTTGCCGGAGGGGATACAGCTTCTGCGCTTGCAGCCGGATGTACAGTAGTCGTAAAAGCTCATCCGGCTCATCCGGGTACATGCGAAATGATAGGAACAGCTATAATAAATGCTGTTAAAAAGACAGGTATGCCGGATGGTGTTTTTTCCATGCTGCACGGACGTTCAGCCGAAGTAGGAATGGCAATTGTTAAACATCCTTTTATTAAAGCAATAGGATTCACAGGCTCGTTCAGAGGGGGTAAAGCAATATTTGATGCTGCAGTGCAAAGACCCGAACCAATACCGGTTTATGCAGAAATGGGGAGCACTAACCCGGTTTTTATACTGCCGGGAGCAATGAAAGAAAGAAAAGAAGAAATATCAAAGGGATTAACGGCATCAGTGACTTTAGGGGTGGGTCAATTCTGTACAAATCCAGGACTCGTTTTTTATGAAAACTCCGGAGATGCTGAAGAATTTCAGAAAATTACTGCTGCGTATTTTGCTGATGTTACTTCGAGTACTATGCTTACGGAAGGGATTACGAATGCTTATAAAAACGGTATAGAAAATATTAGGAAAAATAACAGCATTAAAGTTTTAGCAGCAGGAAAATCGGGAGCTGCCTCCTGTGAAGGAACTGCTTATCTGCTGCAGACGGATGCAATGAGGTTTTTATCGGATCATAAATTGGAAGAAGAAATATTCGGACCTTCCACATTAACCGTAAAAGCGGATAATAAAACTGAACTTATCAAAGCTGCTGAGAATTTGAAGGGGCATCTTACCGCTACCCTGCATGCAAATAAAGAGGATCTCGAAAATTATAAAGAGCTTGTAGAAATCCTCGAAAGGAAAGCAGGGAGATTAATAATAAACGGATATCCAACAGGGGTAGAGGTTTGCCATTCAATGGTACACGGCGGTCCTTTTCCTGCAACAACTGATAGTAAAACAACATCTGTAGGTACTTTGGCAATTAACCGCTTTACAAGACCTGTCTGCTACCAGAATTTTCCGGATGAACTTTTACCGGATGAGTTGAAAAATAATAATCCTCTCGGAATTTTGAGGATGGTAAACGGTAAGTTTGTGAATTCTTAATAGATCTTAATTCTAAAAAGTAAATAAAGAAAGGAATATAAATGATAAAAATCTGTACAGAAAACAGAGATTTAGTTTTAAGGCTTCTTTACGGATCAAGTATACGATTAGATAAATTATTTAAGGAGCTTTATATCAGCTTACTTTTTTTTATGTGTATGGGGTTTACTGCTATATATGCTCAGCCGTCCGGAGGACCATACGGACCAATAAATCAAACGTATGATCTTCCAAAAGTAACGGGTAAAATGTATTATGCTGCACCGGATGGAAAGGCTGAAAATTCCGGTAAAACATTAGAAAATCCAACTACCTTGGAAGCGGCAATTGAAAAAGTGCAGGGAGGTGATGCAATAATCCTGCGAGGAGGTATTTACCGTACCGGAAATCTAATGTTAAATCAGGAAATTACGATACAGCCTTATAAGGATGAACAGCCTGTACTTAGAGGGACTCTTATTGCTGATAAATGGACAGATCTCGGAAACGGATTGTGGACTACTACATGGACTCACTTATTCCCTTCTTTACCTGCAGATTGGTGGAGGAGAAACCGGGAAGGGAAGCAGACTCCTTTATACCGGTTTAATAATGATATGGTATTTTTAGACGGTAAATTTTTACAGGCTGCTGGATGGGAAGGAGATGTGGATGAAAATTCTTATTATATTGATTATGATAATAGGCTGGTCTACATAGGTATTGATCCGGTAAATAAGCTGATAGAAATTACAGCTCATGATGCAGCAATTATAAGAACTACAAAGGATGTGAATGGTAAACCATCAGATCATAAAGGCTATACAATTAAAGGAATTACATTTACACAATATGCATACCGTGCTCTTGAAATAGAAGGCACAGAACCGGAAGGAATTTCTCCCGAATCAGCGCATGGAAAAGATGTAGTAGGTTCGACTCTTGAGAATTGTACTATTTCATACTGCTCCCGTGTTGCGGGTTATTTTAGAGGAGACCATTTAACAATCAAACATTGCAAAATAAGCAATACCAGTACAGAAGGAGTATATGTTATCGCGTCAAATGATGTACTTCTTGAGGGGAATATTTTCACCCGTAATAATATTGAAAAGATAACCGGGTATTATCCCGCTGCGGTGAAGATATTTAATCAGTGCCATAGAGTAACATGTAATGATAATCTGGTTATTGATCTCCCAAATTCAAACGGGATCTGGTATGATGTGGGGAATGTGGACGGCAGATTTACAAATAACTGGGTTCAGAATGTTGGGCATATTGATAAATCAATGCCTACCAACCAGGTTTGGCCAAGTGATAATGGTTTCTTCTTTGAAATTTCAAAAGGAGTAGTGTGTGCAGGGAATGTTTTTGTCAATTGTGATCATGGGATTATGATACTTAACAGTTCAAATGCAAGGATATATCAAAATACATTTGTAAATAGTACAGCATGTATCGGGAGAAACGGCAGGACTGCTGCAGGGGATCATTTCGGCTGGCATCCAAGTACCGGACCTGATGTTAACAAGCGGGAAGGGCATGTATTTATTAACAATTTACTTACAGGAAATGAAAATTTTAACCGGCCGCTTTTATTTGTCTGGCAGCCCGCTAATCTTTGTGACAGCCTAAATAAGCCACAGTTGAAGCAGCTTGATTACAATATGTATGTCAGTAGTACGGAAAAACCATCTTTGCCGGTAATTTTATGGAGTCCGGCTTCAAATAATGATTGTCAGCTAGGATTTGATTCATTGGCAACTTTCCGGAAGCTATATCCGGGATTTTCAGAAAACAGCAGGTATTATGCTCATTACAAAAATCCTCTGTTTAAGAGTCCTGAATTGAATGATTATCATCTTTTAGGGATATTTCCTGGAGCAGACTTAGGCACCAAACTTCCGGATGAACCGGCAAAGCTGCTGAAGAATTATAAAAATGAAAGCCATTATGTAGGAGCGTATCCGCCGGTAGAATAAAAGATTAGGGTTTTTTCCAGATAGGATGTATTAATAAAGAGAGAGTGATCTGAATAAGAAGAACTTTATCAGGTAAGAGCATGTGTGAAAAGACAAATTGAGCGTAATAATAACCTCACCCCCTGCCCCTGTCCTTAGTAAGGAGAGGGGGGAGGCAAGAACTATTATTTGAAATCTGCAATCAGTGTATCAGGACCGCTGACTTTTTGAACATGGCACCTGCATTCATCAGTATTTATAAAGAAACTTCCATTTACTTTAAGACTGTCCGATTCACCCGTAAAAATAATTCTTTTGGGAAGTGTGGAAAAATTTCTGATATATTCATCAGTCATAACGTTGTAGATACCCGGAAGAGGATACTGATATTTTGATACATCATATATTTTCCCGGATTCATCTTTTACGGTTACTGTTAATCCTGGTACAAATGAATTATTTTGATCCAACACAATTACGGTTATTATAGCAAACTCAGCCGAGCAGATACAGTTTTCCATGCTTGAGGAGCATGATAAAGCAGTTATAGAAATTAGAATTGATGTTATTGTATGAATAATGCGCATGTTATTTTACCCCAGTAAGGATTTATAGTAACTTAATCAAAATCAAATATAACATTCTATCTTCCTTTAATGTTTTAATACAGCAACTATCGTAAACAAAATCCCCTTATATATATCCCCTTTGGTAATGGGGGGAATGTTGTAAGAACATCCGCTTCTCAGGAACTAAAAAAACATACGAAATAGCGTAGGTTTCGAGCAGTTTTTTTGTTTCTAAGGGGACTTTTTTTATTGAGGATACATTTATATTTGCTAAGAGATAATTCATGCCTTAAAATCGATTAGATTATTATATTTTTATCCACTCACTACCATTATAAATGAAAAAAAAGCTGTCGTTGACTGAATTAATATAAATAGCGTTAACTTAATGACGGAATTTATATTAAAATGATAAAACTATGACATAATTCCATTATTTTATTGATTAATAGATTGTACTATTATATAAAATATATGTAACTTAAAAAACTATTACTTCCCGAACATGGAGGGCTCAAATGAAGAATGGCATCTACATTCTTATTTTTCTATCATTAATTTTATCAATAACGGGCTGTAGTAATAAAAAGCCTGAGAATGTATCAGGGGGAAAAGAAGAAGTTTATATAACTGCAGGATTGAAAGTCCGTCCGCTCAGAGATATAAAATTTGAAAGCACACCCGAAAGAATAGCGCGGGGAAAATATCTTGCTAACGGTGCCTCGCACTGCTTTTTGTGTCATAGTGAAAGAGACTGGACTAAGCCGGGTGCACCTCCTATCGAATCCCTAAAAGGTTCGGGTATTGTACTTTTAGATCAAGATGGACTCAGAATAGTTGCTCCCAATATTACACCTGATAAAGAAAGCGGTGCCGGAAGCTGGACTGACGATATGTTGGCACGTGCGATAAGGGAAGGGGTGGGACATGATGGACGACCTTTATATCCTTTAATGCTTTACCAGGAGTTTAAACATTTCTCGGATGAAGATGTCGCTTCTATAGTTGTTTACCTAAGAACTCTGCCGGCTATAAAGAACAAACTGCCGAAAAGGAAATTGCCTTTTGAAGTACAGAGGATGATTGTGAATTTACCTCTTCCTATTTATAGGCCGATACCTGAACCGGAGTTTTCAAATATTATGGAGCGAGGTAAATACATGACTGAGATAGGAGGATGCATCGGCTGCCATACATCGTGGGATACTCCGCTTAAACCGGGATTATTTGCCGGCGGATTGTTTATCCCCGATAAAAGTGATACTGCATTCACAATCAATATAACTCCTGATGAATCGGGGATGTATTATGATGAGGATGCTTTTATAACGGTTATCAGAACCGGCAAAGGCGGAACACTTCATTCTGTTATGCCCTGGATTGTTATTAAAAATTATACCAATGAAGATTTGCGGGCTATCTATAAGTACTTAAGAAGTGTAAAACCGGTAAGACATTATATCAATAATTTTTCCAAGCCGACATATTGCAAGCTCTGCGGGCAGGTGCACGGATTGGGAAATATGAATACGGAAAAGATAGCCGCGACAGTTAATGTTAAATCTGCTGTTTACAATACATACACCGGCATATACACTTCTGGTGAAGGAGACAGTCTGACCATTTTCCTTGATGGAGATACTCTTAAATTAAAAGATAATATTCAAGGATTTACAACTATTACAACTAAGCTTCTGCCGCTGTCAAAGATAGAATATGCCTCGGTTAATTTACCTTTTAATATTAAATTTGTGCAGGATGAAAAAGTAAAGCTGCGCATTATACTTATCATATGTTTGATGATGTTGTTTGTGAAAAGGTTAAATGAGGAAATTAAAATTAAAGAGTTAAATTCACTCTGGTTCCTGCTTTAATACCGAATTTCTTTCTTAGCTTCGATGGGATAACTAGTTGTCCCTTTGATGTTACATATCCTACTTCCATTGTTACTCCAATAATATTTGTGTTTCGATAAAGTAAATATGAGAATATTTTTATAGGTAAGCCAAGATTAATTAGTAAGACCTTCCTTTTAGGTGGTAAATATATGATAGGGACTGGAGGGTACCGCGGCTGCAATACATCGTGGGATACTCCTCTTAAACCTGGATTATTTGACGGCGGAATGTTCATCCCGGATAAGGGTGATACTGCATTTACAATCTATAACTCCTGATGAATCGGGGCTGTATTGAGGATACATTTAAATTGGCCAAGAGAGAATTCATGCCTTGGAATCGATAATTTGGATTTTAAAATATTAAATTCTCAATTAATGAAAAAGGAGGGGCTGTAAAATGGGAGGTCTTATAATAACTTATAATTGTATAGTATAATCTTCACAAAATGTATATAAATTATATGAAGAGGTTAAATAGTCAATTAAATTCATTGATTATTCGCAAAAATCTGCATCCGCATTTAGGCTCTAAATGGCATTACTTTTGTTTATCTTCTGGAATAAATTTAACTTATAATAGAGGTGGGAGATAATATAATGAAAACTTTTTTGTTACTGTCTTTGTTAATTTAATCTTGCAATTATTGCCGCAGTTTCCGGGCAGGAACGCACAAATGAGAAAAAATGGACTATTGATCCACAAACCGGTGATACGGTATATACCGAAGCAGTAATCGTCTCTCAAACTGAGGATATAACACCCCGCAGCAGTATGATAATAGTTAACCCATTAAAGTTTTTACTCTTCTATAATATTTCGTACTTTCATAAGATGAATGATGGAGTTGCTATGGGTGGTGGTATCCAGATACCTACTTTATCAGGACTAAACGGATTTGGTATAAATGCCGAGGTAAGATTATATCCTAAGGGAAAAAATTTAAAGGGTTTTTATTTTGCGCCAAATATTTCATATAATAATTTATCTAGCCACAACAGCAGTAATTCTGTTTCAATCTCATCCATTGGAGGTTTAATTGGATGGCAATGGTTTCCGGGTGAAGAGTTTGCAATTGGTCTTGGTATAGGTATCGATTATTACTTCTTTTCAGGTGATGATAGCGATTTTAGCAGGTTGAATGGAACGGCCCCTGCACTTAGATTTGATATTGGTTATGCATGGTAGGGGATTTAAGAGAAATGCCGTTGAAAAATGCTGAACCTTTATTGTAAAGACTCCCCTAGTGGATCTGTCAACCTTATCAGAGGGCTTATATACATCTGTTGTTTAAGATAGAAATATTGGTATTATAGATAATATTTTATCTGATTTTTTTAGATTGTATAAGACTATCTGATTCACCTGTAAATATAATTCTTTGGGGAAGAGTGGAAAAATTTCTGACATATTCATCAGTCATGACGTTGTAGATATCCGGAAGAGGATACTGATATTTTGATACATCATATATTTTCCCGGATTCATCTTTTATGGTTACTGTTAATCCTGGTACAAATGAATTATTTTGATCCAACACAATTACGGTTATTATAGGAAACTCAGCCGAGCAGATACAGTTTTCCATGCTTGAGGAGCATGATAAAGCAGTTATAGAAATTAGAATTGATGTTATTATATGAATAATGTGTATATTATTTTACCCCAAAGTTAAGGAATTACTCAAATATACTTTAATTTTAAATCTGATAGATATCATAAAAATCCCCCCAAAACTAGGACAGGTATTCCTTCTCTATCCATAAATGTTTTGAATACAGCAACTATTGTAAACAGACAAGAATGTCTGTTTTAGATATATAAAATCCCCTTTGGTAAAGGTTGAAAGTTGTATGAACATCCCCTCCTCAGGAACTAAAAAAACATGCGAAATAGCGTAGGTATTGAGTAGTTTTTTTAATTCTAAGGGTTCTTTTTTTATTGAGGATACATTTATATTGGCATATGTAAAAACTGTTATTAAGAACAATGCACCGGTATAATATACATCCCAGGAAGGAGAATCTGCAAAACTATATGAAATAGATGGTTTTGAGTAATTTTTTTTTATTTCAGGATAATATTTAAAATTAGTTTATATAGAGGGTATCTGTTTTAAGTGACAATAATAAATTAATTACTTAATTATATTTAATATTCAGATTTTTCCAGAATTAAATTTTACAATTTCTTCCCAATAAATATCTCCATCAGAATTACAAAATCGATTACTAAATTCCAGAGTAAATTTATTTATTATTCTTACATAAGAATTCAGAAATTCTTCATTTTTTATTCTAGCTTTATAACCCAAAGGTTCAATTAATTTTATGTATAATTCACTGTCACCAGAAATAAATTCCCAAAATTGTTGGCCGCAATATTTGTAATAGACACCATTTTTATCTGGATTATTATCCTTACCGTAACAACATCCATTTATTGCTATAACATTTAATTTTGAATTACTAGTCCTTAAAGTTTTTCGGGCTGTATTGAAGTCTGTAACCATTTTTTCTAATTGACTGCTATTACCCCAATTTGGTCCTGATTTTATTGTAATTATGTATCTTATATTATCTTTATCAAATTCTAGATCGATTCCTGGAATTCCAGACTTTCTACCATCATATACCTTTGAATTTATAAAAACGGCTAAACCTTCTAACCAATCTCCGAATATTGTTTCTTCATTAGAAGATATATGGGCATCTAATATGCCCTTAACAATTTGTTCTGAAGTCAAAACATTTTTAGCTTTGAACAAATAAGGATTTTTACGTTTGAGAATTTTTGTTAAATTTAACTTATTTAAACTATCTAATCGTTGTTTATGAAAATTGCTTATATTTTTTTCAACATAATTTTTAACGTCTTTTAGATTTAGTTTTTCCATAAGGAATGGTCCGTTCAAATAATATCAGTTGGTTGTTAGGAATTTTCTTTTTAACTAATTCATAGAATTCAGGTAATATTTCTATTCCTATAGAATCTCTATGCAGTGAATTAGCGACAAAAATAGTTGTTCCAGAACCCATAAAGGGATCTAAAACTGTATCTCCTGGTTTGGTAAAAAGTTTAATAAACCATTCCGGCAATTTTTCTGGGAAAACTGCGCTATGATTTTTATTATTACATTCTGTAGCCATATATAAAACGTTAGTAGGGTATGCCTTTTCCCTATTTATCCAATTTGATACATTTTTCCCAAAACCACTTCCAACTTTTGAATTATCTCTTTTCAAATCAGTTTGACTTAAATTTTTTAGACGGGATTTGGCCCAATCTCCCATTGGAACCATAACAGATTCCTGATACATTTTAAATTTTTTATCTTTATTAAATTGAAGTAGTCTCTCCCATGAATCTCTAAATCTATTAGGCCACTTTCCTGGATAACTATTTTTTTTATGCCAGATAAATTCCTCAGTCCATAGCCAACCTTGTTGCCTCATAGACAAAATTAAATCCATAACATATGTGTGCCGTTCTCCATTATAAACTCTTTCTTTAATATTAAGAATAAATGTTCCTGTCGGTTTCAAAACTCTTAATAATTGTTCTGAAATTGGTAAAAACCATTTGACATATTTATTCGGATGTATTCCACCATAAGAATTTTTCCTTTGATCCGCATATGGAGGCGAAGTAATTATTAAATCAACTATGTTATCTTCAAAACTGTTTAATACGTCTGAGCAATTACCTAGATATAATTGAGTGTCTATATTCATTTTTTGAATAAATGGATAATATTGAATAATTAAATTTATTAAGAAGTATAATATATATAAATCGCAAAAAATAATAGAAAAAAAGATAGAAAACGGTCAATATTTTTATCAGAAGTATTCCTGCATTTCTGCTAATTTTCTAATTGTTCTTAAGACTATTTAATTTTATTAGTATTTATTTTAATAATCTCCAACTCAACTATTGATCTTTCCTAAAAAAGAATTACCCCTTAATCATTTTATAAAACTGCAAATTATTTGAGACTGCATTACTTTATATATAGCATTTGCATTCATAATTATTAGTAAAAAAGTTTCAACTGACTCTAAGGTAGTCAGATTCATCTGTAAAGAAAATTCTTTTTGGGACTGTGGAGAAATTTCCAACATATTCATCAGTCATAACATTGTAGATACCAGTAACAAGGCACTGATATTTTGAAATGTCATATATTTTTTCGGATTCATCTTTTACGATTACAGCTAATCCTCGTACAAATGCATTTTCATATGTCGCTCTTTTGAGAATGGTAGTTCATGCTTCTTCAAATCCTATTTCTTTAAAATAATTATATATGGGATCATAATATTCAGATTGCCGTGTATGATCATTATTATCTCCTTCTGGAATAACGATTACCATCCCCTGACGAGCACGAGTTAAAAGAACTCTATATGCATTTTTAAGATAAGTTTGTCTTTCAATTTTATTTATTTTTTGCCATTTACTCCCTTTATATGACCAATATTGCCATCCATTAATTGTGTATCTGAAATCAGCATCCCAAGTAACGCAAACCCAATCAAGTTCTAAACCTTGAACATGAAATTCTGTGGCAACATCTTCTAAATAATATGAAGATCTAGTATCTTCTTTTCCATTTAAAAACCAGTGAATGGGATTCATAGGTGATTTTACAAAAATTGATTGTGGTTTTAATCTTTCAGCTTGAGAAGAAACTACAATTCCATATCTTTCTGAACCTCTTGCTTTATTTTTTAACCAAAGTTTTGCTTTTTTAATATATCTAGTAATAACAATAGGATATTTATCTTTTATTTCACTAAATGTTTTTTGGGCTTCTTCAATATTTATATCAAGAATTTGTTTAATAAGTAATGAAACATATTCAGCTCGAAAAGAACGCATTGAAACAGAAAGATGTAAGGGTTCTTTATATATAACATTCGAACGTAATTTTAACTTTTCAATTATATTCTCTGCATTGTATTCACTATCTGATAATCTTGGTGAAATATATATATCCCAATTAGTGAAAATTTTATCTAATGAATTAATCCATTCACTAATTCCGGCTTCTCCAGTATTTATTTCCTGTCCGCCTCCAACCAAACAAACAATGACAGCCCAATCCTTATGTCTACTCATACAAGAAATTAAGAATTCTGGTTCAGAATGATTGAAATTAAGTTTTCCTTTTTTACGTCGCATAAAATTCGAAGTTTGTTCTAAATTCCATGCACGTTGGGCTTCATCAAATAAAGCAACATGCTCTAAAGGGACTCCGTCATCATTTAAATATTCATCTCTAAAATTATGAACATTTTGAATAAACAATTTGACTTTGCTGGAAACTTCTCTTTTTGTAATATTTCTACCGATTAGTTTTTCCCTTTGAACTTTATCGCGAATCAAAGCTTCTCTTAATATTGCAACGAGAGGACCATTACCTGAAAGAAAAACACTATAAAGATCATTTTTTTTATTAATATGTTTTGTCGCTATATTTAATCCAACTAAAGTTTTGCCAGCACCTGGTACTCCGGTAACAAAGCAAATAGATTTACGAGAATTATTTTTAGAAAAGTAGATAATTTCTGAAATAGCAGCAGAAGTTTGGCTAAGATTAATTGCGCTTGCATCACTTCGAGTAATATCTTCAACTGAATGATTATTATAGAGTGCCATTGCCGCTTCAACAATTGTTGGAGTAGGCTGGTATCGCCCTAATTCCCATTTATCTATGTTTATTTTATCACCCGAAAGAAATGACAACACTTTATCTATAGCTATAAATAGGGTCCTTAGATTGGCTTTTATGGGTAATAGAATTTTATCTTCTTGAACTGTTAAATCTAAAAGAGATATTGTATCCCTTGCTTCAGTTGCAATAAGAACAGGCACAATAAATTTATCATGACTTGTTTCATGAAAATTTTTTAAATCCAGTGCGTAATCTATAACTTGATCAATCGCAGAAGACGAATATTTCCTTTCGCCAACTTTAAATTCCAGTATAAATATTACTGATTGAATTATAATAATAATATCTATCCTTTGTCCAAGGCGTGGAATTGAATATTCAAAATAAATCTTTCCAACATAATTGGGTGAAATTCTTTTTAAAATTTTTATTTCTTCAAACCATGCATCTCTTTGTGTTTGTTCCTGTCCAAATTCATTCGCTAAAGAAATTTTTCCGATTATTTCTTCGATTGAAGTACTAAGAAAATTTTCAATTGTATCTGAATAAAAAGAACGATTCATCTAAGTTATTATTTTTCTTTTTCATTAATAAAGGATTTTATCATTTTTTCTTTTAAGTCTAAAGTGCCCGCAATTTCATTAAAATATTTTTTATTTAGTGCTTGAATGATAAGTTTTCCATCCTTTTCAGTAAAAACAATTTTAATCCCTGAATTTAGATTATATTTTTTTCTAAATTCTAAAGGTATTGTTATTCTCCCACCTGATGTTATTTTTGCTATTTTCATAATTTTATATTTTTTAACAAACGGTAAATACATAAACCGATTTCGTCAATTATTACTATTCAAATATCTTATTATATTTGCTAGTTAGATGCATTTTTTCTATAGCTTAGTTTGATTTATTATACTTTCAAAATAATACATTGTTGCTAAATATAAATAAATAAAAGAATAGCAAGTGACTTAATGTTCATTAAAATTTTTATTCTACTCTTTCATGTACAATCTCGAATCTTTTATTGAACTCAAATCTTCTCCCTTTCCAGTCCATTAGATTATCATTAAAGGAAACTTCCCAATAGCTGTCATCGTCTTCGCCAGCGTCGCTGTCGAGATATAATTCTTTAGTTGTTTCATCGATGGTCCATCTTCCTGTATTCTCTTTTTGCTCTGCGCTTCCGCTTTCAAAAGTTGAATCTTCTTTAAATATTACCCACCTGGAATTTTCCGGATTATGTTTTTCCGTTACATCTTTGCACGATTTCTTTCTCTATTCCATAATAATGAGGATTTTACTCCTGAAAGGAGGGAATAGATCACAGGGAAGTTTGTAAAAATAAATCATCAAGTAATTAAATAAAAAAAACTATAGAGTTCATATGAGATTGTTGAAGCTACTTTAACTCAAGCAGCAAATTCCAATTCATTACTATCTAAGACTCTTAATACATTATTAACTTCTAATCTGATCTCATTTTTATTTACAGGCGATTCTATTACAATAGGGATATCCTTTGGTATTAGATATGCAACTTTCTTAAATGCAATCATAGTCTCATAACTCATTCTTTCATGCTTGCTTGCTGAATTTACTTCACTAATATGAATTTGTCTTAATTTACTTTCGTACTTATTAAGTATCATCTTAGCCTCATACATTGTTGGATCAACCTGTCTTGAATGAGCTATATCAAAGCATAAATTAGCCTCAGGTAATTCTGAAAATATTATTTCTAATTCTTTCAATGTTCTACCAATAGGTTTTCTCTTATCCATATTTTCTATGAGAAGTAAATTTCCGAATTGTTCCCAAAGTGAGAAATTATTTATTACATCAGGATGAAGAATGATATTAATATTTTTATAAGCTACTTTTTTAAGAAGTGCAATTGCCTGCCTTTCATTTAACTTAACTAATTTACTTGGTGCATGAAAAGAAATATATTTGTAATCTGATAAATCCATATCATCCATATTATTAACTAACGGTTCTAATTCTTCTTCCCTAAGTGCAGAAAGTTCAATTGAATTTATTAAATCAAGATGATGACTTAAATCATTCATGGCTTTTTTATAATTACTATAAGCTAAACTTCCAGTTGAAAATCCGATTAATTTCATTAAAATACTCCAAATTTGATTGTAAATTCTTTTAAAGATGTTTCTGCATTAAAAAACATTTCTGTTAACGCATTCTGAAAAATATGGCTTTGCTCTCTTAATTTTAAATATAGTTTATCATTCATAATATTTTTTGGAGAAAGAGCACCTAAATGTTCTCTATTTGTTTGATCTTCGAGAATTGAGATAAAATAATCATAAGAATCAAATAAAATTTCTCCAACATCTTTTAAATTATTTCTGACACAAAAAGATGATAATATTTCAAGAGGAGTGTTCAAAACATAGTCATTCAAAGCATGTTCAATTTCTTCATCTCGATCAATGTTTCCAATTTTGTTCCTTTCATAAAACGAATAGCATATTAACATACCTGCTACAAATAATAATTTTCGTGAAAACCTTAGCTTCACATTTCTAAGTACCCATTTGTGTTCTCTTTCCTCCCATTCCTTAGCGGCAAAATCCACACACATTAATCTCCAATATCTTACAATATCATTTAGCAAAAACCTAGGGAATCTGACATCTGCAGTTGTGAAACTTTTATTTAAATAGCGTCTTAAAACATTCTTTATAACATTTTTATAAACAATAGAATTATTGTTTGTAGATATAGGTGAAGATTCTAATAATAATAATAATCTTCGCGTTGTATTTTTATTATTATCTTCCATTCCGCCAATATGATGTATTATATCATGACTAAATGCCATACCACCAAATGTACCGGTTGTTCCAGTATCCTTATAACCTACTTTTTTAAGTCTATTTCTAAGCTCGATAACTATATCCTGATGATCCGGTTTTGCTACTCCATCAATTAACAATGCCCAATCAAGATCACTCCCTTCAGTAAATTCATTTCTAGCCAAAGAACCAAAAACAATAAAGTCACAGTCACTATCAAATAGTTTTGTGCCATTGGGATAAATTAGATTTGCAATTTTTTCTTTTTCTTTTAAAGATCTTTCTTCAGCGTTTTTTAATGATTCCCATTTTTTTGAAGTTAATTCTCTTAATTGATTAATAGAAGATTTAATCATTAAACTTTATAAGTTGATTTTGATAATAATTTATATGACAAAATAATCAAAAGTAATTTAATTATAAAAATTTTTAAGATATAATTCTTTATAACAATATTTTACCTATTCCTTAAACCAACTTATTAAATAGATGTATTCCAACCATCTTCTTGCCGACAGAATTTGATCGGAACTGTAAATTGTCATTCAATAGGAATCTTATTATTATGCGAATTATGGAAATTTTTCTAGGTTAAAATTTCCGAAATAAATTATAATAAGATTCTTCCAGAATGACACAAAGAAATGAGATGTTCAACGGGCGTAAAAAACCCCCTTTGGTAAAGGGGGAAAAGCTGCAGGTAAGCCCGTCCATTAGTAATAAAAATGGATAAAAGGTAAGTGGGTCATTAAATAATTCTGCGCTATCATTATCTCCATTTCAAGTGTTATATTTTAAATATATTAATATTAATTTATTAGAGTTCGTAAAAAATAAAGCAATGAAAGATGGCATTTTTCTTTGAAATGGATATTTTTCTAAAATTACAATATTTATTGATCATTAGAAATTTGGAATGTGTCAGGATCTCGGTGATGTCTTTTTATTAAAACCCCATGGATAAATCCATGCGTTAATGAAATGTAACTCAAGTAGATATATGAATATACCAACTGTTGAAGAAACGGACCGGATAGCAGGAATTTCAGATGCGGTTATACGCAATCTAAATATAACGCAATGTTATTATGATCTTTCTAAGGCTATGGAAGGATTGACCGGCATTTATCCATGCTGGTGCACATTTGCTGTGTGGGCATCAAAACAGGCTGGTCAGTCAATACGTAAAGAGGATCTAATCCGCACTTTTGAATATTACTTCCGGCATTCTCCTGATGTTGAATCAATAATTGGGGATGCTGTTGAACTGCTCAATAAAAATCCGGAGATAAAAACTATAATAGATTCGATTCTAAATGTGCTTGGTATTGAGGAAGTATTTGATCAATCGGGAAATGCTGTTGCGAATGGAAATAAGAAAGTCTTTGAAGAGATAGGGAGGGAGTTTGCACGATTTCTTTCTCTATTCCGTAATAACGATGATTTTACTCCTGAAAACATAAATATATTTTGTGATTCATTAAAACCGGGAGAGCCTCCCGATGGACAGCTATTCCTCCGGGAAGCTTTCAATGCATATTATGAAGCAGGACAATTGAACGATCCGGAGACAAAAGCTCAAATGCTTCATTATGCCAATCTCTTAATCGGATATCATGAGCAAATACGGCTTCAGCCGGAGATTGTTGAAGCAATGGATGCTCCTTTAGAAAGTTTGGATGATTTCCGATATAAAATATTTAAGCAGTTCCTTCCCGGCTTTTGGCTGCATATAAGGTATTTTATATCGAAGTTCTTAGGTATTAAGTTTCCTCTTGATGAAGTGCTGGACGGAATTCTTGAACTGTTGAAACACCAGGTTCGTGAAGTGATAACCAGGTTCATGATGTCATTGTATATTCCTGGCTGTCCGGTTCTCCGTCTTGGTGAGGATTTGAAGCAGGGTTTTTCAAAAGAGCTGCTGCAGATTGCAAACCTGAAACTAAAGGAGCTGCTGGTTAAAATCGATCCTACAACTGACAGCCTTAAGGAAAGCGGGGCAGTTGATTGGGGAGACTTCAAAGACAGAATACATTTTATTGCAGATTTTTTCCGTTGCTATTTTGAATACCCTCACATGTTTGATTCTCCGTTTACTGACGGTCAGGTTGTAATTCTGAAAGGAGGGAACAGACCTTTGGGCAGCCTATAAAAAATAAATCATATTCAAGGAATTATAAAAATGAAGAAATTATTTTCCTTATATCCAAATGATTAATAATTAAAAAATTTATAAATTTCAGCTATTAAAAATTCTTTCTGCAAAGAATTTATTATGCTCTTTTTATAGCTCCAATAAGATAAAATAAATATTCAAGGGTTAAATAAAACATTAACAATTTGAGGATTCAAAAATGTTATATACCGCTTCTTTATATGTGCATATTGTAGGGGCATTGGTTCTTTTTTCTGCAGTGGGGATTGAATTGATGTGTCTGACTAATTTACGGAAAGCCGGGACACGTGATAGTATTATTGCTTGGCTTAATAATTTTTCCATTCTTAGAAAGTTTTTTACTACTGCCTTCTTCTTTCTTTTAATCTCAGGGATTTACATGATGATAGAAATCTGGCAAACCGCAGCATTTGCCATAATCGGAATAATTGGACTCTTAGCTCTTTCAATATCGGGAGGCGCTTTTTCAGGTAAAAGGCTTGCTGCTATAGGGAAATCAGCAGTGCAAGGTGAAGCTGAATTACCTTTGTCCGAACTCATATTAAAGGTACGTGATAAATATTTCTGGAATTCCTTCCTAATTAGATTATTTACTGCATTAGGACTTGTTTTTATAATGACCTTTAAGACAGATCTTATAGATTCAATTATAGCTGTCCTTATTGCAATATTTATAGGATTCGCTACTGGAAAAATAAGCAAATCCGCTGAGGTGCTGCAGGAAGCAGAAGTTTAAGAATAAAGTTAAACTAATATTTTTAATTCTGAAAGCGGCTGACTCAAAATACCTGCAGTTTTGGTCAGCCTCTGATAACAATTATTTATTCTTCACGTATATAAGCTTAAATCTTCCCTTTTGATTTTCTCTCTGTTCGATATCAAACTTGCCGATTGATTTAATCAATGGTGTAAGTTTTTGAAATCCGAAATTTCTTGAATCGAAATTGGGCTGTTTCTTTTGCAGAAGGTTTCCTACATCTCCCAAGAAAGCCCAGCCATCTTCATCTGCAAGATCGGATATAGTTGATGAAATTAATTTAATTATATCGGGAGTTATTTTGTCAACTTCACTTTTCTTAGATTTCTCTTTCACTGTGTCAGGTTCTTCGCTGTCAAAGAATCCATCAGATTTATTTTTAAGAATTTCTATATAGATAAATTTATCGCAGGCTACAATAAAGGGTTTGGGTGTTTTCTTCTCGCCTATTCCAAATACTTTCATCCCTGCTTCTCTTAGTCTTGTTGCCAGCCGGGTAAAATCACTATCACTAGAGACCAGGCAGAATCCATTAACTTTTTCTGAATATAAAATATCCATCGCATCAATAATCATAGCTGAATCGGTTGCATTTTTCCCGACTGTATACCCGTATTGCTGAATTGGAATAACTGCATTTTCCAGGAGCACATTTTTCCATTTTGAGAGTGTTGGTTTAGTCCAGTCTGCATAAATTCTTTTGATGGTTGGATTCCCGTATTTTGCAATTTCCTCCATCATTTCTTTTACGTAGGCGGAAGGGATATTGTCACCGTCAATTAATACTGCAAGCTTTAAGTCTGATTCCATATAATTTTCTCATTTTATAAAACAAAATAATATGCAATATTGTTTATATATAACTGGAAATCAATTCTTGCTAAGTATTTTTTTATATATCCATTAAGGATCAAATCCATCTCAGATACGCTTCACATACGCTTCACATACGCTCCACATACGCTTCCATACTCTTAAGATTTAAAATTGATACCGGATGGACTTTATATCTATAAAGTTATTTCAAGAGAATTAGTTTTTTTACTGCTGTAAAGCTGCCGGCTTTAAGGCGGTATAAATAAATTCCGTTTGCAAGGTTCCCGGCATTAAAATTTACTTCGTAAGTTCCTGCAGGCTGGGTATTATCAACCAGGGTTTCAATCTCTTCTCCTAAAATATTATAGATTTTAAGAGTTACAAAACCTGTCATGGAAAGATTATATTTTATTTTTGTCTGAGGATTAAACGGATTTGGATAGTTCTGGAAAAGTTCAAATCCTCTTATCATTTCTTGATGAGAAATTCCTGTTACTGCTGAATATTCATAAGCACCGATATCGAAAGCATTACCCTTCGGGCGAGGTATATTTTCTATATCGTTCACTACTACCGGTAAAACGAGTTGTGTTCCTGCATCAACAGCCTGAGAGCCGGCAATTAAATGAAAGTCACCGGTAGTACTGCTTAGAAACAAATTTTCTTCCGGCAATGCAATTTGGGAATGAAGATCATAACCCAACTTCTGCCAATCAGAGAGATTTATATTTGAATCACCGTTATCGTCACTTAGCCTATCTACCAGGATATTATAATCGCTGTAGAAATTTTGGATTGAAGAGCCGTCGACAGAAATGCTTCCTCTAAAACTGTGATGGTTAATTAAAATATTATTATATAAAGTATCTCCTGTGGAACCGGTTGTAACAAGAACCGACCACCGTGCATCTGCCGGATTTATAATAGTATTATTATATACTTTATTGTTCTTTGAACCCTCGGCTCCGTCAATCATAAATAATGCTATTCCTGTAGCATGGTTTTTATAAATAAGATTGTTATAAATAATAGAGTTCTGAACACCATCCAGGTTTATAGCAGATCCGCCGCCTGCTCCATTATCATGAAGAACATTCCCTTCAATTACTGCATTGCTTATAATTCCATCTCCGCCCTGCGATTCATCCGCATTCAGTTGAATACCGCAATCGTTATTACCGAAACATTCATTATTCCTTACCACAGGTCGATCACCGCTGTTTGAAACATAAATTCCATGCTGCTGGGCACTATAGGAACAGATATTATTTTCAATAATAATATCGTCTGTAAAACCAGTGAAAATACCCCAAGTATTATTCTGAGTGCAATGATTATTTCTTATAATAACAAAACTGGAAACTGCAGCCCGGATTCCCGCACGAGGCTGGTTTATTACCTTAAATCCGTCTATTACTACATGGTCTGCATTTTCAATATTAATCCCGTCATTAGTTTTATAATTATGCTGGTCGATAATTACATTCCCGTCAATTGCTTTAAAGACAATAGGTGAATTTTTCGTACCGCTCGTACGTATATCAAAACCTGTGTAATTACCATCCATTACAATAACCGAATCTCCTACTGAAACTGTATTTGCAGCTTTTTGCAGGGTTAAGAATGACTCATTTAAGCTGAGTCCATTATTAGAGTCATCACCTTGCTTTGAGACATAATAGCTTTTTTGTGCCATTAAAGGCATGCACACTATTATAAAAATTAAAATAAATGCTAGTAATAATTTGTTATACATATTCAACTCATATTAGTTAAATCGTAACGTCAATTTGAATACCAGATAGAGGAGTTTAAATATTTAATTAAAAATGATTTATTAAAAAAGCAGGTATGAAAAACATATAGACGAAGCGTAAATATGTAAGAATGCAGAGAATTTTTACACATCTGTTTAATGTAATAAAGTTATGAGTTATAAGTTAAACGAATCTAAAATATTATTTTTTAGGCGGAAGGCTTTTTTTAAGCCTGTTTGAAATCCGGATAAAAAGAAAACCAATTAAGATAAAGATTAATGTAAGTCCCGCATATATTTCAACAGCGGAAAATGACAAGCCGTTTCCGTTATTAGATCGTTCAAAGTATGAAGTTATTCCGTAATATGCGGACATTAAGGCAATGAGAAAAAAGATAAAACCTAAAATTGCAAGTATCGAAGCTAATGTTTTTTTCATATTGCTAAGATAAATGGAACTAAGCTAAATATCAGCTTATATGTCAAGGTTGGTTTTTTTCTGCTTTTTCTATAACAATTTCATCCATTCGGGATTAGGAATCTATTTAGTGTTTATCTATTGAATTTGTGCACAGCATAATCTGTGAAAATCTGTGAAATCTGCGTCTTATTTCAGCAGAACCAATTTTCTGGTTAAAGAAAAGCCTCCGGCGCTAAGTCTGTATAGATATATTCCGCTTGAAAGATTTCCGGCATTAAACGTTATTTCATAAGTTCCCGGAGACTGCTTTTCATTTACAAGGGCTGCAACCTCTCTTCCAAGGAGATCATAAACTTTTAGAGTTACCAGGCTGCTGCTGTTCATTTTAATATTTTGCTTGATCGTATATTTAATTTTAGTGATTGGATTAAATGGGTTAGGATATGCTGCAAGACTGAATTTGAGGGGTATAAGTTTATCAGAAAATATTCCTGTAATCATATTTGAAGCGCCCGGAGTCGGATGGCTAAAAAACTGCCAGTTACCGGAGGCATCAGGCAAACGTCCGTAAGAAATATCGTCTGTTTGAGCTCCAAATGTAATAGAATCAATTACACTTACACCATCCGCAGAAGTTAAGCCGATGAACTCTCCATCTGCACTTAATTTAAAATTTGTATGTATACCTGCCTGATCTTCATCTTCATCGCACCAGACGATCAGATATTCACCGGCTTTTATATTTAAGTTGTCGCCCGGAAATTTCCATTTTGTTAAATTCTCAGGTTTATCGGTCATGTACATTCCGCTTAAATTGATATCTGAGGGAGAGGGGTTATAAAGTTCAACCCAATCATCATACTGGCTGCTGCTGTCCGCAATTGTGGATGTATTCCCTGCCATAAATTCGTTAATGACTATACTGCCGTTTAATTCTTTAGAAGGCTGCAAAGATAGTGAACCGTAAAGAGGATAGAACATACTGTCCGAATTTATATTCTTAACAAGTATTCTGAAGCTTCCTTTGCCGGGAGGAATGACGCCTGTCCATCTGTCGGCATTTTCAACTCTCTTTGAACTTACAGCAGGTTTATACCCCATTTTATAATTTTTTATCGTAGTGCTGTTCTCCGGTGTAAATTGAATTACTGCTTCACTTAAACCGGGATAACCAAATGCTGATACAGTTACATGGATAGAATCATCTTTCAAAGGAATTTCAGGGGAGAAGTCAATCTTATATACATATGGTGCCCCTGTTATAAAATTTAACTGCGAGCTTAAACTTAAGTAACGTGTATTTATGAATTCCTTTAATCCTGTTTTAACGTGCTGATTGGAATAGTGAGACAAAGAATAAGACTGATCAAAATCATCCATAGTGAATCCGTAATCCTTTGTACGGAACGTATCTTTTTCTGCATATGGTTCAATCATGTTTTTTAAACTATCAATTCTGCTTTCCATCAAATTAAGCTTGTAGGCATTAGCCCGGTAATAATTGATAAAATGAGTATATAGATTTTTATATTTCGGAACGGCAAGTATCCTTTCTGCAAGCGGCCTGATACCATCTGTTAATTTAGGAAAGTTATAAGGATCTGCATGTGCCCAGTCAATATTGAACCAATCAACTCCAAAGGTATTGTCATAATCATAGGGAATAAAATAGAAGCGTTTTTCGGACGGCTCAAAATATAAATAGTAATTATTCATATTCGACCAGTAATCATCCCAGCTTCCGGTAAGGATATCAATTGCTATACTTTTAATTACTTCAGATACATCGAGAATTTTTTCAAGCGAATCAGGAAACGAGTTGTCAGGTGTTTTATTCAAAATACTTATCAGCCTGGCGAGCTCCGAGAAGTCATTTTTATCTTCATTCGTTGTAAGTTCATAAACGGGTCTATCACCGAAAGAAAGCTTGTAAAAATCAGGGTTATTTCCTAAATAATGAAGGTCAGCAGGGTAAAGGCATTTCCATAAATTGCCGGTATCATCAGAATAATTCTTTTTAAGGAACTCATCATCAATTTGCTCAACCGAGACATACAAACCGTAATATTTGCCGTTTATGTAAACTTCTGCATATGAAGCGCGGCTGGCTTTCATTCCTATTTCCTTAAAGAGATCCCAGCATAATTTGCTTCTTATAATTGAAGGATCGTTATGTTCTCCGTTAAGATTCAGCTTATCAACCCCGTAAAATTCTCTTCCCGGTATATAAGTATTAAATGAAATTTTGAAAGACTTTTTTTGTGAATCTCTTGAGGTATTTCCCCTTAATCTGAATCCTATTGAATCTACCGACTCATCGATATATTTGTTCTTGAAATGCATTGAGGCAGGATGCAGTGAATCGCTATTAACATTTGAATACATCCATTGAACAGAAGCCGGATCGACTGTAATATCAATTCTTGCAACTTCGGTATCATCGTAAAGTTTCCAGCTTTCATTATAATGCTGTGGAAAAGAGGCAGTAATGAAAGCAAGAAAAAACAAGACTGTAAGCACAAAATTCTTCATATAATCTCTTAAATATAATATTTTAAAATTAGAAATAATTGATAATTAATAGAAACCAGATAGTTGTAACGCGAAACTCCGTTTCGCAACCCCCCCCCGCGAATTCCTTTCCGTTATTGATCACAAAAGGCATGTTTTATGAGGTGTGGTTGTACGTAAGTATGTAAAAATATTTTACGAGACAGAATTTCGTATTACAGTATATTATTCGTATATTAATCCTTGATTTTTTAATTTTAATCCCGGACATCCTCTCTTGATGAACATACTTGATTCGATATCCAAACCTCAGGTTTGGAAAACCATGGTTTCTAAATATCAGAAATCTCAAACCCGAAAAAGCATCTGGCAATTGTGCAATTCATTCATCCCTTTTGTTTTAATCTGGCTTTTAATGGTATTTGCACTGGATTATAGTTACTGGATAACTCTTCTGCTTGCTTTACCTGCATCTGGTTTTACGGTAAGACTTTTTATTATTCAGCATGACTGCGGACATGGTTCGTTTTTCAAAACCAAACGTGCAAATGATTTATGCGGTTTATTCTGCAGTATTTTTACATTCACGCCATACCACTACTGGAGAAAAAGTCATGCTATTCACCATGCAAGCGCTGGTAACCTTGAACACCGTGGTGTTGGTGATATTTATACAATGACCGTAGCAGAATATAAAAAGCTGTCACGCTGGGGTAAATTAAAATACAGATTATATCGGAATCCATTTATATTATTCCTGGTTTTTCCCGCTATATTATTTTTGATTATCTATAGGTTCCCATCTTACCGCTTAAAGAATTTAAGAAATTATAGGCTAAGTGTTTATATGACAAGCCTTGTTATTGTCTCCTTAATGGGATTATTAATCTGGCTGATTGGACTAAAGGCATATGTTTTTATTCAGCTTCCAATTTCAATTATTACATCTTCAACAGGTGCCTGGCTTTTCTTTGTTCAGCATCAGTTTGAAGACACATACTGGGCTGATGACGGAGAATGGAATTATGCTCATGCTGCTCTTGCCGGAAGTTCATATTACAAGCTTCCTAAAATACTTCAATGGTTTACCGGCAATATCGGCTTTCATCATATTCATCACCTGAGCCCCAGAATACCTAATTACTTGTTGGAAAAATGCCATAAAGAAAATCCTGAATTTCAAAATACTGCTCGAGTATTGACTGTCCGTACCAGTTTAAAAAGTATTCTTTTAACCCTCTGGGATGAGAAGCAAAAAAAGCTTGTCAGCTTCAGGCAGTTTAGGGCACTTTACCACTAAAGCACTAGGGCACGAAGTTTCACCAAGGACTTTTAGATGTCTCAATTAGCAAAATTCCAATAGATAAACGGTCAAAAGTCAAAGGTCAAAACAGAACACAGAGCCGCAAATTACATGACTTTGCATTAAGACTACTCTGATCTTTATTTTATCTTACTTAAATATTCTTCAACTTGTTCTTTACCCCAATTCGGCATTAGATCATTTGCCGGTACAAACTGTCCATACTTTTTAAGAGAACTTTCCAGTACAGGCTTTGCATTTGCCGGACCGCCTCCAAACTGCTGGGGAGTATAAAATAAAGACACCCCCATTAAATATTCAGGACGAGGATTTAATGAATCAATTTCCATAGCTTTCTTAAAGTTTTCATTTGCATCCGCACCATACTTCTGCCATCTGTTCATTGGATCAATCTGCATACGTGCTTGGGAAATCATCCCTTTAAGAGTATAGATCTCAGAATTATCCGGAGCCAGGGAATCACCTACATCAACAAATTGAACGGCTTTATCCAGATAAATATCCTTTTCAGTTTTTGAAGAATCGGTAAAGCTCGCTAGTACATAAAGAAAGGAACTATAATAATAAGGAAGCCATTTGTTATTTTCGGCAAGAGCAATTCGTTCAAAATTGTTGGCAAGATTTATATAATCGCCTGCATTTTTACACTCTGAAATTTTTTCAAGGTTTTGCTTCATTGCGTTTTCATACTTATCTTCAGCATAATTGCATGTAAGAAACAGCAGTGAAAACAGTATAGAAAGTAAAATTTTCATAGAAATTCTCCTCAATTAAATAATTAATATGGATTAGTTTCACCAAGAGAAATAAACATTCCCAGAAATGCAGTTCGCAAAGCCGTTGGAAGAATAGCAGCTCTTATTTTGCCGTCCGAAGAATAATTATAACCGTAGATATTATTAATTCCGAGAATATTATCAATAGAAAAAAATATTACTGTAAAGTTATTAAAAATGCTGGTTAAATGACTAATATTGAAGCTTAAATTATTATAATTTTTGGCGCGGTCTCCTAGGAAATCAGGATTGTTGGGATTAAAATAAGGGCGGCCGGTAGCAAAAGTATATGTAACGCCAATTAATGAAGTTATATCCTGGAACCAGCGTTTAGCTACAATAGACAGAGTATGTGGTGTAGAAAAAGGAGGAGCTGCCAGCATAGGATAATTTCTATAATCCCGCTTTGTATCCAGGTAAGAATATGAAATCCAGTAATCGACAAATTGAAAAGATTCATCATCCCGCCAGAAAACATCTATTCCTTTCGCATAACCGCTTCCTTTATTACTGAGAGGTACGTCAGGCAGATTAAAATATGGATAGGTAAAAACAGTACCTTTTGCCAGGTTATCGTAATCTTTGTAATAAGCTTCTATTCTGAATGTTCTGTTTGGACTTATATACTGGTAATTAAAAATATAGTGGGTAGCTTTTTCAAATTGGAAATCTTTTGATTGCAAAAGAAATTCCTGTCCCGGAGACTGATAAAATTGTCCGTATGCAAAATTAAACTGATCATATTTCCCGAGCCTGTAAGCAAGCGAAACACGCGGTGCCGTATTAGTCTTATCCAAAGCCTTAGAATATTCCGATCTTAAACCGACTCTTGCAGCTATATCGTTGGTAAAGAAAATATCTGTTTCAACATACCCTGCCAGATATGTTTCATGCAATTTACCTTGAAGGTCATCGAATGAAGAAGTTGAATTGAGATCCTGGACTTCACTGCCGAATGTTAAAAAGGAATTTGAAAATAAACTCTTGGTAATGTTTATTTTAGCCGTTTGAAAATTATCATTCTGCCTGGCTCTATCTGAATTAATATCATTATTTACTTTATCGACACTAAATGAATATCCTGTAAAAAGAGTCCAGTCTCCCCACAAAATATCACGGTAGTTTGTGTTTATGAAGAAGTTGCTGCTTTTCTGATGGTAAAAATCTTTCCGGGAAATATTATCAAGGTTCGGAATGCTGAGGGAAAAACCGCCATTATGGTAGGAAGTAAATGCTTTTAACATACCGTTTTTAGAAATCTTTTGTCTGAAATTTGCCGAACCTTGAAAGCTTTCGGGAGCTTTTTTCCAATCTGTCCTTTGCTTTTGTACGGCAAAGTATGGATCGAGATTATAATAACCTGCTTCAAGTGCAAGAGATGAGTTTTCCCATCGCTGAACATGTGAACCCCCAAATCCAACAGCCATTAAATTAATGGAACTCTGTGTACGGGGTGCAAGATCTTCGGTTTTGAGTACAAGGACAGATGATAGAGCCTGCCCGTATTGAGCAGAATAACCACCGGTACTAAAAAATGTTCCTTTAAATAGCATAGGTGAAAATCTCCCGCGTGAAGGAACATCGGGTACACTGCTGTAAAAAGGATTTTCAACAACCATTTCATCAATTACTGTTTTGGTTTCCGCTGCATCCCCGCCTCGAACGAACAAACCTTCGGTCTCTCCGATTTTCTGTGTTCCCGGAAGAGTTGATAAAGCAGAATAAATATCTGCATCGGCACCCGTAGTAACTACATCAAGGGGTCTAAGAATTACAGATTTCTTTTCATCACTTGCTTCAAATGAACCTGCAGATATCACTACCGTGCCAAGTTCAGATGACTCTTCTTCAAGGACTATCTCGAAGTATTTATCTTTACCGTCAAGCTTAACAGGCTGGGAATGGGTTTTATAACTGACAAAACTTACAATTAAAATACCCTCTCCCTTCTCATCCGTTGTAAATGAAAATTTTCCATCAGCATCAGATGAAATACCATCATAGGTATCCTTAAGGTAAACATTTGCACCAGGAAGCGGCTGTTTGTTTTTATCGGTTACTAGACCTGATATCCTGGTTTGTCCATTTAATACAGTAGAAAAAATTAAAAGATAAAATAACAGTGAAGTATATTTAATAATCATCTTAGCAGGTTCCCTTAATAATTTTTTACTCGTTGACAGTTTGATTTAGAGCCTATGTGAATATCATTAACCAATAGATTTATCCATTGGTTTAACAGGAAAATTAAGTCCCCTCCTAGCAGTTTTTCTGTATTTTCACTCAGCCTCTTTATTAAACCTTTAATATAAATTTAAGGAATCTAATGGAGTAAATTATTAAGAAAAGGATAAAATAAAAAAAAATATTGGATGGCTGGCAGTATTTATAGATGGATAGTAAGTATTAGGCAAAATGCATTTTTTTGAATCATATTAAATTATGTTAGCAATGTGCTGCAATTGATTCTGAAAAAAAGCTTTAAAGAACTATTGTGACGATTTGTTTTATATTGTTCATTCATAATGAACAAAAAATAGAACCTTTCTTATTTAAAACCAAGGAATTAAATTAGTATGAAATAATTGGGAAAGTCTTTTAAATACGCAAACCTCCGAGATTTTTGACATAGCCATCACTATGTGAGAACCTCAGAGGTTTAATAAATAATTATACTATTTTTTTAACGAATGATGTGCAGTATCCATCCGGGTTTATCGGACCTTTTACAATCTGACATTTACCACACTTAGCTTCACCGGCGGGAGGGATGAAATAATTGCATATATTACATTTTTTATCTTCGTGCGGAGAATTTGCAACATATCTGTACAATTCTCTGGTTTCCTTTTCAGCGTCTGACAATCCGCTTAGATCACTACACGGTTCTTTATTTTTTTCTTCAGAGACTCCCGGTTCCTTCTTTTCATTCCCGCATCCAGATAAAAAGGTTAGTGCTCCAACCCCGGTAAAACCTAAAGCCGCAGCTCCTTTAATAAAATTTTTGCGATTAATTTTTTTCATAAATAATCCTTAAAAATTTTACGAAATTTATATATATAACCGGAATTTAGCAAAGTAAAGAATTAGATTACAAATGTTATCACTTGCTGTTGATAAGCTATAAATAATTATAAAGCTCAAATTTTCCATTATTATATTGGCAGCCTCATTTTGTTAAGAAAAGTTCTGTACCTTGGATCATCCTTTATGTTCTTCATCAATGGATCAGATTTAATTTCAGCTAATCCCGTATCATGTATTTCATAAGCTTTTTCAAGCCATTCGAAGACTTTATCTTTCTCTTTGCGGAATGAATAAATCTCAGCGATTTGATAAGCAGAGCTGGCATGATACTTATTAATAAAAGATGTGAGAGCTGAATCGGCCTTTAGAATTTGAGCAGCAGCGGAATAAGCTAAAGCAAGTCCGAAATCTTTCCAGATAGGGTCACGTTCCTTAAAAATTTCCGCAATTGCTTTTTCCGGTTGACCTTTCTCTATATAAATACAGCCTATTAGACAATGGACAAATGGATAATCCCGGTTTAATTCCAATACTTTTCCGCAATGCTCAAATGATTTGACCAATTCTCTATTGGAGTATTCATAATAACCCAGGTTCAAATAAGAACCGGCACTAGTAGGATTAATGTTAATTAAATTCTCTGCTTTATCTAATGCTTTAGATACTCTTCCCATTGTAAAATCCAAACTAGCAGCCCCGTGAATTACAGAACTATTTCCGGGATCCAATTTCAGGGCATGCTGAAATGCTGAGTCAGCACCTTTCCAATTCCATTCAAAAGATCTTTTGATCCATCCTATTTGTGCATAAGCGTAGCCTGAATTGGGATCGGAGGCTAGTGCTCTTTTAATTTCTTTACCCGCCATGGCATAACCTTCTTTCAACGGAATATTCCCGTTATCTGCAAGGTTTGAGTGAGCGATAGATAAACTGATCCATGCAGGTGCATAAGCTGAATCGATAGCAAGGGTTTTATTAAAATAATCGATAGCTTTTTTCTTATTTTCATTCCCGCTTAAATGGAAGAAATAAACACCCATAAGATATGATTTGTATGCTTCCGGATTAGTTCTCTGACTTATTTCAGTTGAATTCTCACCGAACAGAGTTACCTTTAATGCGGCTGCAACAGATGAGGAGATTGAATCTTGTAAAGCAAAAAGATTATTCAGCTTACTGTCAAAGCTGTTCGACCAAAGGTATGCATCCGTAGATACATCTACCAGCTGGGCGGTAATCCGGTATCTGTTTCCTGCTTTTTGAACACTTCCCTCAAGAATATGATGAACATTTAATATTTTTGCTATTGTCTTTATATCTAAATTTTTCCCTCTGAATGAAAAAGAAGATGTACGTGATATAACCCTTAAATCCGGAATTTTAGCAAGTACATCGAGTATCTCTTCGGCTAAGCCGTCCGTGAGATATTCTTGATCTTTGAGGGGGCTCAAATCAACAAAAGGGAGTACTGCAATAGTTTTAACAATATTCTGCTTCTGAATTTTTGGTGAAAAAGGGAAGAAAAGAAAGAGCAGGATCACTGTAAGAATTATCAGTACGGATACAATAATCCATGATAATTTAATTTTTTTTCTTCCTTTAATTTTCCGGACAGGTTTTCCCTCTGTCAAATTATGCAAATCAATAAGAATATCGCCTGCAGAATGATATCTTTTATCCGGCTGTTTTTCAAGAGCTTTATAAACAATATCATTCAAACCGGTGCTGCCGGTAGGGATTTCCTGGGGTTTTTCATTTATTAAAGAATATATTACAGCCTGCTCATAATCACCCCGGAAAGGCATTTGAGTTGTAACCATTTCATACAAAACTACACCGAATGACCAGATATCGGTTCTATGATCAATATCTCCACCTCTTGCTTGTTCGGGGGACATATATTCGATTGTTCCAATGGTAGTTCCCATCTTTGTAAGTTGTGAACCTTTTCCGATTTTAGCCAAACCGAAATCCATAATTTTGACTACATCATCATTGGTAATCATTATGTTGGAAGATTTAATATCCCGGTGAACAATTCCTTTTTTGTGAGCGGCTTCCAACCCCATAGCAATTTGAACAGCATAATTAATTATATCATCGGTTCTTAGGGGTGAATTGTTATGTATGACTTCTTTTAACTCCTTCCCCTCGATATATTCCATTACAATAAAAGTGAGCCTGCCATTTTTTGAATCCTCACCTTCTTCAATGGCATATACTGTAGCTATATTGGGATGGTTTAATGAGGCTGCCGCTTGTGCCTCTACTTCAAAACGCTGCAACTCTTCTTCATCAACTGAGATATGGTGAGGCAAAAATTTTATAGCTACTTTTCGTTTTAATTTTGTATCGTCGGCGAGGTAGACTATACCCATTCCGCCTTCGCCGAGTTTCTCTAATATTTTATAATGTAAAATAGTCTTGCCAACCATAGATTAACTTAAAAATAATAAGGCTGCGGAGGGCAGGTCCTCAATCAATAAGCTTTTAACATTACAGGAGGGAATGCTGCCTGCCTATTCACCTAAAGATTTTTTAAATTCTTCATATTTACTTTTTGCATATGCCATTACTTCCATGAACTTTTTATCATCTCTTACTGGATCTAGAAAAGAATCTTTAGACATAAAGGGGTAACAGTAGAAGCCGCCATCGATAGCTTTTTCCAATAATCTTACGCAGTCTTTCTTATCTCCATAAAGTCCATATAAATTAGCATAATTATAAATTTGTTCGGCATCAAAAACATTCGACATTTCCAAGGTTTTTATTTCCACTAATCCGTCTTCTTTATTCCCATTTAGAAAATCAAGCATAGCTTTTGACCACCTTCCAAGGGAACCATCGGGTTCAATCTTAATCACTTTTTCAAAATATTTCTTAGCAGAATCAATCTTATTCATCCTATAATAAATTTGTCCTTTAAAAGCTAAGCTATAAGGAGATCCTTTATCAAGGTCTAAACCTTCAATGGCTTCTTTATATTTGAATTGATACAAAAAAGTAACGCCTATAGAACGAAACCTTTTATTTGCCGGGTCTAATTTAACAGCAGTTTCCATTTCTTCAGCAGCTTTATCAAGCAAACCCGTGTATCTAAAAATGTATCCCAACCAAAAATGAATTTGAGCATTATTAGGATTTATTTCTAATGCTCTTCTTGTTAGTTCAACTGCTTGCGAAGTTTTACCTGTTTCAGTATAAAGGGAGGCGAGGTTGCCTAATGCAGATAATGATTCATTATTAATAGATAATGCTTTTTTATATGCTGACTCAGCATTCTTCAGTTTATCTCTTTTGCTTAGTTCATAAGTTGCAAGAGTATGATACCGGTAGCCGAGTTCAGAATAAGAGGGGGCAAAGTTTGAATCAATTTGTATCGATTTGGTTAAAAAATCTATAGCTGCCTGATTACCTTCATTGTTAACCGGATACGAAACACCCCTTAAAAAATATTCATAAGCCAGAGGATCATTAGGAACATCTGTTGATTTGATACCCGATTCCTTAGGAGAAAATTTTACTTTTAAACCGTCCACTACCTTTTGTGATACAATATCCTGAAGCTTGAAAGCATTTTCATATTTTACTTCAATTCCATCGTGCCAAACCAGCTTATTTGAGCTTACCTCTACCAATTCCACGTTCAAACGTATTTCATCTGATTCTTTTTGATAGCTTCCTGATAATATATATTCAACGTTTAGTTTTTTTGCCGCTGCTGAAATATCCACAACTTCATTCTGATAAGGGCGTATTGAGCTGGAAGGTCTTACAAGTATATCTCTTATATAAGCAAGTGAGTTGATAATTTGATCGGCTAAAGCAAAGCTTAAAAAATTTACTTCAGCATTATTATTAACATTTGTAAATGGAAGTACAGCGATTCTTTTTAGTGATAAACTAGCGGCCGTATTTACAGGTTTATGACTGCTAATTAGATTCCAAATTATTAATGAAACAGCAATTAATAGGATCATTATGCCGGTTAAGACAAATATTTTTTTCTTTTTACCTACTTCCGGTACCGGGGAGTTTACGGCTGGCTTTTCATTGATAGTTTTATCTTCGACAGTTTTAAGATATGACTTAAGGTTCTCCGCATTTACCAGTTTTCTTTTGAGGTCTTCATGTTTTTCCTTTGCCTTAGAAAGCAAATCCAATATTTCAGGATCAGATCTAACAGAATCGAGGAAAGTATCTCTCTGCATAGAGGGATAGCTTATGTAGCCCATATTAATTGATTTATTTAATGCTCTGCAGCAGGCTTCCTTCATATTAAATAAACCGTAGAAACGGGCAATTTCGTACCAGATTTCACTGTCAACTGGATTTTCCAATTCTCTTTTTAAATTATACTCTGCAGCTTTGTCAGGATTTCCTTTTATATATTCAACAAGAGAAGCTGCAAAATAAAATTCACCTATTTCATCCTTAATTTTTAATGATTTCTCGAGGTAATCCAATGCCAATTCTTTATTGCCCTTCCTGAATGCAACTTCACCTAAATAGTTTAATGTAAAAGGGCTGCCGGATTCTAAGTCGAATGACTCGAGAATCTCATCATATTTACCCAAAAACATATATACTATTATATAAGACCTAAACCGTGGATTTTTAGGATCAATAGATAGCGCAATTTCTATTTCTTTTTCAGCCTCATTTAAAAAGCCGGTATATCTATAGTGGTAACTAAGTGAAAAATGCAGCCAGGCATCGTTTGGATTAATTTTAAGTGCCTTAATTAATAGCGAATGTGCTTCTTCATGTCTTCCAACATCAGTATAAATTAAAGCAAGATATGCAAGGGCAGGGAGCAGATCCTTATTCAGAGATAAAGATTTTAACAAAGCTGTTTCTGCATTCATATGCGCCTGCTGTGTGTCACGGCCTACCTGAGCAAATGAATTATATCGAATACCTAATTCCAAATATGCATTTGCATAAAGAGGATCCAGTTCTATCGATTTATTAAGCATTTCGATAGCTATATTAGCATTTTCTATAGTGGAAGGATAAGAAACAGCGCGAAGATAATAATCGTAAGCCAGTGGATTTTGCGGAATTCCCGGTTTCATTCTCTCCCGTTCTTCTTCAGAAAACTGAACCTTTAATCCATCAACAACTTTTTGTGAAACAATGTCCTGAAGTTCAAAAACATTATTGTATTTTATCTGTACCTTTTCTTTCCAGATTATGGATTCCGAATAAAGATCAACCAATTCTATATTAAGCCTGATCATGTCGGCTTCTTTTAAATAATTCCCCGCCAGTACATATTCAACATTAAGTTCTGATCCGGCTTCATATATGTCTATAATCTTATCCTGGTATTTACGAATAGTGCTTGAGGGTCTAATCAATATGCTTTTTGAATAAACCAGGGCACTTATAATTTGATCAGCAAGTGCAAAGCCTAAAAAATTTGTCTGCGGATCATTTATAATATTTACAAGAGGAAGCACTGCTAATTTCTTTATCTGCTTAATGCTCTTCTTTTCTGATTCTGTACTTGATATATCTGTTGATTTAAGATCTTGAATTATTTCACGTAAGTTTCCATATCTTTTCCCGGGATCTTTTTGCAATGCCTTTTTTATAACGCCGTAAAATGATTTCTGATCGTCACTTAACTCAACAGTTCGGGGTTCTTCATTCAATATTGAATATAATATTGCCTGATCATAATCTCCTGTAAAAGGTAATTTACCGGTAAGCATTTCGTATAGAACTACCCCAAAAGACCAGATGTCGCTTCTGTGATCTATGTCTGCCCCTTTTGTTTGCTCAGGAGACATGTATGAAGTTGTACCTACCGTGGTACCAATTTTAGTAATTTCTGCTCCTTGACCAATCTTAGCCAGTCCAAAGTCCATAACTTTCGCTTTGCCTTCATTGGTAATCATAATATTGGAAGATTTAATATCACGATGTAGTATTCCTTTTTTATGTGCAGCTTCCAATCCTTCGGCAATTTGAATTGCATAATTAATAATTTCATCCATCTGTAGAGGCTTATTGCTATAAGTTCTTACAATATCTTTTAACTCTTTACCTTCTATATATTCCATTACAATAAACATCTGCATGCCCAATTGGGGGTCATCAAATTCTTCGATGGTATAAATGGTGGCAATGTTCGGGTGGTTCAAAGCTGCAGCGGCTTTTGCTTCAATCTTAAATCTTTCTCTTTCTTCAGAATTAGCTGCAATGTGCCTTGGCAAAAACTTAATAGCAACCTTTCGTTCTAATTTTAAGTCTTCAGCGAGATACACTACTCCCATTCCGCCTTCGCCGAGCTTCTGTAATATATTATAATGTAAAATAATCTTACCAATCATGAGATAACTTAAAATTATAATAAAGCTAAAAAGGGGAGGCTTCTATAGCTTTATTTCCAATAAAAATTTTATAATTCAGGCTGAGGAGCTACCTGGTATTGCTCAAGTTTTCCATCCGGCATTTGGAAAGTCCATACTTTCAGTGTTTTATTTCCAAACTCTACACGGAATGAGCGTTCAAGCATTCCTCCTCTTTCATGCTGTGAGGTTTGGATAAACTTTTTCGGATTACCAAGAGGTTCCAGACTGGATTTGAAATCCTCAAGTGCTTGTTTACTGAAATAGCTGTTAGCATCGGATGTGATTAGAGAGCGGTCTATTGTACCGTTCTGCAGATCAGTAAAAATCTTTCGTGCCTGTTCTGTCCGCATTGTTGTTTCGGAATCTTGCGTCTTGAAAAGGATATGGGATATTCTGCTTCCAATAGTTCCAGGAGCTGATGATGCATCCTGATTTGTTAGAACCACCACTGCGGCACTGTCATCAGGAAATACTGCGTTATAAGCTGTAAATCCCGAGACTTCTCCTCCATGTGATAATATTCTATGACCATTCATCATTCCAACCTGAACTCCCAGACCATAATGTGTTCCAACTCCATTTTTCAAAAGTACTTCTGTTTCAAGTTTTTTATATGATTCTTTACTTAGCAGACCTTGATCAATTATGGAAATATCCCATTTTGCCAGATCTTCCGGAGTCATTGCCAATTCCCCTGCTCCTGCCATCCATCCGGTTCCTTCATCGGGAGCCGGTCTTAATGGCCCTAATCCATATTGCATATATCCGGTTGGATCATCATTCGTTAATTTCCCTTTGTCAAAATTCACAGCACTCGATAATCCGAGAGGCTCAAGAATATTTTTATGCAGGAACTCATAGAAAGATTCGCCGGTTATTTTTTCTACTATCTGTGCAGCTATTACAAAGTTTGTATTGCTGTACTGCCACCGTGTCCCTGGTTCAAAATCGAGCGGTTTTTTTGCCCATCTGTCTATTATCCCTTGAGGGGGTATCGGCTCTAGCATCATTGGCGGAACATAGTCTTGAGGCCAGAAATCCTGATAACCGGATGTATGGGAAAGCAGTTCTCTTATTGTTACATCTTTTGCACGCGTAAGGTCAGGCAGCCAATTGGAGACAGGATCATCCAGGGAGAGTTTCCCTCCCTGCTCAAGTAATAATATTACTGCTGCTGTATATTGTTTACTGATCGAACCGATGGCATAACGCATATTTGTTCCTGCCTTTGTTTGCGGATTCAGTTTCGCGTCTCCGTATGCCTGTATATACGCTATCTTGCCATTTATCACTACAGCGACCGATGCACTTGGTGTTCCTGTTTCATTTAATATCTGCAGTGCAATTGAGTCAATTTTTGTTTTTAATGAATCATTCTCAAATGCTGATTGCCTTATTGATGAAAAATTTCCACCAAATAATACTTGACAATAAAAAATAAGAATAGTCAAAAAAAGAAATACTATCCTAATATTTTGAACCCGGTCTTTATTTTTTAATCTGCTAAATTTTATTCTGTATCTCATTTTTAATACCTCCGTAATTATTCTTCAACAGTTTATTTAATTCTTAATATTACGAAATATTATAATGCTAGAGTAGCTTTATCTGTCTTTAAAATTTCCAGAAGAGTTAGGTTGAGCTAATCACATCTTTTTTTCATAAGAAAGTTTCATTTTTTTTAAGAAAGCTTTATAGCGGGGATCATTCTCTAAATTTTTAAACAGTGGATCACCTATAATGGTTGTTAGGCCCCCATCATGTATTTTATATGAATTTTCAAGCCATATAAAAGCCTTATCTGCATCACCTTTATAACTGTAAATTTCCGCCACCTGGAAAGCTGCAATATCACCATAATTGTTTATTATTTGATCCAGATACCTGCCGGCTTCCTTATTCTTTCCTTCAGAATATTTTAATAAAGTATTTGAATACAATCGCCAGACTTCATCAGGTTCTTTTTCAAATTCCAGGGATGCCATTTCGGTATTTGATTGCAGAAGATAGACTACTCCAAGTTTCATATGAACTCCCGGATATTCCGGATTCAATTCAATTAATTTCTTTGCGGTTTTAATTGCTAAGTCAAATTTTCCGGCGTTGTAGGCATGCAGGACAAGATTAAGATAAGCTGCAAGGTTCAGCGGATCTAGTTCCACTGCCTTTTCATCTAATATAATTGCTTCTTGAAATTTTCCAAGAGTTGAAGCCAATGTAGCTTCTCCGGAAATTATACTAGAGTTGCCAGGATCAATTTTTAATGCTAATTTATACATTGAGTCGGCGCCAGCCCAATCCCAGTAATAAATTCTTTTGATCCAGCCTATTGTAGAATAAGCTCCAGCTGAGGATGAATCTAATTTAATAGCCTTTTGTGCACATAGTAGTGCAATTTTATTATTTTCATCAATTGAAGCATAACCATAGTCTGCACGTGAACTGTATGCAGAACTTAATCCCCCCCATGCCGCAGCATAAGTTGAATCTATCTTAAGTGCACTCCTATAATATAAAATTGATTTTTCCAGATTTTCCTTACCACGCAAATTATGAAAGTAATTTCCCTGTAAAAAATAATTATATGCTTGCGGATCAATTCTCTTTTTTTCGGGTAATGTCTTTGAACCAAGTAATTTTATTTTTAAAGCCTGAACTACCGATTCACTTATATCATCCTGTATAACAAAGATATCTTTGTCGGTACGGTTAAAAGTTTCAGACCAAATTTGGTAGCCGTCCGATGCATCACTGAGAGTTGCAGTAATACGAACTTTATTTCCTATTCTTTGAACACTCCCCTCTAAAATTTTCGAGACTCTTAATTTGGCAGCAATGTCTTGAACAGTTAAATTTTTATCTCTTAATGCAAATGACGAAGTTTTTGCTGTTACTCTTAGATTGCCAATCTTGGCGAGGTTATTTAATAGTTCTTCTGCAATTCCGTCTCCCAAATATGCCTGATCTTTTGAAGGACTTAAATCAGAAAAAGGAAGCACAGCAATTGAAATATTCTGAGATTCAATTGAAGTAAAAGGATTTCTAAAAAATAGAATTATGATTATAAGAACAGAAAGAATTCCAATAGTTATCCATACCTTTGTCTTAGATTTGCTCTTTTTGAATTTTAAAGAATTGCCACCCGACATAGAACGTAAATCACAAAGCATTTCATTTGCTGACTGATACCTTTTATCAGGATCTTTAGAAAGAGCTCTGTGAATTACTGAATTTAATTCTGATTTATTCTCGAATCCAGGTTCTTCATTAAGTATAGAATAGATAATTGCCTGATCATAATTTCCCTTAAACGGTAGTTTACCAGAAAGCATTTCATAAAATACAACTCCCAAAGACCATATGTCTGTTCGATAATCTACTTCTGCTCCATTTGCTTGTTCGGGGGACATGTATGAAATGGTCCCTATGGTTGTTCCAATCTTTGTTATTTGTGAACTGCCTTTTACTTTTGCCAGCCCGAAATCCATTATCTTAACTTTACCCTCATTTGTAATCATAATGTTGGAAGATTTTATATCTCTATGGATTATTCCTTTTTTATGAGCAGCTTCCAATCCCTCAGTGATTTGAACAGCATAATTAATAATATGATCCATTTGTAAGGGCTGTATATATTCAGTCCCTGCATCTTTATGTTCAATTATATCTTTTAATTCTTTGCCTTCTATATATTCCATTACAATAAAGGTTTGCTCATCAGATTCTTCTATTGCATAAATTGTTGCAATATTAGGATGATTCAAAGAAGCTGCAGCTTTTGCTTCAATTTTAAATCTTTCTCTTTCTTCCGAATTATCAGCTATATGTCTCGGTAAAAATTTAATAGCAACTTTACGTTCGAGATTTAAATCTTCGGCGAGATATACAACACCCATGCCGCCTTCGCCGAGTTTCTCTAGTATCTTATAATGGAGAATGTTTTTGCCAATCATTAAATTTTACTTAAAATTATAAAAAGGCTACGGCAGAAAGATCTGCTCTGCCCGATTTGTTCAATTATTTTAGAAAAGTAAAATAGTCTGTCCAAGTAAATCACTCATATTGATATCTCAAATGAAGTCAGTCAAGGCGGGCTTCGCCGAGTTTCTCTAATAGGCAGAATTGTTTTATTATATTTCATGAAAATAGTAAGAGCAACCATTAAATACTAAATAATGAAAGGGGGAAAAATTTAACGGTAAAATAAAATATAATTGTGCAGGATGACTTAATTTTACAATTAACTTTTTAAGTCACCCCACAATTAAATTTATAATATTTATTCTATAATTACAATCTTTGGCGGTGAATCTCCAGTCGCAAATTGATTATCGGCGGTACAAAATACGGCATATTCATAAGTCCCTGAAAGTGCACTATCTTTTACTTTAAGTTTTAATCTTTTGCCGTTCTTTAAAAACTTTGTATACCCATTATGGAGACTATCCTCTGAATCAACCGGATTAAACAAATTATCGGGGAGCTGCAAATATGCGTCTGTTCCTTTAACTGTCCAGATAATAGTATCCTTTTTCCTTGCTTTAACTTTGGTCTTAGTATAATCGGTAGCGTCAACTACTTTCCAAACATTGCCGACTTTCATAATCACCATTTCATATTTTTTGGGTGCTGACTGCACTGATAGGATTAAAAATCCTGTGAAAAATAGTAACAAAAAGATCCCGGTTAAGAACAATATTAGTTTACTTCTCATCGATACCTCCTAAATTTAATATTGGGGTTAATAAAGTTGTACGGGAACAGGTAACAAATAGGATTCATCTTAGGCAGCTTTTATTTTTATTTAGACGAAGCCAATTCTTTATATCTCTTATCAGCAATCAGTTTTTTTAATTCCGGCTGATGTTCAATTTCAGACCTTGAGTAGCCATTCTCGATGGCCTTAGCAATCCAATATAAGGCTTTTACTCTATCGCCAAGATGCTCGTAAATGGTTGCGGCACGGTACATAACCATAACATTGTCCGGGGATATATTTATTGATTCCTTTATTAAGGCTTAAGGATTTGGCAGAATCGCCAACATCTATATAATATGCAGCTAAATTTGAAATTACATCCGGGTCATTGGGATTTATTTTTAATTTTTGTTCTGCAAGTGATATCGCATTTTTATAGGTTGCTATAGCTTCACTATTTTTACCGGGAATCCCGGAATAGGCAGCTCCAAGGTTCCCCCAGGTTAAGTAGTCGTTATTATTTATTTTTAATGCCTCTTCATACATCTTTGCTGCCTTATCATACTTAGTTTCAATATAATATAATGTGCCTAAGTTGGAATAAATATTATATGATTTTCGAATTTGGAGTGAGCTTTCAAACATTTCCTTTGCATCCGGCCATCGTTCAAGCATATAATAAATCCCTCCCAGATTATTATATCCAAGATAATTATCGGGAGTTAATTTTATTACTTCTTTAAATTGATTTATTGCATCTTCATACCGGCTATTGCGATAATAAAAAGCACCAAGATTATTATACCCGGCCCAATAATCAGGCTTTAGTTTGATAGCTTTTTTGTAAGTCAATTCTGCTTCAGTTATATTATTTGAGGATTCATAATCTTTTGCCAGACCTCGTAAAGCAGCAGCATCAGTAGGGTCATTAGAAAGTGCTTTTTTGAAATGCTCAATAGAAAGTTCATACTTTCCCGTTTCCGAATATATCATACCGAGAGTAACGTTAACAGGTGCCAATGTATTGTCAATATTAAGAGCTTTTTTTGCATTAAGCATAGCTAAATCTATTGATTCGGATTTTTTTGTAATCTCATACTTACGTAAAAAAGCTTCTCCCAATCCTGCATAGGCAAGTGCATAACCCGTATCACTGGCAGTTGCTAATTTAAATAAATTTATTGCTTCATCAATGTTATCAAGATTTTCATATCTCTGAAGATTTCCTCTCCCTCTTACATAATATTCGTAAGCTTCCGGAATTGAAGTTTTTCCTGCATCAATAATATCCTTCAGTTCCGGCTGCATTTCAATATGAAGCATTTCAAGTAATTTTATAACTGCTTTGTTTTGTGTTGAGGAGATATCTTTTGATTTAATATCAATTATAGATGAATTAAGCTGTCTGAGATTCTTTGCATCTACAAGGTTTAAATTTAATCTTAACAGGTTATTAAGAAATTGCAAGCTGCCGGTGACAACAAGATTTACACCGTACATTTTATATGCTTCCGTAATGCTTCTTATTTTGTTTTGTGTTACATCACTTGAAGGCACAACCCAGAGTGAGCCCTGAAACTGTTCCATTTGTGTCAGGTTGCTTGAAAGTGTTTCCACGAGACCATCGCAGAATGCCTGTCTGCCGGAATCACCTCCAATGTTATTAAAAGGCAAGATAAGTAAATGCTTTTCTGATGATACCGGAGAAGAGCTAATTGAAGAAATAAAGAATTCCCGGCTGAAGGGAATAATTAATAATAGTAGAATAAAAGCTAAGCAGGCCCCGCTTATTAGTAATACTTTTTTAGGTTTAAAATTCTTTTTAGAAGATGATATAGTAGCTTCGGGTAATTTAATTTCAAATTCTGAATATGAACCTTGTTGAATTATTTTAAGATCATTCAATAATTCGGCAAATGACTGATAGCGGATTTTTTTATCCTTCTGCAGGCATTTGGTAACAATGTCCATAAAAACATGCGGATAGTTTTCATTAGTAAAAGATGCTGTTTCAGGCTTTTCACTTATGATGGAATAAATGATAGCTTGATCATAATCTCCTTTAAATGGAAGCTTACCTGTTATCATTTCATAAAATACAACTCCAAAAGACCAGATATCTGTTCGATAATCAGTCTCATCTCCTTTTGCCTGTTCGGGAGACATATATGAAACAGTTCCAATAGTAGTTCCAATTGTTGTTATCTGGCTTCCTCCTTTTATTTTTGCCAGACCAAAGTCCATAACCTTTACCTTACCATCTTCAGTTATCATTATATTAGATGATTTTATATCACGATGAACAATTTCCTTTTTATGTGCGGCTTCCAGTCCTTCAGCAATTTGAACAGCATAATTTATTACATAATTCACGGGAAATGATTGATTATCTTCGCTCCCGGCTGCTTTAGATTTAATAAAGTCTTTTAATTCTTTTCCTTCTATATATTCCATTACAATGAACATTTGCCTGCCCCACTGGGGATCTTCATATTCTTCAATTGCATGGATTGTTGCAATATTAGGATGGTTTAATGAAGCGGCAGCCTGTGCTTCAATTTCAAACCGCTGACGTTCTTCCGTATTAGCAGATATATGATGCGGTAAAAACTTAATTGCAACTTGGCGTTTTAATTTTGTATCCTCCGCTTTAAAGACTATACCCATCCCGCCTTGGCCGAGTTTCTCAAGAATCTTATAATGTAGAATAGTTTTACCGATCATATAATTTATTTTTAATGACCTAAATTTGAAGATTTTCACATAAAAATCATTCGTTTATCCGATTTAATTAAAATGGATGAATGCAGCATTTTATAAAAATGCTTTTTATGCGATAAGATTTTTAAATAGAGGTTAAAATAAACATTTAATTATTTTGTTTATTGTACAAAACTTTTCCCTGTGACCAAATTATAATGTCCGACTTTTAAATCTTCGGTGGTTTTAACTTTAGCGTCATATTCTTTTTCAAGAGCCATTTTCCATAAATAAAATTGAGAGAATGTATGTTTAATTCTGCCTACCAGTTGGTTAAATTTACCACTGGATTCATAATTATCCGCATCTTCTTTACTATCCCAAATAGTTAAAGAAATATATTCATCTTCTTCATTTATACTTTCTATCAAATATACGTACTGACAACCCGTAACAGACTTTAATTCCGGAATAATAATTTCAGAATATATCTTTTTAAATTCTTCGAGTTTACCTTCCTGGATTTTCAATGAAACAATTCTTACAAACATATTTGAATCCTGGATAATCAAATTTTCCGTATTATTTTTTTGTGCTCTTACCGAATATTTTTTGATTACAGGTTCTTCAGAGACAGGAGCATATTCCAATTCTATATTATCCGACAGATGAATTTTCCATTCAGTTGATTCCGATAAGAAAGGTCTTGCCTGTGCAATTAGGTCATAGAATACCCCGTTCTTTTCATAACTTTCAGCCTGCGCAATTGTTTCCCAAAAAGTTAAGGAAATAAATTCGTCATTATGCGGTGAACCTATAAGTCCTGCAAATAGACATCCATCCATCTTTTGCATATGAGGCGAAACCACATCCTCATAGAACTTTCTGAAATCGTTAATATATTGTTCGTTTACTTTCAATTGCATAAAACGCATAAACATATTGCTTCCTCCTTTGACTCGAACTTAATTTGAATTAGCTCTTAAACTTGCTCTATCTCTCTCTTTATAACCACAACAGTCATATCATCCATCTGTTCGGTACTTCTGGAAAAATTTTGTACTTCTTTGAAAATAATTTTAATCAGCTCTACTGCAGAATCATTTCTATGTTTAAGTATAACTTCTTTTAGCCTATCTTCATTAAATTCTTCCTCATTACTGTTCATTGCTTCCGTAATGCCGTCAGAAAATAGAATTAGCAATTCACCGGGAAGAATAGAAATTACTGCTTCTTCAAATGGATAAGAAGGCATAATACCGGCAACCAGACCTCCAACAGATAATTTAGTTATTTTATTATCTTTTGTAAAAAGGAAAGGTTCATTATGCCCTGCGTTGCAGTAAGTGATCTCGTGGGTCATACTATTCAAAATTGCATAAAATAAAGTTGCAAATTTATTAGGGGCTGTATTGTGGTAAAGTATATCATTACTAAAAGAGACACAATCTTTGCAAGGTTTATCAAGTTTTGCTTGACCCCTTAAAGATGCCTGCAGGTTAGCCATTAGTATTGCTGCAGGAATTCCTTTACCTGAAATATCAGCTAAACAGAATGCCAGCCTTTCTCCATTAATACGAATAAAATCAAAGTAATCCCCTCCGACATCTTTTGCAGGTATACTTTTCCCAGCAATCTGATATCCGGATACTTCAGGCTGTACTTTCGGCAGTAAATCTACTTGAATTTCATAAGCCAGACGCATTTCTTCCTGCAGATGTAGTAGAGCCTGTTCTTCCTGGTACAAACGGGCATTCTCAATAATCTGTGCCGATTGCCCGGCGATAATTCCCAGTAACCTCTGGTCGTTATTTGAAAAACCGGTGTCGGTTTTTTTATTAAATACCGTTAAAAGGCCAATCATTCTTCCTTTTACATTCATAGGGACACTTAAAAGTGAGTGCATCGGAAAATCAGATGAGACCATAAAGCTGAATCTTTCATCCTTTTCTAGGTTATTGATAAGCAGAGGTGTTTTATTTTTTAACATCCATCCTGTCAACTGTGCATCAAACCGGTAAGGAAGGTAATTGGTAACAGAATCCTGCTTTCGAATCATTGTATGAAATGGTTTGTCAAGATCTTTTTCATTTAAAAGCATTACCGCACCCTGCTCAACTTTCAAATGTTTAACACATTTCCGGACGATAAGATCGATTATTTGCTCTAACGGCTGTGTCGAAGATATTGCCGTCGAAATTTCATTTAATACCGATAATTCCTCAACAGCAGTTCGAAGTCGCTTATTTTCTTCTTCTAATTTTAAAGTTGATTCGGAAAATTTTGTTGTATCCATTTTTGTTCCTAAGTAGAGTTAAAGTGTCCGGGAAAGAATAGATATTAAGATAATGAATTATACTAAAAAATAAAGCAGTTATTCAAAAAATCTTTATCATGCGAATGGTGGGTATAGTTAAAGATGTCATCTTTATTTCTGCGTAACTTCACTGATTTAGACCTTATACCATATGCCCTTCTACTTTTATATCCCTTCACTGATGAAAAAGATCAATTTATAAGGTAATGTTTTATGATATTATTATATTGCCTTATTATAATAATTTTATTTCGTTTATATAACAAATTTAAGAAATTACTTCATACAAGAAGTTATTTCGAATCTTTTTCATACAAAAAATAATTACTATTTCAGAAAATAATAAAACGAGGAGAGAAAATGACTTTTGAACATTTTGCGTTAAACGTTTCAAAACCTGTTGAGATGGGACAGTGGTATATTGATAATTGTGAGATGAAAATAGTCAAATCAATGGAGAATTATCCTTTTACCAGATTCTTAACTGATAAAGTTGGTAAAGTAATGATCGAAATTTATTCTAATACATCTGCCCGGATACCCGAATATGAAAAACAGCACCCGCTTGAATTCCATTTTGCTTTAACAGTTAATGATCCTGTAAAAGTGAAAGATAAATTAATTTCAGCAGGAGCAACATTTGAGGAGGAAATAAAAATGGATGATGGTTCTCATTTAATTATGCTTCGTGACCCATTCGGGATACCACTTCAACTATGTAAAAGAGGAAAACCGATGTTATAGACGGTTAATGGTTATTGGTTAATCGTTAATTGTTATTAGTTAAAGGTTGAGGAATTGTACTATTTGCTCGAGTTATGCAAAAATCAGTATTTGAAAGATGACATCTTTACTTTTTTCAAAATAAGGCTAATCTGAATTTATTTTTTAATAAAATCTTTAAAATGATTTTACATTTCAAAGATGTCATCTTTAGATCTGCATAACTTCAATTTTTTAATTTTATAAAAGGAGATAGTATGAAAATGAAATTCTTTATGATTTATTTAGGGATTATATTTTTGTTTTTACTAACTATTAATGTTCCGGCACAAACAGATGCTGAAAATCAACAGGCTGGAGATACTATAAAGTACACAATTGATAATTGTGTTAATACTTTTTCAATGGATGGAATTGAAAAAACAAATGCAGGATATCAATATTGGTTTGTTGATAAAAAATTTATTGACGGCAGAACTATAAAATTGAGTGTAGTTAAACCAAATGAAGCAACTCATCCTCCTCATAAACATGCTGAAGATGAGTTTTTTTTTATTCTTGAAGGGAAAGCTGAATTCTATTTAAATGGACATACAAAAATAGTCGGTCCGATGACCAGCCTCTATTGTCCTTCATATGTTGAACATGGTATCAAAAATGCCGGGGAGAAGGAGTTAAAATATCTCGTTATAAAAAAATATAATGTAAAATAACTGCTGCAAATAAGCCGGGCATTTAGATGTATCGATTGGATGAAAATTCACGATATCCTGTCTCCTAAGTATCTTTTGCACTTTACTCCTGACGTATTCTCCTTCACTTTGGGTAATAATAATTTTGATTTATTTTTACAATATAACTTTTGTATTATATGTACTAAACTTAATATAGTAAAAATGAAGCTCGTTGATTATTTTTTTAGGTCGGGTCCCGCAAAATGGATAATATTGTATATTCTTGTAATGTCTATTATTTCGTTACTTTTAGCATCTTTTAGACCACAGAGTATTACGGATAATATTGACGATTCACTTGATTCTACTTTATCTATTAGTAATAAAAAAAATATTAAAAAAGCATCTATACAAGTCTTGAAGAATCATAATAAAAAACCGGGGAAATCCGATCCAAAGATTAAAAAAGATACCTTAGACCCATCCGTAAAATATATAAAAGAATATAAAGAGAAGTATCAGGCAGTTATTTTTAATGATGTCCATTATTCTTATACAATTGATTACCAGGAAAACTTAAAAAATAAAAATGCAATCTTTTATATAGTTGTAGACGATGTTTTCCAGGAAAACGGAAGAACTTTTATAAAAGCAGCTAAATCTTATCTAGGTTTAAATGTTTATTTGAAGTTTCAATGTGACAGATTATTAACAAAAAAATTAAAAGATACCCAGTATTATACTTATGTAGTAGCAAAAATAAACAGCATCAATAGTATTTATTTTAACAGTAAATCAGTCTCACCCGATAAAGTGGATATAAACCTCGCTTCCAACAGCAAAAATTTAATAATTACCGGCAAATGTCTAGATATGTTCTAAGCCATATTGTTGAAACAAATATATTTAACGGAAGTAAAAACCTTTGAAAATGAAATAAGTCCGTTTATTTAATTTTATTTCTGGTTTTGGTGCAAATTTAGTTAAATTATACCCAGAGAATATTTTAAGCAGATAAATGAAAAAAGAATTACTACTAAATTCAAATAAAAGAATTCTATACAGATTAAAATTTTCTGTCCCTTTTCTTTTTTTATTATTAATGATGTATACATCCAGCTTATTTGCTGACGGAGCTCACAAATAATAATAATAATAAAAAAGATACAGTGGGCGAACTATCTTCATTTTATTTGCAGCAGAACTATCCCAATCCATTTAATCCGTCAACTCAAATAAAATTTACTATCCCGGCTGAGAGTCATGTGACATTGAAAGTATATAATCTTTTAGGGAATGAAGTAGCTACCCTCGTTGATGAACAAAAGCCTCAGGGAAATTATGATGTAAAATTTAATGCTTCTTCATTATCGAGTGGTATTTATATATACCGTCTTCAGACTGATTATTTTACGATCACTAAGAAAATGACCCTAATCAAATAAACCTTTCTGTAAGAGTAAGTAAGTCGATTCTAATCTCTGTCGTTCAATAATCCAATTTCACCTTAAATTTCCTTAATGTGCAAATTTCGGGGATTGAAAGCAGCCAATTAGATATACTCTATACTGGTACTATTTTTGAGATTTTAATAGAAGAATGATTTAAAAATTTTATTTGTAACACACACTTTTTAGGCGAAAAACTGCAAAAAATGGATAATTATTAAGTTTTAATATAATTATAATCAAAAAAGACTTAGGTATATTTATGGAATATCTGGTAATAATTGCCTGTATAATTTTCCTTATTGTACTATTTAAATCGATAGTTGAAGACAGGAAAAAGGATGCATACAAGGGGAATAGTTTATAAGTTCTGCTTATAGGCTCTAATAATTATGCAAAATAAAAGGAACTGATGAAAAAATTATACTATTTTTCACATAAGCAGCTACAATTTATTGAAATAAAAAAATTCAAATCAAATTTTTTTATTCTTCTTCCCGCCGTTACAGTATATCTTTGCTTAATAATTTTTGGAATTAACCGGACTATTCTTCCCGGTCATCAGGACGAACATGAAATATTGAAAAAGAAAGTAGATAAGATTTTGACTTTATACCAGGCTTTAAATGAAGAACTGGATAGTTTAACTTCCAAAAATAATTCTCTGAGAGCAGCAGTAAACCTTTCTCCGATTTCTAAAGATGAAATGCTTCTCGGAACCGGCGGTGGGGGCTTCGATAATTCCGTAGACTTTTTATCAGGAAAAATAGATCTAAATTTAATAAAGGCAGTTTCATACGCTGATGAAGTCGAAAGAAAAATCTCTTTTGAAAAGAATCAATTTGAGGAAATTACGGGTCAGCTTAAAATAAATCAAAAACTTTCAAATTCTCTTCCGGCTATAAAACCATGTACCGGCGAACTTTCAGACAGTTTTGGAATGAGAAACCATCCTATACTGCACCGCTTAAGAATGCATGAAGGGATCGATATTGTCAGTAATATAGGTGCTCCCGTTCATGCAACTGGTAACGGAACAGTTGAATTTACCGGATATGATGGGGGATATGGTTTAACCATAATTGTAAATCACGGCTTTGGATATAGAACCATCTATGGTCATCTTTCAAAAATAAGAGCCAAAAAAGGGACTAAAGTCAGTAGAGGTGATATTATTGCTTTATCCGGTAATTCAGGATTATCAACAGGTCCGCATCTGCACTATGAGGTGGAGCATGACGGGCAAAAGTTAGATCCCTCTCATTTCTTCTTTAGAAAATTTAACTACTTTGCCTCTGCTGATAAGAAATGATTTTCGAATCAAACAAACTGATTGATTCCATCAATTTATTTTTTTATCCTTAATTAAACTGTAATTTGTAATATTTCCCAAAATTATTTGTTCTATTCTCCATCTATCTTGAGGACTGGGAACTTTTTTTACACTGTTATAGATCTTGAATTTATATGATGTTTTACCCTCATTAATTTTTTGATGGATAATACTGCTCTGGTTAAAAATTTCATAATATCCATCTTTACCTATAAAACACCTTGGCATAGCACCCTCCCTTAAATAAATATGGTTATGGAAGGCAACTTATATGCCTTTTAAAAAAGTTCGAATTTATTCAATTTTGTAGAATAAGATAAGTAAGGAGTGTTTCAAAGAAAGACAAATATTTAAAATTATACGTTTAATTAAAGGAATAATCTTATTTCTTTACATCAGCTTCAAAATTAATTAATGCATTTTCGACAGCAGTGTGCATTTCCTGTGTAGTGAAAGGTTTCAGAAGATAACCATACGGTTTTGTAAAAGCCGCTCTGTCAATTGTCTTTTCATCAGATAAAGCGGTTAAAAATATAATAGGAATATTAAATTTTTTAGTAATGGTTTCAGCTGCTTCTATCCCATCGGTTAACCCTTTTAACATAATATCCATTAAAATTAGATCCGGCTGATTTTTTTCAACCTGCCTGATAACATCTTCTCCGTTATTAACCACTGAAGATACCCGGTAGCCAAGAGATTCCAATGTCTTTCTAATATTTAATGCAACAATATTTTCATCTTCAGCTATTAGGATTTTTATCATTTTTACCTCTTTTCTAAATTTAGTCCATCTTTGGATTTTCGCTGCAAATCCCCCGTTAATTCTAATATTAAAATAATAAATAGGAGAGAGATTTAAAAAAGAATTTTTGAAATGTAAGATGCAGATCACTTTTCAAATTAAAATATAGTATTTGGTATCAATTCTCACATACTGATAAGAGTTCAATTACTATTCTTAAACTGCAAAATTGATATTCGGAAAATTAAGAAAAGGTGAAGAAATGAAGAAGTTATGCGTGATTTTTATTTTATTACTGACCTTCGGTTCTATTCAAGAAACCAAAGCCGGAGATGTTCGGAAAGAATTAAAAAAATACTTCAATGATATTGCTCTCAAAGTGAAACATACGCAAAATAAGGAACAAAAGAGGGAAATCTTAAATAATTCTTTTAAAAAAATATTGACCTCTTTAGATGAAGTTAAGCATACACCCCTTTTATCTGATAACGATGTAGAAAGTATGGACTTTTTTAAAAAACAGGTAGAGTTGAAGTATAATGAATTGAATGGTTTTAATGGGTTTCAAAAAGTGAGTGATAATAATTTAAATAACTTTGCTGATTATTCCGTTCAGGACCTGGAACAATCTGCTGAATATGTAACCATTAGTATTTTAACACTGGTATTAATCATTATTGCTGCAGCAGTTTTATTGTGATTTTTTATCATGGACAAATTTAAAAGGCTTTTGTTCTTTTTATTCGGATTAGCTTTTTTTTCATGCGGTACAAAAGAAATATTAAAAATTAATTTACCGGATGCTGAAAAAATTAAATATTCAATTATTTATTTAATAAATGGTGATGGTGATTATTTGTATCATAATTTAAAAGGGGAACCGCATTTTGCAGATGAGGATAAATTAAAAGAAGCACTTTCAGTAGCCGGAAACTGTAAAAACGGCGAAGTCTTTATATTTCATATAATGAAAAAATCGGGATTTCTGTTTTTCCAATCCAATGACGGGAAGTTTTATTATTACAGAAACGGGAATTTAATTAATGAGAGCGGCTACAACAGAAATGATTACAAGGAAATATTTGAATCGGAATTAGAATTATATAGTAAGTTTAAAACTAGAGGTGAAAATGTAAGTAGATATTTTCTTTTCTTCGGACATGAGATCCCTGAATTCGGAGGGAAGTATTATTATGATTCTTACCCGGACAGGATCTTCAATATAAAGACATTTTCGAATGCTGTCGGTAAATTTACTGCCAGGAAAAAATTTAATCTTTTAGTCTTATCAACATGTCATAACGGCACACCGGGAGTTATCTCAAGGTTATCTCCATACTCGGATTTTATTATTGCCTCTCCGGAAGACCTGCATTTATCTTATATGGATACAAAATATTTTGAAAATTTAGATACTCTAAAACAATCAGCTTTTCAATTTGCAAAGATTTTTGCAAAGACTGCATTTGAAAATCTGATAAACAGAACCCAGACGGTGACTACAATTGTTTTATACGATACTAAAAAAACATTCAGTTTTTTAAATAGTATTAGAGAAAAATATGCCTCTTTATCTCCTTCTTTGCAACAAAATGCAGTTTCTAAAATTCAATACTTTGATTTAAGTGAAAAACCTTCTTTTTATTCAGGAAATTATTCGAATGGGGTAACAATCTTTTACAGGCCTTCAAAATTCGGAGTAAATAAAGACAAAACTTCACATTCAGGCTGGGAATTGATTGAGGCTAAATAGGTATGTAACCGTTTCCCCTCTGCGTACATTATTTTTGCTAAATTTGCATAAAATATTTATTACATTTCTATCGGAAGACATTTGCTCGAAAAAGTTAAGAAGAACATCTTCATTTTATTAGCCGTTACTATTTTATTCTATATTGTTCTTACAATATATGGAGACTATCAAAATGTTCTCCGGTCATTTGAAGGTTTTAACTTTTTACTTTTACCCCTATTATTTTCACTCTCTTTTTTAACTTTTTTTACAAGGTTTTATAAATGGAATTTTTATCTTCATTTATTAAAAATAAAAATCTCCTTCCGGGATTCATTCTTAATTTTTATGGGCAGTCTGGTAATGCTTGCAACTCCTGGTGCGTTAGGTGAATTATTTAAATCATATTTGATAAAACAAATTACCGGTGATCAGATTAGTAAAACTGCCCCAATAGTTTTTTCGGAAAGGATTACAGATTTAATATCAGTTATAATAATTGCTCTTGCCGGAGCAATAATTTATAACTATGGAATTTTAATTATGAGTTTGTTAATAATTATGTTTTGTGCACTTATCCTTTTTATAAGTAATAAAAGAATTTCAATAAAATTTATAAGCCTTTTATCAAAAATAAAATTTCTACATAAGTATTTATCAAAAATCAGTGTTGCGTATGACAGCTTTCATTCGATGCTGAAGGGTAATTCACTTTTCTTCATGTTGTTTACCAGCATAGTATCGTGGACATTTGAGTGTTTAAGTTTTTATATTATACTGAAGTCTCTGGGTCTGGATATATCAATAATGTGGGCGTCATTCGTATACGCTTTTGGAACAATAATCGGCTCTTTAACAATGCTTCCCGGCGGAGTTGGAGTAACAGACAGTTCTTTTGTTTTTCTAATCGTTCAAAAAGGATTTTCAAAGGATACGGCTATTGCTTCAACTTTTATAATAAGGGGAGTAACATTATGGTTTGCTGTTGCTGTTGGAGCAATTTTTATTTTTTTTAATAGGAAATGGTTTACTAACTTGTATAGTGATTATAAAATTTTAAGCTTGAATGATGATGAATAGATTTTTATTTAATCTCTACCTCTCTATTTGGCAGAGAATACCTATAAATACTCAAAATAAAATATCCGAATGGCTAAAATACAGATTCAGCCCGGATACCTTAAAACCGAAACTTCCGAAAGCCGCAGTTGTTGATCCGATAAATATTTGTAACCTGGATTGTCCCCTCTGCGCTTCAAAAAATCAGAATTACGATAAAGGGAAAATGTCTTTTGACACTTTCCGCATGGTATTAAATAAAATTCCTTCTCTTAAAGTTATAGTTCTTTTTAATTGGGGTGAACCGCTGCTGCATCATGAAATATTTAATATAATCAAAGAGTCGGTCTCAAGAAATATCTACACTATTACACATACAAATCTTAGCTTTAAACAAAAGCCTGAATTTTTTGAGCAATTAATAAATTCAGGCCTTCACCAGATTGTAATTTCTGCAGATGGTGCATCTCAGGAAACATATGAAAGATATAGAGTTAAAGGACGGTTTGACTGGGTTGTCAACAATATTAAAATGGCTGTTGAAGCAAAGAAAAGATTAAAGAAAAGAGATCCGAAAATCATCTGGAAGTTTATTGTTAATAAATATAATGAGCATGAAATTAAATACGCAAAGAAATTGGCAAAAGAACTCGGGATTGAAATCACTTTCGATAAAATGGGATTAGCCGACGATATACCAGACCTAGCTTTTGCAGGAACTCTTAATGAACGAAAAACGGAATGGCTCCCTAAAAACAGGAAATATATATTAGATTATTATAAAAACGGAGATAAGTTTCCTATAAACAATAAACCATGTAATCAGCTATTCACATCAGCCGTAATAAACCCTGACGGAAAGGTTACTCCATGCTGCTGGGTTACAAGTAAAGATAATGTATGGGGAGATTTAACGAATGAATCTTTTGAAGATATCTGGTATAATGATAAATACAAATATTCCAGAAGTTTATTTAATAAGTTGAATTATGAAGGGAATACCAATTATACCGTGTGCACGAAGTGCGAAATATTTAAGAGGTTGAGATAAAAAATATAATAATTCTTGTATAATTTTAATTATATTGTAAGGTTACGCAGATGTAAAGATGACATCTTTAAAAAGACAAATCATTTTCAATTTTTTATGAAAATGTAAATTCAAATTAAACCTTATATTCAAAAAATAAAGATGTCATCTTTCAAATACAGATTTTTGCGCAACTTCTGTTATACTTTATTTTTCCTAAATATTTGACGGAGGGGACAATGTCTCTGCTGAAAATTTTTCTCCTGAATATTTTGATTGTGATTCTGACAATAAATTGCGGTTATCCCAATACAAACAGTTATAATGTAACACCGGATTCTCAATATGTGGGTATATGGCAGGGGGTGCTTAATATTAGTGAAACCAGGTTAAGAATAGTTTTCCATATTTCGAAAGTGACCGATTCCCTGAAAGCATCTCTCGATAGTCCTGATCAGGGTGCTTTTGGTATCCCGGTTTCTTCGATATCTTTATCCGAGGATAGTATAAGACTAAATATTCAGGCGGTGAACGGATATTATATAGGAAAATATGAAAGTGATAGTTTGAAATTAACAGGTGAGTGGAATCAGAATGGAATGTCTTTGCCGTTAGATCTAAAAAAGAGTAATAAAGTTGAAGAAGCCAAACGTCTGCAGGAACCTAAAAAGCCATATCCTTATAAAGAAGAAGAAATTAAAATTGAAAATAAAGAAGCAGGAATAACTCTTGCCGGAACATTGACTTTACCTGAATCGGGGAGTGAATTTCCTGCAGTAGTTCTCATTACCGGGTCTGGACCGCAGGATAGAAATGAAACAATCATGAATCATAAACCTTTTCTCGTATTAGCTGATTATTTAACGAAAAAGGGTATTGCTGTATTAAGATATGATGATAGGGGATTCGGAGAATCGGGGGGCGATTTCAAAACAGCAACCACGGAAGATTTTGTGACAGATGTACTATCGGCTGTTGATTATCTGCAAACCAGAAAAGAGATAAATCCTGAGAAAATAGGATTGATAGGACATAGTGAAGGCGGGCTTGTTGCTCCCTTAGCTGCAGTTAATTCAGATAAAATAGATTTCATTGTTTTAATGGCTGGTCCAGGATTAACAGGCGAAGAAATTCTAAAAATGCAGACTAAGCTTATAATGAAAGCTAATGGTTTAAGTGATAGTTTTATACAGAAAAGTTTAGAATTAAATGAGAAATCTTATAAACTAATAAAAACCGAAAAAGATAGTGTTGAATTACGAAAAAAGCTGAACAATCTTTTTGATGATTACATAAATAATTTACCCGAAGAAGACAGGCAGAAACTCGGAAATAATCCCAAAAGCATTTTCGAATCCCAAATGAATTTTATTACCAGCCCCTGGTTTAAATTCTTTCTAACGTATGATCCGCAACCAACGTTGCAGAAGGTAAAGGTCCCTGTGCTGGCAATAAATGGGAGTAAGGATTTACAGGTTCCTCCAAAAGAAGATCTATCTGCTATTTCGGAGGCATTAAAAAAAGGAGGGAATAAGAATTATAAAGTCGAAGAATTAGAAGGTTTGAATCACTTATTTCAAACGGCAAAAACGGGTACTCTTTCAGAGTATTCACAAATCGAAGAAACTATTTCTCCAAAAGCTCTTGAGTTAATCGGAAAATGGATTTTAGGTATAACCAAACAATAAAAAAAATTGCTAAACTGCTAAATTGTTTTATTGCTATATCTTTAACAATTAAACAATAAAGCAATTAAACAATTTCTTTCTATTTCTTTAACAGCTTGAAAGCATGTGTCCAACTATTGAATTTAAAGCCGTAATGCACCCATAGCATCGTTAAGGTCTCGAGCCAAATTGCTTCAGATAAATCACCCATATCAATAATACTAACCCATCCAAGCTGTTTGGCAATTGATGTCACTTTTTCTTTAGCATTATTATCATTCCCTGCTATAAATAAATCGGGAGACCCTTCTTCATATACCGGATTAATCATCGTGTATGCATTAATGATATTGAAGGCTTTAACTACTTTTGCATCCGGGAGCCAGTTCTGCACTTGCTGTGCACCTGAATTATCAAACGGAACTGCAATCTTCGGGGGAGGTCCTTGTGAGAAATCTAAAGGATTAGTTACATCAATTAAAATCTTGCCTGAGAAATTATCTTTACCGGACAAAGAAATGGCATTTTCCGTACCCGACCAGGCAGTTGCAAGAATAATAATTTCTCCGAATTTAGCTGCTTCTTCATTGGAGCCTATGGAAGCCTTTGAACCGGCTTCTTTTTTCCAATCATTCAGTTTTGATTCTTCCCGCGTTCCAATTTTTACATTGTTTCCAGCCTTAGCTAACCCCAACCCCAGTTGTTTACCCACAGTTCCCGAACCAATTATCCCTATATTCATATTTTCTCCTTTAATTGAAGAATTGTATTAGAGGAAAATTATATTCCAATTTAACGATTGATGAAAATTTATTTTTGATAATTACAATTATAGGTCAGGAAATGTATTTTAAGTGTGCTTTAGTTATCAAAGGAGCAAGGCTTATAGCGCAAAGTGTAAAGATGATATCTTTAAAGGATAATTATTTTTCAAACTATCTTTAAAATATATCTTTAGATAAAACCTTTACTTTTAAATAGTAAAGATGTCATCTTTAAATACCTATTCTTATATAATTAATTAAATATTACCTTAAATTTACTTTCTTCTCTGAGAAGCCGGATTTTTTTAGGATCTAATTTCTCCAATTCCTCGGTATTATATTGCTCCTTCTTATTTAGTTCTTTAAAAGAATCAAATTCAAAAATATTCCGGGCATCAAATTCATCAATATTTTTGTTATAATGTTCGTATTCCGCTTCCATATAAACCTCTTTCAAATTGATATCTTATACTAAAGTATCTTCCCAAAAAGAATATCAAAAAAAGTACCAATTAATAATATGAAGCGTTAGCGGCAGTTCAATAGGCTTGCGCAAGAATTATTGCCAACATAAATTATGCGAGAATCGCGGTATTAAAAGATGACATCTTTAATATTTAAAAATAAGGTTTATCTATTATTATATTTTAATAAAAATTGAAAGTAATTTGTCTTTTTTAAAGATGTCATCTTTACATCTAAGTAACTCAACTTCTTAAGTTCTATTTGTGGTAAGTAATCCTATAAATGACGCCGGCATAATCATCGGATACTAATAAGGAACCGTCATGCATTTGCTGTACATCTACAGGCCTTCCGGAAACAGACTCCCCTTTTAACCAGCCTTCAGCAAAAACCTGTTTGCTGATCGCTTTGCCATCAGAAACTTTAACGAGCATAACTCTATAGCCGATTTTTTGACTCCTATTCCAGGAACCATGTTCGGCAATAAATATTTGATTTTTATATTCGGAAGGGAACATATCACCTGTATAAAATCTGATTCCAAGAGAAGCAACATGCGGACCGAGTTCCATAGCAGGCTTCTGAAAATTGCTTAAATCAACATCTTTACCAAATTCAGGATCTCTAACATCTTTTCCAAACATATAGGGAAATCCGAAGTTTAAACCTTTCTCAGGTGCTCTGTTCAATTCATCTGGAGGTATATTATCACCGAGCATGTCTCTGCCGTTATCAGTAAACCATAAAACCTTTGTTTGAGGGTTCCAATCGAATCCCACAGTGTTACGAATTCCGCTGGCATATTTTTCCAGATCGCTTCCATCGGGATTCATTCTAAATAAAGAAGCATATTTTTCCGTAGGCATACATATATTACATGGTGCACCTACCGGGACATATAATTTGCCATCGGGACCAAACCGTATAAATTTCCATCCATGGTGTTTATCTCCCGGGAAAGAATCATTTATTACTACCCGATCCGGCGGATTATTCAAATGTTGTTCAATATTATCATACCGGATAACCCGGTTAATTTCAGCTACATAGAGATTACCGTCCTTCAAGGCTACTCCGTTGGGACTGTTCAAACCGCTCGCAATTGTAATTACTTTATCAGCTTTGAAATCATTATTAGTATCAAGAACTGCATAAACATTGTCGCCTCTGGTACCGACAAATAACACACCACTGGGACTTAGAACCATTGATCTGGCCCCTTTAACATTATCTGCATAAACATCAATTTGGAATCCCGGCGGCAGAGTAATTCCTAATTTATTAGAGCTGCTGCTGCCTTCGCTGTTATCATGTTTGGGATTGCAGTTTAAAAATGAAGAAGATATTAAGATAATAATAGAAAAATATTTTAAGAAATTTTTCATAGATAGGAACCTCTTTTTATAAAAATGAATTGTGAAAAATGAAAGTTAGAAAATCCGAGAAATAATCGATGTGATTTTAGGAATAAGTTTATCTATTAAAATCATACCAGAGACAAATTTTCTAGAAATATCTTATACTCCAGGAACAATTATCTTCTCCTATTATTCATTAAAGTTCCAAATGCATCTCAGATACGCTTCACATACGCTCCACATACGCTTCAGATACGCTGTAAATATCTTAAAAAGATTTATAAAGAAATCTTTTCCTTAGCGCACGAGGATTTTGTAACATGTTGGATGATATTAATACAATAATTTAACCTCTACGGGTTATAGGGATAACTTACTTACAATGACGGCCAAAAATTAATTCTATTATAAAGGAAAGCAGAGGATTTATTGGTAGATATGCAAAAAGGTTCTAAAGGCAGTTAAATTTTCATACATCAGCTAGTTTTAATATCAGTTTAAAAGATTTTTTCAAGTTTTGAACCCAAATTTGGCAATATTTTTGATTTTATTTCTCCCTTATTTTTTCCTTTATATACTAAACCAAAAGAATGGTCTTTATTCTCATAAATCTCAATGCTTTTATCGATAGGGTCAACAATCCAATATTCTTTTACATTATGTTTTTCATAGATATTTTTCTTATGTTTTAAATCATAATATGCAGAAGATTCGGAAAGTATTTCAATTACTAAATCAGGTGCACCTTCAATTTTCTTTTCCCCAATAATCTTTTCTCTTTCATTAGAGATAAAAATAATATCCGGCTGATAAGTCTCATGCTCTTCAAAATAAACATCCATGGGAGAAACCAATAAAGTACCGACCTTATTCTTTTCGAGATAATTTGATAATGACACAGAAATTTTTAATAATATTTGCTGATGATAAACTGTAGGTGATGGCGACATAACTAAATTTCCATTGATTAATTGATAAGGCTTTCCTTCAGGGAGATTAGCATAATCATCATAGGTATATTTTTTTGTTTCAGTATCCATATAACTTCGTTAATTACAATCTAAATTAAGGATAATATACTTTATTTAAAAGTTCTTTAGCCATCAAGACTGCACCGATAACAGGCGGATTCTCAGGAGATTTTATATTCACATTCTTTAAAATTTTAGTGATTTTTTCTTTAAGCGTTCTTGAATAAAAGTTATCATTATTTATTAAACCTCCTATAAAAGCAATGTTCAGCTCAGGCAGCTTAAGTTTTTGCTTCATAGCAGAAATATGAAGAAGAAGTTCATCCGTTTCTTCATCAATAATTTTCAATGCAGGCTGATCATTTTCCTCCGCTGCGGATATTACAAGAGGAGCAATTGAGGCGATTGTGAAATTATTTCTATAGATTTCAGTAATTAAAGTTTCGGATGAAATAATATTAAATTTTTCTTTTAATACGTCGGATATAAGAGTTGAATTACCTCTTCCATCAAATTGTTTGGATACGGCATTAAAACCTTTTCTACCCAAACTATAACCGCTCCCTTCATCGCCTATCTGCCTGCCGAATCCCCCTACACGATGAATATCACCTTTTGAATCTTTCCCAAACATTATTGAACCTGTCCCGGCAATTAAAATTGCTCCAGGCTTGCCGGAAAAAGCTCCTTCTAGTGCGATCCTTGCATCACTTTCCACATGGAAGTTCTTAAAATTTATTCCTTTGTTTTTCGAAATATTTATAAATGAATCTTTCAACCTGTCGACATCACTCTTCCTTCCCGCTCCCGCAGTACCTAAAAGAATTATCTCTATATCCGCGTAATCGAATTTCAATTCTTCTTTACATTTATTTATTAATTCAAGAATTGATACTGAGACTTTCTCTGTCCCTTCAACAAGAAAATTTGATGGATTTCCTTTAGTTTTAAATAAAATATTGAGATCAGAATCAGCCACAGCACAATCTGTTTTTGTTCCGCCTCCGTCAATACCGATAATATATTTCATAAATTATTTGATAATTTTATATTTTTCAAAATATAGAAAATTAGTCAGAAGTAATAATTGAAATATTAATTCAATTAAAATTCAAAAGTATAAGCTTGAACTAAGCGCCAGCCCTGATGCAACACTGGTAAAAGATTCCCCGCCTCTTATTTTATCTTCCCCAAATAATTTAATTAATACATTTCTTAAAGCTGGAACCAAAGAGCTTCCTCCCGTAATAAATACTGTCTGTATTATATTTTTATCAACATCGGAATTATTAATAAAAGAGATCAAATAAGTTTCAAATTTCTCGACTTGCTCATTTATAAAGTGATTAAATTCATTTAACGTTATTTCTTCATGTATAATTATATTAAATTGTTCATAATCTAATTTTGATTTACTATTATAAGATAAGACTTTCTTTGTCTCTTCAATAGTACTAAAAATAGAAAAACCTAAATCCTTTTCAATTAAAATAACCAATCTTTCAATTGCCTTTTTATTGTCCGATGTATGAAGAAAATTTTTAAGCATCATTCTTGTATCTTTATTTTTGAGAAGATTAATTTTTTCCCACCGGCAAAGATTTCTAAATAATGTGATTGGAAGGTCTAACCATTTATCCCATGATTTAAATTTAGCTCCATAACCAAAGTAAGACACTAATTTGTGCCACATGATGTCTGAATCAAAATTATTCCCGCCAATCCTAATTCCTCCGGTTGCAAGTATATCGGAAGTCCTATTTTTAAGATGTACTTTTTGGGGATCTAGCTGCATAATTGTGAAATCGGATGTTCCGCCGCCTAAATCAGCGACTAATACTACTTCCGGTTCATTAAGCCTTAACTCATACGCTAAGGCTGCGGCTATTGGTTCTAACTGGAAGTAAACTTCCTTAAATCCAGCTTTCAAAGCTGCTGCATAGAGTCTTTGCTCAGCAATCCTATCATCCCCCGGTACATCAGAAAATATAACCGGTCTTCCAAATACCGCCTTTGTAACTTCATAATTCAGGCTTTCATCAGCTCTACGTTTGAGATCTGATAATATCAAAGAAACAAGTTCTTCAATTCGTATATTTTTTACCATGTATCCAAGTATATTCAAATAAAGTGTCAGGTAGAAAACTTTTGATTGATTGCATGAATCTGCCTTCCATTCCGTTTAATAAGTAATGCTCAATCGCTTCCTCACCTACATAATATTTACCAGCTTCCCATTTAGGAAAAAAAAGAATGGATCTTTCTGTTTTATCTGACTTGACACTACTCTTTATGACTGTTTCGCTGCCATTTCTCATAATAGCAATTGCAGAATTGGTAGTCCCAAAGTCTATTCCGTAAATAGTATCTGTCAAAATTATCCAAAACAAATATTAAGAAATAATAAAGATCTTACAGCAAAATTATTAAAGAACTGAGGGGAGTTGAAGTTGATCAAGAGCTAACTATAATGACGATGCAATGATAATTAAAGAAAGAATCAGTTCAAATTATTTCATTTAATACCTCTTCATTTTTAGACTAAGTATTCAATAGGACATTCTTAACCAGTTTATTTTATTAATTCAACTCAAACGAAATTAAATTTTAATAAACTCAACCCGCCTGTTATTTGCTTTTTCTTCCGGAGTTGAGTTACCATTTAGTGGCTTGCTTTCGCCCCATCCTTTGTTTTCTAATCTCGCTTCTTCAATGCCTAAATCGACAAGGAGATTTTTAACGGCAAGTGAACGATCCTCCGATAATTTTAAATTATAAGAATCCTCACCGTTATTATCTGTATGACCTTCGATGCTAAACTTTAATTCAGGGTGTTCGTTCATCAGCTTGACGATTTCATTTATTGTTCCCATCGATTTTGCATTAATATCTGCCTTATCAACTTCAAACAAAATTCCGTGGGTTATAAATTTACCTTCGGATGCAATTCTATCGTATAACTTTTTACCGCCTTCATTCACCCTAATATTTTTAAAAGCACTTATTTTTATAAAGCGATCATCAAACTGTCCGCAGATTGAAAACATTTTAGGTTTAATTCCTGCATTGGGAATATTCAGCATTCTTTCATGATCCATATAAAGCTTTAAAGATCTTTCATTAAATGAAATTGCAATATGCTTCCATTTAGCCTGCCAGCTTTTCCTCTCTGCTATAAAATCGGATGTTTGTCCTCCGAAACTTCCCATCCTAACTCTGTCCCATGAAATATCAATAACAGTATTTTTTTTATTATCCCGTGCAGTGAGATTTTTCCCCTCAAAAAGTCTTATTAGATATTGCTCACCTCTTTTTACTGCCAGTTCTTCAAAGAATACATCGAATTCGATTGTAAAAACATCAGGCAAAAAATCTTTTTTATTCATTAAAGGGACTACGATAGTATTCTTATGAACGAATTGAATTACATTATCATCTCCCAATGAAGCGACCTGAGCTGTGCCGCTTACCAGATCCCATCTTGAAGGGAATTCACCGCTTTCTTCATTTACAAGATTATCTTCAAATATAATTTTATCTCCGGGAACGAAATCATATTTGGACCAGATTTTTAATTCATCTGCTTGTTCTCCCGATGATTTATTTACTTCAGTTTGATCCCCGGTATTTGTGGTTTTTATATCTTCCCCGGTATTGCTCTTTTTATTATTCTCTTCTTTGCTTTCTTTTGTAACAGCATCTTCTGTTTCTTCAACACCTTTCTCAACAGTTTTTTCTACTCCTTTCTTGGTTTCTTTCTCAACCTTTTTTTTAATCACTTTTCCCAAATCAAATTGTGCAGATGTGAAAGACGACATTGAAAAGATAAAAAAAGCCGTTAGAATTATTGAAAATAATTTCATTTTTACCCTCCGTTTTTTATAATATAATATAAGATTTTTAAGATTTTAAACTGTTATCAGCCTTCAAGGCATAATTATAAATGTTATATTTTTTTATGATGCATACCCTGGCTTTACATCATTTTCGAAAAAGACAAGAAGAATAAAGAAGAGAAGTAAGTCTTTAAAAGGGAAATATGCTATTAAAAAATTATTTTTACGTGTTTGATGTCACAGGGTGGAAAAAATCCCAGGTGCACATAATTTCGAGCAATCTTTGTTTAATAGCCCTTATGACTTTTCCAACTCCCCGGACAAAATTTGTGTAGACTGCGCAAGTCTAATCCCCTTATTCTTAAAACTACTTTACACAACAAAAAACTCCCCTGGTCTCCTGAGTTACGGCATTTTTCTAAAAACATAGAATGAGCATTCTTTTGCATGATCCCTTTCCTTCTTTTTCAGGAGTTTACCCATCTCTGCTGGAGTTTCTGCTTCATTTGATTTATTTCCCATATCTTTATTGAGTCTGATGCTGTTTTCAAAGAGTTCCTCAGAAAGCTGGGAATTATTTAAAAATATTTTAACATCTCTTTCTCCTTATATTTTTTATAACATTTTTTTGAAATTATATACTTTATAATTCTAGGCTGTTACCATATATTTATCTGCACCATCCGTACTTTGAAAAATGAGGTATTTCAGCATCATCTACTTTTAATTTCCCTTCCTTGATTTTCAACTTCAATTTTGTGGCAATCTACTGATTCAAAGGAGCCGTCATTTGCTACATATGCAAAATCCAATGTCTTAGGGTTGACCCCGGTTAAATCTACACCAAGTATTTCAAGATCAAATATTAATGGTTTATTAAAGGTTTCCGGACTTGGATAAAAACTTGCTGTTCCATCAGTGTTATTAATAATCATTGTGATATTCTTTTCACCTGAATAAGCACCTTTGGGAACTTTTATTTTAGCTGCGATTTTTATATGAAGTGAAGACGTTGTTTTATAATCAACATTCAACTGTACTTCACCACCCATATTACCGTCAATTATTTTTGATGCAGAATATTCATCTTCTACTTTCATTCCCGGATTTTTAGGTAGAGTAATCCAGCTTTTTTGATTACTTGTGGTCTGATTTTCCGATATAGGATTCACTACGGAGTCACTGCATCCCCACAATATTGGAATTAACAGGACAAGCGCTAAACCAACAATTACTTTTTTCATTTTATCTCCTCTTGTTTTATCAAATTCTTCTTCCATGTAATTCAATGGGAATGCCAGAATATCTTGAAAGTAATTCTTACATAACAAAAATTTTGTCAAATTATCTTCAGTAACAATTACTATGCTATATATGCAATATTTACTGTATTTAAAAAAGACCGTGTTTGAATTTGAAACATAAAAATCATTGAAGATCAGCTTAACCTATCCTGCTTTGCGCATTCTGACTCATCAGGGTGATATTTTTTTGGCTAAAACGATTTCTATACCATACCCTTACTAGCCTCTTTCAACCGGCTATAAAGACTTTTCTATCTTCCAAAGATAAAATCTATACAAAAAGAGCATTAAATTTGTAAGTTGAATTTTTGATTCCGCAGATATTATTTTTAAGCAGCTAAATTTAATTTTGATAACTCGTACTAAAAGGAAAGATCCGGAATATAAGACTTAATAATGTCATTTTAGATTTGAAAAAAGATTTAAATTTTCTCCATGCCTATTAACTGTAGAACTTGCAAATATTTTTATATTACTTGGGATTCTAAATACCCTTATGGATGTAAAAGTTTCGGTATGAAGACAAAGCAGATGCCATCTATAGAAGTTTACATCTCATCCGGTAAGGATTGCTTAAAATTTCGGAAAAAAGAAGAGCCTCCTCCAAAAATGAACAACTCAAAGTAATATGTTTCCATATCGTGGTGATTTCAGGCATCCCTGGTACAGTAAGTTTCCAGTTAAAAATTTGAAATATGAATAGAACTAGAGAAAATTAATAATTGTAAACGAGAAATAGTAGTGATTCTTCCAGCGTTTTGAAGGTAAATTTAACAGTGATAGAAATGTCATAATGGTAGATGGGAAAGTTCGGAAAATGAGAAAACCTCATTAGATTTTGATGTAAAATATGAACGATTAAAAACAAAATAGATTATTAAAAAATAAAAAATGTAATTGGAAAAAGGAAAAAAATTACTATACACATTATTATTTATATTTATATACAATTGTTGTGCGTCATTTAAAAAGACAAAATTTAAATTATGAACCATCGAATTAGAAAAGTTTCAAAAGGCTATCCTACTTGAAATGTTGGAGCAAAATAAATTCACTAGTTCCTTTAGCCTAAATCAAATAAATTCAAAGAATGTAAATTTTCGGTTGAATGAAAAAACAGCTTCTGTGGGATTTATTTACAGACATATTGGTGAAACCACGAATACATTCGCTCAGTTTTTAGGAATTAAAACAGATGTAGTAAATACAACACTAGCACAAACCGATACGGGAAAGACATACGATATTGAAACAAGTCGAACACTCGTTGAACAAGGATACTTGACGCTTGAAAAACTTATAAATGAAACATCTAACAATGATTGGCTCGAAAAAATTGAAACTCCATTTTTCGGAACTATCACTAAAATTCGTCTTTTTGCACATGCTCTTTTTCACATCTCACACCATTGCGGACAAATTTCATCCGCAATTGCAAAAGGAAAAAAATATTGAATAAAAAAAGGAAAAAAAACTCTGACTATAATGGTTAATTACGACATTCAAAGTAAAAAAAGTTGGAGATTAGTCTTCTGGAAACATGAATTTTAGAATCTGAAATTAAAACTTGCCTAGAAAATAAATAATTTTTATAAAAAGGAACATTTTATTCATACAAAGGTGGCGGTAACGGAGGATACGAAGCAGATGCAAAGTTAGCAGCTTCTTTGCAAGAAGTTTTGGGAGAAAACTACAATATCCATTATCCTCGTTTGCATGTTAATGAAGCATTACCCGATTTCGGGTGGCTTCAGCAGATCGGTAAAGAAATTAAAGCAATTTTCATTAAAATCGGTTGACTGGAGTAACTCTACTCTAATTAAAGATAATGCTTCAGCAGAAATCAAAAAATTTAAAGAGCAAGGCAGTGGAGATTTATATTTATTCGGGAGCGCTAACCTCTCTGAGACTTTTGTAAACGATAATCTATTTGACGAATACCGTATTGGAATTGCACCGGTTATTTTAGGTAGCGGACGACCTCTTTTCAGGCAAGGTATTTCTTCCCAAAATTTATCATTCGTTTCGACACAACAACTTTTGACAGGGGGTGTAGTTTTAAAATATGCGAAATAAGCAGAGATGAATCCATTAAGTAATCAAGACTGTATGCTTGAAATTCATTTAAATGCTATAAAAAATGGCAATCTCGAACAACTAAATCATACTGTTGCTAAAAATGTTTCAGCGATTTCTCATTGAGGAGTTCATAAACTTTTCATAGTAGAGGCAATGCGTTTTTTATCTCTTTAGTAAATGAAGGGTAAAGAATTATTTATAAACTAATTTTAGTAAGAATAGAGAAAAATGATGTATATAGTCAATAGTACAAATGGACTATTTTTTCTTTATGGTAATAGAATCACATGGAATAGCAAGAATGTAACAATGTAACAATGAAAATCTAATTGCTAATAATATTAAATATATATAACTTGAAATGTTCTCAAAAGTTATTGACGTTTAATCAATATGTTGTATTGCTAAGCAGTAATTCTTATGTTTTCGGTCATTGAAAATGGCAGAACGTATATTAGAAAAACAAAATGAGGATATGCAGTTCATCAGTGATGCTGAATCTTGTGCAAAAAAAAATATTTAACAATGTTTTAATTCAAATTTATCAAGAGATAATATATGAACTCAAATATAATTAATCGATTTGTAATAAAACCGCTTTTTATTTTCCAATTATATGTTACAATATTCATCTCCTGCTTTTTATTTCTTTCATGTTCGGATCATAAAATATCTTCTACACAAAGAGACTACTTAACTCCGGATATATTATGCGGAACAGTGCGGTTTTCAGGAGGATGCAGTCCTAAACTGGATACTTTAATAGGATTCGGAATTGCACTTATTCATCATATGACATATGAAGATGCAGAATATACATTCAGCGAAGTTATTAAATTAGATCCGGGTTGTTTCTGGGGATACTGGGGTAAGGCAATGACTTTAGAGCACCCACTCTGGCCGGACGTTCCGGATAATGATATGTTGAAGGAAGGATACATTCTCTCCCAGACTGCATTGAATCTTGCAAAAACAAAAAAGGAAAAATATTATGGGGGGGCTATAGCAGCTTATTTTAAAGATGGATTGAACAAAACCGAACATAAGCGGTTAATTGCATTTAACGATGGCTGGCAGCTTGCAAGCAAGGAGCTGCCCGATGATATAGAAGCAAGATTGTTTTCTGTCTTATCAACGTTGGCTATCGCTTCACCTAATGACAAATCCTATAAGATTCAGCGCCAAGCAGGAGCTATTTGTGAAGAAATACTTAAAATAATTCCTGATCATCCTGGCGCGTTTCATTATGCAATACATGCATACGATTTTCCACCGTTAGCTGAAAATGCTCTCAGGTTAGCACGGAATTATTCTAAAATAGCTCCGGAAATACCACATGCATTACATATGCCGACTCATATTTTTACTCGTCTCGGCTATTGGCAGGAATCAATAGACTTAAATCTGAGATCTGCAGTAATTGCTAAAAAGATCCCTGTTCATGGGCAGGTTTCCGCACAGTACTTTCATGCTCTTGATTACCTTGAGTATGCTTACCTTCAGCAATCAGAATATGATAAAGCCAGAAACATTGCAACATTGATAGATACACTTAGCGGAACTTTTGAACCCTCACCTATTACAGCCTACGCAATAGCTGCCATTCCTGGCAGAATCCTACTTGAAAATCAAAACTGGTCTGAAGCAGCAAAGATTTCAAATGATAATCACTCAAATTTTCCGTGGAAACAATTTCCGCAAGATGAATCACTGTTTTATTTTGCAAAAGGTATCGGTGCAGGTAGAAGTGGAAAACCGGAAATTGCTAAACAGTCGTTTCAAAAATTAGAAGAATTACAAAATACGTTTGAAAAATCTGAAGCTAACAAATATTGGATAAACCAAATCGAAATCCAGAAGACTGTTGTCAAGTCCTGGCAACTATTTGCCGGGAATAATAAAGAAAAGTCATTAGAGACAATGATGCTTGCTGCAAAACTTGAAGACGCAACAGAAAAAAGTCCGGTAACACCTGGTCAATTACTTCCGGCTAGAGAAATGCTTGGTGATATGCTATTAGAAATGAACAGACCTAAAGAAGCTCTTATTCAATACGAATTATCACTTCAAAAATGTCCTAACCGGTTTAATTCTCTTTTTGGAGCCGGAAAATCTGCGGAACTTCTGCGTGATTCTAAAAAAGCCATATTTTACTTTGCTAAACTTCAAAAGAATTGCAAATCTTCCGGATCAAATAGGGATCGCTTAGTACACGCATCACATGTAACTAATAATAAAATCTGAATTATCATCACTAAGAGTGAGCTTTAGAACAAAAAACTGAATGGCTATATTTGTTAGTCTACAGTTACTGAGCCTGTATATTGCATACCTTATTCCCTTACATAATTGAAATTATTTTTATTTTATAATAATTCTTTAAATTATTTTAGAAAGATACCTTTATGTACGAACATTTTTCTGAACCATTACTTCCTAAAAAGAAATTCTATTTAAGAATATTTTTGCATTTCACTAGTGCTTTATCTATTATTTTGCTCTCCCTAATCATTGGTATCTTTGGCTATCATTTTTTAGAAAATTTATCCTGGATTGATTCTCTTCTTAATGCCTCTATGATTTTAGGTGGAATGGGTCCGGTAAATCAAATTCATTCCAATGCCGGTAAAATCTTTGCCTCTTTTTATTCTCTTTTTTCAGGAATAATTTTCCTTGCATCCGTTGGTATTTTCTTTGTCCCTGTCTATCATAGGTTTCTTCATAAATTTCATCTTACTTCTTGATAGCAGTGCATCAGAAGTTTTTTTACAATCTTTCATTCTTTCACGGAAGATTGCCATTCTTATTGCTGAAGATGAAGTTGTTATTTCTCTCGACCTTAAAATGAATTGGTAATTTTATCCTTGGCCAAAACTAACTATTCCGTCATTAAGATGACTCTTTAAGGTACCAGTATAGATATATTGCAATTTATTCTGATGGATAATATTGTACACTTTTATATTTTATTGAATCTCATATTCATTTTATTTTGATTATCTATTTAAAACTAAAGGATAAAACAACATTTTAGATTCAATGGCATTAGATTTGTAAATGTTAACTTAATAAAATTATGTCAAAAAAATTCCGTTTTGATTGGGATTAAAAATGTGTGATATATATTATTTTTCAGGGGATTTTTAGTATGGAATCCAATTCCCGTCTTTTACAAGAAAATTCCGAATTACGCCGCCGCATCAAAGAATTAGAAAATTCTGAAAGTAATTATAAACAAACGGAGATTGAACTCTTTAAATCTAGGGAGATGCTGCAGCTAATATTGGATACAATACAACAGGGTGTTTTCTGGAAAGATACTAATTTTAATTACTTGGGATGCAATGAAAAGTTTGCAAAGGATGCAAGTCATCACAATTCTTATGATATTGTTGGTAAAAATGACTTTGACTTATTCCTGAAAGAAATCGGTAATTTATACCGTGAAGATGATAAACAGGTAATAGATAATGACTCTCCTAAACTGGATTTTGAAGAATATATTGTACAATCCGATGGTACAAAACTTTGGTTAAAGACCAGTAAAGTGCCGCTTCATGATAAGAATGGAAATGTAATTGGAATAATGGGTACTTATGAGGATATAACTGAACGGAAAAAGATTGAGGAAAACTTAAGGCGCGAGAAAATCTTACTCAGAACCCTAATTGATAATATTCCGGATGCAATTTTTGTAAAAGATTCAGAATCAAGGAAAACTGTCGCTAATTTGGCTGATATTCATAATATGGGTCTAAATTCCGAAGTAGATGTTTTAGGCAAAAATGATTTTGAGCTTTTTCCCAAAGAAATCGCAGAAAATTTCTTTGCCGATGATCAGTCGGTTATTAAGGATGGAAAAACTATACTAAACCGGGAAGAATTCTATATTGACAAAGATGGAAAAAAATCCTGGCTGCTTACAACAAAATTACCTTTCAAGGACAATAAAGGAAACATTATAGGATTAATTGGTATTGGCAGAAATATTACAAAACAAAAGCTTTATAAAGAAGCGTTACAAAATGAACGTAATCAATTAAGAACCTTAATAGATAACTTGCCTGATTTAATATTTTTTGAAAACCTGGATGGTCATTATATTCTTAACAATCAAGCTCATTTGGAATTTATCGGTGTTAAAAATCAGCAAGAAGCCTGTGAAAAGAATGTATTTGATTTTTATAGAAATGGAGAGGCGGAAAAATACCTTAAAGATAAACTGCATATTTTAAAAACTGGAATGCCAATCCTTGAAGAAGAACAATTGATTTTTCACAAATCAATGAATGAAAACCGGTGGTATCTGATTAGTAGAATACCTCTAAATGATAAGAATGGAAATGTTAAAGGTATTTTAGGAGTAGGACATGATATTACAAACCGGAAACTTGCCGAGCAAACCCTAAGACAAACTTACGAAGAGTTAGAACATACAAATCAAGATCTTGAAAAAGCTAATGAAATAAAAGGACAGTTCCTTGCAAACATGAGTCATGAAATTCGTACTCCTCTTAATGCTGTAATTGGTTTGACAGGATTACTATTAGATACTCCTCTAAATGATGAACAGCGAGATTTTGTAGAAACAATTTTGAACTCCGGCGATATTCTTCTAACATTAATTAATGATATTTTAGATTTTTCCAAAATTGAAGCTCAAAAAATTGAATTAGAGAAACAACCTTTTGATATTAGAAACTGTATTGAGGAAGCTCTCGATCTTATAACTTCAAAAGCTTCAGAAAAAAACCTCGAGCTTGCATATTCTACTGCTCATGGATTACCTACTCGGGTTATTGGTGATGTGACGCGGCTTCGCCAGATTATGGTTAATCTTCTAAGTAATGCTATTAAATTTACCGAAGAAGGAGAAGTAATTATTCATGTGGAAGGACAATTACATGATAATTATTTATATATGCTTCACTTTTTTGTTAAAGATACTGGTTTGGGTGTCCCCTCTGATCGTCAAGATCGCTTATTTAAATCTTTTTCACAAATAGATGCATCAACTACAAGAAAATATGGTGGTACTGGTCTTGGTTTGGTTATAAGCAAACAGCTTAGTGAAATAATGGGTGGCTCCATGTGGGTTGAAAGTACCGGAGTTCCTGGTGAAGGCTCTACTTTTCATTTTACTATTCTTACTGAATTAGCTACTGATAAAGAAATTCAGCCTGATCTATCCGTTCTTTCCCGCAAACGGGTATTAATTGTAGATGATAATAAAACAAATAGAAATATTTTAACCCAGCAAACTGCCTCATTGCATATGCTTCCGACTAGCGTTTGTTCGGGACAAGAGGCTTTACAGATCCTTAATACTGATGCGAAATTTGACCTTGCTATTCTGGATTACCAGATGCCTGTTATGGATGGTGTAATGCTGGCTGAAGAAATAAGAAAAATTTCTAAAAGGAATAAGCTTCCCTTTATCATGCTGTCGTCGTACGGATTACGTGAAAAGAATATGAACCTTTCTTTTTTTACCGCTACTCTTACAAAACCAATAAAGTTTTCTCAACTCCAAAATGCTTTGATAACTATTCTGACGGAAAATAAAGAACCTGTTAAAAGAAAGAGTGATATTAATTCAATAAAATTCGATACAAGTATCGGCCGGCAATATCCTCTTAAAATTCTTTTGGCTGAGGATAATAAAGTCAATCAGAAAGTAGCTCTTAGATTTCTGGAAAAACTAGGATACCGTGCGGATATTGCTTTTAATGGTTTAGAAGTATTGGATGCTTTAAACCGTCAATACTATGACATAATTTTAATGGATATACAAATGCCCGATATGGATGGAGAGACTGCTACTATTCAGATTAGAAGAAATTTTCTCCCAAGTCATCAGCCCCGAATAATTGCCATGACAGCCAATGCGCTGAAATCAGATCGAGAAAAATATATTACATCGGGAATGGATGATTATATCGTAAAACCCTTTAAAATTGAGGAACTTGTAAGGGCATTAATTGAAAGCTATACATTCCTGCATCCGGTAAAAATTTCAAATCAAAATGAAGTAAATTCTAAGTGGGATTTTGATATAAATTTAAGTTAATCCTTTGAAATTTTTTGACTCTTAATCCTATCAGAACCTATTGAAATAATACTCATCTTATCGTTAAAACCATCAACCCCTATATTAACATTCTTTAGATTTAATAAGTATTACCGGATACTTTTCCTGATTTGTTTTTGGGAAAATTAAAAGTGTCGAAAGTTTTACACCATCCCTCATTGGAATCATTAAAGTTCTGTCACTGGTAGAAAATGCCTGTTACCAGACATCCGCACACTTTTTATTTTTGCCGCTTAGTCCAGCAAAGGATTATGTTTACCAAACGGAACAATTTATTGTGAGGGTCTATTTAAATATTTCGTCCAATAATTCTTTAAAACTTTCGAAGAGTGGATACTGTTCCTTTAATAAAGGATTACTCTTTACTTCATTATCATCAATTAATCCAAAACTGAACTCCATCAAGCTTAAATTTTCAATATATTTTTTCATTTTTTTCATATCTGAATTTATTTTATAAATTTCTTTTCCCAGTGCATCGTCCTTACTATAGTATGAAACACTAATATCTGCAGCAATTACAGGATTTCCTCCGGACTCATTCACCATAATCGTAAACTCCTGATTAGTTTTCGATTCAACATACAATTTGAATACTATAAATGCTCCGAAAAATCTTTCTTCAGCATTAGGAAATTTTAATGTTATATGAAATCCTTTCTTGTTTGCCGAGATTTCATCAGAAATCTTTTTAATTTTATAATTTTTTGAAGAAAAATATTGTTTAAAGGTATCAATAACAGAAGAAATGATTTTATATTTTCTATCTGCCATTTTTTCGTTACGTAAATCTGTTAGCTCTTTGTATTCTTTCTTAAGGTTTTCTAATTCTTTTTCTATATCCATTTTTATTACTCCTTTTTTTATAATTTATTAAATTTTTCAAATAAAATGCTTAAAAATATTCTTAATCACATAATGTTGATTTTTTTTAGTACATAAATATAATAGAATTTATTACTTTAGTTAGTGAACAAGCAGATGGTTGGACGCCGGGCCCGAACCGCTGCTGATGCCTGCTCATAGCTGATGTTACATTGTCCAGCCCTGCTTTTGAAAATACGTTTGTTGTGTGCCGTTTTTTATGAGGTAATAATGTCTTTAAAAAACGATTCCCTGTCAATCTAAATGATCCCACCCTTTAATTATCCTGTATGGTTTTTCAAAAAAGTCGTTTATTTTTTAATAAAAATGAGAGTAACTCCTATGAAATGTAATTTACGCTTCACATTTTTCATCTATAAAGAGTGAGAATAATATTGGAATTTATAAATAACATGAAAATTAATTAAATTATAATTCAGTTTAAGATATAGCTAGTTGGAACAAGTAAACAAAGGATATAATAATGAGAACAAGAATTGGTCTCTGGATTGACCATAGGAAGGCTATTATCGTGACTATTACGGAAAAAGGGGAAGAGATGCAACTGATACTATCGAAGGTAGAAAAACAGCTTCGCCGTTCCGGTAATTCCCCCCTTAAGGGTCCTTATGAATCACAGCAAGTACCGGGAAGTGATAGCCGGCAAAAAGCTTTGACGGGACAGCTAAACATTTATTACGATGCCGTAATCGCCTCTATTCGTGATGCAGAATTCATTCTGATATTTGGTCCTGGTGAGGCAAAAGGAGAACTGAAAAAACGTCTTGAAAAAAGCAACCTCGGTAGACGTATCGTAGGTATTGAAACAGTTGATAAGATGACGGATCATCAGATCGCAGCGAAGGTTCGACAGTACTTTGCTGACTAGCGTTCGGTATTTGACTCATTCTTAGTTAACAAATTTATTCACACCTTATGCTAGCGTCCAATATTACACCACAGGTGGGGTTTTGATAAAATAAAACAATATTTATTTAAAGGTTTGTAACCTAAAATAAATTAAATGGAAATAGAATTTTTAATAGAATTTTGCAGAGCTGTTAGAAAATCTACGACAAAAAGATTAATTGTATGATAATCAGGCATCTTGTCAAAGCCAAAGGAGGTAATTATGAAAAATATAATTGAACTTCTTGTTAGGGTTGCCCTTTTAGCGTTTATTGTGCTTTTCTTGTGGTGGGTGACTCATGATTTATCGCCTTCTGTATTTAAAAATGCAATTAAATCCCTGTCTCTACAAATGTCCAATGACTAATGACCGATGACCAATGACCATCTAATGACTATTAACATCCATTCATCCAAAGGGGTTGACCAAAAAGTAATTTTCATTTCTAAAATCAGTGAAAATCCGTTAAAATCTGCGTCATCAGCGTGCTATTTTTAAGAAAATAATTACTTTTTGGTCAGCCCCGATATCGGTAAACCCGTTATGTAATGAACCTATTTTAAAAAAATCTATTTTTCTTCGTTAAATGGACATTTTTAATATTCACTCCGGAATTGCCGGGCAAAGATCCGGGCGGCTGCATAATTACAATTCTACTTGGAATTGCAGGAGCATTCGTTGCGACTTATCTAGGTAAATCTTTAAGAATTTATGAACCTGGTGAAACTGCAGGTTTTATTGGTGCAACTATAGGTGCTATAATTATTTTATTGTTATATAGAATGTTTCTTAAGAGAAAAAATTAAGAGATTATTGATATCGCAAATCAGCATCGCCCTGTGTTTTAGGCGTAGCTACACGGCAAGGATTAAGGAAGCATTCATAATACTCGGCAAGTTCGGCATATGCCTTATTTATAATAGGATTATAAAGGTCTGGTTTAATTACTCCGGTTTTAAGATTATCAAGATAAATTACTTTCGGTACACCACCGAAGAAATTGAACATCCTTACATGGGATTGAATCCCGCAAAGCGCATGAGCGTCAACTTAACTTTATTAAGTATTTCTATAATTCTTTAAATTGCAATAACTTATAGCTTTTAATAATATTTCGATTTTTTAAACTTAACTTCCTTTTTGATAATCTTAATTTTGTCTTCGCTCCGGAGGAGCGATATATTTATAGAAACTGAATAAACCAAAAATATCCGCACTCCGGAGGAGTGCTATATTGCTTTAATTATCGGCACCTGCAGCTGGAAATATGAATCCTGGAAGGGGATAATCTATCCGGAATTTGGCGAGATAAATTATCTTGAAGAATATTCAAGGCATTATAAAACGGTTGAAGTTGATCGATGGTTCTGGTCATTGTTTGATATAGTCAAACTTCCCGAGAAAAAAACTGTTGAAGAATATAAAGCATCGGTTCCGGAAGATTTCAAATTTATCATTAAAGTTCCTAACTCAATTACCTTAACACATTATTATAGTAAGAATAGAAATGAACCTCTCAGAAGGAATCCATACTTCCTGAACGTTAATTTATTAGAAGAGTTTCTTCAGATATTAAAGCCGATTAGAAATCAGACTGCTTTCTTAATCTTTCAGTTTGAATATTTAAAATAAAGAGAAGATGCCTTCACTTTCTCAGCTTCAAAGATTGCTGCATCAATTTTTTATATCACTTCCACCGGATCTTCCGCCAATGTCTATCGAAATCAGAAATCCATTTTACTTAACCAGTTCTTTTTTCAAATTTCTAAGGGACTTAAACTTTTCCTATGTTTTCCTGCAGGGATATTTTATGCCTCCTATAGTTGACATATATAATAAATACAAAGAATATATTAAAGGACAAACGATCATAAGGCTGCATTGTCCGGATAGAAGCGGAATAGAAAAAATATCAGGAGAGAATTGGAATAAAATTTATATCAATCGGGATGAGGAATTAACTGACATTGTTAAAATGATACAAGAGCTGCGGAGTAGAGATGTGAATGTATATCTGAATGTTAACAATCATTATGAGGGGTGCGCGCCGATGACTATAGAAAAAATTATAAAGCTGCTCTAAATAATTTTTCTTCAGTTTATATATTAATTATTATTTGAGATTTTCATGGCAATTCATAAATTTAGCTGCAGATGGTTTACCAATTAAGAAATTACATTCAGCATAATCTATCAAAATATAGTGAAGAAGTCATATCCATAACTTACATGGAAAACTTACTCTCTTCGTTCATGTACAGGTCGCAAATACACATATACTTCCGATCATTAAAACTGCAAAGAATCAATACCATTATTTAAAGCACTAAGTATTAATACTTTATTCATCCCTTTGCACTATTGATGTAGAATTCATTTCCCTTTATTATAATAAACATTAAAAAAAAGTTAAAGCGGCACTAACAAATTGACAACAATGTTAACAATTAGCCAGCTAATAAAATAATTGCTTACAAGCTTTAAATTAATTGTTTTAATAAACATCTTAAAAGGAGAAAAAAATGAAAACACGCTTAATTGCTTTAGTTATGGTTCTTTCAATTTTTGTTTTAGGTATAAATAATTCATTTGCTCAGGAAAAGACAGCAAAGAAGACTCATCATAAAACTATGATGATGGATAGTACTAAGGCTAAAACACATGAAATGAAATCAACAAAAACCATGACGATGGATAGTACTAAAGCCAAAGCTCATAAAATGAAATCATCAAAAACCATGATGATGGATAGTACTAAAGCCAAAGCTCATAAAATGAAATCAACAAAAGATACGACAAATAGTTACTAATTGTGGGCTTTTTCATTTGCTGTAATCTTTATTTTTACAATAATTTATCAAATTATTTTGAAAGATACTTTTATGTACGAACATTATTCACAACAGTTATTGCCTAGAAACAAATTCTATTTAAGAATATTCTTTCATTTCATTAGTGCCTTATCTATAATTTTGCTCTCCCTAATCATTGGTATCTTTGGCTATCATTTTTTAGAACATTTAAACTGGATGTAAATTAAAAATTCAAAGAGACTTAGGGATTGGCTCGAAAAAATTCCAGTACCGCTTTACGACATTCTTCCGGTTGTTCCACCCACATAATATGACTGGCACCATTCAAAATTATCAACTTGTTATTCGGTAAAAGTTCGTGCAGTCTTTCACTTATATAAGGGAGGAATTGAAACGTCTTACTGCCCGAAAGAAGTAAAACAGGAGTTTGAATATGTCTAATTTGTGATGGGGTAATTTCCGGGAAAAATTCACCCATTTTAAAAATTGCATCCAATTCAGCAATGTTAGCCATTATATCGGCTTTTGCAGGTGGCGGAATAAATTTCTGCCATGCTAGTGAATCACGCAGGACATAACTGAAAAATATTCTATTCGCGTCTTCTTCATATCCGCTTATAATTGCATCTTTCATCGGCGATACCATTTTATCTTGTATGTCCCGGAAGAGCATTTTTCCTTTTTTGGCATTATTACCGCTTAAATGATTTAGCAATGAAATGACAGGAGGTTCGGCAAGCACAAGCGATTTAACAAGTTCAGGGTGATGATATGCCAGAAAAAGAGCACCGAGAGCTCCATAGGAATGAGCAACAACATTTACTTTTCCCAGGTTTAATTTTTTAATGAGAGCGGCAGCATCTTCGCCATCCGTTATTGCAGAGTACCCGGGTTTAATTACATTTTGAATGCTCAGCCAATAAGGTTTATCAAATTTTAGATTGCTGCCAAAAGGAGTTCGATCTCCAAGATTTGTGCTAAACGTTCCTTTTTTTACTTCTAATTTTTTAGACTCACTCCACAAAGCATTTCCACTAGTATATGAGTCATATAGTCTGAAGGTAAAATTAATTTCACCATCCGGTTTGACATTGCTAGTTGTACCGGTTAAAATTCCTTGGTACGAGATTACTTTAGGTATTTGGGAATAAATTAATTGAGAAATCATCGCAAAAAGTACAATTACTGAAATTACCGCGTATTTCATTTTATCCTCATTAATAAAAAATTTAATTGATATTCCTTCACAGAACCTTCATTCGTAGAAATTATCAGGAACTTTCAAAGTTAACGAAGCCTATAACAGCCGGCAAGCAACCTCATAGGCTGCTCACTTTGTAGAGTAGGACAAAGGCGCAGTACCCACGCATGAGCCTGTTTCCCTTGTCCCCTCATCAAACCGTACGTGAGGTTTTCCCTCATACGGCTTTACTGAATACATATCTTGATTTGCAAGATTGCTTACTCCCTTGGAACAACTGAATTTCCATAATTAGCTTCCCATTCCTGGGTAACCTGTGCAAAAGAAGTATTTATTAAAAATACTGACATGAGAAAAAGTATTCCCGTAGAAACAATTTTATAAAAAGAAAATAGAAGCTTCATTTTTGTCTCCTTTAATTGATTTAACTAATTCAATAAAAACCATAAACAGTTTTATTTTGTGAATGTATAGTTCACATCTACATAAGTTTCAGAAATAGTGGAGGACTGATTGGGCGTTTTTATCCTAATTCTTAATTGAGATATATGAAGAGTATCCTTATCAGAAGACACCGACACTATAACAGTTTTATTTCCTGACCCTTTAAAACAGGAGAGGGGGAATAATACACTGTTCCTTCGTCTGAATTGTCTACCGGCTGAACCCATATTCTGGCGCCGTCAGGTTCTACTACATTATAATTATATGTGACAGATACTCTATCGTTAGTTCCAGATTGATAGTATTTTAATGTTGATGGAGAACCGGGTGACATGCTTACTATATTAATCCCTGATTCTTGAGGAGCAGCTGGTCCAGTAGGTGAATCTTTACTGCATCCAATTAATGCAATGAATAAAAAAGCTAATCCAAGTGCAAGAAATCTTTTCATGATAGTGTCTCCTAATTTTGTTACTTAATTGATCTGTTAATTATCGAGGGCAAAATTAGGAAAGAAGGGATACGGTTAGCTAACAGAGGAGTTTCATATCCTAACAGAATAGTACCAAAGATGGAATTATTAAAAATTTTAAGTAAAAAATGATACTTTTAGGTGAGATACGGTGAGCTATATTTTGGTTTTTTCAAAGTATTCTGAAGGAGCAACCCCATGCAGTTCCTTAAAACATTTAGCGAAATAGGAAAGATTGTTAAAGCCTACTACGTAAGCAACCTGTGTGACATTTTCCCCCTTCTGAGCAAGTATTTGTGCTGCACGTTTTAGACGATAATTTCTCATAAACTCGCCCGGAGCTTCATTGGTAATTGCTCTCATTTTTCGGTACAGCTGGGTTTTACTCATTGCCAATGTATCCTGCATTTCAGGAACTCCAAATTCTGCATCAGAAAGGTTATTTTCAAGATATTTCATTACTTTTTGCAAAAATTGTTCATCAAGCGAAGAAATAGGAATATGTTTTGGTTCTAATAATACCTCTTTGCTGTACTTCTCTCTCAGCTGAATCCTCTGATTAATTAGATTTTTAACACGGACTTGCAGCTCTTTCCTATCGAAAGGTTTAGTTAAATAACTGTCAGCCCCGGTTTCCAATCCCTCAATTTTTTGCTCCTGCCCGGCTTTTGCAGTAAGCATAATTACCGGAATATGATTTGTATGTTCGCTGGCCTTCAAATTTTTACATAAAGATATACCATCCATTTGAGGCATCATTAAATCGGTAATGACAAGATCTGGAATTTCCCTAGTAGCCGTTTCCAGTCCTTCTTGTCCGTTAGAAGCTTCAAGTATTCTATAATCATTCACTAATTGTTTTCTAATAAAACCTCTCATATCGGTATTGTCTTCAACTATTAATATAATCGGAGTTTCGGGTTTATACTTTTCGCCGCTTGTCTCTGAATCTGCAGTAACATTTTTAGCTTCATCAAATGTATAGGGCTGTTTTATTAAATCTTCTGATAATAATTCCTTTGCTTCAATAGGAGGTAAATGTAGACCCGATTGTATTACAATAGGCAGTTTTATTATAAATTTTGATCCTTTTCCAGGCTGGCTTTCAACATCAATGTTTCCATTCATCAGGATCAATAATTCTTTTGTCAAAGCAAGTCCGATACCGCTGCCTTCATGCTCACGGGTAAGAGAGTTATCGGTTTGATAAAAGCGGTCATAAATAAACTGCTGCTGTCCAGGTGAGATTCCAATACCGTTATCAGTTATTTCAATTGTGAGTAAATTATTTTCCAATGACTGTTCGTGCAAAAAAACTTTAATTGTTATTTCACCATTGTCGGATGTGAATTTAAATGCATTAGATAAAATATTATAAATAATTTTTTCAAGCTTGTCGTGATCAAACATGACATATAATTTATCTTCCGGCACATGAACATAGTAATTAATCTTTCTTTGGTCTGCGTGAGAGCTGAATGCTGAACCAATTGTTCGTAAAAATCCAAAAATATCTCCGCTAACAGGCTTAAGTTCCAGGCTATGCGCATCAAGCTTTGAGAGATCTAGTAATTGATTCACAAGCCTGAGCAACCGGTTTGTGTTGTTCCGGATCATTATTTTATCTTCTTTCGATATCGATTCCCCAGGCGTTTGTAATGATTGTTCCACCGGTCCTTGTATCAGGGTTAGGGGGGTTCGGAATTCATGAGAGATATTAGCAAAAAAAAGAGATTTTTGCTGGTCCATTTCTTTTAGCTTCTCTGCCTGTTCTTCCAGCTGGTGAGTCTGCCCGGCTAATTGTTCTGCCTGCCCGGCTAATTGACGGGTTCTTTCTTCAACAACATTTTCCAACACTTCTTTTTCATGCTTTAAATGTTTTGAGCGCCACTGAACTATTAATATGACCGCACCAAATATTGCCAAACCATAAAGCAAATAAGCCCACCATGTACGATGCCAGGGGGGTAAAATTATAAATGCATATTCATCTTCTTTACTTATATTTCCATAAATATCTTTCCCTTTCACATGGAAAATATAGTTTCCCTCCGGCAGGTTTGTGTAATCCTTCTGTGTTTCACTTGACCACCCAGACCAATCTTTATCAAAACCTTCCAAATAATATTGATAGTGATTATCTTTTTCACTATGGAAACTTAGAGTCGAATATTGAAATCGAAATTTATTGTCATTAAACGGTATAGAAGGTTTAAATAATTTATTACCGTTGCCTGGCTTTAAACCTGCAAACAAAACTGAATCACTCATGTAAATCACTTTTCTAACAAGTGTTGTAAAAGCAGTATCTTGTTTTTCTTTTATTATTAAATCGTGTTTTATTATACCTTTTTTTGTACCAAACCATACTGTATGATATTCCTTTTCGAATAATATACTTCTCCCTATAGAATTTAGAATTCTTGCCTCCTGAAGATCTTCAACAACATACCGGTTATCAGCTTTTTTCCAGGCAACCATTTTTGCTTTAACCACCCTGGCTTCTTTTAGATCAAACCATACATTACCCATATCATCAATAACTCTAAGTTCAGTTTGTTGTTTTCCTAAACCTGCTATTTTGTTTAAAGTATAGTCTCTTAGAAAAGTATCTGTAGAATGATCATACCGGTATGTATCATCACTATGTAAAATACAAACATAAAGAAGCTGATCATCAAAGAGATACAAATGTCCCACATCATCCGGTAATCCTTTAGACGTACCATATTTTTCAGCTTTGGGTCTTTCGGATCCCGGTTCAAAAGTTACTTTCCACATCCAGTTCACATTAGAGTTGTAAAAGGAAATCCTAATTCCCTTATCTGATTAATTTTTTCAACTTCATTTGTAGACTGGGCAATGATTTCACGATTATAATTAATACCAGTCAGGGAAAAAGAAAGAAGTATAAACGACAGCAGAGAATAAATTTTCAATTCTTCAAATAATATGTCACTTAAAATTTAAAATTACATAAGATTTTATATTTATTTTAATTTGTGATGAGATATGTATCACATGAAGCATCGGATAATACAAAGCATGCCTATATCGGTATGGTTGAACAAGCCTATCGTCATCTTTTAGTAGCTAGGAATCTATTAAATACTATGAAGGGTAGTACAGAGAGCTGATCTTCTTTTAATCCCGGTTTGTGTTGGCAGGCCGGGAGGTTTTATATATCTGTTATCATGTGATTGGTTAAAATTTTTAATATGCATCAAAGTTAAGTGAAATGAAATGACAATCAATAAAGGAGCTCTGCACCTGATTATTTATCTTTTAATTTTTATTGTTGCTGTGTGGGATCCCTAGATGGTATTTCTTTCTCTGTTTTTACATTTCTTAAAATAATTTGTTTTGTTTGGGTGTCGCGATCGATATTTTCTTGCGGTTGTTCTTTATTCACTTTTATAAATAATCGATTAGCAATTTCTTTAGCTTCGGTTCCGCCGACAATCATAATTTCAATATCTTTCTGACTCATCTCCATTGGTTTTGATTTAAAATCTTTAATATCCGATCTTTCTTGAAGTTTAATTTTGGGACTTTCTTTTGAATTACTCATTATACCTCCTTACCAGACATACATTTCTTTAACACGTCCATCTTCAACTCGTACCGAAACATTCCGGTTATCACTTTTAGCATTCGCAGCTAAAATTGCGAAATTTGTACATGCATCATCATGATTATCTTCAAACTTACGCCATGCACCGTCAATCCAACCCCACACATTAGATTTCTCATAATTAGACCATAAAGCATCAACTTTTTTATCTGTTAACCATGCCATAATTATTACTCCTCTTTATAAATTTTATGATAAAATTTTAAAAAAATATATTTACTAACACGAAATTATGGTCGAACATCTTTTGCTTTTAATTGTCTGGCAGCAATTTGAAAAATTGACTCAATGACATTATTTAATTGAACAGGAATTTCATAACCAGCAGTTTTGGCCTGTTCCTTATCGGCCATGTATATTATTGATATATTGTCTTTACCAGTAGATATTTCTAACCTCCCAATTAGACTATCGGGGGGAATTCGATTTTGTAATTTATAGAACTCTTGCATTTCACTTATATTGATATTTCTAAACAAATTTATAAAATCATCTTGTGGCATTTTGAAGGAATGCAGTTTATAATCCATATCTGCTAATTCATTTCGCATACTGCATTTTGCCTCTCCCGCTCCTGTGGCATCAAAATTAAAATGATATCTCTCTCCATTAACACCACCATTAATACTCAACTTAATATTTAAAGTATCAAGTTTACTTTGGTCTCTTATTGCTGATTGTATTTGACTATTTAGATTCTGAAAATTTTCCGGTTTTCCTTGCGGTGAATTTTTATTATCAATTGCCATATTTATCCTCATACAGATTCTGTGTTCAGACCTTGTCTATCACAAAAAGGTCTACATAAACGTTCAACTACTTCTGTATTATCATCCATTACTGTTCCGGTATTAACGGGACTTCGACTTGGACAATTCCCATCAGGATACTCATCAGGATGTCCTAACATATGTCCAAACTCATGTGATGCCACATCTCCGGTATCCATGGTATCCCAATTAGTCATATTACTGCGTGCTGGTCCAACTTGAACTCGGACACGATGATGTTCTCCAGAAGTAACCCACTCTACCCGGAAATTAAGAGTACATCTTCCGACACAACCGGGATTTTTACAACATACAAAGCGATTACTCCATTTAGATTCAATTCCTGTTTTCCAAGTGTTTCGTAAGGTATTCATAGTTGCTGCTGATATTCCGGCATCGGGATCAAGTCTTATGCGAACAGTTATCTGCGTTCCCTGCTGTTGATAAGCAGCCGTCCAACCGTAAACACATTCCGAAACTGAAAAACTTATCTCTTCAGCTGGTCCAACTACTCCGGTGGGAAAATCATATAATTCTGTTATGTACCAGTTCCCGCTTCGCTGTTCTTCATGCACTGAGATTGCCCAATTATTTTTTTTTGCGGCTGCAGCTATCGCTAAAAGGTTTGTACAAGTATCTTTGTTGCGATCATCCAGTTTACGCCAGCCTGTTCCTCTTAACCAAACCCATGCATTAGATTCTTCTTCATTACACCACAGAGCATCGATATATCTTCCGCAAGAAACACTCATATACTTTCTTCTCCTTTTTCTGCATAAAAAGAAAGTTTATTGCTTGATGTGTTTGATAAATAATACAAATCATTTAAATTAATCATGCTTTACGACACAACTTTGAAAATAAAAAAATTATAGTCTTGCTATAATACTTTTAAAGTTGGGGAATATTATGAAAATTTTTTCCATTCTCTTTGTTGTAATCCAGCTATCAGGCTCATCATTAGTCCAGTTCTCAAATCCTGCATTTGGGATATCCTGTGCATATCCAAAGGATGATATAAGGAAAATTAAACTAAGAATCAGTGCTGATTTTTTCATGTAATACTTCTTTATTTTAATTAATTCAACTCAAACGAAATTAAATTTTAATAAACTCAACCCGCCTGTTATTTGCTTTTTCTTCTGGAGTTGAGTTACCATTTAGCGGCTTGTTTTCGCCCCATCCTTTGTTTTCTAATCTCGCTTCTTCAATGCCTAAATCGACAAGGAGATTTTTAACGGCAAGTGAACGATCCTCCGATAATTTTAGATTATAAGAATCCTCGCCGTCACTATCTGTATGACCTTCGATGCTAAACTTTAATTCAGGGTGTTCGTTCATCAGCTTGACGATTTCATTTATTGTTCCCATTGATTTTGCATTAATATCTGCCTTATCAACTTCAAACAAAATTCCGTGGGTTATAAATTTACCTTCGGATGCAATTCTATCGTATAACTTTTTGCCGCCTTCATTCATTCTAATATTTTTAAAAGCACTTATTTTTATAAAGCGATCATCAAACTGTCCGCAAATTGAAAACATTTTAGGTTCAAATCCTGCATTGGGAATATTTAGCATTCTTTCATGATTCATATAAAGCTTTAAAGATCTTTCATTAAATGAAATTGCAATATGTTTCCATTTAGCCTGCCAGCTTTTCCTCTCTGCTATAAAATCGGATGTTTGTCCTCCAAAATTTCCCATCCTAACTCTGTTCCATGAAACATCAATAACAGTATTTTTTTTATTATCCGGTGCAGTAAGATTTTTCCCCTCAAAAAATCTTATTAGATATTGCTCACTTCTTTTTACTGCCAGTTCTTCAAAGAATACATCGAATTCGATTGTAAAAACATCAGGCAAAAAATCTTTTTTATTCATTAAAGGGACAACTATAGTATTCTTATGAACGAGCTGAATTACATTATCATCTCCCAATGAAGCGACCTGAGCTGTGCCGCTTACCAAATCCCACCTTGAGGGGAATTCACCGCTTTCTTCATTTACAAGATTATCTTCAAATATAATTTTATCGCCGGGAACAAAATCATATTTGGACCAGATTTTTAATTCTTCTGCTTGTTTTCCCGATGATTTATTTACTTCAGTATGATCCCCAGAGTTTGTGGTTTTTATATCTTCCCCTGTATTGCTCTTTTCATTATTCTCTTCTTTGCTTTCATTTGTAACAGCATCTTCAGTTTCTTCAACACCTTTCTCAACAGTTTTTTCTACTCCTTTCTTGGCTTCTTTCTCAACCTTTTTTTTAATCACTTTTCCCAGATCAAATTGCGCAGATGTGAAAGACGAAATTGAAAAGATAAAAAAAACCGTTAGAATTATTGAAAATAATTTCATTTTTACCCTCCGTTTTTTTAGAAAACAATATAACATTTTTAAGATTTCAAACTATTATCTGCCTTCAAGGCATAATTATAAATGTTATATTTTTTATGATGCGTACCTTAGCTGACTTTACATCATTTTCGAAAAGACAAGAAGAATGAAGAAGAGAAGTAAGTCTTTTAAAAAGGCAATATGCTATTAAAAAATTATTTTTCCGTGTTTGATATCACAGGGTTGAAAAAATTCCAGGTGCACATAACTTCGGGTAGATCTTTGTTTATAGCCCCTATGGCTTTTCCCATTCCCCAGTTAATAAAGCTTGTTTTCCTTTATTTAGTAATTCGTTAGGCATAGTTTATTAATAATATAAGGGAAAAATATTGTTAGTTGTGTTAAGAAGACGAGATTTTGGAAGAACTAGAAGTGCTGAAAAAAGAGATGGAGGAGAAGATTAGAAGGATGGAGAGGGAGAATTAGTTAGAGTACTTTTATGTTGGTTTTATTTTTAATTTTAGCTATTCCAATGGCAATAATAACTGCAACTATAAATGCCGGCACCCCCGTTATAAGAGGCCAAAGAAAAATTGCAGTGAGAAGCGAGTTATGATTGCCTGGATTAGCCCACAATGCCTCAATATTTATAAACCCTGCAAGAACGATAGCTCCAAGAGCAACAGCCAAGGATGTATGAAATGCTATTTGAAGCGGCGTATTATGTAATCGAGAATGCTCATATCCTATGTGAATTCCGTATACAAATGCACTAGTTAAGAAAGAGAGCAATCGCCACAAATTTGGTATCTCTCGCGGTGATAATGATTTGGAAAACAATGGGAAGATTATACCTATCAAAAGGTATAGAGTGCTAGAAAGAATCATTACCTTTAACCAAGATTGCTTACCTGATGCTTTCATATTATTTTCTTATTTCTGTTGATTTGAAAAGAAGATTCTTTGAATAACTATTAAAATTATATTGAGTAAAAATCATTTTCAATGAATTAATTAAAATTTTGGGATATTATTTATCGAGCATTTAATAAAAATATTTAAGTAGGTTTGCTGAAAAAAGAGATGGAAGAGAAGATTAGAAGGATGGGGAGGGAGAATTAGGAGTTATTTCATTCGCTCAGGTATGCGTTGACCGATTTGGACAGATTTATTTAACGTTTTAAGAGTAGTGTTTGAGATAGAAAATAAATTAGTTTTTGTAATTTTTCTATTTATTAATTTTTCTTTAATTATTATTCCTGGTCCATTGAATATCTCTTCCAGGTTTCCCGCGCTATCAATTCTTATTCCTATTAAGTAATCCGGAACATGATCGCATGGAAAAGTTAAAGACTCTTTCATAGTAGCTTTAATCTGCACTTTTCGATTTGTTCCATCTGTACAAATTGCATCATGATGTTTGGTAAGTCCTTCATTTAATTCAATCATATATTTTTCGGCAGCCAGGACTTCGCCAATATCACCCACTAATCTTCCATCTAAGGTGAATTTTTTTTGATGATAGTCTTTTTGCATCTGTGAAACAATCTCTAATAATCTTTTTACATAATCTTTGATTGGTGTTTTGTTCAAATAATCAATAATTATTGGTTCTCCAGCCGATTCCATTTTTTTAATTAAATGTTCTGGAATTTCAGCACTTAATTTTTTTATTACCAAGTTAATCCTACTTTAAATTCAACTATTAAGTTTATGAAAAAATTTATAGTTCATTTTTGACTTTTTCGGAAATCTGCATTTTCTCTAATACTAGATCTGTAGCTTCTGATGCAGTTGCAGAACCTCCGTTGGCCTTTAGAATTTCTACCAAAGGAATACAAAATCTTAAGAATTTTGGACCTTTCATAATGTACTTTCTTTCCTAAGTTTATATCTTGTTATTACTGCCGTGCGATTAAGCCGCAGTCCAGAGAATTAGTTTAATTTTATCTCAAAAATGCTGGGGGCAGGAATACTTTGTTATACTGTTTTCTATATAGTATTTTTTATCCAATTATATGAAAAGATTATTTTTATTGTTACGGCTAAATACCATAACCCAATAAAAGGACCAATGTCTATTAATCCCGCCGATGCTGGTGATATAGGGAACGTATAAATATTACTTATAATCATTAAAATAGAAATTACAATCCCTGTTATAGAAAATATTCTTCCTAATTTTGGATGATGATAAGCATTTATTGCAAACAATAATGTTCCTAAAAATATGAAAACATCCCAAACAACATCTAAACCATAATGAATATGATTTATTGAATTCCATATCCATTCACTTGAATTATTTATTAAGTCTGGTTTTGATGATTTAATTGCGAGTTGAACTAAAAACATTTGTATTAAAAAAGCACCGGCAATTATATTTGAAAATAATGCAATTTGGGTGGTGATGGTTTTTTTATACAATGTAAAAAAATAATACAGCCCCACTGAAGATAAGCTAAGTAATAGCCCCATTAACACGACCAAAATTACAGCTAAAAACAGATTTGAAATAAATTGAAGTAATGGATAAATAACACTGACAACAAGTCCGCAAATAATTCCGACATTTATCCAATTTAAAGTTATACTGTTCTCTTTATTCATTAGTTATCTCCTCTCCCTCTCTCTATACGGCATAATGGTACGTAATCTCTTTATAGAGAGAAGCTTTAAATTTTTGTTCAGCTGAAAAAAGTTTTATAATTATTTCTTTAGAAATAAAACTTTCCCGGTTAAGAGTAAACAGGTGTTCGCGGCCGCCAATTTGGCGTTTGATAATTTTTAGGCTAACAAGATTATCAAGTGAAAGCTGAGCCGACCGGAGACTAATACCTGCAAGCCGGGCTGTTTCTCTCCCCGAAATGCCCACAACTCTTTCATTAAGTACACGAAGTACGGCAAGGTTACGGCATTCGTAAAGATATAATCAAGAATATTATTTACTACCATTTTACTGACTTTTATTTTAGTCATATGACTAATATTTAAGTCATTAAATTATATTAAAAAATCAAAGATTGCAAGAACGTGAATATTTAGGAAAAGTTCCTCCGGAAATGAATTAGTATTGGCAAAAGTTTCTTAAAAAATCATTTATATTTGTACACCTTGATATCCATATGTTTACTTTGGTAAACAAATGTAATCAATATTGAAAAGTTTGGAAAGATTACAAAATTAGACACGGATTTGCGAAGATTACGTTTATTCGGTTTCGAATTTGAAAAATAAAATCAAATAATGACAATTGAATGACCACAGAATGACTATGAATAACCATCTTCAATTCATTCCTTCACCCACTACTCCATCACTTAACTAACCTGTTTTTCCCTGCCCGAATTTTCTCCTAATCTATACGAATACAATTCGCAATCATGAATTACACATTTTCTAACTTCCTTCTGTGACCTGCCTGAACATTCGAAACAATATTCTTTTATTGCCTGTAAGGGAGATAATTTTCTCTTGTATTTTCGCGATGATATTTGAGTTAATGTTTTGTTTGTCATTTTTTTATCTATTTTTATTTAAGAAAAATCGAATTACCATAATGACTACCAATGACTATAAATGACCAATGACTATGGATCCTTCAAGCATTACTCCACCACTCCGTCTTTCCATAACTCCAATTCACTTTATTGGAGGCTTTATCCTCCGTATCTCCGTTTCAATCTTATTGTTGATTTCAACCTTTACCATATCAAGTTTTTCTAGCAACTTTCCTATATCAACCTTATACTGCATTTCAGTTTCAATTATCGATAATCTTTTATCAAGAGAATTATAAGCTGCTAGTATCCCTATTATCAGAGTTACCAGGTATATGACAAATTTTATTATATCAATTGAATATTTTACTTTTTCTTCCTGACTCATGATTTATCGCCTTCTGTATTTAAAAATGCAATTAAATCCCTGTCTCTACAAATGTCCAATGACTAATGACCGATGACCAATGACCATTGACCATTTATATCGCCTCTCCGGAAACTTCCGTCCCCGGAGAAGCTGGCTCTATCTATGACTCGTTCCCATAAGTAGCTGAATATTTAATTATATTTGCATCTGCATCTTTTGTTACTGCTCCTACTAACAGCAATTTCTGGTTGTATCTTGCCAATTCGCTCTTGCTGAATTGGTCAAGGTTTACAACTGCTTCCAATGTTTGTGCCGGATCGTAATCTGCCTCAGTGTAATTGAACGGCATTATTTTGTAATAAGCATCGTTCTCATCAACAGGGTCGAAGCCGATTAGCAGCATTGAAATTGAAAGGTCTTTATCGGCAGCAGTGAAGTTAGCCTGTGCATTAAGTGCAGGTAAATCTACTGTAACCGTGTCTGCACCAATTAACGCAGAAGTGACTCCCAAATTAAAACCACCGGGGGTGATTATATTTTGAGCTGTCGGTCTCTGAGTGTCTGAATACTGAAAATTCTTCTGAATTAAAGCATTATAGACAGAGATGCCTGCCGGTTTAACTTTATCCCAGATTTTCTTTAAATCATCGATGTTATCGACAACTTTTGCTATCTGAGCTGAGACGGAGAATTTTTTTCTCACCGCTACAACTACTGGACTTTGAGAAGCATTAAAGCTGGACGGACGTGCAGCAAGAATTGTTTCTCCATTGTTTGTTCGGGCTGATAAGTTCCCCAGTCTGCCGCTGAGATTCCCTAATACCGAACCTTTAAGACGTGCCATGATTTAACTCCTTATATATATTGTGAATGTATTATTTATTAACAAATGAGCGCTCATTATGACTACAACAATAAGCCTTTAAAATTTTTTTGTCACTGTAGTTTTTTCTAAGAGTCTATTGCCCCGGCTTCAGCCGGATGAGTATTGAATACAAGGTATGAATTTCCACAAGCTTTAGCTCCACCATCATTCCATCATTCCATCATCCATTCATCCATTCATCTATTCATCCATAGCGCGGCGTAGCCGGCAACCAAAATGGAAAATGTAATTTACTATTTCAAAATCGGATTTCGGATTTTTGATTTCGAATTTAATCCCAGATGAATAATTAAATAGTATATTTGTACAAGTCATAACTATCATAATATAAAGTTTATTTAAAATGGAAAACTTATTTTTAACAAAATATAAGAACGATACAATTGGAATAATAAGGTGTTTCGATAGACAATTATTTTCCGGCTCAATAATTCAACTGACATATACTGAAGGTTTATTGAGACACCTTAGAGCGAATCAAATATTACTTAAGGAATTTAAGCCTTATGCTATTTCATTAGCAAAACAGTTAAAAGAAAATGCCGTAAAGTTAGCCGAAGAGAATAATGCTAAATACATTTATCGTAAAGATTCTAAGCAAAGCAATGAAGAACTTGTTAAAGAAATAATCAAACAACGAGGAGAACATTCCGGACTAATAGCTGTTATAACTAATCTGGAAGTTGAATATGGTTTTGATATTCAAGGTAATAAAGCAACTAATAAAATAGAATTGAAAGCCAGACAAAGGAAATGCCTTCATATTTATTTCTATTTTATTGATGAGGACTATGGATTATGTTACTTCCGTGTTCAAACTTATTTCCCATTTAAGGTTAAAGTTTATTGCAATGGTCATGAGAAATTAGCTTTAGATATGCAGAAGGCTAAAATAGAATACATCAAGTCGGATAACTGCTTCACATGGATAAGTGATATAGAAAAGGCACAACAGATATCAGATAGCCTTAATGTCACTAAATTTCATTCAAAACTCGACAGCTGGGTTGAGCAATATGTTCCTATACTCAAAACATTAAGCCGGGTTTGGATAATGAAATACCGCTGGTCAATTAAGCAAGTAGAATATTCAAGTGATATAATATTTCAATCAGAAGATAAATTGAATATTCTATATCAGCAGCTACTTAACTATTGCAATAATACAGTTATACCTGAAAATGTAATGTCATTTTTAGGGAAAAGATTCTCCGGCAAACAATCCGGCAGAATACAATCAAGCTGCAAGAGAACATATAATGGATTTCGTATAAAACATCAGTGCGGATCCTTAAGCATCAAAATGTACAATAAATCCGGCAATGTTCTTCGTATTGAACTAACCGTAAATGATATTTCTGAATTAAAAGTTTTCCGGGAAGTTCATCATAAAGATGGTTCTGTTACTAAACAACAAGCTCAAATGGAAAATACTATTTACTCACTCCCATATCTTGTTTACTTCGGTAAAGCTGATACAAACAGATATTTAGATTTTCTTACTAAAATGGAAGACCAAAATAAAGCTATTTCTCAGCTTTCTGAATTTACTAACAGAAAAACCGATAATAACAGAAACTATAGAGGATTCAACCCATTAAATGAAAATGAACTTTCTATTTTTCAGGTACTACTCAACGGTGCCTTGATAGTTAATGGTTTTACCAGTAAACACCTTAAGAGATATTTATCCCAATATTTCAAAGAACAATGGACTTCGTCCAAAATTTCTCGTCTCTTAAAGAGACTGGTAGTTTTCAATCTAATAAAAAGATTAAAAAAATCTTATAAATATTTTTTAACTGAAAAAGGACGCATTATCATTACTATGTTTTTGAAATTAAGAAATTTGACTGTTATTCCATCTCTCAATTTCTTTTTAAATGAATTGCATCCGCAATTAACTTAAATCTTTGCCAAAAAAACAAAAATATGGGTGAGGATACTATTCAATCATAGCGCGGCGTAGCCGGCAACCAAAATGGAAAATGTAATTTACTATTCCAAAATCGGATTTCGGATTTTTGATTTCGAATTTAATCCCAGATGAATAATTAAATAGTATATTTGTACAAGTCATAACTATCATAATATAAAGTTTATTTAAAATGGAAAACTTATTTTTAACAAAATATAAGAACGATACAATTGGAATAATAAGGTGTTTCGATAGACAATTATTTTCCGGCTCAATAATTCAACTGACATATACTGAAGGTTTATTGAGACACCTTAGAGCGAATCAAATATTACTTAAGGAATTTAAGCCTTATGCTATTTCATTAGCAAAACAGTTAAAAGAAAATGCCGTAAAGTTAGCCGAAGAGAATAATGCTAAATACATTTATCGTAAAGATTCTAAGCAAAGCAATGAAGAACTTGTTAAAGAAATAATCAAACAACGAGGAGAACATTCCGGACTAATAGCTGTTATAACTAATCTGGAAGTTGAATATGGTTTTGATATTCAAGGTAATAAAGCAACTAATAAAATAGAATTGAAAGCCAGACAAAGGAAATGCCTTCATATTTATTTCTATTTTATTGATGAGGACTATGGATTATGTTACTTCCGTGTTCAAACTTATTTCCCATTTAAGGTTAAAGTTTATTGCAATGGTCATGAGAAATTAGCTTTAGATATGCAGAAGGCTAAAATAGAATACATCAAGTCGGATAACTGCTTCACATGGATAAGTGATATAGAAAAGGCACAACAGATATCAGATAGCCTTAATGTCACTAAATTTCATTCAAAACTCGACAGCTGGGTTGAGCAATATGTTCCTATACTCAAAACATTAAGCCGGGTTTGGATAATGAAATACCGCTGGTCAATTAAGCAAGTAGAATATTCAAGTGATATAATATTTCAATCAGAAGATAAATTGAATATTCTATATCAGCAGTTACTTAACTATTGCAATAATATAGTTATACCTGAAAATGTAATGTCATTTTTAGGGAAAAGATTCTCCGGCAAACAATCCGGCAGAATACAATCAAGTTGCAAGAGAACATATAATGGATTTCGTATAAAACATCAGTGCGGATCCTTAAGCATCAAAATGTACAATAAATCCGGCAATGTTCTTCGTATTGAACTAACCGTAAATGATATTTCTGAATTAAAAGTTTTCCGGGAAGTTCATCATAAAGATGGTTCTGTTACTAAACAACAAGCTCAAATGGAAAATACTATTTACTCACTCCCATATCTTGTTTACTTCGGTAAAGCTGATACAAACAGATATTTAGATTTTCTTACTAAAATGGAAGACCAAAATAAAGCTATTTCTCAGCTTTCTGAATTTACTAACAGAAAAACCGATAATAACAGAAACTATAGAGGATTCAACCCATTAAATGAAAATGAACTTTCTATTTTTCAGGTACTACTCAACGGTGCCTTGATAGTTAATGGTTTTACTAGTAAACACCTTAAGAGATATTTATCCCAATATTTCAAAGAACAATGGACTTCGTCCAAAATTTCTCGTCTCTTAAAGAGACTGATAGTTTTCAATCTAATAAAAAGATTAAAAAAATCTTATAAATATTTTTTAACTGAAAAAGGACGCATTATCATTACTATGTTTTTGAAATTAAGAAATTTGACTGTTATTCCATCTCTCAATTTCTTGTTAAATGAATTGCATCCGCAATTAACTTAAATCTTTGCCAAAAAAACAAAAATATGGGTGAGGATACTATTCATTCAACAATTCAACAATTTAACAATTTAACAATTCAACAATTTAACAATTCAACAATTCAACAATTCAACAATTCAACCATTCAAGTTTTTGATCTCTTCGTCTTTAACCTTCTCCTATAAACCGCCGCATGAATAGTAGACACCGACCGGAAATATTTCTTAGATAAATATTCTATTGCATCCATCGGGTTCATACGCGTCCGGAGCATTATGAACTCTCTTTCTATCTTTATGTTGCGGAGCTTTGTTTTATTTATTAATCCCTTTTTGTTTAGTGTAATAAAACAGGGATTATTAACAATATCTTTTATCAGTTCATCATCCTCTTTCATCTTATCCCCCATGTTCTTATCGACCTTTCCCCATTTATCAAAGTAAGAAATTTTCCCCGATTTTCCCCTTCCCCCTTTACCAAAGGGGGAAATACAAAGGGGGTTTTATAATAATCCTTTGGAACTGTAATTATTTTCATTTTTTAACACATATTTCTTGAAATATATATGCAATATAATATAATATTTACTAACTTTATAGAAGTAATTGGAATTATTTTTGATAATCTTGTAATAAAATGAAACTACAACACCTTATTTTAATCCTCAATTTTTCTCTGTTTCTAATCTTTATCTCTTCCCGTTGTAATAGTAACTCAGGCACAGAACTCCAGCATCAAAGCGCTGATTCGCTTTCCGCCTCATATAAGAAATTATTTAATGATTACACTGCTATAAAAGACAAAAGGCCAGATACGGTCTATATTTATAACCCTGTCGATTCTATTAGATGGGTTGATTCAATAAGATATGTTCGTAAGGATTCGGTTGTGCTGATCCCGCATGATACAACAATAATTCATTTAAAAGATTCACTTGTATACAAATTCAGGGATTCGGTTATTATCTGCTATGAAGAAAGAAACTTCCCGGTTGAAACTTTAGAGCGCTATTTGAATTTATTTTTTAGGACGGAGAATGTCAAGGATACAGCAGGGCTGCATTTTAATTTTGAGATCTACGATGGCCAAAAATTAAGCTACCAAAGAGATACCCTTTACAACGTTCCGGATTCATCTATAGGCTGGAGAATAGACTGGTGGCATGAAAAATAACCAGAAAGAAAAAACATCTTGAACAATCTAAAAAACATTGTCACTAACATTGTCGGAATAATAATCGATAAATTCACCTATAAGGTTTAATCCTTTTTTCATCCTTTTGCTCGATTGAACAATCAAGAATTATTTAATATTATAGATTGTATTTAAAAGAAACTATAAAATAAAGGAACAGACAATGTCAAAAAATAATAACGTTAAAAGTTTTCTTATTGGGTTTTTAGCAGGTGGAACTATTGGGGCAATAGCTGCATTATTAACTACTCCCAAAAGCAGCAAGGAACTTAAAGGAGATTTAAAACAAAAGTCGGGGGAATATTTAGATGAAGCTGATAAATATTTTACAGAGAAGAAAAACCAGGCTGATAAAATGCTCAATGAAGGTAAAAGAAAATACACAATGATTATGAATGATGTAAAATCAAAACCCGAAGAGATACTTGCAGAAGCTGAACGGGTGCATGATGATGCAAAAGTAAAAACAAAAGAGGTCTTACATTCCGCTAAAGAAAAGATAGAAACAGAAGCTGATAGATTGAAATCTTCAGTAGAAACCGGAATAGAGACTCATAAAAAAGAATCTAAGAATATATAATTCATCAAAATGGATACAATAGAAATTTTAACAGTTATTTTGCTCATATCAGCATCGGCTCTTTGTGCTGCACTGATTTATTACATTTATCAGATTGTAAAATCGGTGCATTCCATAGGTGCGATCCGTATTGGAAACTAAAATTAGTTTAAGTGTTTAAGTAAGCTCAAAAAGAAAAAGAAATCAATTCTAATAAAGATGATTTCAACTGAAAAATTTATCAACAAAAATTTAAGAGAGCAGTAATGGGAATTATAGGAACTATCATTGTCGGTTTAATTGCAGGAGTCATTGCAAAATTATTATTGCCGGGTAAAGATCCGGGCGGCTGCATAATTACAATTCTACTTGGAATTGCAGGAGCATTTGTTGCGACTTATCTAGGTAAATTTTTAGGAATTTATGAACCTGGTGAAACAGCAGGTTTTATTGGTGCAACTATAGGTGCTATAATTATTTTATTGTTATATAGAATGTTTCTTAAAAGAAAAAATTAAGAGATTATTGATATCCCAACTAAGAGCTAATTAGAGCTTAATATACAAATAAAGGAAACCGTGCCATACAAAAGCACAAAGAAAATTCTTTCACGCCAATAAAAAGAAATTGGAGAAACAAGGTGTGGATGTAAAAGAATGGGATAAAGAAAGTAAAGGTTTAATGTTGCCGAAAAAAGTTAAGAAGAAATAATTAACTGTAATCAAGTATGACAAATAAACTAAAAAATTCGTTTTTATATAATAACAGTTTAAGCGTAGCTTTTCTATCACTGTTTATTATTACTATCATCGCGCAGGTGATTACAGGTTTGCATCAGTACAATGATTTTTTAAATGAGCACCATCAAAATACGATTGGCATTTTGCAATATTTGAAGAGCGGACATTTTATAGAGGCAACATTCGAAAATTGGGAAAGTGAATTCCTTCAGATGGCATTGTTTGTCTGGTTGGCTGTTTTTTTGCGGCAAAAAGGTTCATCTGAATCCAAACAGCTTTCAGGTAAAGACGAGGTTGACAAGCAGCCCAAAAAGCATCCCAATGCTCCGTGGCCGGTAAGAAAAGGTGGTATTATTCTTTCTGTTTACAAACACTCGCTTTCCCTTTCATTGATGCTTCTATTTATCGCTTCATTTTTATTGCATTGGTATGGGAGCAATAAAGATTTTAATGAACAGCAAATTTTAGAAGGCACAGGTATTTAATACAGAACAATTTATCCAATAAAAACAGAAAAAGCAACTTTTTTTTTGCTTCCCCCCGACGGGCATCCCGCTTTAGGATCTAAAGAGTTAAGTGATGCTTTTGCGCAGACTCGTAGGAGCTTAAATCTAAAAGTTAGAAGTTCTGTTATTGCACACAATTGCGAACATCTTAAATACTTAGAACCAGCCGCACCAATAGTCGAGGAATTTCCCGATAAGACTGAACCAATAGAAAAGAAAAAAGAAGTTTTATTAAAACCTGGTCAGGTAATCATTCCCGTCTTCTCTTCCAGATAATCAGTAACCGTTATGAGACTGGTTCTATAGTAATCGAATTCAAGATATCTTTTATCTCAGCTTCTCTATTCAATCGTTCAATTGGATCTTTTTCTTCTTTATGATATAGGAACAATCTTCCTAATGGATCCCTGTCATAATAAGTGAAATATTCTTCATATGTGGAATGAAAGTGAAAGTCAAATAATATGGATCTGTTTTCATCGTGGTTATATACAACATCAGAGTAAGTTTCCAGATAAGTGTTTTTATCAATTTGAAAATTGGTTTTAGTATTGTGGGAGTTTTCAATAACATTTTTATTAACAAACTGCAGTGCCTTTCCCAAAGCACTTTTACCGCTGTTATTTTTCCCGACCAAATATGTAGTTTTAGCTAATGGTAGTTTTATATCTATTCGGATAAAAATCATTTTTAATCCCTTTAGGGATTAAATATCTATAGAAAATATACAAACCAGCAACCAAAGTCCCGCTAGGGACGACATATGGTTCTAATTTTGAAAGTAATCTGATTAATTGGAAATCCTATTTAATTCTAAATTTATTTTTGATTCTTTAATTATTTTGGACTGGGTGACCCAAAAATAATATCGTTTTTCCTTTGAATAAGAATATCTTAACAAACTACTTGAACTATACAATTTTCCCGGGTAATTATTAACGGAATTTTGAACACCGAATGTGTGATATTATTGTAGAAAATATAAAATAGAAGTAATATTCAAAGGGGATGACCAAAAAGTAATTTTCATCCCGACTTTTTGTCGGGACAGTGAAAATCCGTTAAAATCTGCGTCATCAGCGTGCTATTTTTAAGAAAATAATTACTTTTTGGTCAGCTCCGAAATAAATAATTATTGAGATATTTCATCCCCGATTTATAATGGGAAAAGGACTATGGTTTTTAAATAACAATAAAAGAAAATACGAGTTGGGGAATCTATGTCTTCTCTTATCTGGCAGATCATAAAAATTTCATTTGATGTTCCATTTTTCAACTGAAGAAAGAACTTTGTCAGCACCGGGCATTTCATATTTTGTGATAGGATTTAATGATTTATAAAGAGATTCTGTAAGATCAGTATTTCCTAATTCTTCCAATAAAGCTCCGAGTAATGCTCTTGCTGCAGTTGGATATTTTAATGCCAAACGTACCAAAACAATTTTTTCCTTTTCGGATAAATCTTTAACAATTCTTAATAATCTTTCACAGGTTGAACTAATTGTAGCATCAGGGATTTTTTTTATATAACGAATTGAGTCCAAAATTTGAAGTAAAGGAATATTGTCTTTTGTTATTGTGTTTTTTTGCAAGACAAAGGAAATTTTATAACCTGCCCTTTTTATAGCCGGACGTACATTATTTTTACCGATTTGAATCATGTTGCTTATTTGTGTAGTTAATCCTAACTGATTATATATGCTGTAGCCGGTTAGATAGCCGGTTATCTTTCCTTCTTCCTCTAACAGATCCTTTACAACCTGGTAACGATTCGGTTGGAGCCTGCCGAAGGCAGACTTTTCAGGTTTATAGTATCTGCCTTTTGAAAGCTTAGTTATTTTGCCGGAAGCAGCCATACGGTTAAGAGCTTTTATGACAGCTTCTTTCCCGATTGATCGGGATTTCCGCTTCTCTCCAATACTTGTTACCTTATCTATAAAATCAACATAGGTGAAAATATAACCTTTAGGCAGCCTATCTATAGAATTTGATATATATTCAGTGATTTTCATAGTTTATATATAATGTAAATACACTAAAATGTCCAGTTTTTTAATTAATAAACTGGACAAAAAATACACAATAATTCGAATAAATAAAGATTAGAACCTAAAAAACCGCGGCTTTTGGAGATTAATAAATTACAATTTCGTTTTTAGAATCCCATTGAACAATATTAAAAGAAAAAACCGTTTATTCTTAGTCGTTTCTTACACGTGGTTTTGGAGCTCGTCGCTTTAGACAATTCTCCGAGTATGATTTTCATCTTTAAGATTCAAACACCACACCTTCCTTATCATTTTTTTTGATGGAAACACAATATGCTTTGTATTTTCCGGTTATCGGAAAATCTCTATCCTCTTCATAGAAATCGATTGAATATCCTCTTTTTATTAAATCGTCATATTTTTCTTTGAAATCATTCATATTTTCCTCTTCCTTTTTGTAGTGTACAAATGTACACTATTTAATAATTATTTGCTATCTTTGTTTTAACAGAAGAGGAAATTTTTTTATGGGAGAAGTTAAAAAGGACTATGGTTTTGAAATATCTATAAAAGAAAATACGAGCTGGGGAATTGTACATAAATCATTTTCCAATAGTTATCCCAGAGTTGATAGGGCAAGTGTAATTGTTGAGGTTGTGGAGTATCTTTCAGAAAACTGTCATGAAGATTATGTGAAGGCAGTGAAAATTCTTAGGGAAAAAAGAGGGGGTAATGCTTAAAATCATAAAATGAAAGGAAAGAAACATGAAAGCCAGTATTTTATTTTTACCGGTATATCTGCCAAAGAAGCCGGAAATTATATTGGTAAGACTGTTACAGTAGTTGATACTGTCAACCAGGTTTATAAATCTAAAAAGGGAGATTATTTTTTAGATATAGCGGGCGATTACCCTGATAAAGTTTTTATCGGAGTATTTTCGTAAAAAAAGTCATTGGGTCTATTAAGGAAGGAATGGTTGATTGGTTTATATGTTAATTATAAATTAATAATTAAGCGGGACGTTGTTAATACTTCCTTTTTAGTTTAGCTTAAAAAGGGTGGGTCAATTTTCAACCGGAAAAGTGGGTCAGTTTTCAGACGGAAAAAAGAGGAATACTGAAGATTTGGTTAAATTATTGAATTAACAAAGTGCAGGTATACTTTTTTCTAATATAAAATCTTTTTGATTAGATTCTTTTTTCTTTTTGCTAACTTTTTTAAATCCCCAAATTTTCAATGTTTCTTCAAATTGTTCAGGGTCATCAAACATAATATCTCTAAGACTAAGAAACATTCTTACTGGTTTAAATAGATTAGTAAAATCAAAAGTTTTATCGCTACCTATTTTTATTTTATCTTCTTTAAAATTTGAGAAATTTAATATTTCAATAGAAACTACTTTTTGTGTATCGTTTGTGTCTTTATACAAGACAACATTCTCTTGAAAATCTTCATCTCCAACTGGAGATTTATCATCGCATAATGGAATAAATAATACATCTTCATTAAAAAAGTATTTCATTGTGTATTTTTTCATGGCATTTCTTTTAAATTATTTACAAAATTTAAATTGCTACCGAAACGAATAGAAGTGATTAGTCTTCCTTCGTTTACAACTACAATCAAATATTTTGCCAGATAATTCCTTTTATTATTGTTTTTTTGAGCGTAAATATTACATGCTTCGTGAGTTTTACCGTTTCCAATATAATCAGGATTTTTTAATGTATCTACCCAATTTTCATGGTATGTTGTCATTATACTACCATGTTTTTTAATAATATGATTATAATAGTAATCATTTAAGACTATTTCAATATTATTAAAATCTGTAAATTCAAGTTGTGATTTTTGACTCTTTATTCTAAACCCCTGGTAAATAGCAAAACCAATTATTGTGAATTTAGAGAAAAAAAATTTTATAGGCAAATTAAATTTTAAGTTGAATTATGAAAAAACTATTATTTATACTCATTGATGTTATTTGCTTTGTAGGTGGAACAATAAAAAAGTATAATCTTTCACTTTAAATTCAAACTGAGACACTACCAAAATCTGGTAATGTTTCAGTCCAAATTTAAAGTGAATTTTAAATTAATATTATTTACATGGTTGATGTTTTTCAATCCAATCAATACCGTCTTTGCTAATTTGAATAATATTAGAGGAGGTCCAAGATTTTTTTTATCAACATTTATGCGATGTTTTATAAAATTTCTAAGGTTTGTTGGAATATCTTTAGAAGTATCAATAACAAAAGTTTCTCTTTTCCCAACATTAGGAAAGAAAGGTGCGATTTTCACCCTGTCACCTATTTCACTAACCCATCTATGTGGAGAAAATTTTACATCAATATGGTTATTTTCTCCTACAATTGGGAAATAATAATTAAAAATAAATTCAATCTTATTGATATCATATCGGGCAAAAAAAATTGTTGAGGCTATTTCATTAAGAACGGAATTTATTGGATAATTTGCTTCTGAATTCATAACGGACCCTACAATTTCATGCATTTGAATATAGATTTTATTAAAAATTTCCATTGTTTTATCCATAGTAATTCCTTGATGATATGCATCATAAAGTAGTTTATCTATATTTATCTTTTTAGTAACCTTATTGTCCGATTTTACATTACTTTGTGAAAGTCCGCAATAAGCAAAAACAAATTCTGGAGTTTTGATTATCTTACAAACCTTAATAACATCTCCATTATTCCCAACTGATTTACTATCTACTCCAATCCATATAGTATCATTTCTTGTTATACCGATAAGAATAGTGCCATGATATAAATTAATGGATTCTTGAGGATAAGAGATGCTAAAAAAAAAAATTACAAGTAATGCTATATTCGTATAATAAAACTCTTTCCTTATGAAACTGAAGTAATCAGATATAGTAAAGAAGATATTGCCTTTGGAATAGATGGAAAATTTGGTTGGGATGTGGACATTTCCTTTGACAAACTTCATTGGTATCATTGGATGAAAAATGCATTAATGAGACGAAATAAAATATATTTATGAAACAACTTATAATTATTTTATCAAATCTTCAACGTCCATAATTTTTAGTAATTCCCACTTCCATTGCAGGAGTTACTCTTAAAACTTAAATGAATCCCATGAAATTGTAATAAAAGAAATGTAAAGCAACAATCCCTTTATAAATTTTTATTCTATAATTTATAACGGTATTTCAGCAGCAATGCCACCACTTTTTCCAAGTGGAATGCGGAGTGTTTTTCGTTGAAATTTTTCGTCAAGTTTTTTGAATGGAATTTCTAATCTCAATATAAAACTTTTTTATAATACATTAAATAATTTATGGTTTCCCCAACATTGAAATAAAAATATATGCTCAACTCTTTTATCAAGAATAATATTATACTTAATGTGCTTTATTACATTCTCAACATTATTATCTTCAATTTCAGTATCTAATAATCTAAAATTGAAGGGCTTATTAGCAAAACCGAGTAACCATATTCTTTCCGTCACGTAATTTTTAATTTTATTTCTTTTATCATTTATTCTTTCTACAGCAACGTCTGCAAGACTTTCATTTTGATAAAGCAATTTTGTTCCTAATTGTTCTCTTATAACCCTTAAATGCGGAAGATTTTTAATGTCAAGTTTTTTTTCTTCTTGAGACATCAGAATATTTTTGTTTTTAGATAATACCAGTTCAAATAATTCGATTCCAATATAATTTGCTTTATAATAAACTATAAAATCAGGATTTTCATTATTATAATATGGAAATATTTTTTTAGCTTCATTTAAGGAAAGGACAATAATGTTTTTATCAAATTCATTAATGAATTTTTTTAAGACTTTAATTTCTTCTACTTTTTGTTCCATTTATAAAGGTAAAATTATTTTGGGCGAAGATTTCATAGTAATAAAACCAAATTGTGCAAATTAAAATAGTGGATAAGAATATTGAAAGCTTCAAATTCATATGAAGACTAAAATTTTATTTATTAAAATAGGAAATTAATTTTTTATTCAGTAATGTGTGAGGGTTTCCAATATCATTCCCACCCCTCTTTTTGATGGGTGACGGGGTTTTTTTTCGTCGAAAATATTTTGTAAGTTTTTAAACACTTAACCGCTTAATCCATTCTTTGAGTTCTATATCCAAATCCTGATTTTGTTCTTCAAAATAGTTTTTTATCTTTTCAAAATAATTTAATGCCTCGTTCAATTTTACTATAGCTGAGCCATATTCCTTATTCTTTTCAAATTCCTTGGCTTCATCTATTAGGGGATTGTATTTTCCAGTAATGTGAATATCAATTAAGTGTTCAATCCAAAATTTAGCGTCTTTTAATTTTTCTTTATTGGCGATATATACTTGATATTCATTAAATAATTTTTTTAAATCCTCAATTATTTTTATAACCAAATCAATAGAATTATATTTTGTCAACTTTTGTGACATTTTACCACAATAATCTTCCCAATATTCAATGATTGTCCCGCTTCTTTTTTCAATTACATCATTTATCAATTGATGTGGTGGGGGATGTATAATATCTAGATGTTCAAACTCTTTTAATTCATCTAAAATGTCTATTACAATATGGCATCTATTAATAAGTGTAGTTATATTTTTAGTGTTATTAATAATATTCGTTGATTGAGTAAGGATTGAAATCATTCTCTGAAACTTATCTTCGCAGGAATTACACATTCCAAATTTAGATAAAGAATCTAAGGGAACTATTTTATTGCAATGTTTACAGATAGTCATTGTGATGAAGCCTTAATTTTTCAACACCAAATAACATAAGAATAAATAATAAATATTTCTGTCTTTGTAAACCTTTTAAAATTAATTACTTACAGAAGCAAATAAATTCATATTTAATATATATATATGTTGACAGTTGACAATATTATTCGTAAATTTAAAATATGAAAAGAAATATTGATATAACAAAGTTGAAAACAATTAACAATTTTGCTAAAATGAAAAATATTTCCAAACAGAGAATTTATAAGACATTAGATTCTGGTAATTTTGATATAGTTGAAATTGACGGTATAAAATTCGTTTATCTTAATGAAAAAAGTAAAAACTATAAAAAGAAAAAATAGGCTTTAGATTTTTATAGGTGTCCCTATTACTATTTAAAAACTTTCTTAACAGGTCAAATGAAAATAACAGAATTTAATTTGGATAATAGCTCAAGGAGTTTTAAGGGTTTTGACCGACCTGAAAGTTTCTCTTTGGGCTATTTCCATTTTAAAGTTCTTTTAATTACTGAATAAAAAACGGTTACAAAAACGGTTACCAAACTTCCTCAATTATGGTAACTGATAGATAACCGATTTACCGAAATGCTTCCCCTTCAAAATAAAAATGTACGATTCCCGGTAAAATCGCACCCTAAGGTGGGCAGAGAGGGAATTGAACCCCCGACACATGGATTTTCAGTCCTTTGCTCTATTCATTCACAAATCTTCTACCAAGCAAACCAGCATGTTGTTGCGACCGGTGAAAAATTACCAATTTAGCCGGCTGAAAAGTTACCACCCCAAAACGGCATGACACAATATTCCCCTTCCTATGCACTATTAAAAAAGAGTATCGTACAAGTAGCTTCATAAAGACAATAAGTATGTAAGTAACTGCGGTTATTTGCGATTATCTTTTACACGGTAACTTTTTCCTTCTATTTTTATTACTTCACAATGGTGTACCAGTCGGTCTATTACTGCACTTGCCAGTGATACATCTCCATTAAATATCTCATTCCATTGTTTGAATGGTTTGTTGGAAGTGATTACTACAGAACCAGTCTCATAACGGTTACTGATTATCTGGAAGAGAAGATCTGTACCCTGCTTGTCAACCGGCAGATATCCAAGCTCATCTATTACCAGAAGATCCAGTGCTATAAATTTCTTCATACACCTGAGCATTGAGTTATCGCTAAGCGATGAGTTCAGTTCATTTATCAGATTCATAGCTGTAGTAAAACGGCATCTGTAATCATTTATACATCCGGCATATGTAAGAGCAGAGGCGATATAAGTTTTGCCTACTCCGGAAGGACCAAGCAATATCACATTGGTTTTCTGTTTGATAAAATTTAAGTCAAAAAGAGATTTAACCTGATGCGAGTTTATCTTAGCCGGGAAGGTAAAATCAAATTCATCTATCGTCTTTATTACTTTGATGGTGGAAGCTTTTAGAAGTTTTTTTATCCTGTGTTCTCTTCTGTATGCTATTTCCTCATCAAGTAAATCGTTCAGAAAATCCTCATAGGTAAGATTATTTTCTATTGCCTTGCTGATATGTGTATCGATAAGCCTGGAGGAGCCGGATAGCAGAAGTTTCTTTAATGATTCTTTTAGTTTTTCATTTGGCATTGCTATTATCCTCTTTATCTTCAGACGATGTATTTTCATTATCATATGATGAAAGATCGTGAGCATCTATTTCTATCTCAAGCAGTTCTTTTCTCTGAAGTAAATTAGTAAGACCGGCCGGGTTTAAGGTTCTTGAACGCAGCAGTATGTTTTTAATAAATTCCCATCCATAAGCCTTATATTCATTTGCCCTGGCAATGGCGCCTGCTGCAGCAGTTTTACCATAAATCTCTGCAAGCGATAATATCTTCTCTACATGGAAATCCAGATTAGAAAACTCCAGGTTCAGTCCCTCAAGATATTGCTTTGCCTCCGGGCATAGAGTAATAAATATTTCCCTCTGGCTATTCTGCCGTGCTTTCCTCTTTTGCTGCAGAAGTTCCTTATAATGATCCGGATTCTTTATAACACAATGCTTATCATAACATCTGTTGTGCCTGGCTATTTCATCCCGCATAGCGGTCAATTCTGAAGAGCTTATCTTATAGAACTTTATTATCCTTGTATACGCCTTAATTGTTATTATCTGGCCTGCGTTTTCAGAAGGGACACTGTAGCGGTTTGTTTCAAATTTAACAAGACAGTCTTTACTTACGGTTTTTGCTTCTATCTCAGCATAATCATAACTCCTTTCTGCTAATGGCAGAAGGTGCTCTTTTTCTTCCGAGAGGAAACAATCATACGGGATTTTGTGAGTAACAGAATGCTCTCTTTTATTGGCTGTTTTATTCAGCCATATCATTGACTGTGACTTTATATGCTCAAAACTCCCCGACTTGTCGGGGTAATCATATTGATACCCGATTATAAAATTGTTCTTGATATACTGGATTGCCCGCTCGACTTTTCCTTTTTCATTTCCTGCTCTTATATTACAAACCTTCGGGTTAAAGCCATACCAGCCGGCAAAATCCAGGAACTGACCGTTATATGTTATGTTCTTTCCATAACGGCTCTTTACCACACTCTTCAGATTATCATATAAAATATTTTTGGGGATAGCTCCGAAGTAATTAAATGCGTTTATATGGCAGCAAAGAAAAGTACTCATATTCATAGAGACTGTAAATTCTATATAAAGATACCTGCTGTAGGAAAGAACCATGCAGAACATATATAATTTTCTCTTATACCTTCCGCACGATATCTCTCCGCAATATGCCCAATCTGCCTGAGCCTCACGGCCCGGAAGTGTCTCAAGGTTTAAGAATGCCTCTTGCTGTTTTTTCCCTCGAAGCAAAAGAAGATACTCTCCAAGTATGCTTCTTTGGCCGGTATATCCTTTCTGCTTTAATTTCTCAAGGATTAGCACATTGCTCATGGTTGGTTTTTCACTTAATATGTTTTTTATCTCATCTCTATAAGGATCCAGTTTGGAGCTATATATTTTCTGTTTAGGATAGTCATTACTTATAACCCTTCTTACTGTAAGACGGCTGACTTCTGTCTGACGGGCTATCTGACTTATGGTTTCTTTCTTCTGATTAAATAAAAATCTTATATGTCCTTGTTTATCTTTGTTCATCTCTAACTCCTAAAGTTTATCCCGCAAAGCGGGACCACTATGTGGTTAACCGCCTAAAGATTTATTTAACAACTGACGGATTGATAACCGGTCAGACTTAAGAAAATCTTCCCGGGTGGAAAGGTTTTTCGGGCCCGTAGTCTCTACCGGTTTATCAGGCAGGGATAATAACTGGAACATCAATCCGTTAAATGCTATCAATGATTTTTGGATCAGTCCATTTCTAGCTTCAATATAATCATCAATACTTAGTTCTAGAAGTGTGAATATCTTATCCTGACTATAATAGGAAAGTCCCTGACGGTCAGATACTAAAACAAGAAAAAAATAGATCAACTTTTCATATTGGCTTAAACTTAAGAAGAAACCGCCGGTTAAAAACCTGGTGGGTATAAAACCAAAACCTCCTTCTATTTTTCTTAGCCGCTCCGGTACAAGCAGCTCTTTTTTTACTGTCATAGCTTGATTACTCCTTATGTTTTTCAGTGTGCAGTTTATTGAAAAACTCTCCTGTAATCAATCGCGTCTACTTTTACAATCACCCTATAAATACCGGGTTCAGTAAGTTAAGTGCTTGTATTTGCTTGAGTTGCACCATTAACGTGTCTACTTTTACAATCTTTCCCAAAGAATCCTTTCGGAAGGAGGTCATTTGGTAAGTGTTTGTTCTTGTTGGGCTTAGAATTAACGCGTCTACTTTTACAATCTTTTCTGCTTTTCCCTGGTTTTGATTTCCTCTACCGGCTAAATTACGCTCCCTCTGTTTCTGACGATTCATCTCTACATATTCAGGATGATCTTGCCGATAGCTACTCATATACTGGTGAGCTGGTTTTTCCCTTCGCCATTGCTTTATATACTTTATTTGCTTTTCCCGAAAGCCTTCATCGCTCAGCATTCTTTTATTCTTCCAATCTCTTTTCCTTGCTCTCTGGCATTCTGCTTTACTGCAATAATGCTGGTTGCATTTCAATTTCGGGTTTGACCGGGTTCTCTGCATGCAGAAACAACACGTAAATTCCAACATAGAAGACACTCATCTTTCCACAAAGTGGTCTATTCTGAATAACCGTATTCTATAAAAATAACTATGTTGAAATATTATTACAGTTCGATGGAAAGTTTCTATCAAAGGCAACTATACTAACCATATTTTTTATCTAAATGAACCAAAAGGATTATTTTTAATATTTTATAAGGAACCAAATGAGGAATGATAAAATGGGTGGTAAGTTTTAGACCGGTAAAACTGAGCTGAGTCTACCGGCGGTGACACATGTTAAGCTTGATTACAAAAATTATCTAATACCTCATCATTTGATGGATCATCACCACTATATAAAACAATGCCTAGTGTATTTGCATAATTCAACAAATCAGGGTGTAGTTGAGCTTCTTTTATTTTTTCTCTTCCCAAGCTTTAGGTAGAGAATTTTCATTTCGAGAGAAGAAGAATTCAGTATGACCGCAATTATCACAAGCTCGAATAATAAAAAACCCCCCATTGGGATCAAGATTATAACCTATGGAATCACTACGATTTTTAGTTAAAACTTCATAGTAACCTTCATCGCAGATCTTACACTTTATTTTTTCAATAAATCCCAAAGTCTCAATTTTTCTTTCGAGTTTTTCTATTGTTGAATTAATTTCTCTAAATAAAATTGAAGCATTCTCAATACAATCATCTTCCTTATCAACAATACATTTAGAAAATAATTCATTCATTAGTTTCATTTCTTTATTTTCTTGAAACAAAACTGTTAGATCATATTGTGGATCATCGTAAAACCAAAAAGGCATTCTCTTACCTGAAACCATTGACCAAATAGTTTTCCCAAGTGCATAAACATCAATATTAGATTTAACATTTTCAAGTTTCTCATAATTAGATGCCCACCTAGGTAACCATTCTCCAGTTCCAACTCTTGATAAATCATTAGATATCCGTGTCTTTTCTTTATCTACCCCAAAAACCAACCCAAAATCTCCTAAGATCAATTCATTATTTGAACTAATGAAAATATTTTGAGGTTTAATGTCTCGATGTATATAACCAGCATCATGCAATTTCGAAACACCTTCAATAAGTGGTTTCATTTTTTTCAAAGTAAAAAGAGCTTCCCCAAAAAATAATTCAGAGTTATCCTTTATCGTGTTATTTGGGTGATATTCAGAGACAAACCAATACTCATTCGGATCATAATCCAATATCTTTAGAAGACTTGGATGTGTAATTTTCTTCATTGCTTCAATTTCTCTTAAAATTCTTGCCTCCTGGTTTTTAAAATCCCTAGCTTGTTCAATCCCATGCAAAATCTTCAAAGCACCTTGGTTCTCAGGTTTTTCAATTTTTATTATGTCAATAATTTTGTCATAAAGTTCTTCAGCGGATTTTTTATATATTGGTTCATGAACATTCACTTCGGATAAATTTCTAATAGATTGGCTCAATTTTGAAATAATGGAATTGTATTCTTTTAGAGGAATGACTCTATACACAGTTCCTTGACCACCTGGTTCTCCTATTGGATTCAGAATTTTCCATTTATCTTTGTAACTCATTTACCCTCCGATATGCAAATAGTAATTGTTTATAAACCCTACAATGAAGATGATAACGAGAAAGAGGAGGTATAAACAAAACCGCCATGATCGTTTTTAACGTGGAGCTTGATTAAGAGTTTATCTAAAAGATGTTTCATATTTGTCAATTAATCTTTTTATGTAACATTTTCTCCAGAATAGGTTCAAAATCCAAAAGCCTTTCAGATTTTAATACAACTCCTAAATTAGTTGGAATGTTAGGAATATAAACGGTATCTCTTTTTGAAGGTATGTTTATAATTTCCAGTCTCCCCTTTGAAGGAAAGTATTCAATACCGGCATATAAAACTCCTAGTAAGTTAAACCTATACCCCATCATAAGACCTTTATTTTTATCAAAGTAACTTCCCAGATTAATCAAGAAAACAGGTGAACCACTTGAACCAGGGTAACTCGCACAGTCTATTAAGAATTCTTTTCGCCCATCGTAGTCAATTGCAGGATGAGTAGCTGAAATTCCTCTTCTAAATATCGGTAAATTATTAACTTCATCCCATACCCCGACCGGATATCCTACCATGATAACGTCTTCTGCAGTGGTTAAATTCTTTAATGTTTTCTCTGATGGAATAAGATTTTTATCAAGTGAAATAAAGAAAACAGGTGTTCCTTTCTGATGAGCCGCTACCAATAAAGGAGTAGCAATCATAATGGCTAAATCCGCTTTCGGATCAGGATTTTGGATCCATCTTTTTTCAAAATTGTCAAGCACTACAGGGATATGAGATTTATTGTTAGGAGAGCCATCAGCATTTCTTTTGGTTAGATAGAAGGTTCCAACTTTCCCATCTTTTATAACGTGCTTATTAGTCACTAAGACAACTGCACTAGTTGAATCTTTGAAATCATAAATGTAAAAGAAACTTGTTCCAGAATTCCCATCTACATCCATCCGAACAGTACTATATGCTAATTCATCGATTGTTGAAAGGCCTAATGAATCAGTATATTTATGTTGGGGAAAGATTAAATATGATGAACATAAAATTAAAAGAAGAGTAATCATTTTCATTGCATCTCCAGTTGCAATTGTAAGACAATTTTCTAATTCTCCCTCTGCCCCTTCCTAATCTTCTCCTCCATTTCCTTCAGTTTCTTAATCTCTTCCAATATTTCATCTTGATCAGTTATCCCTTTGCGTTCCAGTATGCGGATAATTGCCTGGATCTCAAGCATATTTGAAACTATGAGTTCTTCATTGGAAACTATTTGGTTCTCTTTAGACGACATATGCTTTAAGCCAAAAAAAGTTAAATAAATTTTACCACTTATTTGTGATACCACCATACTTGAAATCTCGTAATCATCAGACCTGCAACTCCAATAAGTATAACAAAAAAGCTAATATTAAATACTGTTTCTGCATCTGTTGAATCGCAGCTTAATATTGCCATTGAGGTTCCAACAAAGATAACAATCCAAGATATCAACTCTTGAATTTTTAAATTTTTACTTGTTAGTTGAATTGTTGTTGTTTCAGAATTCTCCTTTAAATATGATTCATCTGATATTGGTACTCCACAATGTGGACAAGTTTTAGCCAAACTTGAGACATTATTATTACACTCGGTACATTTTATAAGTGACATTTCTACATCTTAAAAAAAGATTTAGAACAACATTAGACATTTTGATTTTGAATTAAATCTATTTTTTCTTGTGAAAACTTCCATCCGTGTGGAATTTTATGATCATATTGAGAGCGTGGTCTAATATTTCTATAATCCTCATGCAGAGAACCATGTCCTCTTCCATGACATTGAGTTTTCATATGCTCTGCAATTTCTTCAGGTTTTGCAATGTATACTCTTGGTGGATCTCCCAGAAATACATCTTCTAAATTGTACAAAAACAAAAATTACATCGTCTCTTTGAGCATGTAACCAAGCTTCTATGGCTTCATGATAACTCACATCTTCATTTTTGTATTTCACAGCTAATGCCCAGCCTCCATCTTGACTTCCTTTAACCGATATGGGTAAGAATGTATCTCCTTTATTAGCAACTAAATCATAATGCGGCTGATTAGCTCCATATTGAACCAGAGACATCATATCCTGATTGAGCTAAAAGTGAGGCTACATATGCTTCCGCAGCAATTTCACATTGTCTATGAGTCATTTAAATTCATTCATAAAAAATGGAACAATTCTCTTCGTTTAAAGATATTCTTAGTCACTAAATATTCTATAGGATTTTTCCAAAGATATATCTCTTAAACTGAATATTTTGCTCTCAGAAGTAACAATTAAAGCAGAAATTTCATCGTCAAACATTGTGAATTCATCAATACTTATCAAAGTAAAATCATAAGAAAAGTCTTTTAACCATTTTTTAATTTCATCCTCTTTGAATGCAGATTGATAAAAATATATTGCAATTCCAAGTTTGTTCTCTAAATTAGAAATCATTTTAAACATCAACAATTTTCTTAAATCATCTACAAATCCAGACCAACAATCATGTTTAACAGACCCTAATTTCAATTCAACAGCAATTGAACTAGGCATCTCGTAATGATTCTCGCCTATTGCTTCGATTAGAGATATGTCGTATTTGCTTATTTCACCACTTCTGTGAGGGTATTCTGCTTTTATCGGTGTCGATTTAATTTTATCAATTCCAAAAGAAATAGCAAAATCTTTTCTTATTGGGAATTCTTCTTCATCGAATAAATTCAATAACTGTGAATAAAGATATAATTTGACATCCTCTTCATAAAAAAAATAGAAAGGATTTGATTGAAATTTAGAGATGACATTTTTAATTGCTTTAGTGAAATTTAAGATATTTTGTTTTCGGTTCATTTTTCCTCTCCCTAAATCCCTCATTGTTCATTAGCAAATTAACTTTTTTCATCTCAAATAGTCAAGAAAAATTTTCTTTTACTTAGGATTACCGAGGAATGATCATACAATTGAAAAAAGAAAGAAAAATTATTGATAGATTATTTCTTTTTCTCCAATTGGCAAGACTCTACCGTATTCTGGAGTAATTATGACACATGGTATAAATCTAGACTTATCATTTTTTCGAGTATAAAGATTAATGAACCTTAACATTTGCCCATTTTATAATGCCTTTCTGAACCCAAAAATGACTTTTACAACCATATATTCTATCTACTGATGGATATAAAGAAATGGTTGAGTCTAAATGTTGCTTGAAATTCCAACAAGGATGAACTTCTGAAAGTAGGTTTAGTTTAATTATTGATCCGCAACCACAAGGGCATAGCATTTCTGCTAGCCAAAGATAACCTGGATTACCTATTAAATATATAAAACCCGATTGAAGTTTTTCTGGTTCTTCAATAACAATTATAGTTGCTTTAGGAATTTCTTGATTTGTAAGTTGACAATAGAGTTTACGAAACCAATAAAATAAGTTCATATTTTTCTCACATACTTAATGATGGCATATTTAGTAATGGATTAATAGTGCCTCTGCCTACATACGGGACTAAATTTTTGCAAGGCTCACCTTCTTCTTCTTTAACTATCATTGTCTCCATAAAATTCAATCTAATTACTGCGGCATCACTTGAATAACAAGAACGAAACGGATGAATCCTTGAAAGAAACTCATCTACAGCAAGACTTGAAATTGTTGAGTTTAGACTAATTACAGCTGGGGATTGTTCGTTAACACCTTCAATATAACCAGCTTTAAATTGATCTGGCATAGGCTTCTGGATCTGTTCTATATAAATTTTCAGCACGAATACGTTCACGAGTAATTGCTTTTCTACTTAAAAGACTTGAACCACCGGGTTGTATATAATGAACTACTCCACTAGCTTCACTTATTCCTCCTTTCCCATCCGACTTCAAGATGAATCCCAACATCAAAATATGGAATTACATAAAATGTAGAAATTCTATTTAAAATTTGTCTTCCTTCTGCAGTATCAACACAACCAAAAATTATATCACATTCTGCAATTGTACATTACTGCTTGAGGATCAAAAATATTGATTGATAAAGGTAAAATTTCAGTTCCAAGCCCAATGGATTCTATTGCATTAGCGAGAATGTCAACTTTTGGTTTGCCTATGTCATTCTTCTTTGAATTTGTTATTCTGTTAAGATTTCTATCTTCAATTTTATCATGATCTACAAGTACTATTTCTTTAACCCCTAAACGCGCTAATTGCTCCAAAACAATACTTCCAGTTCCAGAACAACCTACTATACCGATTTTAAGTTTAGATAATTTCTCAGTAGTACCTTTACCAAAAAGTTGAAGTTGAGAATCAAAAATGTGATTAATTTCAGAGCATTCAGATGGTTGATTGCCAAAAGTTAATATCGTTACCCGCGACTGAAATAGTTGTAATAGGAATTCTCTGCCAACCTTTAATTATTCTACCAAACATCCGTCCATCTGGCAACATAATAACACTAGCGTGAGAATTATCATCATCTATCCAAGATGATATATCTCTAAAAGTTTCTAAGTCAGAAAGATCATCATAGTCAGAAAAATTTTCATATCCGGTAGGGTGTGAATGAAATTTAACAATTGCCTGATGTTTTTTCTTAACTTCGTCAAGATAAGGGGTAAGAATATTCAGTTGGCCAAGTTACATTAAGAGAGCTTCGTTTACATACTTGGTGTGGGACGAGTACAATCTTATGATACCATTAACACATCAACTTTATCAGTTTTATGCCGACCGCAAATTGCAAAAGCAATAGCTTCAAGACCATCCCCCGGGAAAAGATGATCACGAATAATATTGTAATGTTTGCCAGAAATTCTTAGAGAATATTTCATCTTTTTTTTAACTCATTTTCAAGAAATGCAGTAACAAATAATAAATGTCTTTCTATATTATCAACATCTATTTGCCAATCATTAGCATTAAGTCTATGTCTTGACCACTGTTGCCAATCTTTTCCATCGATTTTAAGAATTGATAACTGCCTTATGACTTTTCCATCAATTCTTGTCAAAAAGGGATTAAAATAAGCCATATCAATTTGAACATCAGGATATGAATCATTAATTCGTAGTGCAACATCTGTTACAGAATTATTATAGCCAATTGGTATATCAAATGATTTAATTATAACCCAGCGAGTATTGCCTTCTTTCACTGTTTCCCAATCTTTATTTCTTGAATCTAAGAAATCCCGATCAGATTTCAGGTAATTCGAACATACGTCTCATTTAAGTCATCCTTCAGTGTTTTCAATTTTCATTGTTGAAAAACGTTCTACGCCAGGTGCCGTAAGATCAACAATATCTTAAGGTTTAATAAGTTTAGTTTGACCTTTATGAAAATGCTGATAGAGATAATATGATTCGGCTGGTTTATTAACTAAGTTAAGAATTTCCAACCCGGATATAGTTTCATTTTCAATAGTAAATTTTTCTTTATCTACACGGATTTTATATTTCTTCTTTTTAGGAACCTCTTTACCTTCTCTTGCGATAAATTTCAATTTCAATTATTTCTATGTTTTCATATTAGTGTCCATCGTTTATATTTCCTTATAAATTTGTTAATAATTAATTTTTATCTTTAGGTGGATTTGGATCATTGCCGTGACTATCAGATTGAGAAATCCTACCGTTTTTATTGTGAATAATAAATTCTGTCTTTTGATTCTGACTGATTTTTCTTCCAGTATTCAATGCATCGGCTTTATTATCAGAATGGTATGATGCTCTTTCAGAGCCACCTTTTTTAACATCCCAACCGCCATTAGGGTTGTGGACAACGTGATGTGTTTTTCTACTCATTTTGAACTCCTTGTTTATAAAATTACGTGTTTCATAAAAAATAATAATGTTTCATTAATGATACGCAATTTTACTGTGTATCGCAAGTAAAAATTGTGTATATTGAATGAAACAAAAAAAGGGTATACAGTATGAGTAAAACAATAGACACTCAAAAACTGGGGGAAATGGTCAAATCTAAGAGAAATAGCAAGGGATTGAGAGAAACAGCATCTGAAATTGGTGATATAAGTGCATCAACTTTATCAAGGATTGAAAAAGGAAAATTGCCAGATGTTGAAACATTCATTAAACTTTGTGATTGGCTTGAAGTTTCACCAGATAAATTTAAATATTCTCAAAATCAATCTAGTGCTAAAGCTGAAAAAGAAATAATAGCACATTTGAGGGCTGACAAGAACTTAAAACCAGAGACTGCAAATTCTTTAATTAATATGATTGAACTAGCTTATAGAGTTGATAGGAAAAAACGTTGAAAAGAGGGTTTAAAAGTTGGGCAGATAGAAAAGCTATAGAATATAGAAAACTACTCGGGAAAAAATATTATGATTTATTATCAGCGAGAGAATTAGCTAATTATTTAGAGATAGATATAATCACACCGAGAGAAATACCTGGTTTAACAAGCAATGATGCTTCAATCTTATTAAATCATGATTACAATAGCTGGTCTGCAATAACAATAAAAAATCATTCTGATTCATTCATAATTATAAGCAATCCAACACATTCAGGCAAAAGGCAGGAAAGTGATTTAATGCACGAGATTTCTCATATAATTTGTGAACATAAAATGGAGAAGATAAAATTAAGAACTGATTTTCCATTCCCTTTGCGAGATTATAATACTGAACAAGAGGAAGAAGCAAATTGGCTCGGAGGATGCTTACAAATTCCACGAAACGCTTTAGTGCATATGTTATATAAAGGATTAGACAACAGCGAACTTTCTGAACACTTTGGTGCAAGTCTTGATATGGTGAGATATAGAATTAATATAACCGGTGTTAAGAAACAATTTAAAGAGGGTTAAATTTTTCCAATATTATTTTAAGACTTTGTACTTTTACTATTATTACAGCTTGGAACATAAAAGACGAGCATTTTGAAGAAGAATTGACTAAAAATTAATTTATAAGCACTTCGTTTGAGACTATTACAAATTGTTGCTTCTACAAGAAATTGTTAATTTCCAAATGAAAGAATTATCACTACTTTTGATTGAGAGTAAACTTAAATGCCTGCCATTCCATTTATAAACTTATCGACGAAGGAGAGGATTTTGCTGAGGATTCTATCTCCGACTTTTTTGCGTTCTAATACTGAAGGTGTATTGCCTTCAAGTAAATCAAGTATTTCATCGCGTAACGGTTCTCGTTCTGCATACAAATATTCTTCAATCAATGATTGTGTTCTATGTGGGGAAAGATTTTCTTCTTTTACAATTTGCTCAAATGCTTTTTGTTGTTCTTCACTCCAGTATTTATCGAAGGCTTCTATTATATCATCTGATTCATCAAGTACAGGTAAGTTTTCCTGGATGAATTTTTCTATTAGTTCTCGTTTACTTCTTAAATGTGCTTCTGTATTAAGTAAGTTGAAGATTTCTTTTTCTGCCTGGCTAACTTCTGACTGTACTTTGGATTTTAATTTTATAAGCAATTGAATAATGTAGTAAACATTTATTTCATCGCGGTGTATAAGTTCTAATTCAAAATCAACATCTTCGAGAATAGAGACTTTTTCTTTTTGATGATCACTTTTTACTTTATCGTAAAAATCAAGGTATTTACTTTTATAATCTTCAAACTGCTGCTCCTGCATTGATAGATCAATCCATTTGAAATCTGAAAAAGCAGTGAGAATGTTTTTTATACGCATCAATTCTCTGAAAGCTTTGATAAAGTCCAATTCAGCTTCTTCATCTTTGAGAGAATCTACACTATTTACGGTTGGTGCTATTTTGAAGTAACTCTACAAAAGCATCATTAAATTTCTTAACATAATCTTCATACGGCTTCATTATAATAACTTCAATAGCATCTTTATTGCTAAAGAAAGTTATTGCTTCATCTGTGGCTTTTTTAAGGTTACGGAATACAACAATATTGCCTTGAGATTTTTGTTCGTTGATAATGCGATTTGTTCTTGAGTAAGCTTGAACAAGTCCGTGATACCTTAAGTTTTTATCAACGTAAATGGTATTTAGTTTTTTTGCATCAAAACCGGTTAAGAACATATTTACAACTAAAAGAATATCTATTCGATTAGCTGGATTTTCCGGTTGTCTTTCACGATCCTTAATTTTTTTTGAAATGTCATTGTAATAATTGTAGAATGATTCACTGTCTTTTGTAGAGAAACTGAGTCTGGAACATTTGATTATAGTCTGCAATGTACTCATCGAGTTTATCGCGACTGTGAGCATTTAAACCATAAAGTACTTTTGGTTCTGCGGCTACTGATAGTTCTTCCGGAAGAAATCCATTTGCATCGGCATCATCTTCATTTGCTACATAACTAAAAATTGTAGCAATTCTAAGATCGTGTTTACCTTCAGCTTTTCTTGCTTTGAATATTTCATAATACTTAATAAGTGTTTCTATACTGCTAACACAGAACATTGCAGTATATTCCCGGTTATGTGTTTTACGATTATGATGAGCAAGAATATAATCCGCGATTTTTTCAAGTCGTTTAGGTGATTCCATCAACTCTTTTTTATCAATATCTTCAACTTCAATATCAATTTCGGTTGCAGTTTCTTTTCTCTTGTATCGTCCAACATACTCAACAGAGAATTTTAAAACATTTTCATCTCTGATAGCATCGGTTATTACATACTTGTGTAAACATTCATCAAATAATTCTTTTGTAGTACGTTTGCCTCTTTCATTCCTTATCGCATTATCAGCAAAGATAGGAGTGCCGGTAAAACCAAACATTTGAATATTATTAAAGAAGGATTTGATTTTCTTATGAGTTTCACCAAATTGCGAACGGTGGCATTCATCAAAGATAAAAATAATTTTTTCATCTTTAAGTTTTGACATTTTTGCGAAGTGATACTTTTTACTTATTGCAGTATTTAATTTTTGTATTGTTGTTACAATAAGTTTTGTATCATCATCATCAAATTGATTTACTAATTGCTTTGTGTTATCTGTGCTATCAACACAATCTTTTTTGAAGCTGTCAAATTCCTTAATAGTCTGGTAATCCAGATCTTTTCTGTCAACAACAAATACAACTTTTTTGATATTAGATAATTTTGTTAATATCTGGCTGGCTTTGAATGAAGTTAGAGTTTTACCCGAACCGGTTGTGTGCCAAATATAACCATTTTTATTGCTGTTTTTTACACGATCGATTAGAGCTTCAACAGCATAGTATTGATATGGGCGAAGCACCATAGGAATTTTGTAAGTTTCATTGAGAACAATGTACTTGCATATCATTTTACTAAGATGGCAAGGCTCAAGGAATTCATTGGCGAAACCATTAAGAATATTTGTAAGACGTTTGTTGTCTTTGTCTGTCCAGAAAAAAGTTTGTTTGAAAGATTGGTTACGATTGTTTGCATAGTATTTAGTATTAACACCGTTGCTGATTACAAAAATCTGAATGTACTGGAAGAGGGCAGAGTTATAACCAAATGAATGACGCTGATAGCGATTAACCTGATTGAAAGCTTCTTTAAGTTCAAGCCCGCGGCGTTTAAGTTCTATTTGTACTAATGGTAAACCGTTAATAAGTATTGTAACATCATACCGATTTTTATATTTGCCTTCTATTGTTACTTGATGTGTAACCTGAAATTGATTTTGACACCAATGCTCTGTATTGATGAATTCAAAATAGAGATTATCTACCATTCTCATTAACTATTTGCTGTTTTTCTCGAAGAGTTTTGGCTTTTTCAAAGACAGAACCTTTGCTGAGGATATTTAGAACTTTTTCAAATTCTTTATCTGAAAATTTAGTGTTATTATGTTTTTCTAATTGTGCTTTAAGATTGGTCAATAAGATCCTTTTCGCTATTGATTAAAAGATATGAATATCCCAGCTTTTGTAATTGAGAAATAAGTTGTTCTTCTAATATTTGCTCTGATTGTTTAGCCATTATTTTCTTCTTTTTCTAAAGAATCTTGATAAGCTAATAGTTCTTGCTTATAAGCTTCAATATCCTGATTAAATAAAGCTTTACTATAGCTTAATAATCCGAAAGAATTTTCCGTATCTAATTTTGAATTGAAATCAGTATTATCTTCATATTTTATCTCTTTTACAGGGGTTACTTTTGAAAAGCAATGTAATATATAATAAAGCATATTGTCGGTTATACTCATAATCAAGTTAGAAAAATGAGCATCACTAAAGTATTCTTTCGGAGAAAGTTTACCATGAGATATATCGCCTCGTTTGTTTCTTACTTCCCCAATTGAAACGATTAATTTATTTACCTTATTCACAAAATCTACTTCAATATCCTCGTTTAAATCGCCCAGCTTGTTTACTGCCTGCCTAACCAATGGTTGAAACTCCATCTGATCAGCAATTTCTGGATCGTAATTTGAATCGATTTGTCTCCAAATGAACTTCGATATTCCTTCCAAAAGTGATTTACAACTTTCAATGGATATATCGGGGTTAGAATTTACATTTTCTTCTATTTTATCAACTAGAATATAGTAGTAATCAATATTGATGTATTGACTTTCCAATTGTTTTAACATTTCTTTAGTCTTTTTCATCGCTTAACAAAACATCTTTTGCAGTAAACTTTTTTTATAAAGTGTTGTTTTTTCTATTTGAGTCTGGATATTGTTTATTTTATCATCGATTGATGAGAGAAACGTTGAGATTTTATTTTGTTCAGGGATGGAAGGGACTAGAATATTTATTTCTGAAAAATTTTCATAAAACAAATAAATCCTTACACCACCCTCACCATATTTTAACACAGAGTTTTTAAAGTGTCGTGTTTTTAGGAAATAATTAAAGAATAGATCATTAATCATTTCCGTTGTTTTGAAACAAACGTATAAAGAACTAACCAGGACTCTACCAGAGACATCACTATAACCGATTGAACCAACATTAATTCTTGCCGGATTGTAAATAAAAGTATTTCGATCCACTATTTTATATAGGCTAATATCGTATCCTCTTTCATTACTATCTATTCCTTCAAATTGTTCAGATTGCGGAATAAATCCATAAGAATTATTTATTGAGAAAATTGGCAACACTTCCTTTAAACTATTTCGTTTTTCAGCTTTATAAGTAATTTCTCCTAAGGTTTTGGGTTGCCAAATAGGAAAATCATTATTATTGTCATCCTTGAACCTAAGATTAAGTGAAAAGATTTTTTGCATTACGCCTTTTCTGTATTGTTCAAAAAGATTTTTTTTCTTTTTGAGTGATTGGAGTTTATCATCAACGGATGAAAAGAATGCTGATATTTTCTGTTGTTCTCTCTTTTGGGGAATTATTAGAGAAATATTTGCAAGCCGTGCTGCTGATATGCTTAATACTTTAGTTCCCTGTGATTCTCTTTGTATTTGAGTTCTAACCTTGTTTGATTTCAAATAAAAAACCTCCAAAGCCAACACTCATTTTTCTAAAAGTTGGGCGTGCTAAAATGGTGTGTAATCCGGATAATAACTTTTCATTATTCAGATTTACAATTTCAATAGACTTTCCAACATCATTCAAATCTTCTGAAGCATCTGCAAGTACCAAGTCGCCTTTTTTACAATAATTATCTTCAGATATTCTCTCAATTGAAACATCTTGATTTATAAAAGGAACATTTTCTTTTGTAATATCAAAAAGTGTTTGAAATTTTGTATGAATATCTCCATAATGAATATTCTTTACTGTCCCATCTTCATAGTTTAAGTTTTCTCTTGAAAAAGAGTTAGTCACTTTGAACGAATATATATCGCTCATCTTTTCCTTATCCCAACTTTTTCTGAATTTAGGAAATCGCAATTTTGGTATGTTCATTTCCTTTTTCACCATTAAAATGGAGTTGAGATTTTAAGTTCCTTGCAGAATTTTGCAATAGTTTTATTAGTTGATTTTATGTATTCATCCAATTCTTTTATTTCTTCGGCTACAGCTTCAATGTCAATATCAATATCTGCTTCAAAAGTATCCACATAGCGAGGGATATTAAGATTGTAATCATTTTCTGCAACGTCTATTAGTTTTGCTTTCTTGCTATAATTTTTTAATTCTGTTCTGTTTCTAAAAGTGGAAATTATTTTTTCAATATGTTCTTCACGTAAAATATTTTGATTTTTTACTTTTTCGTAATAATTGCTGGAATCAATAAATAAAATGTCTTCAGGATTTTCACGACATTTTTTGAAAACCATAATACAAGTAGGAATACCTGTGCCATAAAAAATATTTGAAGGTAGACCAATAACAGCATCAAGATAATTTTTTGTTTCAATCAAGTACTTGCGGATATGCTGCTCTGCACCACCTCTAAACAAAGCACCATGTGGTAACACAATTGCCATAATTCCATTTTCAGCAAGATGAAATATCATATGTTGCACAAAAGCAAAATCAGCTTTACTTGAAGGTGCAAGTTTACCGTACTGACTAAATCGGTCATCACTCATAAATAATGGACTTGCACTCCATTGTGCTGAGAAAGGTGGATTAGCAACAATAGCTTCAAACTGCATATCAATATGCTGCGGATGTTCTAGAGTGTCCTCCTGTTTAATGTCAAATTTTCGGAAATGTATACCATGCAAAATCATATTCATACGTGCAAGGTTGTAAGTGGTTCGGTTAAGTTCCTGTCCATAAAAATTACTTACGGTTTTAACTTCTTTTGCCACACGTAGTAGTAAAGAACCGGAACCGCATGTGGGATCATATACAGATTTAAGTTTAATTTTACCTGTTGTTACAATTTTAGATAGAACAATGCTCACTTCCTGAGGCGTATAAAACTCGCCGGCTTTTTTACCTGCGCCACTTGCAAACTGAGCAATAAGGTATTCATACGCATCGCCAAGCACATCAAGCTCAGTATGCTGAAGCTGGAAATCAATTTTATCGAGATGGGAAAGAACTTTTGAAATAATTTCATTTCTTGCTTCGGGTGTTTTGCCAAGCTTAGTGCTGTTGAGGTCCATATCTTCAAAGAGATTGTCAAAATCCTCTTCGCTTTCCGTACCCATTGTACTTAGCTGGATGTTAGTAAGAATTTTTTCAAGGTCTTCAATAATGAAATTACTTTCTTTGTCACCGTTACCATTCCCACGTTTTGCAACTTCACTAAATAGTTCAGAAGGTTTTAAGAAGTAGCCAAGTTTTCCGAGCGCTTCTTCTCTAATAACCTCGATGTAGTGCTTACCTTCATTTGATTTTTCTTTGATTTCTTTATAAGTAATCTTATCAGCTTTAAGAATGGAGTTTGCATAAATCTCCATTTTTTCTGAAAGATACTTATAGAAAATGAATCCAAGAATGTAGTCACGAAATTCATCGGCGTTCATTTTCCCGCGTAGGGTATTAGCGATATTCCAAAGTTGTTGTTCGAGCTGTTTTTTGTGTTCTTCAGACATTTGCAATTTTATGTTAAGATAAGTTAAAATTTTGCACACAATAACATACTTGAAGAATGAATATTAAGAACTGATCGTTAAAGAATTTCTTCGTGTAAGTTATCATGCTGATTTAATGTTACAATATATTGAAAATTAAAATCTTTATTAACTTATTTTTACAAAATTCTATTAGCTTACCAGGGTGTGTAGGATTGAGAGAAGCAAATATTCCATAGTGCACCACCACATAATTTAAGCTAGAAACTTTATGCGGATCATCTACTTTGAAAATCCCTAAAACCGTCCCGCAAAATCCGAAAGAGTAGATAGATGCCGAATGCGTTCAACGGGAGATTAATATTGTTTGATCGATATAAAATATTATCCATTCCACTAAAATGCGTGTGTGGCATTGCTCTGAACCAAAATGCTTTTGTTAGGCGGCAAATAATTGTATTTCAAGAACTTGAATTATTAGCCTGACTAAGCCGTTTATTAAATACCGCAATCCAACTCTCATGCTCATCTTTTAACCCTCCGATTAAATCTTTTACAAGCAGGTCATCTATTGCCTCGGGATGTCCGTGTGAAAACTCATTTCGTCTTTTATGTACTTGTTGTAACAAATTTGCGACTTCAGTATATCCAAGATCCTGTAGATCTGCCCAATAAGTTTTTGAAAACAAAATTTTATATAATTTTTCTAAACGATATCCAATAGACGAATATCGATGAAGTAAATCTTCTAATACACCCTTTGGAAGTGATTTCGTCACCTCTCTAAAAATTCTTTCGATTCTTGTCTCAAAATATGTCCAGAAAATTAGTACCACAATTGCTTTTGCAGAAGGTGGACTGGTTTCAGAGATGGAAAGGAATAGATCTTCATCCGTAACGGGTCTCATCCATTCACGTTCAAGCATTTGGAGATATATATAATCTTCATAACGTCCTTCCGCACCCATATATGCAGGCAGGACTTTAAATTGCTGACCGTTAGAATCATGAAACACGGTCGACTCTAAACTAGGTATTGGTTCCCCACATACAGGACAATTTTCTTTAAATTTATGAATACCTCCACAAGTGCAACGAATATACCCATACCAAAGTGAACTCCATGATTGATCTTTTTCAAGTTCTTCATACCACATGATATTTTTCTGATGCCTAATCTTGTTTATGCCTTTATATCAAAAATTAAATTTTTCAAAGAATGGTTAATTTTTCTCTTTTTTCAAAGCAAGTAAGCCGCAGCCCAAAACAAGATTGCCGCTTAAAAAAACAACTGCCGATGAGTTAGCCGAAGGTGCGTAAATTTCTCAATACGCACTGAAGGCAAGTGAATTAATTTAGCAAGACTACTTTTGAATAAGTTAGCCGAAAACGGAATGACCAACTATAAAATTTCTAAATTGTCGATTGCGAATACGCTGCTAGCTTGTGCAGCTTGTTCTGTGCTATTTTATCTGTACTTAAACAGCGACCTTATTTATATTTTATAATAATCAATAGACCATAACTGTTCACAAATACGTTGAACAAGTTTCTGTCTTTCTTCAATATCCGCAAATTTAAATTTTGTATGCGGTTTAAATTGTAATTCACTAATTAAATCTGATTTCAAAAAGTTGGGATTTTTCTTATAGAATAATTGATGTAAAGTCTGAGCATAAGTGTGTCCTTCACCATCAATCCCTTATAACGTTAAATCCTATTTTAAGTTCTTTATTCTTGTTTAATAAAAAATCTTCTAAGCTATTTTTAAAATCTGCGGAAAGAAAATTGAATAGGTATTTCGAGTATTCATGATAATTTCCATCGTTATTATATTCAACCTCAAATCCTTTATCTTCATCTGTAATTTTGACTAGATATGCTTCTTTGATTTTCTTAAATCTGAAGTGGAATATACTTTTAATTGGTCTCATTTCTATATTTTCATCATAAAATTCGATTTTAATACCAAAGTGCCAATAAGTATCTGATGCCAGAAACATATCTTTTTGTTCTAAAATAACATCATACTTTTCCTGATTTACCGAAATTACTGAATAATTGTTATTCGGTATTTCCCAATCTTCTTTAATTATCTGACAAAGTTTTTCAATGAATTTTCGACTTTCTTTTTCGTATTGTGAATTTTCATCTTGACCATCCTTTATTATTTTACACGTCTCAAGGTACTTACTCTTTGACATATAGACTCCAATGTTATTACGGTTTTATTAAAAATTTAGTAATGAGTATTTTTTCTTGAAATATAATAATTTCTTTAAAAGTTTAACAAAAAACGATTCTATCGATTTAATATGATTAGGTTGTGTTAAAAATTCTGTATGTGATTTATGAACCCAAATTCCTGGCTGACTTTTAGGTAAATCCGTATTATAAACTTCCCACTCAGAATTTTCTTCCTTTATTTTTTTAATATTACCAACAAGTTCATCACGTTGAGGTGAATTCGGATTGATTTCTAAACAAATACCAATTTCTGGATATTCTTCCAGAAAATGATATAATATTTCCTGAAAGGTTCCTTTCATCTATTCCAAAATCTGATAAATGAATTCCTCTTATTCCTTTCACCTACTTTCGTTCTTAAATCAATTTCAAGAACCATTTAAAGTTCTCCAATGATTGGCTAGATTGGTTCTAATCAATATAAGGTATTACGTATTAAAATCTTTTACATTAAGAAAAGCTTCACCTGTTTGTGAAGCATGTCTTCTTACTCTATCAATAATTTCCGTAAAACTCATTACTCCACTTAGTGCCAGATATATATGACCGTGATCTAATAATAGCAAAGGGGTTCTTGATCCTGATGCCTCCTTAATTGCGATTGTGCTGTAACCAGAAATGGAGATCATAATTCCCATAGTATTATCAGCTTTAGTTGTAACCTTTTTATAAAAAGAATCGATATCAGTTGCATCACTCTGTTTCGAAGTAAATTTTAATTCAACAAGATATGTTGTTCCCGACATTGTAACAGAACCATCTATTTGTCTTCCGTCATGTGTATAAGGTCTTCTATTCGGTATTTCATAAAAATCCATTAAGTCATAAAACCAATCTTGAAAATCATATCCTCCCTTTTGAGTCCCAATATTATTTACTAATTTAGTTAATCTCTCATTTAACTTTGCAATATTATTTTGTAAAATCGTCACTTTTTGTTGATTCTCCACAAATCTATCTTTTGCTGAGTGTTGTTCTTTGAGATCATGCAATGATTCTTCTTGTTTTAGATGATAGTTTCTTAATCTTTCAACCGTCACATGTGCTTCCTTAATTTTCTTTTCACTATCTTCCCAATTTTGTAAGTCGGGAAAACTTCTTTGCTCAACCAAAAAATCCGCCATTTTGATTAAAGCTGCTCTTCCATTTTCAGTTCGCGGTAAAGCATCAAAGAGTCGTGATAAAAAATCTCTTTTAGATTCATCTTCGTTCCAGGTCGCCAAAAAATTATCTGATATTTTACATTCGTTAAGAAAATTTCTTAAAGTCTTTTTTCGCCAAAAGGATTTTAAAGTGGCATCAAAGACTAATGAAATATAATATGGTGTAATTTTAGATTTCAATTATTTTTTAAATCCATAATAATCATACAATTAAACTATAGACTATTAGAAAAAGGTATATATAATAAACGCAAATAAATTTTGACTATTATATATAGCTCCGCCTCTACACTCCCATAAACATTAAATATGCTGCAAAGATGCAAATTTTAATCTAATTATTACTTATAAATTTCTCATAGGGATAAATAGAATGGCCTGGATGAAGAAAAAATGCCCCATTTTCCCCATAACTCTAAATACATTGGAATCAATGTATAATTTATTATTATTATTAGCAATAATAATCTTAAAAATCTTTCTCTTCCAATAATGGTTAGAAAAATATTCCGAACTCTTTTCACACAATCCTATCAGTTACTCAAAATCTTCCGGATCCTTAAATTGCATACTTTCTTTTATTTTTAAACTAAATCTTTAGAGAATAAGCCTGATTACCCACACCCGTGCTGCCAAATCTTCCTCCCATATTTCTACGTTTTAAAATGTCAGGTATAGCAAAATCGTTTTACTGTATGAATCAATTTCGAATTTTTTTTACATTTTTTTAAAATTACCCTAAACGTTTACAGCATAATTATTAATTCTAATTTTTAGGTATAAGAATTCTAGTCATAAACAATCTAGGAGTCTTATTTATGCTTTCATCATCTTTTACAATAGGTGCAGATCCGGAGTTGATCTGTTTTAAGAATGGAAATTTTACTCCGGCTCATCATTACTTCAAAGCTAACAGTTCATTCGGATTAGACGGCTGTGACCAAACAGCCGAAGTCAGATGTGGCTATAGTGAATCGCCTCTCGACGTCACCTCAAAAATATTTCAGATATTCAATAGGCAAAGAAGCTCCGTCTTTTCATTCCCGTCTCCTCACCTCATTTGGTGTTCCCGAATGCCTTACTACTTTAGTGGTAAACCCTGCCTTATCCGTTTTGGAATTTCGAATTTAATAATTGGAGCTTATTTGTCATTTGTCATTTGTCCTTTTGGAATTTTACGTCTCCTCGTTATCCTTTTATCTTTTAGCTTTTTTAATTAAACCGCAAGGTCATCAAAAAAATATCTATTGTTATTTTTCCGATGACCTTGATTTTCATCTCTTTTGGATTGAAAATAGTTCCTTTTTATTATTATTATGCATAGTTATCTGCTCTTTATACAATCAAATCAATAGCTTTTATTTTTTTATTTTCAGATATGCTTAGCTGGTCAATTAAATAGAATTATTTTCTCTCCTGACATTCTTTATGAACACATGTTGCTACTTCAAGCTGATCTAAAGAATTCTCAAGCATTCCGAAGAACAGGTGCTTTTCTTCATTAGGTGTTTCGATAAAAAATTTAACGGTTTCCTCAAGTTGACGAAAATATGGAAATAGAACTTCAACTATTGGTTCAGGATAATCTTCCTTGAGGTGTTCTATGGTCATGACCGTCTTCCCTTTCTTTAAGTTATTGTTTTGGTTATTTGTACGTAATTTATTTTACGTAGAATTCAAATTATAAAAAAATATTTTTCTGACAAAATAATTCATCTTAAATACTAAAAATTTTTGCCGGGTTCTGTATCGTACTATTTTCTTTTTGCTTTCGTCTTCTTGCATCATCCCGATCCTTTAAAACCAGTTTTAATGAATCCCTCACTGTTTCTGTGGTAATAGCTCCGTCAATGTTAATAATTAGCTCACATTCATGCGTAAGGATAGATATAAATCTTTCTAGCTCCTCGGAAGAAAAAGAAAGATCATTCATGACCGAAGCCTTAATTTGTTTCTTTGACAGCTTAAGTATACAGTCTTCACTTTCGGCTATCATATTATTTAATGCCCAGAATTTACCCTCCGCTTCCCATCCCAATAAAGACCGCAGCAGCTTAAATTTCCAGTGATTATGACTGTTAACAAAATGCGGATAATATGTAATGTTTCTTTTCAAATGTCCCGGCAATTATTTTGGTTTAAATTTATATCCCTTTGAATTATAAAATAAGTACAATAATTGAAATTAGGATTAATATTTAATAACTTCATAAGTAACAATTATTAAAATTCTTACAAAACAAAAAATAATAGTTATAATAATAATATGCAAGGAAGAGTAACATGAAAAAAATCATTATTGATCCTGAAATCCTCCGGGATGCAATACTTGACAAATACGGTAGTCAGGTCGAATTTGCAAAAAAAATGGGTTTAACTGAATCTAAAGTTTCAAGAGGTGTGAAAAAGCAGTCTGCTAAATTTATGGCAATTGTTCGAAAAGCCGGTATAAATCTAAACTCGTTAAAGAAAGAAGAAGATTACGGAAAACGCGGCAAGAATGGTTCAAGCTTAAGAGAATTAGAGAAAAGAGTAGAGGAGCTTGAAGAGATTTTCGAAAAGCAGAAAGAAATGATAAAATCCTACGAAACCCTTTTCAATAATAAATTCAAAGACTCCAAATAAAATCCAAACCTCCGGGGTTTTCAAAACCCCGGAGGTTTTCTCTATCAGATTTCCTGGATTTGCAGCTCTCCACAAATGCCTGTCCCGCGTAACAGCGTGAAGCGGGAACAATTAAATGACCATTCCGTCCTCATTCTTTATTCAATTTTGTAATCTTGAAATCTTTCCTCCACCATTCCATCTCCATTCCCTCTATCAAACATCTACGAATGACCATAAATGACTACCAATGACCAATGACTACCAATGACCAATGACCGTCTTTCATGCATCCCTCCACCATTCCACAACTCCAACCAT
>CAVUOL010000077.1:0-60513 GCA_963742995.1 uncultured Ignavibacteriales bacterium
TTTTGCACTGTGAAATTTTGCTTGTCTAATTTATATACTGAGTTGCCGGCTGCTGCATATATATACTTTTCATCAAATGTTAAATCATTGGGATTGCTTCCGGCAGGAAATGTAAATGCAGTATTTAAAGGACTTAAATTCATATCTGTATAGCTAAGTTTATTCCCCTTTGTATCACAGATGAATAACCTTTGAGATTCCTGATCAAATAAAATATTTCCCGATATTAATTGTGCAACAGCTTTATTCAATTTATTTAAGATTGTTCCGTCCGATGCATTAATTGAAACTAAATCAAGTGTAACCTGATCAAAGGTAAATAGAATATTTCCATCTGAGGAAACGGCAATTTTACTCGGATAAAAATTTAACTTGAAGGTTTGTGCAATTGAACTATTCAAAATATCGATTTAGAGATCGCTTTACCATAATCACTAACTACATATGCATAATTATCATCAGATATTATAGATGAAGGATTTTGCGGCATGCTAATGCTTTTTTCAACTTGATTGGTTTGTATATTTACAAAATCTAATTCGTTTTTCCCGGAATTACTTACTAACAAAAAAGAACCGTTACCCGGGATTAGCATATCTAATGGAACTGAAAACGAAGATATCTTATAAACCATACTATCCAGGTAAGTTAATACATAAATACTATTTTTGGACCTGTCACGGACGAAAATATGATTAAATCCATTATCCGAATACATCCCTTCTGTATAAAACCAATTTGAAAGTATTACAGTTGTATCGTCTAAAATAGCTCTGTTGTCATATTGTATTGAATTTGCATAAATGTCACGCACTCTTCCTTTCAATAAAATTTTATAGACACTCGATTTATTAAGAAGTTGTGAGGGTGTAAAAATAACAGTAGTGTCATTCTCTGAAAAAGTTCCGGTTACCGGACTTCCCGTAATATCTTGAACTACAAACCTATCCTGCATAGTGTTTAAATCCATTCTTTGGGTAAAATACATTTCTATTTGAGAAGTGGTCGGTACAATTAACTGAGCATTAGCGGGTTTACTGTTATTTACCTGCGGTCTGTCAACAGGAATAGGTTCTGATGGCATACGATTTTTCAAGCAGCCGTTGAAAATAATTAAGAAACTAAAAATCATTGAGAGAAATACAAATCTTACGGTAGTTGCCGAAGTTTTTACTTTAGTAGCATTCATATTTTTTCTCTTATTAAGAAAATTTTTTAATTTAATTAGAAATTAAGTGACAACGTAAATTGCTGCACAGAGTTTAAATATTGATACTGTGTAAAAGCATAGTCGACGCTGATTAAACCTGCAAAATCCGTTTTAATATTTACACCTGCGCCGGCTGAGAAATTCGATTCATTATTATTGAAACGGTATCCTCCTCTTAAGGTTAAAGCACTAAATATCTCTACTTCGCCCCCCACATTATATCTGGTTGTATAATCACGTTGATCAATTATTGCAGCACTTAGAGTAACAGTATAATAATCGGTTTTTACAACTCTACTTGTTGCACCAATTTGAAAATACAAAGGCAAACTCCAGCTGTCGGTTTCTAAATCTGCAGGGATAACCTTATTTGTCGGACTCCCGGGAACCGTTTGATCAACAGTTAAATCCTGCCCCGTAAATTGTATTTGGCTGCCGAAATTCGAAAGAGTTATACCTAGCTGAAGATCATTTAAAAAAGAAGTTGTGAATACACTTCCAATATCAAAAGCAAAGGAATTTGCAGATACAGTAGATATAGATTCATTTATATATTTTACCTTTAATCCTACTGAGAAACGGTCTGTAAAGTTTTTCGCAAAAGCCAAACCTATAGCATAGTCTGAAGCATTAAAATACCTCCCTGTTCCATCTTGCTGTGCTAAAGTTGTTACTTCCATATCACCGGAAGAGAAATATGTAATATCCAGACCTGCCGTTCCATATTCTGTCGGAAATGTTGCGGATATGTATCCAAGTTTTGTGTCTACTAACCAGTAGAGGTAAGAAAATGAAGCACTAACAGAATTAATACGGCTTATAGTTCCGGGATTCCAGTACAATGAAGAAGCATCATGTGCGGTTGTAATATCTGATCCGGCGCTGCCTACTGCCCGTGCTCCTAATCCTATCTTCAAAAAATTTGCTGCTGAGGTGCCTATATAATTTACACCTTGAGCATTTACAATTGTAAAATTAACTAGTATTGTAAAAGCCGTTATTAAAATTTTTTTGATATTCAATTTCATTTTTATCTCCTATCAGCAACCATTTAAATTCCTAATAATTAAATGCTATACCAAATTGTATATTCCGGTCAGGGCCATATTGTGTCGGATCATCATAATAGTCATGTGAATGTCCCGGGTCGATACCTTGACCTGGTATTCCTGAATCTGCATACACCCAGTAAATATTTCTTCTGTTTAATAGATTAGTTATTTGAATATAAATTCTTGAGTTTATTTGAAAAATATCCCATTCTTTGTAGAGCATCAAATCTATATCGCTTAAGAAAGGCGCCCTTAAAGCATTCGGCTGAAAAACATTATACGTATATGGTGTACCGCTGCTTGCACTTCCAATTATTGAGAATCCCCATTTGTCAAGGAATTGAAAGACAGCACCGAATGCAACTGTATGAGGCTGATCCCAGTCCGCAGGAAAAGTCCTTGAAATATCTTGAGGTTGTGAAAATATTAAAGAACTGCTTACTAAAGCTTGTGAGTATGTATAATTTAAAAATCCGGAAAAATAATTGCTGAACCTTTTACTTAGGGAAACCTCTATTCCTTTTACCGTTGCAAAATTAATATTGCTGAATACAGGATAATTCTGTTGCTTTACTGCTGTACCCGAAAAAACGAATCCGCTTATAATCTCTTCACCGATTAGATCTGATGTTTTTCTGTAAAATCCGGTTATATCTAAACTTAATGATGGTGCTAAAGCTATTTGGACTCCTGCTTCATAATTTATTGTTTTTTCAGGTTTTAGGTCTCCTTTTGATACTGCTCCTGAAATATTACTGACATTTGGAGCTGGATAGCCGCTGTATTCTCTATTCATTCCTTGATAGACTTCATAGAATGCGGGATATTGATAGTAATAACCATAACCGAACCGGAATGCAGCAGCATCGGATATCGGGTAGCTTATACCGAATCTGGGACTGAAGTAATGGATAGACTTTACTTTTCCAACTTGTCCGTTAGGTTGAGTTATATCTAAAATATATTCTCTGTTTGGATTGATATAATCGAACCTTAATCCTAGGTTGATAACCATTCCTATATCATCAAACTCCATTTTATCATTAATATAACCCGAATATTGATATGGTCTTAAATCATAGTCTTCAATCGAATAAAATCCGCCGTTGGGATTTGATCTGTTATATGTTGTTTTCATTTTATCCAATGAAAAACCCAAGGTAATGTTTTGCTGTTTTGTAATTTGAGATACAAAATCTCCTTTAAATTCTAACCTTTCAAAATTGCTTTTAAAGTAAACATAATTTTCACCTGTTACAGAGAATTCCGGACCATCAATTTCCGGTCTTATTGCATATACTGCAGGATTATCAAAAACATCCGATTTAAATCTTCTTTGATAATGTGAAAAAGTGATATTGTAGAAAGTACTGTTTGAAAGCACATCTGTAAATTTCAGATACCCCAGGCTGCCGTTAAGAAAATTGTTAGGTGTTCCATATGGATTATGCTTATAATATTGATTATAATATCCTTGCTGTGTGGACATATTTAAATATCCCAGCCTTATTTTTAACGGATTACTAATTTGCCAAATTAATTTTCCGAAAAAAGATCTATTATCTTTAAATCCCATCGGGACTTTTATGGGCGTTCCTGATATATCCAATCCTCTGCTATCTACATAATTCGGAGGAATATATCCATAAATGTATCCATCACTAGAATAGTCTTTACCGGAAAGGAAAATACTAGCAGATTTAGATCCTAATAAAGGTAGGCTGATTGAACCGTCAATATTATATGAATTTTGACTTCCGTTTATTTTTCCGAAACCATCCGAAAACGTAGTAAAATTTATTTTCACTTTATTAGGGACATTATCTGAAGTCTGCATAGAGACAACCCCGGACATCGCCTCACCAAATTGCGGCCCAAAAGTTCCTGTTAAAGTTTCAATTGATTGTAATGAACTTACTCCAATAACATCCAGATTGAAACCGCCCCAAAGAGCATCCGTAATATTTATTCCGTCAAAAGAGTAGAGTGTCTCGTTTGATCTTCCCCCGCGGAAATGTAGGCCGTCGGTTGGTTGAGTGGCAAATTGGCCGAACACCGGCTGAGAGTTTACGGGTGTTGTTACAATATTGGTTGTTATTCCTGCTTGATTTGTAATTGCATTTGTAATGGAACCTGAAAGTGGAAGATTCTGCAAATCATGTTCTTCAAATCCTTGCATTTTTGAAGTTAAATCTTTTTGAACAGGGGGTTTTTCACTTACCACTACTATCTCATTTAGATTCACTGCAGATGAATTTAATTCAATGTTTAATCTTGTAGTTAGTCCAGGGCGTACCTCAACATTTTCGATCCTGTTTTTGGTAAAACCGATAGCGCTAACCATTACGGTATATATACCCGAAGGAATATTCAGAATATAATAGCTTCCATCCTCATTAACCGCTGCGCCTAATGCAGTTCCCTGAATAATTACATTTGCTCCAATAACGGGCTGCCTATTTTCATCTAAAACATTACCAGCAATTTTTCCGGTTGTTTGAGCAAAAAGAGTGGATGTAGCAGTAAGTATTACAAATAAAGTAATTATCTTGATCACAACTTTACACTCCTACATTTGAGTTTATTCTCTTATGTGAAGGAATTATTTATTCTTCCTTCACATAAGAATAGAATTTTAATTTGATTAACCAGCAATCCATCAAATTGATAATTTTTATTTAAGTATTATCATTTTTCGAGCTTCTCTGTAATTGTTTACTTCAATTGAGTAGAAATAAACTCCCGATGAAAGGTTTCTAGCATCAAATTTGACCTTATAATTGCCTGCAGATTTATATTCGTTTTCGATAGCAGCTACCTTTTCTCCTAATATGTTGAAAACTGCCAGGTTCACAAAGCCTGCTTCAGGTAAATCATAAGATATCGTTGTAGTTGGGTTAAATGGATTAGGATAATTCTGTTTCAGCAAAAATTTATTTGGGATAATGTTGGTAAAAGTTTCAACACCCGTCACGTTGTTTTTTATTTTAAACATATATCCCGGTCCACCGGCTACAGGGGCGTAATCAGAACGCCACGGTCCATTCCATTCATTTGTGTATATCAATATTGCTATACTGTCTGGTGTACCGGTAAGTGAAAGATGTTTTGGATGAAATATTATATCTTTCGGGATTGACATTTCTACTTCGTTGCGGCTTGCATTCCATGCGATTCTACCCCCGCGTGTCGTGTCTGCTATTTCATAATCCCATCCAGTTCCATCCTGCAAATGTTCATATACCGCACCTTCGTAACCTGTTTTTTGAATGAAAGCAGAATCGTCCGGATAACTTTGCATATAAAAATCGTATCCTGACTGCCACCATCCCCAGGTCAATCCTGTTGTATCATGCTCTCCGGGATCGACAGATATGTAGGTTGTTATACTTGCACCTCCATGATATGAGGTATCGTTTGGTATGTTATCCACACTTCCTATCGGATTCATCGTCACACGGACATAAAGATTGTCATCATCTTGAGTAGCGTAAACATCTTGAATATCAAGGTCTGCGAAATAACTCGGATCGGTATTTCCTCGTGGTGGGTCGGTCTCATCTCCCTCCGCAAATGTTGTCTCTACATAATTTGGGGAAACATCAATTTGAGTACTTGGATCCCAGTCGAAAAAAGTACCATCAATATTGATAGCTGGTGTGCTTTTTATTTTAAACATCTATCCCGGCCCGCCGGCTACAGGTGCATAATCCGAACGCCATGGACCATTCCATTCATTTGAGTATATAAGTATTGCAATACTGTCCGGTGTGCCATTAAGTGAAAGATGTTTAGGATGAAATATTATATCTTTGGGTATTGACATTTCTACTTCATTGCGGCTTGCATTCCATGCGATTCTACCCCCGCGTGTCGTGTCTGCTATTTCAAAATCCCAACCTGTTCCATCCTGCAGATGTTCATAAACTGCTCCTTCATATCCTGTCTTTTGAAAGAAAGCTGAATCGTCCGGATAACTTTGCATATAAAAATCGTATCCTGACTGCCACCATCCCCAGGTTAATCCTGTTGTATCATGCTCTCCTGGATCAACAGAAATGTAGGTAGTTATACTCGCACCTCCATGATATGAGGTATCGTTTGGTATGTTATCCACGCTTCCTATCGGATTCATTGTTACGCGGACATAGATATTATCATCATCTTGAGTAACATAAACATCTTGAATATCGAGGTCTGCAAAATAACTGGGATCGGTATTTCCACGAGGTGGGTCGGTTTCATCTCCATCCGCAAATGTTGTCTCAACATAATTTGGGGGAACATCTATCTGAGTACTTGGGGTCCAATCGAAAAACGTACCATCAATATTAATAGTCTGTGACTTGCCTGAAAAAGTGAATAGCAGGAAAAACGCTGAAAAAAGTAGAGCCTTTTTCATTTGATCCTCCGATCTGGTTTATAAATAAATTATTAGGTCAACTTAAAGGAAAACGTTTTTTCAGATTTAATTAAAAGTTGAAAGCTGTTTATTTACTACTGCACCTGATCAAATACAAATTTTTATAAAATCCCGGCTATAATTGTTTAACTATTAAAATCTCAAATATTTCTTTTGTAAAAGCTCTAAAACCTCTTAATGGTATTTTCCAAAAAATCCATAAAATTATAATCGTTAATTTATAAAATTTTTTATTAAAAACAATGATAATTATAAAATATTTTAGATATTATATTGAAGTATTGTAATTTTTTTAATAAATAAAATGCAACTTAAGATGGATTGCCAATGACTAATGACCAATGACTAATGACTAATGTTTAACTCCGTTAATGAGTGATCTGCTGGTAATTCTGCCACAGCCATTCCAAGGCTTCGGGTAGAGTTTGAAGTTTCACGGCAGAATCGCAATGTCTTGCATTCTGCGCAAAAACAAACTTGTAATCATATCCCTTCTTTGCCAGCACTTTTGCCATGTTTTCATTGGCAGCAACCCAATCGTGCATATTATCCCGCATGATATTCGGATTGAACAGATCCTGATCGCCTACCTCCATCCAGATTCGCAGAGGTTTACGGGGAGTGTTGGGAATCAGGTTTTCATGATATTCCCATGCGCCGTGCGGTGTTTCAGCATTATACGGCCATTGTTGGTTGACGTACGTGCCTGAATATGTTAGCACCCGATGGTAAAGTTCAGGATGATACCACGCCATGGTGAATGCACATGAACCGCCGGAACTGCATCCCATCGTCGCACGGCCATCCGGGTTTTTAGTTAGGGTTACATGGCATCGTTCCTCAACAAGAGGTAAAACCTCCGTTTCGACAAACTCTGCATAGAGACCGGACATAGTGTCATATTCCAATCCCCGTTCACTCCCCTGTGCGTCGCCGCCTCCGTTGCTTATCGAAATTGCGATTATGACAGGGATCCTGCTTTGGGCAATCAGATTATCCAGTGCTCTGAATAACACGGTGTCAGGTCCATCCGCTCCGACAATGAACGGTGCAGCCGTACCCGGGACATATTGCTTGGGAACATAAACGGCTACGTGACGGATGTAAGAAGCCGGGCGGCTGGTGGTAACTACCAGTTTAGCGGGATCCAACGGGTCTGCTGTACCAAAAGTATTTTTGTCACGTGCTATCCCGGGATAAATTTTGCTGTCAGATGAATTCATGACGAAATCATAACGCGTTCCCTTTGGCACATTCATTTCGTCCCTCACTTCCGGAGCCGGGTTATGAGTCGGTCCAATTATAAAATTTCCATTGGCATTCAAGGGTGGATTCATTCCGTCAGGCAGTTCTGTTGACGCAGCATATCCCGGGGTATGAGGATTGCGAATTGGTGGTATAGGACGATTCGCATGGGTTATTGCAGTCATAACCGAATCAGACCCCTGAGTGATTATTGGATTTGCATATGACACTAAATTCAACATCGAGTAGAATATTATAACTCCATAGATTGTTTTAGTTATTTTCATAATATCCTCTATAAAATAATATTGAATTTATTGCATGAAATATTTTTCACAAATTTAAATATGTTGAATCCGATTTGATTTCGCAAATACAATTATTTTATCGCCCGAGTAACACTAAATACATCTATTCATAAATAAATACGGTAACACATTTTATTCTTAATCTTGCTCGTAATCTTAATCTTAATCGTAATCGTAATCGTAATCGTAATCTTAATCGTAATCGTAATCGTAATCGTAATCGTAATCCCTCAAGGAGTAAAAGCAAGTGTAGAATTAATACGTCATCGTAATTAAGAATAAGTGCACAAAGCAATCAAACGTATCGAACCTTCTTATCTTATGTATCCAATGACCAATGACACCCAATGACTAATGACTAATGACAAATGACCATTGACCATTAACCAATGACCAAATGACCAAATGACGAAAAACATTTTCGCGGTAAAAAAAAGAAGTAAAAAATATTAAGTTTGCTTTGTCCACTCAAGCTCATCCCTATTCCACCCTCCAAAATTAGCTGCTGCCTCGTAACTACTTTGCAAAAACTCAAGAAGCATCTGATCCGGCTTATCCGATTGCCGGATTTCATCATACGGAAGGATAAATTCTCTTAATTCTGAATTATATATTGCACCGCGTGGTGCGACTTTCGCTGTATTAAATCCGGGAGGCTCCGGATATGCATAAGAATAGAATACAGGTTTTGGAATTGCATCATTTCCCGGCCAAAAGCCGCAGCTGCTCACTTCGTGAGAGTAGGCTTCCCGCACTACCCAATCCGGAAGATGAGGTATGCCGCCGGGATGTTCCGGTGCTCTCCGCCCGGAAAACCGCGTTACAGCCAAATCGAAGCTTCCCCAAAAAAAATGTACCGGACTGCATTTACCTATAAAACGGGAACGGAATTCCTTTAAAACACGATCAGCCTGCATAAGTATGCGCCAAAACCGGTTAACGTAATCAGCATCATAAGATGCATGCTCTATATCCCTGTCAAATTCTATGGGATTAGCTACTTCGTTAGGAGCTGCGTGAATCTCAAGGTTAAGATTCAGTTCTCCTAATTTCGAAAACAGTTCTCCATAAAAATCTGCAACTGAACGCGGAACCAGCTGCATCATCTTAATCTCACCTTTACTGGTCTGGATTATTAGCTTATGTTCGATGAAATCAAAATCAATCTGAAAAGTCATAGTCTTATAAGGTATTGGTGAAGTCGTGAGCCCGCGTGTAGTAACATAAAGACTTGTATGCCAGGAGTGGTTAACCCAGAGGTTTTGGATAAGACGTATTTTACCTACGATCTGTGTCCACATATGAAGAGTTGTATATGTCTCTTTCCATTCTTTGTATGGCAAATCTGGCCAAATGTCAAAGTTACTAGTTCCTTCAGAAGAAATTGAGTTCATCATCTACCCTCCGACACACATATTTCCCAATAAGACCTGTCAATTAATATTAGGAATATATCAGATTTGTTACAGGTTTTCAATACCCTAACACAGAAAAAGAACACCTTTAGGTGTGAAATATTATTAACTGGATAAATAAAAATAACAACTCTTGCTCTTGCACTTACACTTGCTCTTGTACTTACTCTTCCCTATTAGATATTAAATAAATTTTATTAAATTAATAAATCCTTTATAACAATCTTTTGGGAGAATAAAAATGGCTGACACGATCAGAGATGAAGATTGGGATCTGCTTTTAGATAGAATTAAAAATGGACAGTGTACACCATTTATCGGAGCCGGGGCATCGTATGGAACCCTGCCGTTAGGATCTGAAATTGCGAAAAGGTGGGCAGACGAAAATAAATATCCTTTCAAAAGCTCAAATACTGATCTTGCCCGCGTCTCTCAATTTTTAGCTATAGTTAAGGACGGCTTGTATCCGAAAGAAAAAATAGTGGAAGAATTCAAACAAAAACAGCATCCGGATTTTTCAGATCCGGAAAATCCTCATGCCCTTTTAGCAGATTTTCCTTTACCTATATATGTAACTACAAATTATGACAGCTTTCTTTCGGATGCTTTAATAGATAGGAACCGTAATCCAAAATTAGAGATTTGCCGCTGGAATCAAGCTATAAAAAATAAAATCAAAAAATCTATATTTGATGATCGTCACTATGTTCCATCAAAAGAAAATCCGGTTGTGTATCATCTTCACGGCCACTTAGATTATTTAGAATCATTGGTTCTTACCGAAGATGATTATTTAGATTTTCTTATTAATATTTCGGGTAATGCCAGGATAATTCCTAATGCTATTCAAGAAGCATTTGCTACAAGTTCTCTGTTATTTATCGGTTATAAACTTGCCGATGTAAATTTCCGTGTTTTACTCAGGAGCATAGGCGGCCGTTTCGGCAATAACCAAAAAAGGTCTGGTATCTCCGTTCAGCTGGTCTCTTTAGAAGAAATAATTTCTGAAAAGCAAAAAGAAAAGGCTCAGGAGTATCTGAATCAATACTTCCAGGAGTTAAAGCTAAAAGTCTTCTGGGGAACAGCAGCAGATTTTACTAAGGAATTAAGAAAACGCTGGGAGGAGTTAAATGGAAAATAACATAATGCCATATATAGGTCCCCGTTTTTTTGAGAAGAAAGATAGGGACTTATTTTTTGGGAGAGAATATGAAACAAGAGAGCTTTGTTCAATGATTTTTGCACACAATGTGATTCTTTGCTACTCCCAATCAGGTGCAGGTAAAACTTCATTAATAAATGCTGGAGTAATTCCACGTTTTGAAAAAGAAGAGTTCGATGTTTTACCTGTTGCGAGAGTCAGCGGGCAAATTCCAAAAGATTTAAATCCAAAGAATATTTACATTTTTAATGCTTTGTTTAACTGGAGCAGTCAAGAAACTCCTCAAAAATTAGTTTCTATTTCAATGAATGATTTTTTAGAGGAAAGAAATAAACTGAATAAGCCTGATACTCCATCGCTAATTATTTTTGATCAATTTGAAGAACTATTTACACATTACCAGGAAAGATGGACAGAAAGAGGGGACTTTTTTGAACAGGTGGTTGAATCATTGTATAACAATCCCCTGCTGAGAATAGTTTTTGTAATGAGAGAAGATTATATCGCATACTTTGATCCGTTTACATCATTATTTCCGAATAATCTTAATATACGCTTCAGACTCGAAAGAATGGATAAGGAAGCGGCAATAAGTGCTGTTATTGATCCCGCTAAAAAAGCAAATAAAGAATACATACCGGGCGCTGCGGAATATTTAGTAGATGAACTTTTAAAAACTAAAGTAAATACTGCTCAAGGTGAAACAATAACTATAATTGGAGAATATATAGAGCCTGTGCAGCTTCAGGTTGTGTGTCAGAATTTATGGTCCCAGCTCCCTAAAGACACAAATATAATTACCAAAGAATATGTTCAAGAAATAGGAAGCGTTGATGACGCTTTAAGAAGATTTTATGAGCAGGTTATAAGTACAGTAGTGAATTCCGACAAAATTCAAGAGAAAAAGCTTCGGTACTGGTTTGAAGACAAATTATTAACTTCCACCGGAACGCGAAGTACAGTTTTTCGGGGTCCAAAAGAAACAGGCGATATGCCGAATGATATAATAGACGAACTACAGCGTAAATATCTTATTAGATCCGAATGGAGATCGGGGGGGCAATGGTATGAGTTAATACATGACAGCTTAATAAAGGTTATACAGGATTCAAATAAGATTTTTAATGAAAATTTAAAAACTGACACTGACCAGCTTAATCAACGGGGTATATTAAATTATAATGAAGGAGAATATGAAAAGGCGATAACAGATTATGATAAAGCAATTGAACTTGATAAAGATTATAAATGGGCTTATCAAAATAAATCATTAGCACTTAATAAAATGGGGAAAAATAAAGAAGCCTTAGAAACAATTAACCAGGCTCTTAAGATTGATCCCGGTGATGCCTGGGCATATAGTCAAAGGGGAAAAATATATAATGATATGAAGGAATATAAAAAAGCAGTAATAGATCTTGATAAAGCAATCGATATTGATGATAAAGATAAATGGTCTTATGCAAATAAATCTTATGCTCTTAACGAAATGGGAGAAAACGAAAAAGCTTTAGAGGCAGTAAACAAAGCTCTGGAAATTGATCAAAGTTATGCCTGGGCATATAGTCATCGCGGAAAAATATATATTGATATGAATGAAGATAAAAAAGCATTGCTTGATCTCGATAAAGCTGTTGAATTGGGTAAAAAAGATAAAGTGGTTTATTCAAATAAATCTTATGCTCTTAACGAAATGGGTGAAAACGAAAAAGCATTAGAAACAATAAATAAAGTACTTGAGATCGATCCTAAAGATGCATGGGCATATAGTCATCGCGGAAAAATATATAATGATATTAAGGAATATCAAAAAGCATTGCTTGATCTGGATAAAGCTATTGAATTGGGTGATAAAGATAAGACAACTTATGCAAATAAATCTTATGCTCTTAACGAATTGGGAGAAAAAGAAAAGGCATTAGAGGCGATAAATAAAGCCCTTGAGATCGATTCCGGTTATACCTGGGCTTATGCTCAACGAGGAAAAATTTTTAAGGCTCAGAATGAGTATGAAAAAGCAGTCAATGATTTTAGTGAAGCAATTAAGAGGGATCAAAATGAATATTACTACTTCGGAGATAGAGGTGAAGCATTTCTTAAGCAGGGTGATAAATCACAGGCAGAAAAAGATTTTGAAACAGCAATAGGTATTTGTAACCGGCAATTATCTAATGAACCTGCAAATGATACATTATACTTTAATATAGCCTGGTATGCTCTTCTTAAAGGAGATTATAATCAAGCTGTAACAGCCGGTGAAAAGGGAATTTCTTTAAACTCTAATTTAATAAATCCATATTTTAACCTGGGTCTTGCTTATCTGGCATTAAATAATAGTATAAAAGCAATTGAAAACTATGATAAAGGAATTAATAACGCAAAAAATCTTACAGCCCCTGAACTTAAAAAAACAATTGAATATGCAAAGAATGATATTCATGATTTTCTGAATATTTCACCGGATAATCAAAAAACTATTGAGACAATTTTAGAGAAGCTTAAAATTCAATAGTTCCGTCTTCGTCTAAAAGACTGCGCCGGACAGGCATTCAATGGTCATTTGTTGTCATTTATAGTCATTCGTAGTCATTTATAGTCATTAGATTTCTTAGCAAACCTTATTTTCTGTTATAAACCTTAGTAACCACACAATCCAAATTAACCATAACCTTATTACCTTCTTTTTATGTATCAACCTACCCCAAATCAACAAATGGAATACAAGAAGTCCCCGTTTCCGATGGGTTCAACTATACCGGAATTTAAGTAAAAAACAATTTGTAAATAATATCTATATTATATACGCTTGACATATATAGTCATAAATGGATATTTTTGAGTATGATTAAATCATTCAAAGACAAAGAAACTGAAAAAATATTTAATCAAATTTATTCTAAAAAGTTACCTCGACAGATACAATACAGGACTTTGAAAAAGTTAATTTTATTAAATAGTGCAGAAAAGGAATATGATTTGTTAATTCCATTTTCAAATCATTTTGAGCACTTAAAAGGGAATAGAAAAAATGAATGTTCAATTAGAATAAATGATCAATGGAGAATATGTTTTAGATTTGAGAAGGGAAATGCTTATGATGTTGGAGTTGAAGATTATCATTAAAGAAAGGATATAAATGGCTGTATCAAATAGAATAAAGACACCGGAAGTTGGAGAAATATTGCGGGAAGAATTTCTTGAACCCACAGGTATATCAGCTTACCGTTTAGCGAAAGAATTAAGTGTATCAACCACTACAATTCTTGATATTCTGAATGGACACCGGAAAATAACAGTTGATACTGCATTAAGGTTATCACGTTTTTTTGGTAATTCTGAACGGTTTTGGCTGAATCTTCAGAATGATATTGATTTGAGAAATCAACGTGAAAAATTAGGTTCTGCTCTTAAGAAAATAACACCGCTTAAAAGGAGTGCTTGATAGCAGCTCGTAAGAACTGTCGGTGACACCCCCACCAATAAAAAGTACCGGCTGGTTATTTTATTCTTATAAGCTGAGGTTTGATTTTACGGATTTCAGTTTCGATTTTGGTGTTGATTTCGATTTTTACCATATCAAGCTTCTCTAAAAGCTTTCCTATGTCAACTTTATACTGCATCTCTGTTTCGATTACTGATAATCTTTTGTCAACGGAATTATAGGCTGCCAGGATTCCGATTATTAAAGTAATTAGGTAAATTACAAATTTAACAATATCGATTGAGTATTTTACTTTTTCTTCTTGACTCATGATTGATCTCTAATAGAACGCTGATTTTTATATGATGTTTAGTAAAAATCTTCTCCGGGAACTTTGTTCCCGGAGAAGTTTAGCTGATTATGATTCATTGCCATAGGTGGCTGAGTATTTTACTATCTTTGCGTCTGCATCTTTTGTAACCGCACCTACTAATAGAACTTTCTGGTTGTATCTTGCCAATTCACTCTTGCTGAATTGATCAAGATTTACAACTGCCTCCAATGTTTGAGCCGGATCGTAATCTGCCTCTGTGTAATTGAACGGCATTATTTTGTAATATGCATCGTTCTCATCAACAGGGTCGAAGCCGATCAGTATCATTGAAATTGAAAGGTCCTTATCAGCTGCCGTGAAGTTTGCCTGTGCATTGAGCGCAGGTAAATCGACTGTAACTGTGTCCGCACCAATTAAAGCAGAAGTGACTCCCAAATTAAAACCACCTGGGGTGACTATATTTTGAGCAGTCGGTCTCTGGATGTCTGAATACTGGAAATTCTTTTGAATTAAAGTATTATAGACAGAGAGGCCTGACGGTTTAACTTTATCCCAGATTTCCTTCAAGTCATCGATTTTATCAACAACTTTTGCTAATTGCGAAGAGACCAGGAATTTTTTTCTGACCTCAACAACTGCAGGTGAATTAGAAACATTGAAGCTGGAAGGACGTGCGCCCAGAATGGTTTCGCGGTTTCTTGTCCTTGCGGAAAGGTTGCCCAGTCTGCCGCTGAGATTTCCCAGCACCGAGCCTTTTATACGTGCCATGATTGTTACTCCTTATATATTGTGAATGTTTAAATGATTAACAAATGAACGTTCATTCTGAATACAACAATAAGGAATCAAGTTTTTTAAGTCACTGTAGTTTTTTCACACTCCAAATACAATGAATGAATAATTGATTGATTGGATGAATGGAAAATTAAGAAGGTTTTTTTATCATTTTTATGTGGGTTCTTAACATTTCTATTTTATCCCTCTTTACTTTCATCACTAATTCTTCATTCCATAACTCATAGTTCATTTCGTCAAGAAGTATATTAACGATTTTGGCTGAGGGTAAATCAAGGATGTATGACAATTCCCTGATTTTTTCTGAATTCTCTTGTGATAGTTCTATGTGCATATCGATTTTCTAAAAATTAATAAGAGTAAATACAAATATAAAAAAAAATATAAATTTATACTGCAGTAAATGCCTTCTTTTCACTTTTATCTTTTTACTTTTATCTTTTATCTTCTATCTTTTTACTTTTATCTTCCATCTTGTATCCTCCGGTCATTAAATACTTTTTATCCTTTCAATAATCTCAAAAACTGCAGGGGCTGCTGGAAAACCGGTCACAGAAAGTCCTTCCTTTATTTTTCAAAGAAGCTTAGTTTTGAAATAAAAAAATTTTATGAGAGAGAACTTATCTATCCCGGTTACGGATAAAATGATTGATGATTACCAGGTTGTATCGGATATTATTAGTGTAAATCAATTTCATGAGCTTAACCGGAAGGGGCTGATCGATCGTACCAGGCTCAGAGATATTAGGATTAAAAGAGAGTTTATTATGCTGCGTACAAGAATGAAACCTATCGATGCCATTCAATACCTGTCTAAAAAATATTTCAGATCTGAACAGACGGTGCACGCTATTGTTTATAGGAAGTCAAGGAGAAGATGAGAAAAAAGATAAAAGTGAGAAGGATAATCATTTTTGCTATGGGAATTTATTATTTGAGTGCGGGGTGCAGCGGCATTACAAACATTCTTCATAAAGACAACCAGGTTAACATAATTAAAAGAGAGAATGCAGATTCGAAACCTTCTTTGGATTCTCTTTCCGACTCCTATGATTCTTTGCTACCTAATTATACTGCCGTTAAGAATAAACCTCCGGATACGGTTTTTGTTTTTAACCCCGTTGATTCGATTAATTGGATTGATTCAATAAGATATGTTGTTAGGGATTCGGTTATTATCTCTTATGAAGAAAGGACTTTTCCTGCGGATAGTATTATCAGATATTTGAATTTGTTCTTTAGGACTGATAATGTCAAAGATACCGCGGGATTGCATTTTAATTTTGAAGTTTTTGACGGGAATAAACTGACATATCAAAGAGATACCCTTTACAATGTTCCTGATTCCAATGCCGGATGGAGAATTGAATGGTGGAAGGAAGAACAGGAGTGAAGGAGTGTGAATTGCCCCGACATTTATGTCGGGGATATAAGAAATAAGAACAAATTAACTGCTTTAGCCGGCTTAATATAGCTAAAAATATTTCCTTTCCTAACAATTTTGGATAACTATATCGTTAATGATATTCTTCCCATTGAAAAAAGAGAAAATTTTTGTAATATTATAAAGTTCATTTCTATAACCTAAATACAGACATAAATTATATATAAAAATCTCCTTAGAATGATATTACTATGAATGGAGAAACTATTCTTCATTATAAAATTATTAAGAAGCTAGGCGAAGGCGGAACCTGTCCCGACGTAGCCAGGATATAAACATTGAGACAAGTGAATGATTGGTAAAACTATTCTTCATTATAAAATCATTGAGAAGTTAGGCGAAGGCGGAGACCTGTCCCGACGTAGCCAGGATATAAACATTGAGACAAGTTAATGATTGGTAAAACTATTCTTCATTATAAAATCATTGAGAAGTTAGGCGAAGGCGGTACCTGTCCCCACGTAGCCAGGATATAAACATTGAGACAAGTTAATGATTGGTAAAACTATTCTTCATTATAAAATCATTGAGAAGTTAGGCGAAGGCGGGATGGGCATAGTCTACCTTGCCGAAGATACAAAGCTTGAAAGAAAAGCAGCTATAAAATTTTTATCTCATCTCATCTCCAATAATTCAGAAGAAAGAGCACGATTTTAAAATTGAAGCTAAAGCTGCCGCAGCCTTAAACCATCCTAACATTGCCACAATTTACTTATTGAAGAATCTGATAACGATATATTTATTTAATGGAAATATAGATGGAATTGAATTAAAGGATAAAATTACCCATCAATCTTCACCCCTTTCACAAAAGAGAGGCACAGGGGGGCTGCCTGTCAAAGAAACAATTGATATAGCAATACAAATAGCCGAAGGCCTGGAAGCTGCACACAAAAAAGGGATAATACATCGCGATATTAAGTCGTCAAATATAATGATTACCAATGAGGGTAAAGTCAAAATAATGGACTTTGGACTTGCAAAAGTAAGAGGCGCTTCAAGATTTAAACGGATGGGTACATGTCGGAACTATCCAATATATGTCACTTAAACAATTAAAAGGTGACAATGTGGATCAGGACAGATATTTGGGCCTTAGGTATTCTCCACTAAGAGATGAATATTGGAAAGATATTTAAAGGAGATTAGGTTCAGGCAGTTATATATTCAATACTGAATGAGGAACCGGAAGATTTATCTGAAATATAAACCGAATTTTAACAAATGATTTCTAAGGCTCTGGCAAAAAGTCGGAAGACTACCAAAAAGAATAGAAATTAGCAGAACTGCACGCAATAGGGGAAGAAAAGTAAATAGAAAATGAAAGGTTAAAAAATAATGGATGGTTTCAGCTGCAGCATTATTGCTCGTTTCTGTTATAATTTTCTTTTTTGTATTCTCTTCTAAAAACGTTCAAAGAGAAATATATAATAAAAAGAATTGCGGTCCTCCCTTTTCTTGATTTAAGTCCGCAAAAAAACCAGGAATATTTTTCCGACGGATTATCTGAAGAGCTGCTCAATATATTGGCTCAGAACCCGCATCTGCAGGTTACATCCCGAACCTCCTCTTTTCAATCAAAGGAAAAGAATTTGCAATAAAACTAGTAATGAATGAAGGATATCTGGAAGGAATTCAAAATAGGAAATTTATTCGAATCAGGCCAGAGAATAAATACGGATACTGATACCCACATGTGGTCTAAAATATATGATGGAAGCTGGAGAATATATTTCACCGGCAGGACATCCAGTAGTTGGCGAACCTGAAAAACTTTAAGGACAAAAAAATCACAATATCGAGAATATGAAAATCATTCTGAAGATATTCCGACTATCAAACACTTAAATAAATATTTAAGGCAGATGGGGAAAAAACTATCAATATCAGATCATATCCATAGATTCCGCCTATGCTCCTGTCCGGGTGGGGTTATCTAAAGCCTACAGTGATATGGCTGATAAAGGTTACCTGCCGGTAGATGAAAGTTATCGTAAAGCGCGTCAGGAAATAAATAAAGCTCTTGAGCTTGACCCGCAGCTTGCTGAAGCCCATTCACAATTGGGGTGGATCAAGAGAGCATACGATTGGGACTGGATTGGTGCGGATTAATCTTACAAGAGGGCTCTGGAAATAGAACCGGGAAATTCCAGTATTATCACAAACTCAGCAATCTTAGCAGCTACTTTAGGAAGAATAGATGAAGCGATTAAACTTACGCGCCGTTCAATTGAGCTCAATCCTCTCAGTATCTCAAGGTACAATAATCTCGGTTACTTAACTTTGTATGCCGGCTTATTTGATGAATCGGAAGCTGCTTTTAGGAAAACACTTGAATTGAGCCCGCAATATCCGGGTGTGCATATGCAGCTAGGTCTTGTCTATCTTGAAAAAGGAATGCTTTCTTTGGCGCTAAAGGAGATGATGAGTGAAACTGATCCTTTCTGGTATGCCTTCGGGCAGTCTTTAGTTAATTATTCCCTTGGTAAAAAGCAGGAGTAACAAAATAATTTGATAAAGTTAATTAAAGAATACCAGGATGACTCCTCGTATCAAATTGCCGAAATCTACGCCTATCGTCGTGAAACCGGAAAAGCATTTGATTGGCTGGAACGAGCTTACCGGCATCATGACCGCGGTCTTTCGAATTAGAAATCATATTGATAAGAATAAATTAAAGTCAACGTACTATTAGTTATAAAAATGAAATTACCGTTGTAATTAGTAATTCATATATCATTTATAGTGTCATTGAGTCATTAGTTCTCCATTCCTCCACTATTCCGCCATTCCACATCCCCATTCCACAATTACTATTTAATTAAATATATTTTGTTATCTGCATCATTTCATGTGCGACTATTAAGGCATCCTCGGTTGATTTCTTTGAATAATGATTTAATATTACTTTGTCGTATTTTTTGATTGAAACACAATATGCTTTATATTTACCGGTTATCGGGAAGTTTCTTTCTTCTTCGTATAAATCAATTACATAGCCTTTGTTGACTATATCATCATATTTTTCTTTGAAACCTTTCATTTTTACTCCTTAAATTTATAGTGTTCAAATGTACACTATTTAAATGAAATTGTCTATACTTAAAATCAAAAAAAAGAAAAATATTTTTTATAGGTGAAGAGAAAACCCTCTTAAAAATCAATTTCTATATTTCTTCAATATCTATGTTCCCAATGACAAATGACAATGACTAATGATTTTTATACGCATTATGTTTATTATGATGTTGTGAGTAATTTAATAAAAGTGCACCCTCTTGAAAAAGTATGAATAAGAAACAAACAAAACGAATAATTAGAATTTTATTGTTTATTGGAACAATTATCTCTTTATACTTTGTTCCTTGGATTTTAGTTAGTGCTTGGATAACACCATTACCAAAAACGGTTCAGGAACAAGTAAATAAAGCGATTGATTACGGATTTGATGGCATTATTGTTTATATAGATGAAAATGGGAAACCACCTGCATTTTATGCTGCAGGTTATAAAAATAGAGAAAACAAAACACCTGCCGACCCTCATTCATTGTTCAAAATTGCCAGTAATAGTAAACTATATACTGCTGTTGCAATAGGCAAATTGGTATATGACGGCCGTTTGTCATTGGATAAAACACTTGCTGATTATTTTCCTGAACTTGTGGGACGAATAGAATATGCAGATAAAATCACAGTGAGAATGATGCTTCAACATCGGAGTGGTATTCCCAATTATACAGACACGCATAATTATTGGGTTCATCCGGCAACAGAAATTTAGTAATGTTGCCGGCTTGAATGACGAGACGAATCTTAAAGATATATGGACGATGAATGATGTTTAATACATTAGTTGGCTCGATCTAAAACATATAGCCACAGAGGATTTGGGTAAATTTATAAGGGCTTTAAAATGACGGCTCTGTTTTTAAAGATAAAAAGGAGCAAGAAATATATTCCTCAATATACAAGTATGAACATACTGGTTTGATTCCTGGTTACCAAAGTATTGCCAAATATTATAAAGACATAGATGCAGTGGTAATTCAATTCACAAATACCACTAATTTCGATGGATACAACTGGAATTTATCGGAAATAATATATAGTCGAATTGTAAAAATATTGAGAAGTAAAAAAGCTCATAACAATATATAGAGCAAAAACTATTTTGAAGAATAAATAATAAAGCAACACAATTTAACCATCAATCAAAGACAAACTTTATTTCTTGAACCGGATAATATTGATGGTTATCTATATATTGAATTACTTCTAATTTTTTTTATAATGAATCCTAAACCCTATTTTTAGTTAAACCTTATTAGCATAACCATCTAAAAATATCCTTAATCCTTATTCTTCATTGACGGAAAATAAATCTTATTTCCTCATATGAAAGTTGTTAAGTCAAAATTTGGGCTTGCCGATTTGCATTTCATCTGATTTATTTATTCAACTTTCTTTTAAATAGTCCATCATCGTTATTATTTCTGTCCCTCCAAATTTTTTTAAAACTAATAAATCATTATCCATTGTTACTAAATAATCAGCTTTTGAATCTTTTTATCTCCGGGAACGAACAAGTTCTACTTCTTTAGTGATTTCTTCAATAGAGGGAGTTTTTCCCCTGGTTCTTAATTTATTTAATAAGTCCTGGAATGATTTAATGGGATTTTCTCCTTTAATCTTTATAAGCTTAAGATTCTGCCAAATCCATCAGAATCCTTTTAGCTTTCTTGTTGACTATTTCGATTCTCATTGTTTCCATATAATTTCATTTTGTTATTTATTTGAATGAATAATAAGCAGTTTCTATAAAGAAATCAAGTATTACCAAGAATTCATGTTTTGTATAAACAGGAGTGGAGGAGTTGGAATAATTCATTAAGTCATTGGTCACAAGGTCATTAGTCTATTAAGGAAAATGTCAAGAGGTAATAGTATTCTGTTAGTAAAAATTTAACCAATTTTACTTTTCTGCCTTTGGGCTCGCTTTCATCAATGGCTGTAAACATTTAAGTATTCATTCCGGAGAAAATCAGTTTTAGTAATTTTTACTTTAATCGATTTTTTATTTGTTCTCTTTTTTCTATTCGTCTATATGAGCCTCTATGGGCTACGTTAAATTTAAAAGAATAATGGGGAGAGTTAAACGTCATTCTGGCTTTCTGAGAAGCACCAATGGCCTTGAACTTCATCCGCAGAGAATTAAAATTACTTTCAATAAATCTAGGTGATAAACAAATACTCAAATAATATTTTGCTAAAGTTCTAAATATTTCGTATTGTTTTATCCCGGCTAAACGGAAGCAGGCTCTGCTGGCGAGCAACCTACCAGGGATAACTGGGTGAGAGTAATGGAGAAGAAGAACTTTAATGATTCTTCCAATTTTGGCGGGAAGCGATCCTGATTTTGTAATCTTCAGGACTTTCCGCTGTTTTATAACTATTATTATTTCCATTATTCTCATATGCCTTAAAAAACGCTTTTAATATTTATCTATAGCTTTCAGTCATATTTACAATATGTATTTATGCAGCTTTATTTTCTAACCTCTTCCTCCAACGATAAGGTTCATACTTCTTTTTGTTTTTCATTACAGCATAGACAGATATAGCTATATACCGGGTAATTCTATTCCTCGCATTTTTTTCGGTATATTTTTTTGTTTGTAATAAATATTCATAATATTCACGGATATCATTCTTACCACCAAGCGCTGCTTTTGTTGCTACCTTGAATATGCATTTTAATTTTCTCGAATATCTTAAATCTTTTCTGCTATAGCTTATTTTACCACTTTCTCTTTTAGTCCTTACAAGGCCGCAATAACCCCATAACCGGTATTTATTCTCAAATCTATTTGCATCTATTATTATTCCGTATGTTTTTACTGATAATATTACTCCGAATCCTGATATCTGTTCTATATATCTTATGACCTTATTTTTTTGTACAGTCTGCTTAAATAGGGTTTCAAACTTTTCTTGTTCTTCATCCAGTTTTTTCAGTACTTCTGTTTGACAATCTAATATAAAATTCATGGTTTCATCTTTTTTATTATACGATTGTCTCTGTTTCTTTTTTAACCCTATTGCTCTGTATACTGCTAAATTTTGATTTTTCAGTCTAACTCTGGCTATTGTTAAATCTTCATATGCACTTACTATTTTTCTTATTCTGTAATTATTCTCATTGTCTGTATGGTATACTTCTTTTAATAATCCGGCCCTTAATAACTGGCATAACTTACTGGCATCTATTTTATCTGTCTTCGCTCCTTCTTCTAATAACCGGTTTCTTAATGGATTACAGATTATTATTTTATCTACACTGTCCTTTAATTCCACATACAGCCATTGAGCTCCTGTGGTTTCTTCGATTGTCAATATCTTGGTCCCTTTAAGAACTTTTAGATATTCTTTTATTGCCTTTATATCTGAAGCAATATTTTTTACAATCGGCTTGATACTGTTGGATTTCATCCTGGCTATTGTTGCACCTTCTATTGACCAGTCAATTGCTATATAATAATCATACAGCTTTATCGGCTGGAGAATGTCTTTTGTTTTAGTTATTTTCATTTCGGTCTCCTTTCTAATTTGATGTTTATTTTTTCTATCTAATTTAATAGATAGTTAAACTTTTGGAAAGTGAGACCTTTTCTTTTCCTTAATTTACCGTCATTGGTCATTTATTGTAGACTGACTACAAATGACTATTGACAAATAAAATCGAAGGCTTTTTAGTAAAAATTTTCACAAAGAATAATCCCGTTAGGGATTAAATATCTATAGAAAATATGCAACCCAAAGAAACCAAAGTCCCGCAAGGGACTAAATATAAATGATAAATATAATTCAGAAGTAACCTGTTATTTTCTTTTTCAAGATTATCCGGATACCTTTTAATCGTTAAAAAGCAGGAATCTCTTGGCTGAGGAAAATCAATAGTTAAAACTCTATCCATTGATTTGCAAAAAGAATTTCCTGGTATAAAAGGATTCTCAGAGAGAAATTTATGGTATAAAGTAAAGCTTGAAGAAGAAAACCCTTCTATCGGCTTAATTCTCTGCGGCGAAAAAGGATGTGAAAAAATATCCATTGCCGTTGGCTTTTTAGCCAACGGATAACTCTAAAACAAAGCCTTTTTCAAATTATGCCAAAATAATTTAACTTTCATACACTTTTGGACGGTTATAAAAATGCAGGAACGCATAAATTGAATTTTAACGGAAAGAATTTATCAAGCGGTATCTATTTTTATACAATAAGCTTTAACGGTGTTACAAAAACAAAATCCATGGTTTTACTTAAATAAAATTCAAGAGTAAAGATTTCACAGCACTTAAAAAATTTGATATGTTTCCGGAGGAAATTTTATAATAAAATTCATTAGGGGTTATTATGAAAAAAATATTCTTATTAATTATAATATCTGTTTTTGTTGATGGCTGTGAAAAGGGAAATTTTCTTGTTAATCCTAAACATGAATATTCATTTATAGCAAAGGTTGATAATGAATATTGGCAGGGAAACTGTTATCTATATTTAACCATCGATCAAAAACAAACTTTATTTCTTGAACCGGATAATCATGATGGTTATCTATATATTGAATTAAAATTTCACGGAATAGGTGAATATCCAATCATTGCTCCAACAACCGCACTAGTTGAAACAGTTGGAGGGGATGTTCTTTCAGGTGTATATTATCCTTTATCCGGTCAGAATTATACTCTGAAAATTGATTATTATGATAAAGATAGCGGCATAATAGAAGGCATATTTAATTTTAAAATAAAAAAAAGAACATCAATAATTGATTTTTCAAATGGTATATTTAAGGCAAATATTTTAAAGCAGAAACAAAGGCAAAATTAGAGAAATGTATAAATGCTTTTTAGTAAAAATTTTCACAGAGATAATCCCGTTAGGGATTAAATATCTATAGAAAATATACAACCCAAAGAAACCAAAGTCCCGCTAGGGACGAAATATAAATGATAAATATAATGCAGAACTAACCTGTTATTTTCTTTTTCAAAATTATGCTGTTATAGGGAACTTGTTTGCTTGGATTTGTGTCTTGTTATTTATTTCATTAACTGAAGTTACGCAAATGTTGTCATTCCGTTAGTGGCTATTGCAAACAAGAGCCTTCAACTTGTTTCCAATACCAATTACCAGTATATTTAAATTAATACCGCTTTTAGGGGTTGAATGTTATTTTTAACAACTCAAAAGGAGTAGTCAAATCATGCGAATACCAGTTACATCATTCCTAAGCATTATCGTACTCGTCATTATACTTATCTCAGCTTCATCTTCTCTTGCGCAGGACATCACTAACCCGGATTCACTTTCAAAAAACTCATCCCATTGGAACCAGGAAGAGCGTGAAGTGCCGAAGGGGAGCAAAGTGCACGAACTTTCGCAGGGATTGCCCATTGCCGCATTTAGCCCGGGCGGAGAAAAAGAAAATGCGTTGGAAGATTTTATGAGGGAACAGAGAGTAGCCGGCTTCCTCATTTTACAGGATGGAAAGATTCGCTTGGAACGCTATGCGCTTGGGAACAGCGAATCGAACCTATGGTCGTCACTGTCTGTTGCAAAGTCAGTAACGAGCACCCTCGTGGGGGCCGCCATCAAGGATGGTTACATAAAAAGTGTGGACGACTACGTAACGGACTACATCCCCGATTTAAAAGGGAGCGCCTTCGAAAAAGTGACCATCCGCCATTTATTGACTATGACCGCCGGGGTACGATGGAACGAGAACTATACTGATCCGAATGCCGACATTGCCAGATTTAATACAGACTCGATTGAACCGGGCATGAATGCAACAGTAAGTTACATGCGACGTTTGCCAGTCGAGGCAGAACCTGGCAAAAAATGGGTGTATAGTACAGGTGAAACTCACCTGCTGGGTGTCCTTGTCAGCTCAGCTACCCACCAAACCTTATCCCACTACCTTTCCTCCAAGATCTGGATTCCTTACGGTATGGAGCAAAAGGCCACGTGGACCCTTGATCGAACTGGTCAGGAATTGGCAGGCTGTTGCCTCCAAATGACGCTCCGTGATTTTGCAAGGTTCGGACAATTCGTTCTCGAAGACGGACGCATTAACGGGGAATCCATTGTTCCAAATGATTGGTTTAAGACAGCGACCCAAATACAAGTACCTCTTTGGCCCGGTGGGGGCTATGGATACGGATGGTGGATCTTTAATGGCAGTTCTTTCGAGGCATTAGGGATTTATGGCCAGATGATCCATATCGATCCTTCGAGACGCCTTGTGGTCGTGATTAACAGTGAATGGCCGGAGGCTGAGAGTAACGAGCGGCATATGGCTGTCGATAATTTTCTAAAATCTATTGACAGCGAAATTGACAAAGAGGGGAAATAATTTTTTGAGCAGTTTTGCTTTGGCGACAATTTCTATTTTACAGCTATTACTAACAATACTTGTCGTATTCAGCCTCTAATATTGTCGCATTTACACCGCAATAATACGCTCTTTGTTGGTGATATTTGTATAATAACAAAAACAATTTTGAAGAAGCTTTTTAAAGAATAAATTATTATAGGAGGTTAAATAAAATTATGGCACTTATCAATCCGCACATTAACTTCAACGGAAATGCCGAAGAAGCATTCAATTTTTACAAATCAGTATTTGGTGGAGAGTTCTCAAAGATTATACGCTTCAAAGATATATCAAGCCCTGAATATCCAGTAGTAGAAAATGAAGCAAATAAGATAATGCACATTGCTTTGCCAATTGGGAAAAACATTTTAATAGCCAATGACGTTCCGGAAAGTATGGGAAAAGTAAATGAAAATGAAAACAGGTCTAAGATATCTATTAGTGCAGAAAGTCGTGAAGAAGCCGACAAATTATTTAGCGGACTTTCAGCAGGCGGAAATATTGAAGTGCCTATTGTCGACAGCCCTTGGGGTTCATATTTTGGAATGTTTAGAGACAAATTCGGTATTGAATGGATAGTGGATTTTGACCCAAAATATAACGGGCAAAAGTAACTGACGAAAAACAACGAACGCCTAACATCGGTTTGGCAAAAGCAGGGCTGACGAAAGTAATTTAACATTTGTACTTCTATCAGCATTTGTGCTTAATTTCGGCTGACGATTTTCAAAATGCGCTGCCTTCGCTAAGCCATGAAGCGTTGGCTTACCCTGCCTTTTCGAAAATCCACCCCTTAAAAACGATTTTCAGGATTTTCCTTTACATTCAAAAATCAATCCTTTAAGCTTAAATCTTCTAATCTACTTCCGGACTCCTATCTCCTGTCTTCCCGTCTCCCGTCTCCGATTTCTGTGATCTCTGACCTCCGCTCTCTGATTTCTGACCCCTGGTTTTGTTCCGATTTTTCCCTCCTCAACCCCAAAATTCCCTACAACATAGCGTTGGTTTTCCCCCATTTTTTCACTTCTAAACACTTGATTTACCCTAAACCCTATACTTACCCCTCCTTTTTAAATTTCCATCCCTTAAAATCTATTTTCACATTTCCTATTATTATTTATTTATCCCTACTTTCCCCAATGACGGTAAAAACCAAAGACGCACAATTATATACGATTTATCAGTATTACTTAATATCATAGAAAATAACCTTAAAGCCCCCCGCTTTTTAGTCCATGATGGTATCTTCGATTCCCTCGACAAATCCCATTTCATCTCATTATATTATATGAATACTGCGAATCAAAAATAAAAGAAGGATACAAATTCCAGTACATAGTCATCCTAAACGAGCAAGGCACCGCCGATGAACGATTCGGAAACATAATCACCCGCCAGGACGTCATAAACCGTTCAATAGAAGTCCTCACCCCTTCAAAAAAATTATTAGGTATCGATTTTAAATAGAATGTTTTATCATACTCTCTAAAACCTAATGAATTTAGAAATTAATTTGGGGCGATAAAAAATATAAGTTAAAATAATATTAGGCTACAAAATTTAAAAATATATGGTGTATTTTTATTGGATGTTCACACAAACATTCTTTTATTAAATCATATTTTGTGTGTTCTGTGATAAAACTATGTGGCATTTCATAACTTTTTTGATTAAGTAATCCAGAACTTGTCAGAGCACCAAATTCAATATCGTTTTTTTTATTTTTATAAATTGAAATTTCATTTTTAGTTTTGGTAATAATAGTTTCTATATCACTTTTTATAACATAACCTAACATTCCCCCGGTATTTTTGTCTGTCGCATATTTATTAATTAAAAAACGGAATAAACCACCATCTTCTTTTTTATCTTTAGTCGGTGGTGTATGAATGTATTTTTTAATTTTATCATTTGTACCATCCATCAGTTTACATTCAAAAACAAAATAATTCTCCTGCCAGCCACTATGTTCCATCTTTATATCATAATACCCTTTCAATATGGAATTATTTCTTGCTTCTGTATTAATTTTAAATCCCATGGATATAAACTCAAAATCTTTTAGTAAATAATTTCTTATATGATCTGTTATTTCTTCCTCACTTAACTTTTTAATAAATTCCTTTTTGCAGTTACCGTAAAATTTTTGAATGAAATAAATTACATGAGAAACCCAAAAATCATCAGGATATTCGTTTAAATCTTTAATGTATTTCTTTAATAATTGAACTTGACTCTGCAATAATGATTCAGAGAATTTCATCTATCTAAATTTTTACGTAATTGTTTTAATTCATTAATAGCATCGTCATAAGCCTGTGTTTTTGTCCAGCTACTTTGACAATTATCCTTAAGAATGAATATCGAATTTTTATCATATATCCTTTCTTTTAAATAAAGAAAATTTCCTGCTCCAATATTTTTCAATAAATCATAACTTATATTAAAGACTGTATGTTTTATAATATCCTTAGCACTAGTATTATTTTCTGTATTAAATATTACTCTAACACCTGCTATATATAAAGGCAGATTTTGATTGGAATAATATTCATAAGAGAGTTCGATATTTTCTTTTAAGTGAATTTTAAATACATTAGAAAAAGTTTCGCAATAAGATATAATATCATCAAATTTTATTATATCATTCTTAGAATCATAAAAATCTAATATTCTTTGGCGTTGTAAAGCATCTAATTCATACAAATCAGATATTAGATTGTTTAATTCTCCTTTTTTTTCCTCAAATGCATATGTACCATCAGTTAATGCTTTACTCAAAATATTTATTTTATTTACTATTTTAGAATTTAATCTTGAAGGAATTGGAATTTCAAACAAATCAGTAACATTAATTTTAGGAAAGCCACTATTGGCTCGTTTTCTAAATAAAATGGAGAGAATAAAATCTATAAAATCAGAATTCAATATAGCTGTAAACAAATCATAGTTGTTTTCATCTTTTAACTTAATAGTAAAAACATCCGTATTGAAGTAAACAATTTCACTGCTAAAAACCGCACGTATTTTATTAGTTACACGAGGCAATAAAATCTTCTTTCCGAAATATATAGTTTTATTTCTGGGTCTATCAAAATTTTCAATTGTATTTAAATACTTTTTAATTTTTATTATTCTAAATGGTCTAATGTTTGATGGCTTTATTAAAGGATTTTTATAAACTTTGTCTTGATCTACGCTAATATATTTTTTATAAAATTCTTCTTTTTTATTATCATATTCTTCTTTTGATATTTCTTCCTTATTAATTCTGTACTCCTTTTTTAAGGCATCCGAACCCCAAATTAATAAACCGATACTACTATCATTTTTTGTTCCAACGATATATTCTTTTAATTTTTTTGATTTACTTCTTATATCATTAACAAATTCCAAATTTTTCTCATTTCCATGAAAATAATCTCTATATAGATACCTTTGCAGAAATAAATCCTGCTGTTTTATCTCGATTACGTCCCTTTCTTTTAATACTACATTTTTAAATACTTCTGTAAAATTATTTCTTTGAGGTTTTAAAAATTTTATTATATTGGATTTACTTTTATGATTATGAAAAATTATTGTAACAGATCCTTCTCTTGCATTATAGAATAATAAATCCTTAATACTAGATAATTCATAAAACCATTCAATATCATAAGTTGAATAAAAGAAGTTCTGAAATTTATTAGAGTTGTTCAAAAAGTTTGAGCTATTTACAACAAAACCATATCTTGTATTCTCTTTTGACCATGATTTTATTTTGTGTAAAAAACATTGTGAAGATTGTTTTTCTAATGTAAAATTATCGCGATATTCATTCCAATATGGTAACATCTCACTTTCATCTGTAATTGGAATCCATGGAGGATTTCCTACTATATAGTCAAATTTCATATTACTAAAAAAATCTTTTTTAAGATCGAGACTATTTCCTTGAATAATATTTTCTGAAAAATCAATTGGAAATAAATTGAAATTTGTATTCTCAATATTTTCTTCAATAATAGTTTTTAATCGTTCAGATCTTATATCTCTTAAAACTTCTAAATACAAAGAAAAAATAGTCAGTCGCCAAGCAATATATTCTTTTTCAATACCATATATATATTTTTTAATATAAATTAATCTTCTTTCAATTAATTTAAGAATATTTTCATCGTCTACTTCTTTGAACATTTTTCTAAAGCCAAGTATTAAAAATATTCCTGAACCGCAAGCGCAATCAAGAATTTTACCATCATTTTGAGTTATAGTTTTGTCTACAATTAAATTTACAAGCCCTTCTGGTGTATAATAAATTCCCCCATCAATTTTTTCATCATCAAGAAAAATTTGATAAATATGACTAATAAATTCTATCGGAATAATATCAAATTGAAAATCAAAAAGTGATAACTGGCCTGATGCAGATGTTTGAGACAATGTTTCAGAAATAGTATTTAAGGCATTTTCTAATAGTTCTTCTTTTTTTATATGGGGAGTTTTAAATAGGTTATTATTGAATATATTATTTATATAAATAAACAATTTGTTTAAATTAAATTGTGCATTGGGGGAAATTAATAATTGTTTATAGGAATGAAATTCTTCTTCGGGAAAATGATTATAGAAAAAAGATGAATTTAATATTTTTTTATCTTCTAAAAATTTTATAAATAATGTACGATCGATCAAGGCTTGGATTAATTCTTTATAATTAGAAATATTTTCTTTTATGTAAATATTCTCTAATCTTTTTCTTAATATTTTTAGAGCGTTTATTAATTCTTGGTCAACTGTTCTTCTTTTTTTCTTAACGTGCTCAATTGCTCCCGAATACTTAAGCCATATTGCACCAGTATCGATATGTCTCTTACTAATTAAAATCTAATAATATTTTATCATCTAGACTAATTGGAATTTCTATATCATTAATGTGAACAGGGGATTGGTTTGGATTTGTTGAAGCATAGATTATATTAATACAAGAGTCCTTAAAATATATAATTAAATCTGCACGATTTTGATTCCATATTTTTTTACGTATTTCAGTTAGCTCTTCAGAGGATATATCATCAGCATTAAAGAAATAGGAAGCTGTGTTTGTATCTTTATTGTGTATATAATAATATAAATTGTCTCTTAATTTTAGCTCAATTTCACGCTTGGTAAATTCAAAGTGTTCCAGTCTTAAATCTGAAAGAGAAAAACCGATTCTATTAAGGATATTAATATTTAACACTATAATATTTTAGATATTTATTGACAAAACTAAAAAATATGTTTTGAAACAGCAAAAACAATTTAATTTTATTCAAATTAACACTATATCACCCATATCATTAAAATTATTTTCAACAAAAATATTTAATCTGAGAAAAAACATACTTGGCATAAACATAAAGTAAGTTTGCCTTACCCGCCAAATTATTTTAATAGTCAGCCGGATCTATATAGAAATGTAAGTAATATTTTTTAATAAGATAATATTCTTATGGTAACGTTCTCATATTTCATTTTCATTTATATAGTTGGACACAATTAATATGAAATATGGAATAGCACAGAATAGGTAAATTTTATACTTTTATTTTTACTTTTTTGAAATACTTATTTTGTATTACCAATTTTATTCATAACTGCTTTATTTATAATATTAATAGGGGTATTTTCCCGATAGCGGTGGAGAAATTGAACCTGTTCCCACATCAGCTAGTGGGATGAAACCATAAAATCTTTTAATGATAATTTTGGGAAATATTGAATGGAAAGACGGTGATAAGGTAAGGCAAGTAATTACATTAGAAATTCTTCGTAAATTTATTGCCGACAAATCTTATAAACATGTAAAGCAAAATGCAGATAAAGCTACTGAAAGAATAGAACATGATAAAGCTTTACAGAGTGTAATAATAGATATTTTATCATATAATACCGTAATTATTTTAAACGATTCAGTGGCATGTTGCGACCGGTGAAAAATTACCAATTTAGCCGGCTGAAAAGTTACCACCCCAAAACGGCATGACACAATATTCCCCTTCCTATGCACTATTAAAAAAGAGTATCGTACAAGTAGCTTCATAAAGACAATAAGTATGTAAGTAACTGCGGTTATTTGCGATTATCTTTTACACGGTAACTTTTTCCTTCTATTTTTATTACTTCACAATGGTGTACCAGTCGGTCTATTACTGCACTTGCCAGTGATACATCTCCATTAAATATTTCATTCCATTGTTTGAATGGTTTGTTGGAAGTGATTACTACAGAACCAGTCTCATAACGGTTACTGATTATCTGGAAGAGAAGATCTGTACCCTGCTTGTCAACCGGCAGATATCCAAGCTCATCTATTACCAGAAGATCCAGTGCTATAAATTTCTTCATACATCTGAGCATTGAGTTATCGCTAAGCGATGAGTTCAGTTCATTTATCAGATTCATAGCTGTAGTAAAACGGCATCTGTAATCATTTATACATCCGGCATATGTAAGAGCAGAGGCGATATAAGTTTTGCCTACTCCGGAAGGACCAAGTAATATCACATTGGTTTTCTGTTTGATAAAATTTAAGTCAAAAAGAGATTTAACCTGATGCGAGTTTATCTTAGCCGGGAAGGTAAAATCAAATTCATCTATCGTCTTTATTACTTTGATGGTGGAAGCTTTTAGAAGCTTTTTTATCCTGTGTTCTCTTCTGTATGCTATTTCCTCATCAAGTAAATCGTTCAGAAAATCCTCATAGGTAAGATTATTTTCTATTGCCTTGCTGATATGTGTATCGATAAGCCTGGAGGAGCCGGATAGCAGAAGTTTCTTTAATGATTCTTTTAGTTTTTCATTTGGCATTGCTATTATCCTCTTTATCTTCAGACGATGTATTTTCATTATCATATGATGAAAGATCGTGAGCATCTATTTCTATCTCAAGCAGTTCTTTTCTCTGAAGTAAATTAGTAAGACCGGCCGGGTTTAAGGTTCTTGAACGCAGCAGTATGTTTTTAATAAATTCCCATCCATAAGCCTTATATTCATTTGCCCTGGCAATGGCGCCTGCTGCAGCAGTTTTACCATAAATCTCTGCAAGCGATAATATCTTCTCTACATGGAAATCCAGATTAGAAAACTCCAGGTTCAGTCCCTCAAGATATTGCTTTGCCTCCGGGCATAGAGTAATAAATATTTCCCTCTGGCTATTCTGCCGTGCTTTCCTCTTTTGCTGCAGAAGTTCCTTATAATGATCCGGATTCTTTATAACACAATGCTTATCATAACATCTGTTGTGCCTGGCTATTTCATCCCGCATAGCGGTCAATTCTGAAGAGCTTATCTTATAGAACTTTATTATCCTTGTATACGCCTTAATTGTTATTATCTGGCCTGCGTTTTCAGAAGGGACACTGTAGCGGTTTGTTTCAAATTTAACAAGACAGTCTTTACTTACGGTTTTTGCTTCTATCTCAGCATAATCATAACTCCTTTCTGCTAATGGCAGAAGGTGCTCTTTTTCTTCCGAGAGGAAACAATCATACGGGATTTTGTGAGTAACAGAATGCTCTCTTTTATTGGCTGTTTATTCAGCCATATCATTGACTGTGACTTTATATGCTCAAAACTCCCCGACTTGTCGGGGTAATCATATTGATACCCGATTATAAAATTGTTCTTGATATACTGGATTGCCCGCTCGACTTTTCCTTTTTCATTTCCTGCTCTTATATTACAAACCTTCGGGTTAAAGCCATACCAGCCGGCAAAATCCAGGAACTGACCGTTATATGTTATGTTCTTTCCATAACGGCTCTTTACCACACTCTTCAGATTATCATATAAAATATTTTGGGGGATAGCTCCGAAGTAATTAAATGCGTTTATATGGCAGCAAAGAAAAGTACTCATATTCATAGAGACTGTAAATTCTATATAAAGATACCTGCTGTAGGAAAGAACCATGCAGAACATATATAATTTTCTCTTATACCTTCCGCACGATATCTCCCCGCAATGCGCCCAATCTGCCTGCGCTTCACGGCCCGGAAGTGTCTCAAGGTTTAAGAATGCCTCTTGCTGTTTTTTCCCTCGAAGCAAAAGAAGATACTCTCCAAGTATGCTTCTTTGGCCGGTATATCCTTTCTGCTTTAATTTCTCAAGGATTAGCACATTGCTCATGGTTGGTTTTTCACTTAATATGTTTTTTATCTCATCTCTATAAGGATCCAGTTTGGAGCTATATATTTTCTGTTTAGGATAGTCATTACTTATAACCCTTCTTACTGTAAGACGGCTGACTTCTGTCTGACGGGCTATCTGACTTATGGTTTCTTTCTTCTGATTAAATAAAAATCTTATATGTCCTTGTTTATCTTTGTTCATCTCTAACTCCTAAAGTTTATCCCGCAAAGCGTCGCAAAGCGGGACCACTATGTGGTTAACCGCCTAAAGATTTATTTAACAACTGACGGATTGATAGCCGGTCAGACTTAAGAAAATCTTCCCGGGTGGAAAGGTTTTTCGGGCCCGTAGTCTCTACCGGTTTATCAGGCAGGGATAATAACTGGAACATCAATCCGTTAAATGCTATCAATGATTTTTGGATCAGCCCATTTCTAGCTTCAATATAATCATCAATACTTAGTTCTAGAAGTGTGAATATCTTATCCTGACTATAATAGGAAAGTCCCTGACGGTCAGATACTAAAACAAGAAAAAAATAGATCAACTTTTCATATTGGCTTAAACTTAAGAAGAAACCGCCGGTTAAAAACCTGGTGGGTATAAAACCAAAACCTCCTTCTATTTTTCTTAGCCGCTCCGGTACAAGCAGCTCTTTTTTTACTGTCATAGCTTGATTACTCCTTATGTTTTTCAGTGTGCAGTTTATTGAAAAACTCTCCTGTAATCAATCGCGTCTACTTTTACAATCACCCTATAAATACCGGGTTCAGTAAGTTAAGTGTTTGTATTTGCTTGAGTTGCACCATTAACGTGTCTACTTTTACAATCTTTCCCAAAGAATCCTTTCGGAAGGAGGTTATTTGGTAAGTGTTTGTTCTTGTTGGGCTTAGAATTAACGCGTCTACTTTTACAATCTTTCCCAAAGAATCCTTTCGGAAGGAGGTTATTTGGTAAGTGTTTGTTCTTGTTGGGCTTAGAATTAACGCGTCTACTTTTACAATCTTTTCTGCTTTTCCCTGGTTTTGATTTCCTCTACCGGCTAAATTACGCTCCCTCTGTTTCTGACGATTCATCTCTACATATTCAGGATGATCTTGCCGATAGCTACTCATATACTGGTGAGCTGGTTTTTCCCTTCGCCATTGCTTTATATACTTTATTTGCTTTTCCCGAAAGCCTTCATCGCTCAGCATTCTTTTATTCTTCCAATCTCTTTTCCTTGCTCTCTGGCATTCTGCTTTACTGCAATAATGCTGGTTGCATTTCAATTTCGGGTTTGACCGGGTTCTCTGCATGCAGAAACAACACGTAAATTCCAACATAGAAGACACTCATCTTTCCACAAAGTGGTCTATTCTGAATAACCGTATTCTATAAAAATAACTATGTTGAAATATTATTACAGTTCGATGGAAAGTTTCTATCAAAGGCAACTATACTAACCATATTTTTTATCTAAATGAACCAAAAGGATTATTTTTAATATTTTATAAGGAACCAAATGAGGAATGATAAAATGGGTGGTACAATTCTCCACTCCATTTGATTTCCCTTGACGTCGAAGCCAATCTCCTATGGTATCTGATGTAGGATATGATTCAACATCTATCATTTTCTGCAATGTTTTGTCTTCCGATAGCTCATCATCATCTTCCAACTGATTTGCTCCATCATGAAACATCTGAAGAAGTGTTGTTATATATTTACTGTTAGGAAATCCTCTATTAGAGGCTGGTTTAGGAAATATTGTATCTATTAGTTCTGGAAGTTGTATATATTTTTGAAATGCATCGCATACCAATAATCCTGCTTTTGCAGTTATCAATTCTGAACTGTGTTTGAGTTGTTTTTTCAATGTTGGTAAACTTTTTTAATCTTTAGAATTATTTCCCCTTAAATAATTTATATTTAAGCTTTCACCCATTGGGTGATTTTACTTAAACATATTTTATACCAATCTTAAAGGTTAGTTTTTATTTTTTTTGACTTCTATATCGGATTTGAGGTATTTTTGGTGGTGATGGAAATAAATGGTTAAATATAAAACCTTATTTTATTATTATGTTTCCTCGTAATTCAAATAATTTAAATATTTCTTCTTTCTCTAAATGGATGATAAGAGATGGTAAACTCCTTTGGCTTCCATTGGTAATTCCAGAAAAATTATTAAAGGTTACCAGATGTAATGAATCTCTTAATTCTCTTAAAAATGGAAACTTTTGGAAAATTAGTGAAAATATAATTTAATTTTTTTTAATTTTTGCATTATTAAAAGAAAAATTATGAGTAAAAATACTCAGTTCAATCCTCGTACATATATGCTTTTAGCTATTGAAGAAATGAAAAAGTCTATTGATGAGCCACGTGATGATGAAAAAGCAAGTCCAAAGGTAGGAGCCGTTCTAATTAAACCAGATAGATCACAAGAATCAAGTCATCGTGGAGAGCTCCGCTATGGAGATCACGCTGAATTTTGCCTGCTTGAAAGAAAAAACAGAAAAACAAAGCTAGATGGATCAATCCTTTTTACAACATTAGAACCTTGTGCCCCTGGTGCTCGAAGCCATCCAAAATTAAGCTGTGCTGAAAGAATTGTTAATGCAAGAATTAAAGAAGTTTGGGTTGGAATAGAAGACCCCGATCCTAAGGTAGATAGAAAAGGTATAAAATTTCTCCAGAATCATTATATCACCGTTAATATGTTTGAGCCAGACTTACAAAAAATAATTCGGGACTTTAATAAAACTTTTATAGAACAAGCTGAAAAAAGGGCTAAAGAAGTTCAGGAGGAAAAAGCACCTGTTATACTTGCTAATATTGAACAGAAAGTAACATCTGCATCTCTTAATGATTTTTCAGAATCAGCACTTTTAAAGTTTTTATCCAGAGCTAATATTCCTTATCAAATAGATAGTGACGAATTAAATCAGGTATTATTGCAGCTTGGTGTTTTAACAGAAAATGGGAGTCCGACTGGTATTGGTTTACTTCTTTTTGGATCCAAACCCCAGTTAAAATATCCTCAAGCGGTGGTTAAAGCAGAGTATGTGCGTCCTGATGGCAAACGTGAATTGAAAGATTTTGAAGGGCCTTTAGTACAAATGCCTCTTGATATTATTGATTGGGTTGAAGCAAAATTAGGGTCATTTTATATTATTCAAAAAGCTGAACGTAAAACAAAAAGTGAAAATAATCCTTTTAGGGAAGCAATTATAAATGCAATAGTTCATCGTGATTATGATTTAGAAAGTGCACCGATCTATTTATTTATTGATAATAATAAAGTTGTTATAAAAAGCCCTGGTTCACCTGTTCAACCTATCACTATTGTGCAGCTTAATAATTTTTCTGCTCCATCTTTAAGTCGTAATCCCAAAATCATGTATGTTTTCAATCAACTTAGTTTAACCGAGCAACGTGGTAAGGGTATGAAAATTATGAAAGATATACCCGAAGAATTGAATTTACCTGTCCCCCATTATAGCTTTAAAGAACCTTATTTAGAATTTATCTTGTTCAGGACTGGAAACATTTTGGAAAATTTAATTGGAACTGATAAGTTTAATAAACTAAACAATGAAGAAAGAAATGGACTATTACATATATATAATGTTAAATCTATTAGTAAAGCTGAATATGCCAAACACTTTAAACTAGATGATAAAAAGGCACAACGTCAGTTAAGAAAATTTAAACAGCTTGGATTGGTTGATACACAAGGTGCTACAAGTAAATTAAAATACATTTTTCATAATTAACTATAGACAAAACTTTGGACAAAATGTCCATAGTTGTTTATTTATTATGATAATATTTAATCTCTGGACAATTCTATGGACATTAAGTCCATAGTTGTACTGTAAATTAAAAGACCATTTAATAAAAATATCTTTCTTAATTTTACAGGATATTAGTAATATATATATTACAAATATCCAGATGTCAAAATCTATATAAGGAAGCAGTTTAGTAGTATATATACTACTAAACTGCTTCCTGGTTTAGATTTTACATTATGACAAAAAACAATCTAGAGACAGCAAAATTATATATTTCAAACTATTTCTTTAGCCAACAACAAGAAGGTTTTAAGAAAAAAGAACTTTATTTATGATATTTTTTCAACTATGGCTAATGAATGGGATTTATTACAATCTATATCATCTAATAAATTCATAAAATTTTTATATAGGGAGAAACTCCTCACTGAGATCATATTTAACTTCCCTAACAGGAAAGAAACGATATTTATAAAAGGTAAAGTAAATTTATTCAAAGCTTTAATGACAATAAATAGGATTGGATATTTTTCACATTTAACAGCATTATACCTTAATAATTTTCTTCCAGAAAGACCAAGTATTATAATTTGGAATGTAGAGCAGCTTAAAAAAAATGCCGCTAAGACATCGATTAGTCAAGAAAGCATAACCAATTCATTTAAAAATAAAAGCCGTATTACAAATAATATTTGTGAATATGGTGAGTTTGAAATTTATGGTATTAATGGAATGAATACAGGAAATCTAGGAGTTATTGAGAAAAACGAGATTCGTTATACCAATATTGAAAGGACCTTAATTGATATAGTTGTAAGACCCCAATATTCAGGTGGTGTAAAAGCTGTTCTTATATTATAAAAAGTTAAAATATATTTATCCTTATCATCAATCTATTGGTTTTTATCTCGAAAAATCAGGCTATCCTAATAATTTTACCGTGGGATTTTCTAAAATGAAAATGAAATATGATTTTTATTTAATTAACCAGATAAAAAGTAAAAAGTACTCTAAAAAGTGGCACCTTTACTATCCATCAGAATTTTATAAAATTTAGCATAAAAATAAATGATATACTAAAGTAAAGATTGGGTAAATTAACTTAGACACCCTAGTGGTCTTCTTTTTTTTCTCTTAGGATAAATTTTAGGTAGGTAAAAGTGGAATGAACCGTCAATAAAATGTCGCATTACATCTGAATCGATTAATATCTTGGGCTTACTTTTCTCATACCTCATCAGATTGTTCGGTAAGCTCCTCTATATTAATGCCTATATCCCTCATCAATTCAATGTAATGGGTTTTAGATATTATTTCATCATCATATAATTTTTTCGCTAAAACTCCGTAATCCCCGATAATTAAATTGTGGTTTCCGTTTTCATATAATTTTGTATCGTAACCATTCAGCTTTGCATTCAATTTTATATCTTTATTTAATTCATTTTTATATTCTTCGGTAATAAGTTCCAGATCAATTAGTCTATTTAACAAAGCACCTCTCGAACAAGAATAGTAATGCTCAATAGCTAAAATTGTATTTTGATTTATCTTATTTTTCCCTAATTCCTCATTTGGTATTTTGTCTAAAATTCCCTCTTGAGGTAATAATAAATCTATAGCAAATTTATTAGCATTTTTCTCCTCCTTTTTTTCATTTTCATCATCACTGCACATTATATAGCTGAATTTTTCTTGAATAAATAAATGATACAATTCATGACATATTGTGAAATTTTGCCTGCCTAAGGCATGGTTCGAATTAACTAGCATAAATTTCATATCGGCAGCTTTTAATGCCATTCCCGAAAAGTCTCCCTCCATTCCTTTAAAGATTGTAACTATTTTCAGTTGCTGTAATAAGCTTTTTATTTTAATAGGGCTCTTTAACGAGTATCCGTTAACTTCTCTAAAACTGTTTGCCTTTTTAACAATATCATAATTTTTTATCATGTTTCTCTTTTAATCTAATCATTTTTAGATAATTTTTTACGATCCTTTGGAAATTTGAAATAATCTCTAAATCATTTCCGCTAAGCTCATTCTTTCTAAATGCAAATGCCTTATTAATTTTATTTAGAGCAAAATCATCTTCAAATAAATCGCTTAAATCCACACCATATAAATCAGCAAGTTTGTTTAAATGTTCTAATGAAATTTTCCTCTTGTTGTTCTCATAATAACTAATAACTACATGATCTTCCAAACCTAAATATTTTGCTACTTCAGTTTGATTTAAATTTAATGTTTCTCTTAACGTACGTAAATTACGCCCTAGAGTTTCATATTGTTTTGACATTTGTTCCTCCCTCACCATATAAACTTAATAAATTTGTTACATTTTTACAAAATATATTTATTATAATATTCTTTGTAACAAATATAATGCCCAAATGTTCCAAAATCGAATTATTCCTTAAAATAAATAACCATTTTTATGTTTCATATTATTAAATTTGCCGTTTTAATTTACAAATATAGAAACCGTTGGATAAATAGCATGTAGCTCTATCAAATATTTTATTGTTTTTTAGATATCTAAAATGTGTCCGAAAAAGTTACGCGACAGGCATTCGATGCTCATTCGGTGAGTTTTGTTAGCTGCTGGTACGACCATTTATTTCCTTTTGCAAAGAAGTCGTAAGTCTTATCCCAGTCCGGGCCGATTCCCCACCCGATCATTGAAGAAGTGACTTTTGTTTTTCCGTTCCCGGCATCCGCAATCTGGATGATTTCCTGGAGATTCTTATCCTCCTGACGAACCTTTTGAGAGAATGCTTCATTAAGGATGACCTTTAGCGTGATCATCTCCTCTTCAAGATAGTTGATGATCGGTAAACGAATCGTTCCGGAATCATTGACACTTTTGTTCTTATCATAGTTCGTTAGGATAACCCCGCCCACTTTAAGATCAAAAGAAACTACCGGAGCAGCCCATTTTTTCCATCCATCTGCTGTTGTAAGCAATTCCCAGGCTGCCTGTTTATCAACCGGTAAAACAAACTCAAGCCGCAAAACTCTTTCTCCCGTTGAAGTAGTGTAAGAAGTATTCCGGACCTCCTGTGCAAATATAACTTTTGACAGGAGAAACAGAAGAGCGGCAATATATATTGATTTCATTTCTTTTCGCCTTCTAATGCATTAAATTATTAATTCATGTTACGCACAACTGTCATTCTGAACGAAGTGAAGAATCTCAAGGTTTATGATTTGCTCAATTTTGAGATATTTCGCTCCGTTCAATTTGACAAAAAAATAATTTGCGTAACATGAGTTAATAAAATCAATGATACATTTATTTTATTACATTTGTAGTAGTACATATTTTTGCCCGGTTTATATAGCAAATTCTATAGATAGGCTGCCTATGCCCTACTTTACATTCTAATTGCTTGCTTTATATCAGGTACAAAATGAAATAATTTAGATTTATAATCATCGGGTCCGGAAGGATAATTTCCACCGGTATATTCACATATATCAATCCCTTCAAGAAAACCGGTATCCATATTTATCTTCCATTCCTCCGATAATATTTTTTCTTTTTCATCATAATATTCTATGATCAGCTTTTCTTTTTCAAACAGCAATAAAGCATAACCGTTATGGCCTATTTTTGTAGTATAAATTGTGCATCGCTCCCTATTATCGAATATTACCAGGTTTCTATCTTTATTAATCTTTTCTATTTCATCATCCGGAATTATTTCAATAGGCATTCCGCTATGCCCGATACATCTGCCGAAAGCTTTAATTCCGGTCGAATGCTGATAGCATCCGTAGATTGAAAAACGATGTTCATGACCCCACAACCATAATACTGGTGTATTCTTATCTATAAATTCATATAATTGAACGGCAGGGATTGGATACTCATTGCTTTTAGTATCAAACGCAGAAAAGTATTGATGATGCGAAAGAAATATTATTCCTCTCTTATCTAAGCTGCTTGTAAATACATTCTTTCTTAGCCAATTGAGTTGTATATCATTTAACTTCAGTAGAAGATTATCTTTTATATAAAGCCCTGCAAAATTTTTTGAAAGAGAATCATATCCTGTATCCAGACATACCACTCTCCAGTAATCATTTTCCAGACATAAAAAACTCGTTTTTTGTTTTATTAATTCGTCGTTTTTTATATATCCCATCATAAGGAGTAAAGTGGTGAAATAGTCTTCACCGCCGGAATACATTTCATGATTCCCCAGCAATGCGAAATTACCAACGGAAGCATATGGCCAGTAAGAACCAGCACCGAAATTATCCTCGATTTCCTCTTTTATACCTGTATAATAAGTATCTCCAAGATGAATTGAAAAATCCGGAATTTTCTTGCAAACCTCGTCACCAATAAAATCCGATTCTTCGGTATCCGTTCCCCAGTCTCCAAGTATTGCAACTTTTATAATATCACCCCCATCAAAGCTCTTTAAAGGATAAATACCGTTATCTTCCGGATCCTCATAAGATATATACGTTTTGTAGGGTGCTCTTGTATGAAGTAATGTACTTATTACCCACCTTATAACATCAGCAGATATAAATTCAAAAAATTTCTTTATAGGCGGCCGATGTTCTTTATTTTTAACCGCTTTGTAGGATTTATAACTGTTCGAGATGATTTTACGCGGTAATCCTACAAACGTGTTTAATGATTTTTTATCAGTTTCTTTTACCCCATCCATTCTCAAGTACCCTTAAATAATTTTTATTTCATTCTCAAAAGATTTTATTATTTAAATATAATTTATTAATCTAAGATCTTTATAATAAATTTATTAACTAATAATTTTTTTGCTAGAATTAGAAAATAATTTTCAAAATAAATACTTTTAAGTCAATAAAATTTTTCGGATTTCATCATTTATCACACACTCACACACTTTATTTTTTATTGAAAAATAAAATTGCTTCCCCCATGTTTGCACACCTCGTATTTTTTTACTTTTAAATTTTCATTATATTATTAGTTAGCCGCATTAAGCTCCAATGAAGAACTTGTACTTAATGCAATAAAAGAGAATATTAAGGAAGATGGTTTTTATTTTTTCCCTAATTCCACAAATTTCTTTCACTTTTTCATAAGCACCGCTTTCCAATTATAATTTTTATTTATAACTTACTCTAATTATTAAAATTGTCAGGGGTAAAATTATCCCGTTTCTTAAATAAAAACGGGATGCGCTTAAAAAACGGCTGAATCAATACCAATGCATATGATTGAACTCTCGCCAGGTCCGGGAAAGCTTTAACATCTTTACTGTAAAGGAAAGAATTTATCAGGTTATCTCAAGGTCGGGATTACAAGTTCTAAAAAATAATTAGGGATTAATATAAATGGTCGGTGAAATAATACTCCATTATCAGATAATAGAAAAGCTCGGAGAAGGCGGTATGGGCGAAGTCTATAAAGCCCGGGACACGAAACTTGATCGCTTCATTGCACTTAAATTTCTTCCATCTCAGCTTACTGACTCTGAGGATGATAAATTAAGATTTATGCACGAGGCAAAAGCTGCCTCTGCAATCATCCCAATGTCTGTACAATTCTATTGTACAGGTGATCAAAAACTTATGGCTGTAAGTATTGAAACAAATCCTAAATTTACTATTGGTATTCCGAAAGAGCTTTTCAAAGCCGACCTCTGGGTTTACTCCAATATATACGCTGTTTTAGATAACGGTCAGCATTTTCTTATTAACAAGATTTCCACCAGCTCATTTTCCAAACCACTCAAAGTTATCGTTAATTGGAAATCATTACTTAATCAGAAATGATAAAATTATGCTTTTTTGTCCCGGTAGGGACATAATATTTATAGAAAGAATACCCCCCGAATAAATAGAGCCCAAGGGACGAAATAAAAAACATTTTGGACAGCGCATGATATTTTCATTAAAGCAAATAGATATTTTCAATGATTTTATAGAAATTAATTATAACGGTTATTATAATATTTCGTCAAAAACCATAAGGAGCTAAATCATGATAACAAAAATTCTTGTTGCAGGCATTCTTGGGGGAATTGCGATGTTTGTTTGGAGTTCAATTGCACACATGGTTCTGCCCATTGGCGAAGCAGGAATAAAACAGATTTCAAGTGAAGAACCGGTACTTAATGCAATAAAAGAGAATATTAAGGAAGATGGTTTCTATTTTTTCCCTGCTATGACTGAAGGGATGAATAATGAAGCCTGGCTTGAAAAGTATAGAACTGGTCCTTCAGGAATAATGATTGTTCATCCGAATGGTGAAGAACCAATGACTGCAGGAATGCTTATCGTTGAGTTTTTAAGCGATATTATCGCAGTTCTTATTGCAGTCTTTTTGCTTTCTAAAACTACCGGTAACCTTGAAAGGTTTTGGAAAAAAGTATGGTTTATAACTTTTATCGGTTTTATTCCATTCCTAATAGTTGATGTCTCTTACTGGAATTGGTATGGCTTTTCCGGAAGCTATACAATTGCACAGCTGGTTGATCAGGTGGTAGGGTTTTTTGCAGCAGGTCTTGTCATAGCCTGGAGATTCAAACCGAAAGCGGTTATTCAATAGCATGTTGGTCATTAGTCAATGGTCATTGTAACGCGAAACTTTGTTTCGCAAAACTGGAAACCCCACCGGAGGAGATTTAAGAGTGTGTCTCCCTTTATTATTTCAAAATTCTAATAATTCCGATTTTAATATTTAAATAATATTGGAATAATAATTTGGTAATAAAAATTGCATATTAGCTCTACCTAATCCTCTCGATGTTCCGGTTATCAAAACTTTCGTCATAATTTCATCTCACTTTTTTTATGTTCTTAATTTTTCCAACATAAACAATCTTTAGTTTCAAACATGTGTTTTATTTCTTAAGATGCCCTCTAAGAAAAAGTTATATTAAAGATTTGACCGCAGATTTATTAAATTGAATGTGTTAAGTTGTTTAGGAAAAACTAAATTTAAAAGAGCCATTACTTGATAAAATTACCATACCATTATTTTATATCACAATATGCCAAAACGTAAGCATTTTCAGGTATAACGATCTTTTGAGATTTGTCAAATGCTTTTATTTGATTTAACTTATTGCTTCTATTATACTGAAATTTGTATAATTTAAATATGAAAATCATAATAAATTAATTAGTCAGCACAATAATTCATAAGACTAAACAAACAGTAGCGACTCCTAAGGGAAATGAAATTTTGCTTCTAATGGCTGAAGTTTATAAAGTTGAAAAAGAAATAATACAAAATATTAGTGTTTATTATGATGCAGAGGAATTTAGAAAAGAATTTGGAAATTAAATTGTAATGAAAAACTCTATCTGATTTAAATACTGGGTTCAACACTGCATTAACTATAATCCTCGAAGGAAGTGATATTACGAATTATTAGAACTAATTCAATATCATTTTTTATGCATCTTAGAGATGTAAATGAATTTCGCAAAGTTATAGGTTTGGATCCTATTTCAGAATTACTTGATGTAAATAGATATGGTTGAATAAAGGACAAGGGAAAGATTTAACTGGAGCAGAATCCCAGAACAATACAATATTTATTTTAATATCATTAATATTGGCATTGAGGAATTATAAGATTTAAGTAATACTATTTAATAGTGAGAGCAGTTTATTTTTTTGGAAAGGTTTTGAGATATAATAATTGCACCCATGTGCAAGGAATTCATTTTCGTCTCCTTTGGAAGCATAGGCTGTAACAGCAACTATCGGGACATCCTTATATTCCTGAAATCCAATAATTTTATTTACAACTTCCAGCCCGTTGATACATGGGCCAAGATCTATATCCATTAATACGGCAGAGTACTTTTTTTCTTTAACCATCTTTAAGGCGGTTATACCGTCTTTTGCGACATCGATATGGTAGAGGTTTTTAAGGAAATATAATATTAGCTTAATTGACATGTCATCATTTTCCACCAACAAAATATTTTTCATTATTTCATTCATTAAAATGATTTACACTAAATTATAATTCTTGATAGACATCAGAAATTTCGATAATCGTTTAAAGCATTGTTTCAAAAAAGATTTAGTTCTCTTTCAATAGAAATAGTATAGTTAATAATTCTTGCTATAGACTACCAAAGAAGTGTTTTTTCAGGAAAGGCTATATTTAGCTTGAACTTAATAAATCAAAATTGTGAGGTTAATTTAACCGATAATTAATCTTTTCAATTTTATTTTAACCTAAATAAATTTCTAAGGTTTATTTCTACAAAAGATTTAATATAAATCGTTTTAATAAGGTAAACTAATTTTATTCTATTTGCAATGAAATAGATTTAGATAAGAATTTTTCTTACATTAATTTTACTAAGACGTTTTTATTTAATGGAGATAAAGCTTGAAATGGGATATATAATCGATTATGACATTGAAAAAGATATTGTGAATGTAAAAGTTAAAGGGAAATTAAACTTTAAGCTGGCAAAGAAGTATTCGGTTGAAGCCCCAACGGTGCATCATTGGAAAAGTTTGGATTTAAGCACATAGAGAAAGTTGCAATTGTTATTTCACATATAAAAGATGACCGGTTATTTTCAGAGAAAATTGAACATGATACTAAATGGAGTAATTTTAATTATTTAGTTTTCAAAGGAATCATTCCTCAAGAAAAACTTATTTACATTTTTTCTTATTCCAATGAAAAAGCTGAATAATACGGTCTCCATATATGCCGAATTTTCCTCTTGAAGTTGAAAATGAAGTAACAACGCCGTTAGGCAATTTAACATTTTAACAAAGGAGATATTTTACTATGATAAACTTAAGATTAATAATTGTATCATTCTTTTTGCTTTTTTTGAATTTATTAGCACAAAGTAATTATTCAATCCAGGGTAACGCTTCCACAGCCGACGTAGAAATGTTTAACCAATTGGAAAAAACTTGGAATGAAGCTCATCTAAAAAACGATACTACAGCATTTAATCAATTGTGGGATGATGATATAACTATTACAGTTCCCCGAATGCCCGTATTTTCAAAAAAGGATGCTTTGGCAATGTATAAAAGAATAAATGTTAAATTTATGGTTTATGAAAGTAACAATATTTCAATTCGCAGATTTGGAGATTTAGCCTTAGTGTCAGGGATTATCCACCGTGTACGTGAGTTTGGCGAAAAGAAAGCCGATGAACACTGGCAGTTTACAAAAGTATATCACCTTGCAGACCAGGTATGGAAGGTAATTTCCTTTCAAGCCTCAGAAACACCCAATTGAATTATGCACAAACATATAGAATAAATAAAAGCATTTAGCTCACATAGAGATTATTAAGAATAAAAATTGTTCGGCTCATTAGACACGTTGTCTTATCATTTATAGTCATTTGATGGAAGAAAATTGGAGGGTAGAATGATGTATGATAATTTCATTAGTCCTGATACTCATATTTCCCATTATTTTATTAATTTCTCCGTCATAATGAACACCGTATTCTTCAAGTGATGATCGGTAATCAAACCGGAAAATTACAGGTTTGTTCTCTTCATGGTTATAGACGATATCGGAATAAGTACCAAGATCCATATCCTCATCAATGCAAAAAATAGTCCTGGTTTTAATATTATCTTCTATTACGTTGGCATAAAGAAATTCAATAGCCTTACCGACAGAACTTTTCCCGCTATTATTCGCCCCAATCAGAAAGATCTTCCTACCCATATTAAACTTTACATTTTTCAGCGAAAGGAAATTTTTAATTGAAAGCCTCAAAACCATAATATTGTCTAATTGTTTAATTGTTAAATTGCTTAATTGTCCAATGACCACAAATGACTATAAATGACAACGAATGACTATAAATGACCAATGACTATTGACTAATGACCAAATAAAAGGGGCGGGTGCATGGTGTTGAGAATGAAAGAAGATATTATGAAGCCCACCATTGAAGAAGGAGATCTGGTATTGTTAGATTCGGATACAAAATTATATGATGGCTGTATAGCTGCGGCAAAGCTGAAATCAGGTAAACTGGTTATCGGGCGGTTCAGAATGCTCCCCTCCGATTTTATAGACTTATCCCCGGATAATTTATCCTACAAACCTGTAACAATAAATAAAAATGAAATCGATATCATTATGCCTATTGTCAAGATTCAGAGAGATGTTTTCAAAACGGGAAAGAGGGAAACCATTCTTATCTAAAACCTCTTTGGATCTAATGACCTGTCTAATGACCATTGACCAATGACCAATGACTAATTGACTTACCTTATCTATCCCGCTTAAAAACAGCAAACAATATCTCTAGTAATTCAGAACGCTGAAACGGTTTTGATAAGTAATGATTAAATCCTAACGAGAGAAATTTTTCCTTATCACCGGCCATTGCGTATGCAGTTAATGAAATAATAGGTATTTGGGAATAATGAGCATTTATTCTACGAATAAGTTTTAATGTTTCAATTCCGTCAATGCCTTTTAAATTTATATCCATTAGGATTGCATCATACGTTTTTGTTTTACACATAGAAATAGCTTCATTGCCATCTAAAATATGCTCGACTGAAAAATATTTATTTAGGTAAACAGTAATAACAGATGCGTTTACAGCATCATCTTCTACAAGAAGAATTGAGGGGCGGGCTGGAAACTTATCTAATTTAGACTCTATATCCGTGGAAAACTTATTATCTCTTCTAATATTTTTTTCTTTTTGTATAGTTAGTGGAAATGATATTGAAAAAGTTGAACCTTTACCCACTATACTGCTAATTGAAATTGATCCTCCAAGCAATTCGACAAATTTTCTGACTAAACTGAGTCCGAGTCCGCTTCCTTCAAATTTTCTAGCGGAACCCTCGCTTACTTGACGAAAAGGTTCAAAAACTAAGTGTTGAAATTCCTCCGGAATTCCAATTCCTGAATCCATCACAGCAATATGTATCTCCTGATTATCACTATCAATAGAAGTTGTTAAGTTCATTGTTACGCCGCCGGTATAAGTAAATTTTATTGCATTATTGATCAGGTTTCGTAAAACCTTTGTTAAAACTTCTTTATCAGATTTAAAATGCACATGATAATCGGGAAGTGATAATTTTAAATATAATTTTTTCTCCTTTGCTGAAGGAAGAAACATAAAAATTAATTTTTCAAGAGTTTCTTTTAAATCAATAATTTCAATATTTAATTTTTGCTTATCTGATTCGATCATTGAAAGATCTAAGATTGAATTTAGTGTTTCATTTAACCTTTCACCACTCTTTTTAATAGTTGTTACCATTTCAATATAATCAGGATTATTTAGTTCGCTAAGCAAAATTTCAGAATAACCCAATACACCTACTAAGGGTGTACGCAGCTCGTGACTCATATTTGCTAAAAAATTTGATTTAAGACGATTTGCTGACTCAGCTTTTTCTTTGGCAATAATTAAATCATTTTCAAATTTCTTTTTATCTGTTATATCTTCTTTAACAGCAACAAACTGAATAATTTTTCCCTTATCATCTATAACCGGAGAAATAACCGCACTTTCCCAATAAAATTCACCATTTTTCCTTTTATTAAGAAATTCACCTTCCCATTTTCTGCCTGAGAGTAATTTATCCCAAAGATTCTTATAAGTTCCATCAGGAGTATCTTTTGATTGCAATATTCTCGGATTTTTTCCTGATACTTCATCGGCAGTGTAGCCACTAATTTCTGTGAACTTGGGATTTACATACTCTATATCACCGTTTGAATTTGTAATCATCACACTGACCGGACTTTGATGGATGGCTCTGCTTAGAACGTTTAATTTTCTTTGATCATTCACCCTCTCAGTTATATCAGAAATAAAACTTATCAAAGCAGTCTTGTTATCCATTTCGATCTTTGTGATATCTGCCTGAAATGGAAATATCGATCTGTCTTTTCTAATACCATAGCTTTCATAAGTCCATGTACCTGCTGATCCCTCTTCTACTTCCTTATTTTTTTCTTTTACAAAAGCTCTATAGTCCGGTGCAATCATGCTAACTACTAAACTGCCAAGTATTTTACCAGGATCAGTATAACCAAACATCTTTTCGAATTTTTCGTTAATGTATATAAATTTATTGTCTACGGAGATTGCAATCGCTAGAGGGGAGTTTTCAATTAAGATTCTAAACCTGCTTTCACTTTGTTTTAGTAGCTCTTCACTTTTTTTAATTTCGGAAATATCAGCTACAATTAAAATTCCTCTTACACCGGCAGGTTTGTCAAATTTCATTATTGCTGAAGAATAAACTAAAATCGGAAAGGCAGTCCCATCCTTCTTTAGGGCTGTATATGTATTCGGAAATTGTTTTCCGTCATTTAAGACCAATACCATATTCCTTTTAGCTCTTTCTCTATCTTCGGGGATTATCATCTGAAACATATTTAAACCATTTTCCAAATCCTGTGGTGTATACTTAAATGTTACAAATCCGGCCTGGTTTGCATAGGTTAATTTTCCATTTAAATCATATTCAAAGATTGTTTGAGGGAGTGTTTCAGTTAAAGTTCTGTAATATTCTCTGCTTTCCAGAAGTTCATTTTCAACCTTCTCCCGTTTTACAATTTCTTTATTCAATCTTATGGTAAAAAGAATAACAATAATAATACTGATACCTCCCCCCAGGGGAACAATTAATTCTGAGGATGTATAGTAATGAAAAATAAATATCAATATCATCAATGAAATAAAACCCCATATAAACATTGATTGTATTTTTTTTATTAATTTAAAACTCATTTCGTCTTTTTAATCTTGTCCGTCATTTGGCGGAATTGATTTTAATTTTAATTAGCCGCGAAAAACTCTCATTCACCGGTAATAAAGTTCCATAATCATTACATTATTTTTTTACCATCTAATTATATTATCATCTGTTTTTTCGCGGCAAAGAATTAGATTAAACAAAGAGCTAAATTAATTTAAATGATAAGTTTTCGCTATAGGTGAATCCCTTAGGGAGAGGGTAAAAAATCCTTATAATATTACTCTAAATTTTTTATAAAAATCCAAATAATTTAATTATCACTAATTAAATTATTTCTAATTGCATATTTTACCAGGCCTGGAATATCATATACACTCAGTCTCTGCATAATATTGTGACGGTGCGCTTCTACAGTTTTTACGCTTAATTTTAGTCGAAAAGCAATTTCTTTTGTTGAGTTCCCTTCCACAATTAACTGCAATATTTCCCGTTGACGCGGAGTTAAATCATAAAAAATATTTTCATTTGTACCGGTCATTTTCGGGGAACCGGTAAAAAGATATTCATCAACCACTTTACGCGAGATAGATGGACTTAAATATATGTTCCCCCTCAAAACTGATTCGATAGCGACTTCAATTTCATTAAGTGCAGAGTCTTTTAATAAATAACCTGAGGCTCCTACCTTAAGTGCCTCCTTAATATATTCTTCATTAGAATACATCGATAAAATAATAATATTAATTTCAGGATATTCCTTTTTGATTATCCTCGCTGTATCTAATCCATTTAGTTCCGGCATATTGATGTCAAGCATAACAATATCAGTTTTATTATTTTTTAAAAATTCTAAAGCCTCTCGACCGTTTGAAGATTCACATATAACTTCACCCTTATATAAATTTTCAAGCAGTGATTTTAATCCTGCTCTAACAATGGTATGATCGTCAACTAATAGTATTTTTACTTTATCCTGCATTTTTATTTTCTTAAGGGAAGAGTTAATAATACTTCCGTCCCTTTAGAATAATCGGATTTTATTTTCAACTCACCATCGAGCAAAGCAGCTCTTTCACGCATATTCAATAGTCCCATACTCTTTCCTCTTTCGGCGTTAATAAAAGCATCTTGAACATTAAATCCTTTACCGTTATCGGAAATTCTAACATAAATGTTTCTGTTGTCATTCCAAAGATGAATAATTAGCTGGCTTGCGCCGGAATGTTTAATAGAATTTATAACAGCAGATTGAATAACTCTAAAACAGCAGATTTCAATTTCCTGATTAAATCGTTTATTTTCAATACTGCTGTTCAGTTCATATTTAATTTTTGATGATTGTGTTATTTCTTCAAGAAACCACTTTACGGTGGCGTGCAAACCTAAGTGATCAAGCATAGAAGGACGCAAATTCAATGATAAATTTCTTATTTCCTTTAGTGTTAAATCAACCTGATCGATTGCTCTGTTTACATCAGGACTATTTGGAACCGGATCAGATATATTAGCGTAAGACTGCAGAATGAATTTTATGGCAGTTAAATTCTGTCCTATTTCATCATGTAATTCAAGCGAGATTTGCCTCCTCTCATTCTCCTGTGCTTCAAGCAATCTTTGTGAAAAGGTCCTCTGCATCTTTTCTGCACGCTTTCGCTCGGTTATATCTACATTTGTTCCGAATAAACGGACTGGTTGACCCAACTCATCACGAAAAACTTTAATATGGCAGACAAGCACATGGATGCTGCCATCGGGCCATACAACTCGAAACTCAAAGTTACCCCCACCTTCTTCCTTGATGGACTCTATACTCTGCATAACATGTTGGTAGTCTTCAGGATGCACAGCTTGAAAATAAGCATCAATTACTGCATCTTTGCGGCGAGTGTCGCCGAAAACCAGGCGCAAGTTCTCCTCCGTACTAAATATTTCTCCGGTTGGGAGATTCCATTCCCAGCTGCCGGTGTGCCCTAAAGATTCCGCTTCTCGCAGAACCTGCTCACTCTTTCGAACCGCTTCTTCCGCTCGTTTACTTTCAGTAATATCCCGTAAAACACATAGTGTAGATAAAAATTCCCCGGATTCAGAGAACCGTGCAACGGAGGAACCATCAAAATAGATTATTGCTCCATTCTTTGCTTTCCATCTGTACTGATAAGTTTGCGGTTTACCTTTTCCCAGATTTGCTAATATTCGGTGTACCAGTTCGTGGTCTTCCAATACCAAAAGATCATAGACATTCATCCTTTTGAGATCATATAACGGGTAGCCTGTGATCCTTTCTACGCTGGGATTGATATCCAGAATTTTGCCCGATAGATCAATCATTACAATGAGATCACGGAATTGCTCAAACAAGCTGCGATATTTCTTCTCTTCATTGCGTAAAGCTTCTTCCGTCTGTTTTAGATCTGTGATATCTGTTTTTGTCCCATACCATTTGATGATCTTTCCTGACTGGTCACGCAACGGAACCGTTCGTATCAACAACCAGCGGTAATCTCCGCTTGCCCGCTGCAGTCGTGCTTCAGTCGTAAGAGTTTCACCTGTTGCCAGGGCAGTGCGCCACTCCTTCAATAATCGAGAGCGGTCATCGGGGTGAATTACATCTACCCAGTGCCAATCCTTCGCCTTGTCTAAAGAAAGACCTGTAAATTCCACGTGGGTTTGATTGATGAAATCAAGTGATCCATCCGGTTGAGCAGTCCATACTAACGCAGGAATTGCATTAACGACCTGACGGAGTTCTTCTTCGCTGCGGTGCAGTTCAACTTCCAGGCGTTTATTCCTTCTGCTTGATTGTCTGTTCATATGGTTCCATATCAAATTCTTCGGCCTCCGTTCCGGCAAGCCTCAACTTGAGAACCTCGAGAATCTTCTATTCCTTTTTTTGTAAGACTTGCATCATACATATAAAACCTTAACTAGTCAATTAATAATTTAAAGTAGATAAGGTAATATTAAAAGTGAATAACAATATAAGATAGTCTTTTTTTAGTAAAAAAAATATAGGAATTATTGGTTCATCTTCGTCCTGCCATTTTTTTTATTTTTAAAACTCACTAAACTTTTACCCCGGTGAAACGAAAATAAACTGTCTGAAAAAAGTAATCCTTCTTTTAGTTTGGCAGACTCTTTTTAGAAATAAATCAATATTTTTCCAATTTTCCGTTTTGTCTTACTTCCGTTCAAATCTGCGTCATCTGTGTTCTATTTTTTATAAAATAATTACTTTTTGGACAGCTCCCAAATAAAAAATCATTTTGGACAGGCATGATAAAAACAATATCACCTTTTGTTTTACTATTAAATTGAATTTATTTTATTAGGACTAATTTCATGGTCTTTGTATAATTAATTGCCTGGAGTTTGTAGAAATATATTCCGGATGAAAGGTTACCCGCGTTAAATTCTACTTTATAACTTCCTGCAGGCTTTTCATCATTGACTAAATTTGCAACCTCTTTTCCCAGTACATCATAAACTTTAAGCGTAACAAACTCCGATGTTGGTATAGAATAGCTTATCGTAGTTGTAGGATTAAATGGATTGGGATAGTTTTGTGATAAAGTAAATTGTTTAGGTATATTTTCTTCCCTGGAATCTTCAATTCCTGTAAAACCAAAAATGTATGAACTTCCCGGTCTTTCTATCTAGTTTATCAAGACCTCTTCCTGTACCAAACCAAAGTGACCCGGCTTTATACAGGATTATAGTGTGTCATTTTTGTCAATTTTTTGAAAATCTATTGAATAAAAAAGGCTAAATTTGGGAGGTTTTTACGTCCGGGACAACTCTATGACAACTCCAAGATAACTCCAAGATAACTCCAAGATAACAGAATCCTAAATTTGGGTTAGAAAAAGGAGCTAAAAAATATGCGTCAAAATGACAGTCCGTTGTATTAAAAATAGTAAAATATTTTCAGTGTACTAATAATTCAACTATGGTGAAATTAGTGAATTTTGTCCGGTCGTGACTAAGTTTGAGTTAGAGGTTGAATCTCAATTAAGAATGTAGTAAATAGGTAAATTATTCTACAGGAATCTTGAATTACTTCTAATAATTCCCCAAATTTCTTTCACTTTTTCATAAGCACCGCTTTCCAATAATAATTTTTATTCATAATTTACTCTGATTATTAAAATTGTCAGGGGTAAAATTATCCCGTTTCTTATATAAAAATGGGATGTGTTTAAAAAAGCGGCTGAATCAATACCAATGCATATGATTGAACTCTCGCCAATGCCGGGAAAGCTTTAACGTCCTTTACTGTAAAGGAAAGAATTTTATCAAGTTATCTCAAGGTCGGGATTACAAGTTCTAAAAAATAATTAGGGATTAATATATATGGTTGGTGATACAATACTCCATTATCAGATAATTGAAAAGCTCGGGGAAGGCGGAATGGGCGAAGTCTATAAAGCCCGGGACACGAAACTCGATCGCTTCACTGCACTTAAATTTCTTCCATCTCAGCTTACTGCCTCCGAGGATGATAAATTAAGATTTATGCACGAGGCAAAAGCTGCCTCAGCAATGAATCACCCCAATGTCTGTACAATTCATTCAATTGAAGAGTACAATAATCAGCTTTTCATTGTAATGGAGTTTGTTGACGGCAAAACATTAAAGGATAAAAAGGATAGTCTATCGGAAAAACAAATTCTTGAAATAGGTATTCAGGCTGCAGAGGGTTTAGCCGCTGCACACGAAAAGGGGATTGTTCATAGAGATATAAAACCTGAAAATATAATGATCCGGAAAGACGGGATAGTGCAGATAATGGATTTCGGCCTGGCAAAGCTTTATACTTCCGGAAATGTTTCACGCCTTACCAAACCAGGTACTACAATGGGAACTATGGGCTATATGTCTCCCGAACAAATACAGGGATTGGATGTTGACCATAGAACAGATATATTTTCTCTCGGTATAGTCCTATATGAATTGCTCGCCGGTGAACCTCCGTTTAAGGGAATGCACGAAACGGCAATATTGTATGAAATTGTAAATGTTGATCCGCCCCCCATCTCATCTATTATAGAAAGTTTTTCACCGGAGCTTGATACAATAATTTTGGAGTGTCTTGAAAAAGATAAAGATGAAAGGTGCCAGTCCGCCAAAGAACTTGCAAAGGATTTAAGGAAAGTTAAAAAATCAACAGGCAATAGAAAAAGTAGGATTTATAATACAGCCCCGATGCCTGTTAGTGGAAAAACCGGAGCATCTCAGGTTTCTAACCCCTCCTCTGAATCAATAACCACGCAAACCTTTAACAAAAGATTTAAATTAAAAAAACTTATTCCCGCTGCACTGATTATTGCAATCATTTCCTCTCTGACATTTGCATATCTGTATTTTAACAGGCAGGAAATAATAGATAGAGGGATAATCCAATTTGATATCTCCCCTCCCCCGGGAACAAAATTTAACCCTGAAACTCCTGTTATTTCTCCTAACGGCAAAACTATTGCATTTACCGCTGCGGATTCAACTGGTAAATCTATGATTTGGCTTCGTCAGCTCGAATCTACTAATGCCGTTCCTTTAGCCGGGACAGAAAATGCCGGCTATCCTTTCTGGTCTTATGATAATAAATTTCTATGTTTTTATTCAAACGAAAAATTAAATAAAATTGATGTTGCCACCGGTTTAGTTCAGGAGCTTTGCGATGCCTCAGGCAGGGAAGGTTCCTGGGGAAGCAGCGATATTATATTGTTTACCCGTTCTCTTTTCTCAACGATATATAAAATGAAAACCGGGGGCGGTACTGCCGCTCAGGCAACTACCCTTAATCAGTCGCTCGCTGAAGAAGGCGATTATTGGCCGCAGTTTCTTCCGGATAATAAACATTTTCTTTATTCCGCTTTCAGCAGAAATGAAATCAACAGCGGATTATATGTCGGCTCAATTGAGGATACCACCAGAACCCTGATTATGAAAATTGAACAAGCCGACCCTTTTTTATTTAAAGCAAGATTTGTTCCTCCCGATTATTTATTCATCCTGAAGAATAAAGATCTGACAATTCAAAAATTTGATCCGTATAATCTAAAGATTCTTAGTGATTCAAAGACTTTTTTAAGCGATAATTCTGATTATAGTATCTCCAATAATGTCCTAGTTCTATCACAAAATTCTTCCAAAGCATCTTCGGATCTTCTGCTTTTAGATAGACAGGGTAAACAAATTGAATCTAAACCCGATCTTGGATTTTTTATAGAGATCTCCGAATCGCCCGATGAAAACAGCACAGCTTATCATCGCATTTATGGACCTGACAATAGCCAAACTTTTAATCAGGACATCTGGATATACAATAAAAATCGGGGTTTAACATCACGATTTACCTATGAATCTGCTGCTGATATAAAGCCTCTCTGGTCGCCCGACGGAAAAAGTATGGTTTATGCTTCATCACCGGATGCTGTTTACGATATTTATGAAAAAGAGATAGGTAGCAATAGTACTCCTAAGCTATTGCTAAAAACAGAATTTAATAAATACCCGGATGATTGGTCGCTTGACGGTAAGTATATTTTATATGAAACTCAGGATGATCTTTGGGTACTGCCTATGACCGGTGATCGCAAACCGATTAAGTATCTAAATACTCCGTTCACTGAATGGAGCGGATCATTTTCTCCTGATGCTAAATGGATAGCATACACTTCGAATGAATCAGGCAGAGATGAAGTTTATATCCAAAGTTTTCCCGAACTTAAACAAAGATACCAGGTAACTACAAACGGTGGCAACGGACCAAAATGGCGCAAAGACGGTAAGGAATTATTCTATTGTACAAGTGATCAAAAACTTATGGCTGTAAGTATTGAAACAAATCCTAAATTTACAATTGGTATTCCGAAAGAGCTTTTCAAAGCCGACCTCTGGGTTTACTCCAATAGGTACGCTGTTTTAGATAACGGTCAGCATTTTCTTATTAACAAGATTTCAACCAGCTCATTTTCCAAACCACTCAAAGTTATCGTTAATTGGAAATCTTTACTTAATGAAGTCTATAAAGCCCGGGACACGAAACTCGATCGCTTCACTGCACTTAAATTTCTTCCATCTCAGCTTACTGCCTCCGAGGATGATAAAATTAAGATTTATGCACGAGGCAAAAGCTGCCTCAGCAATGAATCACCCCAATGTCTGTACAATTCATTCAATTGAAGAGTACAATAATCAGCTTTTCATTGTAATGGAGTTTGTTGACGGCAAAACATTAAAGGATAAAAAGGATAGTCTATCGGAAAAACAAATTCTTGAAATAGGTATTCAGGCTGCAGAGGGTTTAGCCGCTGCACACGAAAGGGGATTGTTCATAGAGATATAAAACCTGAAAATATAATGATCCGGAAAGACGGGATAGTGCAGATAATGGATTTCGGCCTGGCAAAGCTTTATACTTCTGGAAATGTTTCACGCCTTACCAAACCAGGTACTACAATGGGAACTATGGGCTATATGTCTCCCGAACAAATACAGGGATTGGATGTTGACCATAGAACAGATATATTTTCTCTGGTATAGTCCTATATGAATTGCTCGCCGGTGAACCTCCGTTTAAGGGAATGCACGAAACGGCAATATTGTATGAAATTGTAAATGTTGATCCGCCCCCCATCTCATCTATTATAGAAAGTTTTTCACCGGAGCTTGATACAATAATTTTGGAGTGTCTTGAAAAAGATAAAGATGAAAGGTGCCAGTCCGCCAAAGAACTTGCAAAGGATTTAAGGAAAGTTAAAAAATCAACAGGCAATAGAAAAAGTAGGATTTATAATACAGCCCCGATGCCTGTTAGTGGAAAAACCGGAGCATCTCAGGTTTCTAACCCCTCCTCTGAATCAATAACCACGCAAACCTTTAACAAAAGATTTAAATTAAAAAAACTTATTCCCGCTGCACTGATTATTGCAATCATTTCCTCTCTGACATTTGCATATCTGTATTTTAACAGGCAGGAAATAATAGATAGAGGGATAATCCAATTTGATATCTCCCCTCCCCCGGGAACAAAATTTAACCCTGAAACTCCTGTTATTTCTCCTAACGGCAAAACTATTGCATTTACCGCTGCGGATTCAACTGGTAAATCTATGATTTGGCTTCGTCAGCTCGAATCTACTAATGCCGTTCCTTTAGCCGGGACAGAAAATGCCGGCTATCCTTTCTGGTCTTATGATAATAAATTTCTATGTTTTTATTCAAACGAAAAATTAAATAAAATTGATGTTGCCACCGGTTTAGTTCAGGAGCTTTGCGATGCCTCAGGGATGGAAGGTTCCTGGGGAAGCAGCGATATTATATTGTTTACCCGTTCTCTTTTCTCAACGATATATAAAATGAAAACCGGGGGCGGTACTGCCGCTCAGGCAACTACCCTTAATCAGTCGCTCGCTGAAGAAGGCGATTATTGGCCGCAGTTTCTTCCGGATAATAAACATTTTCTTTATTCCGCTTTCAGCAGAAATGAAATCAACAGCGGATTATATGTCGGCTCAATTGAGGATACCACCAGAACCCTGATTATGAAAATTGAACAAGGCGACCCTTTTTTATTTAAAGCAAGATTTGTTCCTCCCGATTATTTATTCATCCTGAAGAATAAAGATCTGACAATTCAAAAATTTGATCCGTATAATCTAAAGATTCTTAGTGATTCAAAGACTTTTTTAAGCGATAATTCTGATTATAGTATCTCCAATAATGTCCTAGTTCTATCACAAAATTCTTCCAAAGCATCTTCGGATCTTCTGCTTTTAGATAGACAGGGTAAACAAATTGAATCTAAACCCGATCTTGGATTTTTTATAGAGATCTCGAATCGCCCGATGAAAACAGCACAGCTTATCATCGCATTTATGGACCTGGCAATAGCCAAACATTTAATCAGGACATCTGGATATACAATAAAAATCGGGGTTTAACATCACGATTTACGTATGAATCTGCTGCTGATATAAAGCCTCTCTGGTCGCCCGACGAAAAAGTATGGTTTATGCTTCGTCACCGGATGCTGTTTACGATATTTATGAAAAAGAGATAGGTAGCAATAGTACTCCTAAGCTATTGCTAAAAACAGAATTTAATAAATACCTGGATGATTGGTCGCTTGACGGTAAGTATATTTTATATGAAACTCAGGATGATCTTTGGGTACTGCCTATGACCGGTGATCGCAAACCGGTTAAGTATCTAAATACTCCGTTCACTGAATGGAGCGGGTCATTTTCTCCTGATGCTAAATGGATAGCATACACTTCGAATGAATCAGGTAGAGATGAAATTTATATCCAAAGTTTTCCCGAACTTAAACAAAGATACCAGGTAACTACAAACGGTGGCAACGGACCTAAATGGCGCAAAGACGGTAAGGAATTATTCTATTGTACAAGTGATCAAAAACTTATGGCTGTAAGTATTGAAACAAATCCTAAATTTACAATTGGTATTCCGAAAGAACTTTTCAAAGCCGACCTCTGGGTTTACTCCAATAGGTACGCTGTTTTAGATAACGGTCAGCATTTTCTTATTAACAAGATTTCAACCAGCTCATTTTCCAAACCACTCAAAGTCATCGTTAATTGGAAATCTTTACTTAATCAGAAA
>CAVUOL010000078.1:0-43191 GCA_963742995.1 uncultured Ignavibacteriales bacterium
TTGGAGAGGGTTATATGAGTGAAGTGATCCAAAAACTGCCTTTTAAGGAGAAGTTTTTCTACGGATTCGGGGATCTAGCATCAGTACTTTACTGGCAGACATTTATGCTATACCTAACTTATTTCTACACTGATGTATTTTTAATACCCGCTGGAGCGGCTGCAACTTTATTTATTGTTAGCCGTATTTGGGATGGAATAAACGATCCAATGATGGGAATAATAGCGGATCGTACAAAAACGCGATGGGGGCATTTCCGGCCATATTTGCTTTGGATTTGCGTTCCATTTGCAGTAGTGGGAGTATTAACTTTTACAGTTCCAGATTTTGGACCACAGGGAAAGCTAATTTGGGCATATGTGACATTTATTCTTATTATGATGCTATATACCGCAATAAATATCCCGTATACTGCATTGCTTGGGGTTATCACACCTGATTCAAATGAACGCACTTCCGTTTCTTCATTTAAATTCCTATTTGCATTTTCTGCGGGTATTATTGTATCGGCAACCTTACTGCCAATGAGTAAAGCACTTGGAGGAACAAATCCTGCAAAAGGGTGGCAATTATCTTTTGTAATATATGGTATTGCAGCAATTATTTTTTTCTTGATTGCTTTTAAAGGAACCAATGAACGTGTACAACCTCCAAAATCTCAAAAATCATCGGTAAAAAGAGATATTTTTGAATTATTAACAAATAAGCCATGGTTAATTCTTTTAGCTACTACTATTACTTTTATACTCTTTGTTGCAGTTCGAAGCAGTGTGACAGTTCATTATTTTAAATACGTAATCGGCTCCCAAAAGCTTTCACTCCCTTTTATGGGAAACGATACATACGATTTTGAAACAATAACATCAGTATTTAATACTATCGGACAAATTTCTTCATTTATTGGAGTGCTAGGAGTCAGCTGGTTTGCAAAGAAAGTAGGAAAGAAAAAAGCGTTTGTTACATTATTTATAATAGCCATCATAAGTACAGCAGCGTTTTATTTTTTAGGACCAAATCAGATGGGATTGATATTCCTTTTCCAAATAACCGGCTCAATTACAGGCGGTCCGCTTAGTGTTATAATCTGGGCAATGTATGCAGATACTGCCGATTATGGTGAATGGAAACGCGGACGTAGAGCAACAGGTTTAGTTTTTTCTGCTTCAACAATGTCACAGAAATTCGGTTGGGCATTTGGAGCTTTTGTGGCATTAAATCTTATGTCTCAGGTTGGATTTGTGCCTAATGAAGCTCAATCGCAGGAAAGTTTAAGAGGTTTAATTCTGCTGTTTAGTTTGATTCCTGCAGCATTTGGAGTTTTATCAATCATACTTTTACTTTTATATCCATTAAATGATAAACGTGTCGATGAAATTGTATCCGAGCTTGATAAAAGGAGAAAAGAAAACGGTGAAGAACCTGCTTTAGCTTAAATGATAATCGATGATTTGAAAATATTAGAGAATTACTTTGAAGGAAGATAAAAATGAAAAAAACAATTATTGGAGATTCTTTAGAAAATATGCCATGGCAGGAAAAACCGGAGGATTATTCCGGTGTAGTATGGAGATATAAAAATAATCCAGTTATCGGTAGAGAAACATTAAAAGATTCTTTAAGGATTTTTAATAGTGCCATTGTTCCATATAAAGGGAAATTTATTGGAATTTTCAGGGCAGACCACAAAAACGGTTATCCGCAATTACATTTAGGTAAGAGTGAGGATGGAATTCATTGGGAAATTGAAGAAGAATATATAAAATTTATAAACGAAGAGGGTAAACCTTCAAAACCAATTCTTTATGGGTATGATCCGAGACTAGTAAAAATTGAAGATACGTATTACATCACCTGGTGTAATTATTTTAATGGTCCTACAGTTGGAATAGCGAGGACAAATGATTTTAATACTTTTATTCAACTTGAAAATGCTTTTCTACCATTTAACCGTAACGGAGTTTTATTTCCGAGAAAAATAAAGAATAAATATATATTACTGAACCGCCCAAGCGACAATGGTCATACACCATTTGGAGATATATATTTGAGTCAAAGTCCTGATTTGACTTATTGGGGAAAACACAGATTGGTAATGAAAACAAGCCATTACTGGTGGAAGAATACAAAATTAGGGGCAGGCCCGGTACCAATAGAAACTACTGAAGGCTGGTTGTTGATCTATCATGGTGTTTGTACAACGTGCAGCGGATTTATTTATAGCATGGGTGCAGCTCTATTGGACATTGATGAACCCTGGAATGTTATAGCTGATTGTGAGAATTATATTTTGACTCCAGAGGCGCCTTATGAAACGACTGGTTTTGTACCAAATGTTACATTTCCATGTGCTACTTTACATGATTCAGATACAGGAAGGATGGCAATCTTTTATGGGGCGGCGGATACGTATTCTGCTTTGGCATTTGCTCAGGTTGATGAACTAATTGAATATATAAGAGCACATCCGAATAAGGGCATATAATTTCGGATTTCGAATCGAATGACTTAACGGCAATTTTTACTTCATCAGCAAGAACAGCTAAAGAGAAAAATAATTTCAAAGGTTACAAATTTGCGGTATAGATCAACGAATATACCATTATCAAATTGGAGGAAAGTAAGTGCAATTTGGTTTTTTTGATGATGAGAATAGGGAATATGTAATTGAGCGGCCTGATACTCCAAGGTCATGGAGTAATTATCTTGGTTCAACGGAATATGGAGCAATTATAACTAATAATGCGGGGGGATATAGCTTTTATAAATCCGCTGCTCAAGGTCGTTTTATGAGAATGATGTTTAATTCTATTCCCATGGACCAGCCAGGGAGGTATTTATATGTTCATGACAAAGAGAATAAGGATTATTGGTCGGCTAGCTGGCAGCCTGTCGGGAAACCGATAGATAGATATAAATCTGAATGCCGGCATGGAACTGCATATACTAAGATTACTTCCGAGTATTCCGGGATAAAAACGGAAACTCTCTATTTTGTTCCACTCGGTCATACTGATGAAATTTGGAGATTAAGAGTTACCAACCTTAGTAAAGAGAAAAGATATCTGAGCATATTCACATTTGTTGAATACACTAATAATTGGAAGTTATCACAGGATTTAAATAACCTGCAGTATTCGCAATACATCCTTAAAATGGATATTGTTGATAATATAATTGACCATGGTACAAATGTCTATATGCCTTTTATGCCGGAAAGTTTTGAAGATGACGGGCAGGGGAGGCATACATATTTAGCTATTGCAGGAGGTGAATTCAAAGGATTTGATACAGATAGAGAAATTTTTCTCGGACCGTACCGCACGTATGCTAATCCAATTGTTGTAGAAGAAGGTAAATGCAGGAATTCTATTGCTGTGGGTGATAATGGCTGCGGCACATTGCAGACTGATATCGAACTTTTTCCAGAAGAGTCGAAAGAATTGATTGTTATAATGGGAATTGGAACAGCAGCAGTGGAAGGTAAAAAAGCATTTGAAGAATTTGCAGTACCCAAAAAAGTTAATGAAGAATTTGAAAATTTAAAGAGATACTGGCATTCAAAAATTAAGGGATTGACAGCAGAAACACCAGATGCAGAATTTAATAGTATGTTTAATGTTTGGAATCCTTATAATAATTTAATGACATTTGCATGGTCACGGGCTGCAAGTTTAGTATATTCAGGTGAACGGGATGGTTTAGGCTACCGTGATACAGTTCAGGATATGCTTGGTATAATTCATGCGATTCCTGAAGAGGTAAGAGAAAGACTGGAACTTATGGCTACCGGGCAGGTATCAAGCGGAGGAGCAATTCCGGTAGTAAAACCATTTGCTCATAAACCGGGAAGTGAACATACTCCGGAGGAAGAGGAGTACCGGTCTGATGATTGTATGTGGCTTTTTAATACAATCCCGGCTTATGTGAAAGAAACAGGAGATATTTCTTTTTACAACAAAATTCTACCGTATGCAGATAGAGGTGAGGATACAGTTTTTAACCATCTTAAGCGTGCAATTCAGTTTAATCTTGATCGTTCCGGTAAACATGGATTTCCGTGCGGATTATTGGCAGATTGGAATGATTGTCTTGTTTTAGGCTTTGATGGAGAAACTATTTTTGTTGCATTCCAATTACGTTATGCATTAAAAATTTATATAGAAATTGCCGGGATATTAAATAAATCTGAAGAAGCAAAATGGGCCGAAGGACATTTAGAAAAACTGGATGAAAACATTGAAAAATATGCATGGGATGGGGACTGGTATTTACGTGCGTATAGAGCAGATGGATTGAAATTTGGCTCTAAAGAAAATGATGAAGCATCAATATTTTTAGAGCCGCAGCCGTGGGCAATAATAAGCGGGCATACTTCAGAAATTCAATCTGAAAAGCTATTGGATGTGATTTATGAAAAACTATCTACAGATTACGGGATAATGATAAACGACCCACCTGTTGAGAAGACAGATCCAAAAGTAATTAAATCAAGGTTATTCAATAAGGGTATGAAAGAGAATGCATCTATTTTTCAGCACACACAAAGCTGGGTTGTTATAGCAGAAACACTGGCAGGTAATGGTAACCGTGCTTATGAATATTTCAGGAAATTTATGCCTTCAGCATATAATACAAAAGCAGAAGTGAGAGAAACGGAACCTTATGTATACGCTCAGTTCACAAACAGTATTTATAGTCCGCGTTATGGAGCGTCAAGGCTACCCTGGTTAAGTGGTACAGCTTCATGGGCGTACTATACTGCTGCTCAATACATATTAGGAATCCAACCTGATTATGAAGGTATTAAAATAGATCCGTGTATACCTTCCGATTGGAAGGAGATTAAAATTTTCAGGATTTTCAGAAATAAAAAGCTTAATATATTGATTAAAAATGAGGAAAAAGTTCAAAAGGGAGTTTCTAAAATAGTTATTAATGGGGATGAATTAGAGGGAAATTTTATCCATTTGAGCAAGTTAAGAACCGACAATGAAATTTCTGCTATTATGGGATAAGAATTACAAGGCTAGCATACAAGATTAATATATTGTTTTCATCAAAAGTAAAGCATTAAGAATGATAACTTTACTATTATTAAAATTCCAATAAATTAAGATTTCAAAATTCAAAAATAACCATGAGTAAGAATAAAATATTTAATTTCTTTTTAATATTACTTTATAGTCTTATTAGTTATACGGCAGCTAAACCTGATAAAATTGAAAAATATATTATGATTGATCAATTTGGTTACAGATTAAATGATCAAAAAATTGCTATAATCATTGATCCTCAATCCGGATTTAATGCTAAAGATAATTTTATTCCGGATTCTGTTTATGAAGTGCGTAAATGGGATGATGATGAAGTTATATATTCGGGAAAATTAGTTCAATGGAATAACGGAGCTACAGATTTTACAGCCGGTGACAAGGGATGGTGGTTTGATTTTACTCAAGTAAATAAAGAAGGTGAATATTACATTTATGATAAAGGGGAAAAAGTAGGCTCGTATAAATTCACAATAGGTCAGAATGTATATAAAGATGTTTTAAAAGCAGCATGCCGTGTATTTTATTATCAACGCTTAAACAGCCCTAAAGAAAAACCATATGCAGAAGAACCATGGATAGATAGTGCAGCATTTAGGGGGAAAGATCAGGATACGGAAGCAAGGTACGTAAATGATAAAAATAATGTTTCAACTGTAAAAGAACTTTCCGGCGGCTGGATGGACGCAGGGGATTATAATAAATATATTACTTTTGCCGATAGCCCGGTACATATGCTATTGACGGCATATGAACAAAATCCGCAAAATTTTGCAGACGATTTTAATATTCCTGAATCGGGTAATAATATACCTGATATACTGGATGAAGTTAAATATGAACTTGACTGGATTAAAAAAATGCAGCAGGATGACGGTGGCGTATTAATTAAAATGGGCAATATAGATTACAATGTAGTATCACCTCCAAGTAAAGATAGACGTCCGCGTTATTATGGACCAGAATGTTCATCATCAACTATAGCAACAGCCGGGATGTTTGCTCATGCAGCTATAGTTTTTTCGAAATTTCCTACTTTACAAAAATATGCAGATGAGTTAAGATTAAGAGCAATTAGAGCATGGGACTGGTATCAAAACAATCCCAGATCAGAAAACTGTGATAGTCAGGAAATCAAATCAGGAGATGCGGATTGTAGTTTTGCCAGACAGGATGAGATGGAAATAGTATCGGCAATATATTTATTTGCGTTAACAGGTGAAGAAGTGTATAACAATATAGTAAAAAACAGGTTTTATGTGATTGCTTCTTATTATGATACGTATCTATTCCTTTATTTCAGCCACCAAGGAGATGCACTATTTTACTATACATCACTTCCTAGTGCAGATGAGAATACAAAAAAAGAGATTATTTCTCATCGATTAAAGCAGGGAATTAGTCTCGATATATATCAATTTCAGCCAAAAGCTGATATTTACATGGCTTATATACCAAGAGCACTTTACACATGGGGTTCTAATAATCCACGTGCAGCACTCGGGAGTGCAAATTATGATTTCATTACTTACAATATAGATTCCGGTCACGAAGCAAAATACCGAAATAGAGCATTGGGAATATTACATTACTTCCACGGAGTAAACCCTTTTGGAATTGTATATCTTAGTAATATGTACAAATTTGGAGCAGAGAATTGTACCGATAAAATCTGGCATGATTGGTTTGGACATGGAACAAAATGGGATGGTAATCCTCCTCCAGGTTATGTCCCCGGAGGGCCAAATTTCTGGTATGATGGGAGCAGGAAAGATATTTTAGTTCAGCCACCTCAAAAATGTTATTTAAATTGGAATAATTCTAACCCGGAAAAATCATGGGAAATTACCGAACCTGCTATTTACTACCAGGCTTCATATATAAAATTGATTTCGAAGTTTATTTCTAGATAATATGAATATTATAATTGGCAGAAAACCGGTACTTGAAGCAATAAATTCAGGGGAAAATATTGAACAGGTTTATATTTTGTACGGACAAAAAGGGAAGATTATTGAAATTATAAGAATTGCTTCGAAAAAAAAGGGGATAAAATGTAATGAAATTCCTTTAGAAAGATTTAAGGCTTTTACATCCAGTCAGAATTCTCAGGGTGTAATAGCATTAAAATCCACACAAAAATATTTTAGCATTGAGGAAATTATTCAATCGTCAAAAAGATCTGAATATCCTTTAATAGTTATTTTAGATTCTATTCAAGATCCTCATAATACTGGTGCGATATTAAGGACGGCAGAATGTACAGGAGCGGATGGAATAATACTTACCAGACATAATAGTGCGCCCATAAATCACACAGTAGCTAAGGTTTCTGCTGGAGCCACAGAACATTTAAAGATTTCGGTGGTTAATAACCTTTCTCAAGTGCTGAAAATCCTAAAGGACAAGGGTTTCTGGATAGCAGGTTCTTCACTTAAAAATTCCAGGGATTATACCGAGATAGATTATAAAATTCCTCTTGCGTTAATAGTTGGTAATGAAGAGAAAGGAATAAGAAAAATAACATCAGATAACTGCGATTTTTTGATAAAAATTCCATTAAATGGGAAAATACAATCTTTAAATGTGTCTGTAGCCACTGGGGTCCTTCTTTTCGAGATTTTAAGACAAAGAACTTTGAGTTAGTTTAATTAGTTTAATATTTTTTAGTGTGAAGTTCTTATTTTACTATTGAAAATAAAATTATTAAATTTATTTAAGATTAATAAATCTTGAAAGGGTTCCATATGACAAAACAATTCGTATCTAATAAAGACGAGACAGTTAGAATGTTCGAAAATGATTTTTTAGAAGCCATATCCAAAATTCATTTTACTGTTCCATTATTTATTTATTTACCTGTTGTTACTTTTTTTCTTTACGTTTCGATTGCTTTATATTCGCTAATGATTATTACGATTTTATCTTTAATGCTGCTCGGTATTGTTGTCTGGACACTGACAGAATACACCTTGCATAGATTTATTTTTCATTTTGTTCCTAAAAGCGAGTTGGGTAAAAAGGTGCATTTCATTTTTCATGGAGTTCATCATGATTACCCGAATGATTCCAAAAGACTTGTTATGCCGCCTTCAGTTAGCATACCTCTTGCTATTATATTTTATTTTTTATTTAAATTGATTTTAGGCAGCGTTTTAGTATCACCTTTTTTTGTTGGTTTTATTATCGGATATATTTTTTACGACATGACCCATTATGCAATACATCATTATAATATGCATAGTAAATTTTGGCTTTTTATAAAAAACCATCACATGAAACACCATTACAAAGATTCTACAAAAGGATATGGAGTAAGTTCTCCAGTATGGGATGATATAATCGGGACTAATTTCGCTAAAGACAAAAAAGTCCAGGTTCAAAAAGAATATAAATAAATTCTTTTTTTATATTTAATAGGAGAGAAAAAATATAAGAGTTGCGGGTAAAATAAATAAGAATTCTTATTCTGAATCATTTATTATCCGTTTCTGTTGAGGAAAACAAATAACCCCTCCATTTGTAACATTCTGATACAGATAGCCAATCTTTTGTCTCTTAATTACCAAAAACGATGACGTATTTATCGTTAAACTGTAAAAAGAGGGAAAGTTTATTCGGCATAAAAATGGTATTAGAATAAGAATTACTACTTCACTAAAACAGGGCTATGAAGAAAAAAATACAGATTATACCCTCCGGTATTTCCCTGGTAGACAAATTTTGGGGAGGATTTTATCGAGGCGGTACGTACTTTCTCATTGGACAGCATAAATCAGGAAAGACTCTACTAGGGATACAATATGCTATTGAATGTGTAAAACAGAAAGAAGTCTGTCTGTATTTTACCACAATGCGTCCAAAAGATTTGATGATTCATGCAGCATCAATTGATTTTGATCTTCAGAAGTGCATGGATGAAAATCTAATTATTGTAGTCAGAGTGACACCATCTTCCAATACTCAGCGGGAAAAAGTCGATGAATATCTTCTTGAGTACTTAACGGACATTGCTGCATTAGTTAAACAATATTATCCAAACAGAATAGTTTTCGATGAGCTTACACCATTTATTGAATTTCAAAACCTTGGACTTCTAAAAAATGTATTTCTGCAGACTATTGAGACAATAGAGGAAGCAAATATAAACAGTTTATTTATTTTGAGCGAACCAGCTACTCCCCAATCAAAAAATATTGTAGATATCTTGACATCACAATCAACAGGTACTATCTATCTGGAAAAAGCAGAAAATGAATTCAGAATAAAAAAAGGTACTATGACTATAGTACCTAATATTGGACACATTGAAGGTACATATAGTGCAGGTTATTACTTGGAACCATACAAAGGAATTACCACCGAACAAAAATTATTTAATGAAAAAATAAAAAATATTAAACATCCTGATGAGAGCGGTTATCAAAATTTATCTGAAATAGAAATCCCCGAGCCTGATTATACAGCTTACAATTTTTATTCTTTAGATGAATTCAGTTTATTGATAGAAAATCAAATTGCAGTATATAGAAAATCAAAACAAAAATTTTATATAATATCATTCAGGCTAAATCCTGAAGCTGAAACATCCGGTTTGCTAAATCTTAATCAATTAAAAAATGCTGTTAGGCTTTCGATAGACAGGAAAGATAAGATTTGTATTGTAAGTGATAAAGTCCTTGTCCTATTTATTAACGAGGAAGAAGAAAATTTGAAGATTTATGCGAAAGTTAAAAGTAATTTACCACAGAATAAGCCGGAAGAGTTAAGTAAAATATTAGAGTATATTTCCATTTATTCTTTAGTTATTGATGAAACAGTTGAAACTGCTGATGATATTCTAAATATATTGTTAACCGATGGGAAGGGGAAAAATGAGAATGGGCATTTCATATAAGTATGCTTATGAAAGTAAAAAAAATTGGAGTTTAATTTTAGCTATTTATTGATTACTTTAAATTTGCTTTAATTTTAAATTAGAACATTTTTCTATTTTGATGCAGATTAAAATAAAAAGATGTTGAATGATTCTAAATTTTCCATAAAAACAGGTGGCATTAGAGTTGAATCAATACGGGGGTATTGATAACTGATTTTACTTACAAATAGATAATTGTAGGTAAATACTCAACAGCAAGTTACTTAGAACGAGGGCAAAATGGAAATATTACCTAATCTACAATGGATAATTGGGATATCCCTAATCACAATCTTTTTATTCGCTATCGCTTCAATTATTTTTTATAAAATGGGGAGAAATAAAGCTATTAATGTGAATAATAAATTGAAAATAGATAAAGATGAAAATAGTACTGGAATTATCCAAATTGAATCCCCAAAGAAAAATGGAGAAGTAATTATTGGTACCAACAATATAAATCATAATGAAAATCCGGCAATAAGTAACGGTAAGAATAAAAAGATTACACCTTCAGAGCTATATGCAAAGAAAATTGAAGATGAGATAAATAAAAAAGAAGAAGGAAATATTGAAGAGAATGGATTAGATTTCAAATTTTTAAAATATACTTCTAAAGGATATAAACCTGCAAAAGGAGACGATGAATCAGGAGCTTTAAGATGGCGTTAATTTGCAATTATCACTATAATAAATATTACAGTGTTTAAACTATTGTACCATTATTAGACATTATTCTCAATTCGTGACAGTTCCATAATTTCTTAAACTATTTCTTTGGTAAATTAAATAATTCTAATATCAGCATAATTATTTCTTGAAAATATCCTAAAAAGGCTGTTTTTACAGAATTATTTGAGGTATTTTCATAGTGCAGTTTAATTTTTTACCCTTAGGTAAGTTAAAAGAATTTATTGGTATTAAATCTGTAGCAAAATAGTGTGTGTATGTTAAATCATAATAAAATTATTGTTAATAATTTTTAATAAAAATTGTTTTATGCTGTTTTTGCTTGTCAAATAATAAAAATAACTAATAAAAGAATATCTATAACATTATTTTTTAATGCAGAGCTTACCGGATATAAACGAAGAATTAATAAATATTCTTAATGAAAATATAAAAGATCCTTTCTTACTGCTGGATCAAAATGGATATATTCACTCCTTTAACCAGGAAGCATCACTATTATTCTCCTTTTCAGATAAACCAGGAAATTTTTATGATTTACTTGATCAAATTTCAGTTAGTAAATTAAATGAATTATATAAAGGAGTATTTCAAAAAAACAATAAACTGGAAGAAATTTTTGAACTGAAATTAAACAATGGCAGCAGACTAAAGGTTCAAATAAAAATAAAAGGGCTCAGAAATCAACATAATACTTTATTCTTATTGTTTATCAAAACCATTAATAATAAAACTATAATAAATGACAAGACATCACTTAAGGTGAAAATAAGTGAAATTGAAAAAATCGTTGATAATAAAGAAGTATTAACTGTAATTGATGAAATTAAATCTAATTATCCTTTTACTTTTATAAGTAAAAATAAAATCAGAAAGTCAATAGACGCACTGAATGAATTTTTCTGGATAAAAAATATAAAGGGAACATACATACTGGTTAATGATAAAGTTTCATTTTCAATTGGATTGAATGTTATACAAATTGAAGGGAAACCGGAAAGCAATTTTATACCTCATTATCTTGTTAATTTTCAGCAATCAATAGACCAATATTTAATAGAATCAGCAAACTGTATTATTTTGGATGGAATTCGTTTTGGAGGGTTAGCAAATCCTGATGAATATGAAACAATCGAAATCCCTTTACTTGATTCGGAAAATAATATAACAGCTATTATCGGGATAGGACAAAAAAAATCGGATAAAAATGAACATGGTACTATTAAAGATTTACTAGATCATATATCATCTGCTATGGCATTTATAGATGAAAAGGATCGACTTAAATATATAAATACACAATTCAGCCAATTATATGGAAACAAATTTTTTGATTTAACAAAAGGTGAATATTTCAAATTTTTACCCGCTAATTTAAATGAAAAAATATCAGGATTTATAAAATCTTCTTTAGATGAAGATTCCTTCGAAATTATTGAGGAGGAGAAAAATCTTTTTTTTACATTAAGAAAGGTATTTAAGCGGGATACATATTCCGGTTGTTCGATAATAATTGAAGAAAAGTATCCGGTTATTGAAAAGGAAGATGAATCCAAGCTGCAGATTAACAATAGTATCTTATATGATAATCCCTATCCAATCTTTGTAATTAATAAAGAAAATTTGAAATTCCTTGAGGTTAATGATGCTGCTTTAATATTATATGGATATACAAGGGAAGAATTTTTGAGTATTGATCTTACCGATTTGTATAACGAAGAGGATATGCAGTCGCTTTTAAGTTTAACCTCCGAAAATATTAAAGAGGGAATTTTTAACGGACCATATCTTCATAAGAGAAGAGATGGCAATAATGTATTGATTGAAATGAGTAAAGTTTCAATTATCTATAAAGGCAAAGAGTCAGAACTGTATATTATACATGATATTACAAAAAACCTCGAATTAGAGAAGAATAGTAGTTTATATAAAGCTGTATATGACCATTCTGATTTATTGCTATTCATCACGGATACATCCGGATTTATAACCTCTTTAAATAACAATGTAACAAAAACTTTGGGATATTCCAAACAAGAATTAGAAAATACTTCTTTTGCTGCATTATTTGAAGATAGTAAAAGAGGGTATGTGAATAATGAAATATTTAAAACTAAATCTATAAATACTATTTCATTTTCAGCGGATATAAAAGATGCATCGGGAAAGTTCTCCAATTTTGAAATACATGCAGTACCTGTTTTTAATTATAAGAATGAAATTGATTCATTTGCAATTTTGACAAAATTAATTCAAGAAGAAGCTGTAAATATTATTTCAACAGAACGAAGGGAAGAACAAACATATACAAGTCCATTGCTGGAAGACTCTGAAATTCTATCAAATATGTTCCATGAAATCCTTACTCCCATTAACGTTATTTTAGGCTTTGCTCAGGAATTAACTGATAGCATTGAAGCGGCAACACCGGACCAGAAAGAAGCAAGCGACATTATAAATCAAAATAGAATTATACTACTCAATACCATGAATACTATTATTGATTATATAAATATTTCTGATAAAGATATCAAATTGAATATTGAAGAAATTAAAATAACGGATATAATCGATAAAATTCAAAAGGATATTAATAGCCTCATTCATAAAAACAAATTTGAATTAGCATACGGCAGAATATCATCTTCATTAGTATTAAATTCCGACGCACAAAAATTACAAAACTTAATATATTTATTAATTACACTTGCAGCGCAGGAAAATAAAGAGGAGAAAATATACATTTCGGCTTATCAATATGATAAAGAAAATTTTGCTATAATCGTTAAAGATAATTATTCATTTACTTCCGATGAATTAATCATAAAAATGAATTCTTTTCTTGAAGAAGGAGCTTTGCTTAAGAAGAAATTAGGAATATCAAAGTATTCTGCTCTGATTATAAAGAAATTATTAAAATTACTCGATGGTTCAGTTAAGATACTTGAAGAAAATGATAAAAGAGAATATGGTTTGATTTTCCCATTGGATTTAGAGATTAAAGCCAGATCTGAAATAGAATCAGAAGATGAATTAGAAAAGGAAGAATATTTAGAAGATAACTGGATTGATGTGAATATGCCGGTCGAAAGTGATTTCAGCAAAAATACAGGTGAGAAAATAAATGAGTTTTTTGGTATGGAATCCGGAAAGCACGAACTGGAGGAATCGGAAATATTAGTTGATGAGGTAAATAAAATTCCTAAACTACTAAAGTCAGATTTATCAGAATTACGATGTTTATATGTTGAAGACCAGATAGATTCGCAAATGCTATTCAAGTTTCAAATGAACGAATTAAAAGAAATTAAATTTGCTGTCAGTCTTGAAGAAGCATTACCGCTTCTTAAAACCAATAATTTCGACTTTATACTGCTAGATATTAATCTTCAGGGTGATTATAACGGAATTGATATACTTAAATTTATTCATAAAATTCCAGGTTATGAAAATACACCGATAATTGCTGCAACTGCTTATTTACTACCCGGCGATAAAGAAAAATTTATTGCAGCCGGATTTAATGATTTTATATCAAAGCCTATTTTCCATGATAATATGGTCGAATCACTAAATAAACTTTTTTAATCGATTAGCGGAAAGGGAGAGATTCGAACTCTCGGTACCTTGCGGTACACACGCTTTCCAGGCGTGCCAGTTAAACCACTCCTGCACCTTTCCATGTAATTGGGATTACAAAGTTAGTTAAAATTCTTTTTTAATCCACTTTGTATAATTTAGCTGCTTTATCAGCTGAAGTTACAATTCCTCTAATCATGGCGGAACTAAAGCCGTAATGTTCCATCTGGTTTAGTCCGGAGATTGTACAACCTCTAGGGGTAGTGACTTTATCAACTTCTCCTTCCGGATGACTTTCCATATTTACAAGCAGCGAAGCTGCTCCTTTTGCAGTTTGTGCTGCCATCAATAGTGCTTCCTTAGAATGAAATCCGATTTCAATTCCTCCTTGTGAAGCAGCGCGAATAGCTCTTAAGAAAAATGCGATACCGCATGCACATAATGCAGTTGCAGGAATCATTAATTCTTCGTCAATAATTAATGTCTGTCCTACTGAATCGAAAATTTTCTTTGCAATATTCAATGAATCATCTGTTTTGTTTTCTCCTGAAAGGCATGTCATTGATTCTCTTATTGCAATTGCCGTGTTTGGCATTGCCCTAATCACGGGAATATCTTTGCCGATTAGTTGTTTCATTACTTTAATACTTGCACCAGAAACGACAGAGATTACTATATTTTTTGCTGCATCAAGTGCCGGTGAAATCTCATGCAGAAGTTCATTTAATTGCTGGGGCTGGACTGCTACTATTATTACTTCTGCATTTTTTACGGCAAGAATATTATCAGCTGTTACTCTAAAACCTCTGTCTGAATATTCTTGAATTAATTCTATCTTTTTGCGAGTGATATAAACATTTTCAGCAGGAAACAGGTTTGAATTTATTAATCCATTAGCTATTGCCAGACCAATGTTTCCTCCGCCAAGAATTGCTACATTTTTTTCTAAGTTCATTAATTACCTTTTAGTTTTGGTTTAATAGAAAGTTTCTAAAAATGTTATAGTTATTTTCAATCTTAATGGATCTTTTCTCTTTATGAAGAGAATGTTCCAACCTTTGGGGAATTTCAATTTTTTTACCTATAACATCTTCCATAATATCAAAAAATTTTGCCGGATGGGCTGTCTCCAGTACAATGCCATTGAAAGAATTTATTTTATTTTTACTTACATATTCTTCTAGAGCCAAAAATCCAACTGCCCCATGAGGATCGATTAAATAATTATATCTTTTATAAATATTTTTAATAGCCGATTTTGTTAGTTCATCAGAAAAGCTAGAACTTAAAATTTCAGACCTTAAATTATCCCAATCATTATCATGGATATCCAGCACTCTATAAAAATTGCTTGGATTTCCTACATCCATTGCGTTGGAAATTGTTTTAACTGAAGGTTTGGGTATAAATTTACCAGTTTCCAAATACATTGGAAAAATATCATTAGAGTTAACAGCAGCAATAAATTTATCTACGGGTAATCCCATTCTTTTTGCTAAGAGACCGCCGGTCAAATTGCCGAAGTTCCCGCTTGGCACAGAAAAAATTAAAGGTTTATTTTTATTTTTTAATTGTTTATAAGCATTAAAATAATAGAATGATTGAGGAAGCAGCCGTGCAATATTGATTGAATTAGCGGAAGAAAGAAAGATAATTTTATTCAGTTCATGATCTAAAAATGCTTGCTTAACAAGTTTTTGACAATCATCAAAAGTACCATTCACCTCTAATGCAGAAATATTCCCATTTAAAGTAGTCAGCTGCATCTCCTGGATATTACTTACCTTTCCTCCTGGATATAACAGACAAACTTTTACTCCTTTCATGTTGAGAAAACCATTTGCAACTGCACTTCCCGTGTCACCGGATGTAGCTACAAGAAGTGTAATATTTTTCTGATATTCTTTTGAATAATGGGAAACGATTTCCGCCATAAAACGGGCGCCAAAATCCTTGAATGCTAAAGTAGGGCCATGAAACAGCTCAAGAATATTTAAATTTTCATCCAGTTCTACTAATGGTGCATTAAAATTTATGGCTTTATTAATTATTATCATTAGAGTTTCAGAAGATATTTCATCTCCAATAACAGCAGTAGCTATTTCAAAGCAAATCTCCTGAAATGACATGTCATTAATTTCATTAAAGAATTTTTTGGGAAGTATTGGAATAAAAGCAGGCATAAACAATCCGCCATCATCAGCTATTCCTTTAATAACTGCTTCCTTAAAAGATAATTCCCCCGTTTTTTTATTTGTACTGTAAAATTTCAAACTTGCTTTTTTTATATATGAGAGATATTATAGGATAAATTATACGATTATTCTCGGGCCTTCTTTATTTATTTTTGATATATAAAGATCGCTTCCAATTTCCATTTTCGATAAAATAATTTGCATACTATTTCCGACCCTCTCTGAGATCTGTTTTGATTCACTAAAAGCAAAGATTGAAGGTCCGGAGCCGGAAATACTGCAGCCTAAAGCACCTGCATCCATTGCTGCCTGTTTAATATCATTAAAACCGGGAATTAGAATCGAACGGATAGGTTCAATGATTACATCCTGAAGGGATCTTCCGATTAACTTATAATCTTTTTTTAATAATCCGGCTACCAAACTTGCCACATTACCCCATTGCTGAACGGCATCTGAAAGTAGTATCTGCTTTTTTAAAATCTTTCTGGTATCGCTTGTATTTATTTCAATGTCCGGATGGATAATTGTGCAAAAAAGATTTTCCGGGACATCAATATTAATTACATCAAGAGGATTTAAGCTTCTTACTATTATAAAACCGCCATATAAAGATGCAGAAACATTATCGGCATGAGGAGAACCACCGCATGTTAATTTTTCTCCTTCCAAAGCAAAAGGTAAAAGTTCTTCTTTGTCTAAAGGTTTTCCTAATATTTCATTTAATGCAAAAACACTTGCTACAGCACTTGCAGCACTAGAGCCTAAACCGCTTGAAAGAGACATCTTTTTATGGATTTCTATTTCAATCCCTTTACTAAATGCCAAATGTTTAACTAAAGCTAAAATAGAAGTACCGGCAGTATTTTTTTCAATTTGGAGCGGTAGTCTGCCATTATCACCGGTTATTTTTGTTATTATAATACCAGGTTTATCAGTAATTTTTAACTTTAATTCATCTCCAGGTCCTTCGATAGCAAAGCCCATTACGTCAAAACCGCAGCTAACATTTGTAACTGAAGCAGGGGCAAATACTGTAATTTCTTTTTTCATTAAAATTATTCTATATAACCTTTAGCAATCATTAACTCTGCACAGAGAATTGCACCTCCGGCTGCCCCTCTAACCGTATTATGGGAAAGCACAATAAATTTATAATCGAGCAGAGAATCTTTTCTCAACCTTCCAACGGAAACCGCCATACTCTTATCCAGATTCCTGTGAATTTTAGGCTGCGGATACTTATCCTCGTAAAAATAATATATTGGATTAAGGGGTGCAGTAGGAAGATTTAACTTTTGCGGTTCGCCGGAAAAGTTTTTCCATGCGTCAATTAAATCTTCTTCGGAAGCTTTATTTTTTAATTTTACCTGAACACATTCCAGATGGCCATCCGCAACTGCAACTCTATTACACTGCGCGCTTATTTTAATACTTGTATTAACGATTTCATGAGTATTTAAATTACCGAGTATTTTTAAAGGTTCACTTTCCAGTTTTCCCTCCTCACCAGAAATATAGGGGATTACATTGTCTATGATATCCAGACTTGAAACTCCGGGATATCCTGCACCGGATAATGCCTGCATTGTTACGACATTAACAGTATCAAGACCAAAGTTATCGAACAGAGGTTTTAGCGCTAAAACCAAACCAATTGTAGAACAATTCGGATTAGTTACAATACAACCGCCATTATATTGCTGAGTTTTTATCAATTCAAGGTGAGAAGGATTTATTTCCGGAACTAAAAGGGGTACATCTTTATCCATCCTATGATTTTTTGAATTGGATACTACTATATAACCCTTTTTAGCAAATTCTGATTCAATACCGCCGGCAACACTGGAATCTAATCCGGAGAATACAATCCTTGAATCGAGATCAGGGGTACAATTTTTTACTGTAAGTTTTGCAATCTGAGGAGGAATTGATGATGATAATATCCAGTTAACGGCATCTTTGTAAAGATTGCCGGCAGATCTTTCAGAAGCTGCAACTTCAGCTACTTCAAACCATGGATGATTAGATAAAAGTTCAATGAATTTTTGACCAACACTCCCGGTTGCTCCTAATATTGCTACAGGAATTTTCTTTGTTATATCCATTTTGCTATTTTCCCTTCCAAAAAATATTTAATTAACTTAAGTAGCGGGCAGCTCTGATGATATCGGCAAAAACGCCAGAGGCAGTTACTTCCGCGCCGGCACCCGGTCCCTTTACTACCACAGGTCTTTCCTGATTATATTTAGTTGTGAAAGCAATAACATTATCAATACCTGATAAAAAATAGAATGGATGATCGGTATTAACTTCCTGCATTGAAATCTTAGCATTACCATTCTCAAGGCTGGCAATGTAGCGGAATAAATTACCTTTAGCTGCGGCTTTTTCTCTAATACACTCGAATTCGTTATCATGTTTTTTTAACAATTCAAAGAAATCATTTACCGATTTTGCTTTTTCTACTTGAGGCGGCAGGATTTTTTCAATTTTAATATCTTTTAATTCCAGGGACAACCCTGCTTCTCTCGCTAAAATTAGAAGTTTCCTGGCTACATCCATTCCACTTAAATCCTCTCTAGGATCAGGTTCTGTATAACCTTTTTCTTTGGCTAGCTTAACAACTTCACTGAAAGGCTTATCTTTGGAAAAAGTATTAAAAATAAAGCTTAATGTTCCTGACAGTATTCCTTCTATTTTTTGTATTTCATCTCCGCTGGAGACCAGATCCTTTAAAGTTCCTATAATTGGGAGACCTGCACCTACATTAGTTTCATAAAGAAACTTTACATTATGTTTTAAAACCAGCTGTTTCAGGTTCTGGTAAAAATCAAAGCTGATTGAGTTTGCTATTTTGTTTGGAGTAACGATAGAAATATTTGAAGCAAATATTTCGGGATATTTTTCAACAACTGCTTTACTTGCGGTACAATCAATAAAAACACAGTTAGATAAATTAAGTGTTCTCATATTTTCAATATACTTTTCCAGATCAGTATGTGAACCCTTTGAATTCAATTCATCCTTCCAATTTTTAACTTCAATACCTTCGGAATTAATTAACATTTTTCTGGAGTTTGCAAGCCCGATTACTTTAAATTCAAGGCCGAATTCTTTTGACAGATAATTGATTTGATTATTAATCTGATTTAAAAGAGTTCCTCCGATTAGACCCGTTCCAACTAAAAAAATATTAACAGATTTTTCTTTGGAAAGGAAAAGACTGTCATGTAGTGCATTTAGAGCTTTGGACTCATGAGCTTTAGATATCACGGTAGAAATATTTAACTCGGATGACCCCTGAGCAATTGCAACAATATTTATTCCATTTCTTCCCAAAGCCTGAAATACCTTACCGGATATTCCGGGTGCATTCCTCATATTTTCACCAACTACAGCAACTATTGAGACATTGTTTTCAATTATAGGTTCATTAACTAAATTTTCGAATATTTCTATTTTAAACTCCTCTTTTAGGGATTGCTTGGCTAATTGAGCATATTGGGGTAGAACAGCTATACATAATGAATGCTCTGATGATGCCTGTGAAATAAGAATAACATTAATTTTTACTTCTGCTAAAGCAGAGAAAATCCTTTTAGCTATTCCGGATACACCAATCATTCCGCTACCCTGAACTCTAATAATGCGAAATATTATCTATAGATGATAATCCTTTAATTGTAAATTTATTCGAATTAGCCTTATTGCTAATAACTGTTCCAATAAAATCCGGATTAAATGTATTCTTAATTAATATCGGAATTTTTTTACTGAAAGCCGGCTGAATAGTAGGCGGATGAATAACTTTTGCACCGAAGTGGGATAGTTCCATAGCCTCTTCATAGGTAATATGAGGAAGTGAAAAAGCATTTTTGACTTTTCTAGGGTCTGCAGTCATCACTCCATCCACATCAGTCCAAATTTGAATTTCAGACACATCGAGAGCGGCACCAAAAATTGCTGCCGTATAATCAGAACCGCCTCTACCTAAAGTTGTTGTTTCATTATTTATAGTGGTACCTATAAAACCGGTGATAACCTGCAGTTTACTATGAGTTTTAAAATACTCTTTTATTTGTTTTGTAGTAATTTCAAAGTCTACCTTGGCGTTCCCGAAATTATTATCTGTTCTAACGAGTTCTCGACTATCCAAAAATTCACACGAAATACCTTTATCAATTAATGCACTGGAAATTATGTAAGCAGACAACCGCTCTCCAAAACTGAGTATAAAATCTAATGTTCTGGGGGATAATTCTTTAACGAGATAAACTCCGTGAATAACATCTTCTAGTTCATTCAGATGTAATTTTATATTAGCAAGAATATTGCTTTGTCTTTTGATAGAAATCAATTCTTTAGCAGCGGAGAGGTGGCGTTTTTCTATATTCTTAAATAATTCATTATACTTATTATTACCAGTGGAAGCCAATTCGCTTACAGTAATTAGTTCATCGGTTATACCTTGAAATGCGGAGAAGACAACTGCTATTTTTTTATTTTTCTCAATTGATTTCACTATTATATTAATTACATTAATTATCTTATCAGAAGATCCGACTGAAGAACCGCCAAATTTTAGGATTATCATTTTAAGTATCTTTTAGATTTTTATATAAAAAAAAACCGACTCACATCTGAAGTCGGTTGTTAAAATTTTTTAATATCACATACCTACTTCAGTCATAAGGAGGAGTTTTAGGCATGGTTGTGTACTTTGTAGATAGGCCAGCCGGTATGTCAATATTTAATTTTTTCATAATATACAAACGTACTATATAATATTTTATTTGTCAATATTTTTTTATTGATAACAGAGTCTAAAAAGGAAAGTCCTCTTTGTAATCAATTTTCTCTTCCATCTTTTTAACCGGGATTTTTTCTGCGATAAAGTGAACAGGATTACCTTCAACAAAAATTGCTTTATAAGGTTTGGTTGGACAAGCAAATTCACATGCACCGCATCCAATGCAAAATTCTTCTTTAATTTCAGGCAAATGAAGATCTTTATAGGGTACCATTTTTACTGCTTTTGTAGGACAGTGTTCAGAACAAGCTCCGCATTCGGTATTTTCAGTTTCAACTATACAATTTTCTTTTATAAATTTTACTTTTCCTATTTGAGTTATCTTTTTATTTTCCAAAGTTAAGGGAAGAATAGCTCCACTTGGACATATATTTGCACAAATTGTGCATTCAAAATTGCAGAAGCCTGTTTTATATTCCATATAAGGTTGCATAATTCCCAAAATTCCATATTCAAATAAAGAAGGCTGCAGAACCTGTGTTGGACAGGAACTTATACATAAATGACAAGCAGTACATGTTCCGGTAAAATGTTTAATACTTTTGGAACCGGGAGGAGTTGAATGGAAATTTTTGACTACGGGAATTTTGTTTTCCTTTTTAGGTAATATTTTAACCTGTGCCAAAGAAATCCCTGTAAGCCCGATAAAATATATAAATGTTTTTGAAATTAATTCTCTTCTTTTTTTATCATAACTATGAACCTTGTGATTTTCTTTGTTAAATGAATTTTTATAACCAATACCTTCTACCGGGCATACATTTAAACAATTAAAGCAGGCTACACATCTTGAAAAATCAACCTCTTTTTTAATTTTATCAATGCAACCGGACTTACATACCTTTGTACATAAATTACATGCGTTGCATTTTTCATCATCAATTCGAATTTTAAAAAAGGATAGCTTGGATGCCAATCCTAAAAATATACCTACGGGGCAAAGAGTATTGCAGATTATTCTGCCCCTATTATATGAGAAAATAAATATAAGGGAAAGGATTAGAAAGGATATAATAATTGTTATTATACTGAAATTTTTTAATTCGACAGGATAAAGAGAATACATATTAAATCTTTGTAGCACGAAAACTAAAAAATTGTTTATAAATATTATAGCCGGTTTAAAAAGGCCTGTGTATATCCTGCCGAAATTACTAAACGGGTCTAAAAAGGTAATAAAAACTATACTGCTTAAAGAAAGTGAAAAAATAGCAAGCAGCAGAACTGAATATTTGAGTACTTTAAAATCTTTTGTTTTCCGGAAAGTTTTTTTCTTATGTATTCTTTTTGATATTCTAGAAATTAAATCTTGAAGAAATCCAAGCGGACAAATTCCGGAGCAATAGACTCTGCCGAATAAAAGAGTAATTATTAAAATAAATATAAATCCTGCTGCAGAAATACTTATTATATTTACGAACTTAAAAATGGATGGTAAAAACTGAAAGTACAAGATATAATCCATAAAGGAATCTGGAATAAGATTATATATATCGAGAAATACAGCGGAAATGGAAATGAAGAAAATTGAGGAAATTAAAATCCTGAAACCTCTTAAATGAAATACATTCATTACATAATAATTCTTTTAATTGATAGTTTATCGAGATCCTTTGTACCAATTTTCATTTCGTCAGCAATGTTGATGTAAGAGATAGATTCAGGATTCATTCCAAATAATTTAGCTGCGGCAGTATCAGCGGCTACTATATCGGTGGAAATTATTTGAGATTTCATTACTGCCAGATCATCTTTTGAGGTACCTCTAGGGCCATTTCTTTTCATCACATAATAAGCATCAATAATATTAAGATCAGGTTTCCTAAAAGCAGGAAAATCGGCAATGCATTGATGAAGATTATTTCTATGCCAGAATCCGCGATCCCAAACAGCACCCATTAGATTTTTCATGCATATTGTCAGACCTGCAGAACCATGTTCTTTTAATACAGGGATATTAATAAAAACGTCTGAACTTAATATTAATTCATGCACCATTGCCCTGGTCAAGCTTTTAGCATTTTTAATTTCAACCTCATGAAAATAGCTTTCAGAATTTGCAGGAACTATTTTACCTCCGGCATCTTTGACGGCTCTTTCAATTCCGCTATTAGTATAGCACCTAATCCAATTATCACATGAATTATCGAAGACATATACGGTTTTTGCACCTGCTTCATAACATGCTTTAATTACACTTTTCACTAGTACTGGATTTGTATTAGCTCCGCCATCGGGAGCAACATCCCATCCAATATTAGGTTTTATAACTACTGATTGACCCTTTTTCACAAAGGATTTCATTCCGCCCATGAACTGAATAGCTTTATTGAACATAATATCCGGTTCATTTCCTTTAATGGCTACCAGGTCATATTTATCGGTTGATAACTTATGGGCAAGAAGATTGGAATAATTTCCAAACGAGGATATAACTCCGATGGAGAGACCAGCCTGTATCCCTTTTTTAATGAAATTCCGCCTTTTCATAAACCCCTCATTTTCTTTTCACTAAAATAAGATTTTAATTTGTTAAATTAAATAGGTGGAAATTACTTACCATACGATGTATGTTTTTAGTTAGTAATTTCGATTTTAACAAATTTTATTTCTGTTCCAAATCATTTTTTAAATGAATTTAAGGATTTATATTTAAATTAATTTTTCCGGAAAACAATATCCAGTTCCATTTTACTTAAAAAAATGAAATTCTTTTTTATAATATAATAGGGAGAAAAAATTAATATGATATATAGAGAGCTAGGTAAATCCGGGATAAAAGTTTCTGCATTAGGATTGGGTTGTATGGGGATGTCGGCGTTTTATGCAAGGGGAGATAGTGAAACAGAAAGTATATTAACAATTAAACGAGCAATAGAACTCGGGGTGAATCTTTTAGATACCGGTGATTATTATGGGATGGGACATAATGAAGAATTAATAAGAGAAGCAATTAAAGATATACCTCGAGATAAAGTTTTCATATCTATAAAGTTTGGCGGACTCCGTAATCATGACGGTAATTTCATTGGTGTGGATAACAGACCTGCATCAGTCCGTAATTTCTTATCCTATAGTTTACAGAGACTCCATGTTGATTATATCGATTTATATTATCCAGGACGTGTTGATCCGAATGTACCAATTGAAGATACAGTCGGGACTTTAGGAGAGCTTGTTAAGGAGGGTAAAGTCCGCTGCATTGGTCTTTCAGAAGCAGGGCCTGAAACACTAAGGCGTGCTAATTCAGTTTATCCTATTTCTATGCTACAGACAGAATACAGTCTTTGGACAAGAGAACCGGAAAAAGATGTATTACCTGTTTGCAGGGAGCTTGGAATAAGTTTGATGGCATATTCACCGCTTGGGCGGGGGTTTTTAACAGGAACATTTCAGAAGCCTGAGGATATTCCTTCGAATGATTTCAGGAAAAACCTACCCCGATTTAAGGGAGAAAATTTCGAAAAGAATTCAAAGATGGTAGATAAGGTAAAAACAATTGCTAATGAAAAAAATTGTTCACCCGCTCAACTTGCGTTAGCATGGTTATTGGCACAAGGGGAGGATATTATCCCCATTCCCGGTACAAAACATCTTAAGAGACTTGAAGAAAATTTGGGTGCACTTGAAATTAAGTTAAATGAAGATGAGTTAAAGAGCATTGAAGAGATCGTACCTATTGGAGCAGCATCAGGGACTCGCTATCCTGAAGCAGTAATGCATACCGTAAATAGATAATTATTCTAATTAAAGCGATACGGACTAGAGTCCCGGGAGGGATTTATATTAAGGTGCAGGGATTTCCTTATATGTTCCTAGCTCAGAGGAATGTAGGTATTAATACGATTTCAAAACGGTTTTAATACGGTTTCAAAGCGGTTTCAGAGTGGATGTGATGTCGGTTTATAGTGGGTTGAAAGGAGGGGCTAAAGTCTGGAAGGGAACTAAAATTGGGAGTTCGAATAATCAGTGATATTATCTGTTGGATAAAAATCCAATGACAATGATATTCATGCGGGTTCCGGAAAGTTTTTAGGAGACTTTTTCAGTCTGGAAATGATTGATTAGAATTTCGGCTTTTTTCTTCCCGATAACCGAAGATAATTTATCGAGAGGTGAGTTTTTTATTTCGGAAATACTGCCGATATTTTTTAGAAGCAATTGTGCTGTTGCAGGCCCAATTCCTTTAATATCAGTCAATTCAGTTTTTATAGTTCTTTTGCTTCTTCTGTTTCTATGAAAAGTTATTGCGAAACGATGTGCTTCATTTCTTACCTGCTGAAGGAGCTTTAACCCAGAAGAAGTTTTTGGTATAGATTCCGGTTCAGAATTATAAGGGAAAAATACTTCTTCAAGTCTTTTTGCAAGTCCGATTATATTATAATTTTTCATACCGATCTCATCAAGGATTTCAATGGCGCTAGATAACTGGCCTTTTCCTCCATCTACCATAATAAGATCCGGCATTTTTTCATTAACTTCTAAAAGTTTAGAATATCTCCTTCTTATTACTTCCTGCATACTTAGAAAATCATCCGGACCAACCACATCTTTTATTATAAATTTCCTATAAAGACTTTTTTTTGGTTTACCATCCTCAAAAACAACCATACTTGCAACCGAGTCTGTACCCTGGAGATTGGAAATATCAAAACATTCGATTTTTCTTGGAAGGGAACTTAATCTCAGGTCTCTTTGTAAAGCTGCAACAGAATAAGGTACATAACCTTCGTTTTTCATTTTCTGAAGCTGAATCTCTTTTAACTGGAGAGAAGCATTTTCCTTGCACATTTTTATAAGAGATTTTAACTCTCCCTTTTGTGGGATAATTAACTTGATTTTTTGTGTTTTATTGGATGCTTGATTTACTTTTAAGGTTAACCACTCGATTAAGGTCTCAGAATCATCAGGTTCTACTTCAACAACTATTTCTTTAGGTATTTCGACAAAATCCGTATAATAAAATTTAATTGCTGAAGCATAAATTTCACTTATTTCGTCGTTTTCAGCACTTAATTTTAATTGTTTCTTACCAACAAGCTTTCCGTTTCTGATATTTAGTATTGAGCATGAAGCATCTTTTCCTTCATAAGCTATTGCAATAACATCTCTATCAATAAAATCATTACTAACTACTTTTTGTCTTGAAGAGATGATCTGGAGCTTTTCAATTTTATCTCTGATTTCTGCAGCTTTCTCAAATTCAAGGTTCTCAACTGTTTTCTGCATCTTTATGTTTAAATCATCAATCAGGTCATCTGTTTTTCCTTTTAGAACTTTAATGGCTTCATTCACCATTTCGACATAATCGTCTCTGGAAATCAGCCCTTCGCATGGTCCATCACATTTTTTTATATGATAATCGAGGCATACTCTGAACTTTTTCTTCTCAATTGCTTCCTTAGTTATGCTTAATTTACAGCTTCTGATTTTAAATATCTGGTTGATTAAACGTAAAGATGATTTCATATCTTTTACGCTTGTATAAGGACCATAATATTTTGATCCATCTTTAATAACTCTTCTCGTCGGATATATTCTTGGAAACGGTTCATTAGTAACTTTTATAAACGGATAAGATTTATCATCTTTAAGATTTACATTATATCTTGGTTTAAATTTTTTAATTAAATTATTTTCTAATACTAAAGCTTCGATTTCATTATCGGTTACAATAAGTTCAAAATCATAGATTTTATTAACAAGCGCAGATGTTTTAGGAGAAATAATTCCGTTAACAAAGTAAGTTTTTATCCGATTTTTAAGATTTCTCGCTTTACCGACATAAATTACCTTACCCTTATCATTAATAAATTGATATACCCCGGGATTAACAGGTAGATTTTTTAATTTATTTTCTAAGTCAGAATTCACTTTGATAAACATCAATAATTTATGTAACAGTACAATTTATAAATATTTGAGAACGGAAAAAATGAATAAAGCTAAAATCAAAAGTTTATATACTTATTTTATACTATTTTAGTCAGATAAAGATCAAAATTGATCAAGAAAACTGTAATCTAAAATTTGTATATTCAAACAATGTAATGGTATATTTTTTAATAAAATAGAGGAATAATGAAGCCAATAAAGGACTATTTTTTAATAGGAAGTTTACACACTACAGCTTTAGTTTCAAAGTCAGGAGCAATTGATTGGCTCTGTTTTCCAAACTTTGATTCTCATAGTATTTTTGCACGAATTCTAGATAATAATGGCGGTACTTTTAATATAGAGACACATGGTTATTCATCATCTTCCGGTTATTTAGAAGAAACCGCTGTAGTTCAGCACAAGTTTACAAATGAAAATTCCGAATTCATTTTGAAAGATTTCATGCTTCCTCAGCAAATCGAAAAATGCTATAACCATTTTCTCATACGGAAAATTCACTCGAGAAGGGGGAACAATAAAATTAAATTTAATTATATACCAATGCCAAATTATGCAGAAAAACAGGCAGACATTATAAAAGAAAAAGATAAATTAATATTCGAAATAGATAATAATAAAGTAATTCTTCATCTTCCTAAAAACTCAGAAACTAAAAGTATAAAAAACGGCTGGGAAATAGAATTTGAAGTTCCTGAAGGTGAAAGCGAATCTTTAATACTGGAATATGTTTTTTACGGAAAGAATTCGACAGTTGGATGGCATGACTTTGAAGATGAAACTATAAAATTCTGGAAAGACTGGATAAAGAAAGGTGAATATTTTGAATTAAGCAAGGAAGAACTTGAACGTTCAATGATTACATTAAAGCTTATGCAGTTTTATCCTACAGGTGCCTTGGTTGCTGCTCCGACAACCTCACTGCCGGCTGATCTTGGAGGTGTTAGAAATTGGGATTATCGTTATGTATGGATTAGAGATGCAACTTTTACAATTTATGCATTCCACATATTAAAATGTTATGATGAAGCCGAAAGATTTTTTGGATTCATAAAACGAATTGCCGATCAGCCTGATAAAAAGAAATTTCGTATAAATGTTATGTATACAATCTGGGGTGAGGAAGCACCTGAAGAAAAATATCTCGATTATCTTTCAGGTTATGAGAATTCCAGTCCTGTTAGGATCGGTAATGATGCCACAAAACAGCTTCAGCTTGATGTATATGGTACATTAATAGATGCTCATTATTTTATGATTTCTAAAACCAAGAAAAATATTAAAGAGGATAAAAAACTTCTTCTTAAATTATTAGAAAAAATTGAGCAATCATGGAAAGACAAGGACGCTGGTATCTGGGAAATAAGAGGGAAGGAGTATGATTATACTTACAGTAAAGTTATGGCATGGGTAGGCACAGACAGAATATTAAGAATGGAGAAAGAAATAGGACTTTCCAAAGAAGAAAAGGAGAAGGCTGAAAGGATAAGAGATGAAATATATCACTGGATATGGGATAACTGCTATAATAAAGAAAAAGAAAATTTAATGCAGCATTCGGGAGCGGACAATATTGATGCAACCAATTTTCTTTTTGTCCCTGTTCAATTTTTAAATAAAGATGATAAAAGGACTAAAATTATTATCGAAAATACACGTAAAGAACTTTGTAAAAATGAAGTTTTTGTATACAGATATTTAGCAGAAGACGGACTGGAAGGAAAAGACAGAGCTTTTATTTTATGTACATTCTGGATGATTTCGGCATATGCAATTTTAGGAGAAATTGATAAAGCCAGAGATTTGTTTGCAAAATTTAGAAAATTTATTAGTCCGACAGGCCTGCTTTCGGAGCAGATAAATCCTGACACCCAAGAATATCTGGGGAACTATCCCCAAGCATTTTCTCATTTCGGATTTGTAATGAGTGCTTATTATATATATAAATTTAGTAAGTCAAATGATTGAAATCCCGTAGATTATAAAATTTTTTTTATTTAAAAAGAATTTATATCTTTAGTAAGTTAATAAGGGAAGGGATAATTATCACAAAATATTAAAATAATCTTATTACCTTAATGTTTTTCTTATTAAAATAGGTTACATTTCGAAAGCGATACTAACAAATTTATTAATCATACAATAATAAAATGCCAAAGATAAACTTAACTAATAAACCAACTTCAGAACAAGTTAGAATACTTAAGGATTATCTCATAAGAAGAGCCCAGCACCCTAATCAAGGGGATATAAGAGTTACCCAGATCGTTAAAAGGTTTAAACATAAATCTTTATTAAGTGATAGGGAAAAGGCAGCTCACTTTAGAAAGCTGCTTGACTTAGCCCGTAGGGATGAAAAGAAAAAGGAAAAGAAATAAAGATGTGAAAATAGACATTTTTGACAGAAAACAAATTATCTGTCTATATTTCTTAAAAAATTTTCTATCATATCTGTTAACTGCTTAATTTCAATTAGAAACGCATCATGGCCGAAAATTGATTTAATTTCCAAATACCTTGCCTTTGGAATAAAAGATGCGATATTCATCTGCTCGGAAGGCGGGTAAAGTATGTCTGTTGAAATTCCAATATTTAACGAATCGGCTTTAATATTTCCCAATACATCTTCAATTTTTCCTCTCTTATAACTTATATCATGTAAATCCATGGCGTGTGAAATATAAATATAAGTGTTAGCGTCAAATCTATTTACAAGTTTTTGACCCTGATAAGATAAATAATTTTCGATCTGAAAATAGTTATCAGTGTTAAAAAAATGTCCATTATCATTAATTCTAGACCTGCCAAACTTTGTTTCGAAGGATATATCGCTTCTATAACTTATCATAGCAATTTTTCGAGCTAGACTGAGCCCTTGAAAAGGCTGAGTCTGATAATTCCCATTATTCCATGCCGGGTCATTTTTTACAGCATCTCTGGCTGCCTGATTTAAAGCGATACACCATGGAGAATGTTTTGCGGATGTAGCAATAGGAATTATTGATTTGATATATTCAGGGTATAGAACTGCCCATTCTAATACCTGCATACCTCCTAAAGAGCCTCCCGTAACCGTAACTAATTGGTTCACTCCCAATTTTTTTAATAATTCATATTGAACTCTAACCATATCTCTAACTGTAACTACCGGGAAATTCATAGCAAATTTCTTACCGGTCATTGGATCTATTGATGATGGTCCGGTTGTTCCGTAACAACCTGATAAAAAGTTTGAACAGATTACAAAGTATTTCTCAGTATCAAATGCTTTACCCGGTCCTATCAAACCATCCCACCAGCCGGATTTATTGAAAAACATATTATTGTATTTAAATAAAAATTCATGGTTTTTTGACTGCAGTAACTCTTCATCTGTTATAATTCCGGCAGCATGAGAATTACCTGTTAATGCGTGACAAATTAAAACTGCATTTGTTCCGCTGCTATTTAAATTGCCGTAAGTTTGATAAGCTGCGTTGACTGAATTTAATTTCCCTCCTGAATCAAGAACTAAAGGATGATTATTATCAAAAAGGTCAATGAAATGGGTTAATGCTTCTAATTCCAAAGTTTCTTTAACGTGAATTTCCATAAAGTTTATTAATGAATGACAAAAATAGTAAAGAATTAATTAAATAATTTTGATATAAAAAATTTTAGAGACGGTATCTCTAAAAAATAGATACCGTCTCATGCTATTTATATTAAACCAAACTGACTGATTTTACAGCGGCTTTAATTGCTTCATCAAAATCGAGAATTATGTCATCTATATGCTCCAATCCTACAGAAACTCTAACTTGTTCAGGCAGAACTCCAGCTTCTTTTTGTTCAGTTTCAGAGAGTTGCTGATGTGTTGTAGAAGCAGGATGAATAACCAGTGTTTTTGCATCTCCGACATTCGCCAGCAGACTAGCTAATTTAACGTTGTTAATAAAAGCCTTGCCGGCATCAATGCCTCCTTTTATACCGAAGGATAGAATAGAACCGAATAGACCGTTTCTTAAATACTTTTTTGCACTTTCATGATATGGGTGACTTTCTAGTCCGGGATACCAGACCCATTCAATATCCGGATTACTCTCGAGCCATCTTGCAAGTTTAATTGCATTCTGTCCGTGTCTTTCAATTCTTAAAGATAGAGTTTCAAGACCCAGTAGAAACAAAAAAGCATTGAAGGGGCTTAATGCAGGGCCTAAATCTCTTAATCCCTCCACCCTTGCACGAATTATAAATGCAATATTTCCAAACTGGGAACCCTTTCCAAATACTTCATTAAATTTCAATCCATGATATCCAGGAGAAGGTTCCGTAAAAATAGGAAAATTCCCATTTCCCCAATCGAAATTACCTGAATCGACAATAACACCCCCTATTGAAGTACCATGCCCTCCTATCCATTTGGTGGCGGAAGCAACAACAATATCTGCTCCATGATCGATTGGGCGAACGAGGTATCCCGCTGCACCAAATGTATTATCTACAATTAAAGGTATTCCGTGACTATGTGCGATGTCGGCAATTTTAATAATATCCGGGACATTTAATTTAGGATTACCGATTGTTTCAATATACAAGGCTTTTGTTTTCGGATCAATCAGTTTTTCGAAATCATCCGGGTTATCTCCATCCACAAATTTCACATTTATACCGAGACGTGGAAGTGTAACTTTAAATTGGTTATATGTCCCTCCATAAAGGAGAGTAGTTGAAACGATGTTTTCACCTGCCTGAGCTATTGTAGTTATTGCTAAAAGTTGAGCGGCTTGGCCTGAAGCAGTTGCAAGAGCAGCAGCACCTCCTTCAAGAGCAGCAATTCTTTTTTCAAATACATCATTGGTAGGATTCATTATCCGGGTATAAATATTTCCGAATTTCTGCAATCCGAATAAATCGGCAGCATGCTGTGCATCGTTAAAGTTATAAGAAGTGGTTTGATAAATCGGCACAGCTCTGGAACCGGTTGTCGGGTCTGGTTCCTGTCCCGCATGCAATTGCAATGTTTCGAACTTGTAACTTCGTCCTTTTCCGTTTGTGCTCATTGTTCTGTCCTTTCTTTTAAGTATTAGGAATTTGATTTTGGTATAATTTCATATCTGTTCCGCTTATAAAATAAAAAAACCTCTTCGAGAAAGATTTTCGAAGAGGTTTTTAAATTCTTCTCTCATCTTTCCCTTTGGTATAGTTATACTATACCGGGCAGGAGTTAGCACCAGTACCTCCGGATAAATCCGGAGTGGTTGCCAAGGTTTCACAGGGCCTGATCCCTCCACCTTTCTCGATAAGAGCTTATGTATTGTAATTCTTTTTTGTAAAAAAAAAGCCCTTCTCGAATTATTCGGAAGGGCTCAGTCTACAAATTTTTATATTTTATATAGGCTGCGTCCCTTCTATATGATTACACATCATCATACAACAATGACGCATTGCCATAAAAATTAAATTTCTTTTAATATAAATAATTTTGTTATTCATTTCGCACAAAGATAGTTCATAATAATTATTATGTCAATATTAGAATTTTTTTTCATAAAAGATATTTTTAGTTAATGAATAAAAATAGGAGAATCTACATTTATATTCGATATCTAATGTAAATATTGCAATTTTATTCTGGCACAGTGCTCTGGAGCACGCCTTTATCCCTTAAAAAAGACTTCTCAAAAAATAATTAATATTATTATATATTTAATTTATTGTAATATGTTAAAATATTATAACTTTTTATTAGGAATATCTTTCAAAATTAAAGAGGAGTTTTAACTTTATGATTTCAAATGAAATTATTGATGAACGTTATCCAATTGGAAAATTTTCTTTTGAGAATAAAACGGAAAGTACCGAAAGAAAGAAATTTATTTTTGATATTGAATCTGCTCCTCGAAATTTAATTGAAGCAGTTAAAGATTTATCCGTAGAACAACTTAATACACCTTATAGGGAAGGGGGTTGGACAGTAAGACAAGTAGTTCATCATCTTCCCGACAGCCATATGAATGCTTATATTCGGTTCAAATTAGCCTTAACAGAATCTGATCCTGTAGTTAAAACTTATGATGAAAAGAGATGGGCTGAATTATTTGATTACTCTCATACTCCAATAGAAATCTCCTTGAATTTATTTAGTGAACTTCATAATAGATGGGTTATTTTAATCAAATCAATGAGCAATGAAGATTACAATAAATGTTATATACATCCTCAAATGGGAAAAGTAAACCTTGAGTGGGCTCTTGCTCAATATGCATGGCATAGTAAACATCATGTGGCACATATAACTTCATTAAGAAAAAAGAAAGAGTGGTAATAAATCAAATTTTTTACAATATAAATTGATTTTTTATTTGATTATTAGCATTATTAAAATTATGTTTTGAAAAATCAATTCATTTATTAAAAAAATTCCGGTTATTAAAATGAAAACTAAAAGTATTTTTATTTTGTTTCTCACTTTTTTTGTCTTCTTAATTAATATTACTGCACAGCAATTATTAAAAAAAGGAGGAAATTACGATTATATAATTTTGGACGATGGGGTTAATATTAATATAGTAGATAAAAATTTTAATACCATTGGTCAAATGCTCAATGCATCGAATGTCAATAATTATATTCCTGTTCAAAATTTTATAGTTATGAAAGAAAAGAATGGCTTTCTGGTTAGTTATGATAGTACTATGAAAGAATTAGGGAGGAAGGGAATTCCGCCAAGTTTTAAGGATAATGATTATAAAGTAACTGATAATTATATATTGCTGATTGAAAATAATAACCTGGAAACATTTGATAAAAACTTTAAAATGTTTGGTGCTTTCTCTATTACACCGCAGATAAAAAACTATTGGATTACAGATAATTATATCTTAATTCAAAATGACATGACAATTGCTGCGTATGATAAATATTTTCAAAAGCTAAACGACAGACTTGCAAATCAATATTTAAAGGATGTTATAACTACCGATAATTATATAGTTACTAAGGAAGTTAATTTAACACCTACCGGTATTCCTATAAACCCTAACGAAGAAGATGATTCGTACTATATTTTTGATACAAAATTTAACCAGCTCGGTATTAAAGCTATTTCGACCAATCTTGAGAAAATATTTTTTACAAATGATTATATTTTAACAAAAGAGGGAAGCCATCTGTATACTTATGATACCAGATTTAATAAGACGGGAGATAAATATATAAGATCGGATTTAAATGAATATGTCCCTGCAGACGGGTATGTCATTACAAAAGAAGGAGATAAATTATTAACATATAATCATAATCTATTAAAAATTGGTGAATGGCAAATAGAACCGGATGTTCAGGAAGTTGACGCTGCAAAAGATTATATTCTTGTTAAGACAAAAGACTATTACTATACATTCGATACAAAATTTACCAGCCTCAATAAACTTAAAGTGCAATAAATAATTTATCCATTGCCAGTTGGTAATTGAAAGATGACATCTTTATACTATATAAATCAGGCTCAATCTGGAACTTACTTATTTATGAAAATTAAAAATGATTTATATTCTTAAAGATGTCATCTTTACATACTTCTCAACATCATTTAATAATTATATTTTTTCTGAATATCTTTTATTTTATCCAGATGTTTTTGAAGGGTAGGAAGCGTCTTCGCTGCCCATTGTCTTACTTGGGGTGAAGAAGCATTTTGAGATTCATCTTTAAATTTGTCCACAACATTCGTATGATCATCAACCATCATATCTACATACTGTTTGTCAAATTTTTTCCCGGATAATTTAGCTAAATCATTCATCTTATCCTGGTTATCCTCATTTATTGTATCGGTAAGATTAACATTATTTGTCCGAGCTAAATTGCGTAATTCATCGTTTGCGTTCGAATGATCCGTAACCATCATTTGTCCAAAATCTTTTATATCTTTTTTGGTAGCTTTTTGTTGTGCCATTTTCCCCAATTGAACTTCCATCATCCCTCCTTGTGCTGCTTCATTCATGAAATCCATATCCTGAGCAATTTTGCTTGTGTCTTTATTCATTGTAGAATCATTCATCGATGTTCCGGGTTGATTTCTATTCTGACAAGCGAAAAATAAAACTGACAATACTATGGAAAAAATAAATATTATCTTTTTCATACCTTTCTCCTTCTCAAATTATTTACTCTTATTATTATAAGACAAAATATAATTATTGCAAATACTTAGTTTAATGTTATTTATCACTATTTATTTATTAAATGAAAAAGGTGAAAAAAGGCACAAATAGACACGATAAAAACCCGGCGTTATTTAGAATTTTAATAACACCGGGTTTACAAATAGGATTGAAATTAGAAAGGCACTGCTTTTTCAAAGTCCGGATAGGCTTCCAGACCATGTTCCCCCATATCCAGACCCTCAATTTCTTCGGATTCTGATACTCTTATTCCCATAGTCTTTTTCAGAATAGTCCAGACTGTAAAAGATACTACAAATGTGAATGCGCCTACAGAAATTATTCCAATTATTTGATGCCACAAAAGGCCAATACCACCGCCGAAAAATAAACCGTTCCCTGTAGTTCCAGGCATCAATTTATCTTCGGCAAATAAACCCACCGATAATGTACCAAAAATGCCGTTGACCAGATGAACCGCAAGAGCACCTACCGGATCATCAATTCTTATTCTGTCGAAAGCAATTACTGCATACACAACTAAAATACCGGCAACAGCACCGATTATTAACGCGCTGCCAACACTTATATATGCACAAGGTGCAGTTACCGCAACCAATCCGGCAAGACATCCATTTATTGTCATGCTTAAGTCTGGCTTACCTAAAACAATCCATGCAATCCCTGTTGATGTTAAAATTCCCGCAATAGCTGCACTGTTAGTTGTAATACAAATTCGAGCAATACTTTCAGGATCTGCAGCCATGGTACTTCCGGGATTAAAACCAAACCAACCTAACCAAAGGACTAATGCACCCAATGTTGCAGATGTCATATTATGACCCTGAATAGGAAATATTTTTCCGTCTCTATATTTTCCGATTCGGGGACCAAGAATTATCGCTCCCGTTAAAGCTGCCCAGCCTCCAACGGAATGGACAACTGTGGAACCTGCAAAATCAAAAAAACCTATTTTCGAAAGCCAGCCGCCTCCCCAGATCCAATGCCCGGTAGTTGGATACATAATAGCGACAAGAATAAAAGAAAATACGATAAATGATAAGTATTTAATTCTCTCAGCAACTGCACCGGATACTATCGTTGCAGCAGTTCCTGCAAAAACAAGCTGAAAGAAGAATTTGGCTAAAAGCGGTACTGAAGTCCAGCTAATAGAATCATAAACACCTGAATAATTATTTCCTGTGGCGGGGCTATTATCCGCTCCCCCTAATGATATTAAACCATGGAAACCAATAAAGTCATTGCCATTGCCGAACATCAATCCCCATCCAATAATCCAAAAGGCAAGGGATGAGATCGCAAATACTATAAAATTTTTGGAAAGTATATTCACAGCGTTCTTGCTGCGTGCAAATCCTGATTCGACCATTGCAAATCCAAGATTCATAAAAAATACCAGCATAGCTGTAAAGAGAACCCAAATTGTATCGAGTATAATCTTATTTTCCATTTTTATTAATCCCGATTTTGTTTAATAAATATTTAGTTTAAGTTAAAGTGCACTTTCACCCGATTCTTCGGTACGGATTCTGATTGAATCTTCCATAGGAATAATAAATATTTTCCCGTCGCCAACTTCACCTGTTTTTGATTTGGAAATAATTATTTCAACTGCCTCTTCAACTTTACTATCACTGCATATCAGTTCAATCTTTATCTTGGGAACAAATTCAATTGTATATTCAGATCCTCTGTATATTTCTTTATGCCCCTTTTGTCTTCCATAACCTCTTACCTCAGAAACAGTGAGTCCCATAAAACCTCCTTCCTGAAGTGCAGAATGAACTTCATCAAGTTTGTGCGGACGGATAATTGCTTCGACTTTTTTCATTGAACTTCTCCATTTTTGTTATTAAATAAAGATTTCAGCTAAATATTTAACAAAATGAGTTCTTAAGATTAAATAGGTAAGGAATTAGTTGACAAATATATAATAAATTAAAGGTAAGTCAAATAAAAAATTCTTTAATATCTAATAAATCCTTATCATATTCTCCTACTATCCATCACGTTTTCACATACGCTCCACATACGCTTCACATACACTCAATTCCCTTTCTTCTGACTTGTAAAATATATAAAAATAAAGGCGACAAAAGCACCATACCGAATGTAATGGATTATTTGCCGCCTTTCTGAGGAGGAGTTAAAGGAACTTTATTAAATTTTTTATCATATATATTCTAATTTTATCGAATTATTTAAAAACGTTTTTTGATCGAATTTATCTAATTATACTATTCCTTTTTCCGGAGCGGGTATAAAGCTGTTTGGAGAAGCAATAGGGGTATCATCATACCCTTTAATTCCCATTTCAGGCATATCAAGACCTTCAATTTCATCTTTAGCAGGAACTCTAATTCCACCCATAATCTTGTCGCATATTTTGAAAAATGCATACATTACGGCAAATACAAAAACAAAGCAAACAATTCCACCTATTAATTCAGCAAAAAACTGGCTGGGATCACCATAAAATAAACCTCTTACGGTTCCTGAAACTCCATTCCATCCATCTCCATAAGAACCATCTGCAAATAATCCTAATGCAAGTACGCCCCAGAAACCATTAACACCGTGAACAGCAACAGCACCAACAGGGTCATCAATATGCATTCTTTGATCCAGAAATAATGCGGCAACAACTACTAAGACCCCTGCAACAGCACCAATAAGTACTGCTATTGGAGCATTTACAAATGCACATGGCGCTGTAATTGCTACAAGTCCTGCTAGCATTCCATTTGCCATCATACTTGGATCCGGCTTACCATATTTCTTCCACATAAATAAAGTGGCTGCAAAAGCTCCGCTTGCTGAAGCAAGCATTGTATTTGTTGCAACAACTGCTATTCTTAAATCAGTGCCTGCTAGAGTTGAGCCCGGATTAAATCCAAACCAGCCAAATGCAAGTATGAATGTTCCAATTATAGCCATTGGTATATTATGACCGGGAATAGCATTCGAAGAACCATCTTTATTATATTTCCCGAGCCGTGGTCCAAGTACTATTGCTCCTGCTAGAGCTGCAACACCTCCAACTTCATGTACTACAGACGATCCCGGCAAAATCAACATGCCCGTGTCCAAGACCAAAATTAGTTCCTAATTGCGCAAGCCATCCGCCGCCCCAAACCCAATTACCAAATAAAGGATAAACAATCATTGAAATAAAAAATCCATATACTATAAATGAAACGAATTTCCACCTCTCAGCCATCGCACCTGTAGGTATTGTAGCTGTAGTATCCATAAATACCATCTGGAAAAGGAATAATGTGAAAATACCAACATCATATACATGCGGACTTAAAAAGAAACCTGTAAATCCGGCTAAACCAAAAGTTTTTCCTAAAATGGAAATTGTTAGTTCGTTTGTAAGTCCCGGAGTACCTCCCAGATTCGCTATTCCTCCAACTCCACCAAACATTAAAGCAAAGCCGCAAATCCAGAATCCAAGCACACCAATTCCATATACCATAAAATTCATACCCATTGTGTGTGCAACATTTTTTGCGCGGGTAAAACCAGTTTCAACCATTGCAAAACCGGCCTGCATAAACATTACCAAAAAGCCGGTAATTAATGTCCACATTATATTTTCTGCAATTTTATTATGACCTACAGCTTCTGCAACTTCAGATAAAGTTGGTTCGCCGGGTTTACTGGCAGGTACATCCTGAATAGTACCGGTTTTTGCTCCTGTCGGGTCTGCTTGGGCATGTATATTATTATTTATTGAAAATATAAGAACGAATACAAAAAGTAGTACATAAATACTGTTTAATATTTTAATTCCTTTCATATTGGTGCTCCTGTAATAATATTATTTTTGTTATAAGTTAATTAATTAAAAAAATAATCTAATCCCTTTTAGAAACAGTGGATAAAAATAAGTCCGTCTTAAGTATTACAGTGCAGCTTCACCAGCTTCCTCTGTACGAATACGTATTGCTTCTTCTATACTGCTGATAAATAATTTCCCGTCACCAACTTCACCTGTTCTAGCATGATTAACTATTATATCTATCGCCTTTTCACTTTCCTCATCACTACATATTAGCTCTATTTTTATTTTGGGACAAACTCAATATTATATTCTGAACCACGATAAATTTCTTTATGACCCTTCTGCCTGCCGTAACCCCTAACTTCAATTACTGTAAGTCCTCCAAAACCGGATTGCTGGAGCTCCTTCTGGATATCCTCCAATTTATGAGGACGAATAATTGCTTCGATTTTTTTCATAAGCATCTCCCTTAGACATATTTTTATTTATTATAATCTAATTTAAATATTAACTAAACTATTGTTTAAACCTAAATTTATTAAGTTAATAGGAGCAATTGTATAAATAAATTAAGTAATAATCAATAGAACACGTTAAATTTTTATTAGTCTTTTTGTATATCTGTGATCTAAGTGGAATAAGATGATAAAAATTAATCAATTAAAATATTTTCATCGCCTTTGAATTATAGAAATTGCTTATCAATTTTATAATGCACTTTCACCCGATTCTCCTGTTCTGATCCTAATGGCGTCTCTTAAATTATGTATAAAAATTTTTCCATCTCCAACCTGTTCGGTTCTCGCTATTTTAATTATAATATCAACTGCAGTTTCTGTTCTTTCATCCGGGCAAACCAGCTCAATTTTTATCTTTGGTACAAAATTTATATTATATTCTGAACCCCGATATATTTCTTTATGGCCCTTTTGCCTTCCGTATCCTCTAACTTCAGAAACGGTTAATCCGGCAAATCCGGCTTCACTTAATGCTTCCTGAACCTCATCTAATTTATGAGGTCTAATAATTGCCTCAATTTTTTCCATTATAATATCCCTCTCTTTTGTTTAGTCTTGTTGTATTATTTAATTAAGTATCTAATGAAATACTATAGACTAAAGCCAAGAACGAAAAATAAATTTTCACTGGCTGGATTAAGGATTACAGAACCAAAAACGGGTAAAGTGAAACTGTCTGTAACCTTAATCTCCTTAGAAAGTTTGATACCTGTATTAATTACACTAAATTTGTCCACTCCGTAATATCCATTCTTTTCACCGGGTGTGGCTCCTAGAAATAAACTTACTCCTACATCCTTTAATGATGTTGAATAGCCGGCTTCAATATATATCGGATTATTTTCCACATTATAAAAGAAGATATTAAAGGATAGATATATCGGGAAACTCTCAGGCGCTGAGTAAATAAAATTACCCTCTAGGAAATGTGCACCGGGACCATTTGCATCGTCATAATTATTGAAGTTACCGATTTTTGTCCCGCTATTTGGGTTCATATAGTCCGTGAATCCAAATGTTAAACTTCCCGCAGTGCTCAAACCAATAGCATAGTTTGCGTAGAAATCTATTTCATCCAAACCGACCTGGATTTGCAGTTGGCCAGGCTCCCCAGAATCCCGTTGTGAATCCGCCTGCTGAAAAACTAATTGTTGGCTGTATACTTGGTGTGTTTTCTCCGAGATCAGTTCCCCGCCAGATATATCTGCTTACTACATCCGTTCCTACTGAAAATTCTTGAGCATAAATAGGGGCAGCAATAATAATGAAAAATAGGAACTTAATAATAATTGACTTCCTAAGAATATATGATTTCATCTTCTTTCTCCATTAATAATTAATTTATTAAATTGTTGATTAAGCATTATTAAGATACTTTTTCAAATTCCAGATAAGCCTCTAAATCAATGTTCACTAATAAGACCTTCGAATTCTTAAGCTTTTATTACCGAATTACAAAAGCAATGAGCAAAAGAATTTTTCTAAGATGTTTCATGCATGCCCTCCAGTCTTTAGTTTTTTTATGTAATGGATAGTCTGCTCTTTACCAAAGAATAAACTTAGTTATTACGGTCAAAAGCAGATTTATCCTTAATTTATAAATATAATGTGAATTTAAGTTGAAAAACTTAAGGCCAAAATATAAAATATTATTTATCTTTGTCAAGTTTAAATTTAATTTAATTAGGAATATTATATAATAAACTATAATAATTAAGGCTTATGGAAGATAATATTATATTAATTAAGTAGTATAGTCTCGGTTATAGTATAGATCTTATAAAACCAAGTGGGTTATTGATTAGGCAATATTGCAGTTCTATTTTTCAAAATGCTGATAATCTTTTAAATGTTTCCAGTTACCTCCCCATTTCCATCCCTTTGCTAAGAAAGTTTTTACTATAAAAGATCCCGGTGATATTGTCCCGGGAACTTTAGGACTATATGAGGCACCATCCGGAAATATTTTATTGTTTTTTATTTGAGGATTTAATTTAGGATTTATATCTATGGCCCTGCCCGATGCATGATATGATAATATTTTAGTCCCCTTAACCCTTCTATAATTAAAAGCTGAGGTATTATTATCTTCTGCAGATGCCTCATCACTCCAATTATATCTATATATTGGTATTACCTTTTCTATAGGAAATTTTTCTTCCTTAATCTTGTTAAAAATTTCTTTAATATCATTTACTAAATCTTTATTAATTACAACTTGCCCTTTATGGATTTTGTGATCAAATGAATAGTAATAAATATCCGCTATAGCTAGTAATCTTTTTATTTCTGGCGGAATTGTCATACCCCTTAATGCTTCTTTAAGCGAACAATTACTGTCAATAATGACCTTACTCGTGTCAGATACTCTTTGCCTTTTTTTATATGTTGCGGAGGTATTGTTTTGTTCAGGAATATTTTGAACGCTGATAAAAATAACAGGTAAAAAGAAAAACACTAAAAACTTTTTAGAAATTTTACTCATTATTGCTAAATTTAGTTATGTTTAATCTTTCAAATTATAAAATAATTTATTTAAATATATTTTGATATAAAATACTAATTATTCCAAAGGAAATGTTATGAAATTAATTTTTGCATTAAGCCTAATATTTTTTGTAGTAATAGGCTGTAGCAACAAACCGGAAGTCAATAAGAAAGAATCCGGTTTGCATTATGTGGATGATACAGTTGGAGTTGGCAAAGCTGCTCAGGAAGGAAACCTGGTAACAATAAATTTTAGAGTGTGGGTAATGAAGGATTCTACCGATGATTTTAGTAACTGGGCTGCAGATTCAACAAAAATGAGACAAAAAATAGAAGATACCTGGATGACTGGTAAACCTTATAAATTTATTCTCGGAGAAGGCAATTTTATTAAAGGAAGTGATGAAGGTATAGAAGGTATGAAAGTCGGTGGAACCAGGACAATAATAATACCTCCCAAATTGGCTTATGGTAAGACAGGAATGGGTCCAATTCCTCCAAACAGCAGCTTGAAAGTTAATATTCAATTATTAAATGTTAAAGATAAAATCACTTCCACTATGTGGAATGTTGATACCACTAAAATGAAAACTACAAAGTCGGGGTTAAAATATATTATAGTTCAAGAGGGTACTGGTAAAACTGCTGACTCCGGTGATGTCATTACAATTAATTATACAGGATGGCTAAAAGATAGTACAAAGTTCGATAGCTCAATTGAACGTGATGAACCATTTACTTTTGCAGTGGGAATGCATAAGGTTATTCCGGGGTTAGATGAAGGAATTCGTTTTTTAAATAAAGGTGCTAAAGCAAGATTAATAATTCCACCGGATTTGGCCTATGGTAATAGGAATTTGGGAAAAATTCCCGCAAATTCGACTCTAATCTTTGATATTGAAGTTTTAGATATTAAATAAATTTCTCAAGTTACGCAAGAATCATTATTTAAAGATGACATCTTTACTTATAAAAAATAAAGTTTTATCTGAACTTACATTCTAATGAAAAATTGAAAATGTTTTCTTTTAAAAGATGTCATCTTTACAAATGCATTCTTTCAGTAAGTCGAATTAAAAAGCCGGCT
>CAVUOL010000079.1:0-83147 GCA_963742995.1 uncultured Ignavibacteriales bacterium
AACGGTTCAATATTTTCATTTTCGGTTTTAAGAATATTCTTTTTATTAAATATTTCCGAAACCTTTAGATATGTCAGCTGGGCATCCTGATTTGATGGATCCAGATGATATTCCAGCTTTCCATTATTCTCTGTTATCGCTACAAGAACTTTCTGTCTTTTTAAAAGAACCAATGCATCTTCCCAGTTGGTTTTTTGAAAGATATAAGTGGTATTACCTAAATCCTTATCTTTAACTGTTAGTTTAAACTTTTCAGGTTGATCTGCAATTTGTTTTGTATTATTGTGTAGAAAAGACTCTATCCTTTCATTTTGGATCTGCGTCCCGTTTTCAATAACAACTATATCCCTGGTGATTTGGCTTTTTTGAGTAAAAGCTACTCCTAATCCAAGAGCCATAAGCAGCGGGAAAATAATACCCCAAAATAGAACAGCCGGTTCACGCATTATTTCTTTCGCATGTGTTGAAAGAAGAGCAGGAAGCTGTTTCTGTTTTATTGTTTTAGTCATTTAAATGTCTTCCTGTTAACGATATAAATATATCATCCAGAGTTATTTTTCTGCTTTCAAAACTTTTAAGCTGAAGGCTGTTCTCTTTAAGAAAATTCAAAAACTTAGGTAATTCGGTTTCCAGATCATTAATAGTGATGATAATTTTCTCATTAATTTTATCCCACCTTACTTTAAAGGAAGATTTTGTAAGAATATCAGGGAGTTCATGAATTCCTTCCAATGAAAATTCAATATTCTTTTCACTATTATTTTCTTCCATGAGTTGAGTTGTCGTTCCTTCCTTTAAAATTTTACCTTCATCCATAATAATGATGTAGTCGCAGAGCTGTTCAGCTTCTTCCATATAATGAGTTGTTAAGATCAATGAAGTATGAGCTTTGATTTTCAGCTCATTTAGAATAGCCCATATTTCTCTTCTTGCATTAGGATCTAAGCCGGTAGTCGGTTCGTCTAAAAGCAGGACTCTGGGATTATTTAATAAAGCAATACCAAGCGCAAGTTTCTGGCGCTGCCCACCGGATAAATTTACGGTATAAGATTTCCTTTTTTCTTTCAGGTTAATTATTTCAATGATTGTATCAATGCGCTCTTTAGGGAGACCATAGAAACTGGCAAAAAGCTTTAATGTTTCTTCAACAGTTAATTTGTCGATAAATCTTGTTTCCTGCAGGGAAAGTCCAATAGCATTATGAAGTTCATCCTCATTTCCTTTCCATTTTTTCCCCAGAACAAAAATCTCCCCCTTATCGGGCTTTTGAATTCCTTCAATCATTTCAACGAGAGTTGTTTTACCGGCACCGTTAGGCCCTAACAGAGCAGTAAATTGTCCCTTATGAATCTGTAGGCTAATCCCTTTTACGGCATCAACTGTTTTAAATGATTTATAGACTTCATTTACTTCAATAACACATTCATTATTTTCCAATTTAGCTACCGGCATATTTATAATTAAAGTTATACACATCTAAATATAACATCTTCAAAATTAACAATTCATTTTGGATGGCTTTTTTTCCCGTAGGGAATAATATTTATAAAAAATACCATTAAATAGAGTCCCTTTAGGGACGAAATAAAAACACATTTGGGACAGGCATGGATTTTTGAATTTGCCTATTGGAATTTACCATAATTACCCTGTATTTCTAACTCCCGCTGCAATTCCGTTAACTGTTATTCTAAGCAAGGAAACAAGCTTATCTTTTTTTGATTTGGGATAATTCTTTTCCCTGTATTGCTTAATAAATTTTACCTGGATAAAACTAATGGGATCAATGTACGGGTTCCGCAGCAGCAGCGAGCTCTGCAAGGATTTATTATGATCAAGAAGATCATTCTCACCGGTAATTTTCAGAATTGTATTTATTGAGAGCTCATATTCTTTATTTATCATTTCAAAAATTTCTGAGGCAGCTTTCTTATTTTTACATAACGAAACATATTCTCTGCCGATTATCATGTCAGTTTTCAGCAGAACCATTTCGATATTATTTACCAGCATCTTAAAGAATTCCCATTCATCATACATCTTTTTGATATTATCCCACGATGTAATTTTTTCTTCAATACATTTATTTATGGAGTATCCGAACCCGTACCATCCGGAAATAGTTTGCCTATTTTGAGTCCAGGAAAAGACCCATGGAATTGCCCTTAAAGCTTTAAAATCTTTTTTCTTTTGACGTGATGAGGGACGTGATCCTATTTCAATCTGTTCAATAATATCTATGGGAGTTGCTGTTCTAAAATATTCGGTAAAATTTTTATAATTTGTTAAATAACGATAGCTTTCAAGGGCATAGGACGAAATTGATTCGAATATTTCATTATACTTATCAAATTTATCATTTCCCTTTTTATATTTTGATTCTGCAGAAGCAATTAGTACGGCTGAAGTTATAAACTCGAGACTTTGATTGGCTATTTCAGGGATTAGATATTTGGAGGATATCATTTCTCCCTGTTCTGTTAGTTTAATTTTCCCTTCTATTGTACCGGTAGGCTGCGCAAGTATTGACTGACTAACCGGACCGCCTCCTCTTGATATACTTCCGCCGCGGCCATGAAAAAGTATTAGTTCAATTTTTTCTTTATCACACAATTCCTTTAAATATTTTTGAGCTTTATATAATTCAAAATTTGACGTAACTATCCCGCCGTCTTTATTACTATCGGAATAGCCTATCATTATTTTTTGTATTTTATTTCGGATTTTAAGATGAGCTGCATATGCTTTGTTTCTAAAAAGCGCCTGCATGACTTGCTGTGATTTCCTTAAATCTTCAATAGTTTCAAAAAGCGGGAGAATATCCAGGTTCGATTTTATTATTTTTCCTTGCCGTACAATAACAACACCTGCTTCTTTAGCTAATAATAAAGCTGAAAGAATATCGCTTACTGTCGAACAATTGCTTATTATATAATCGTTGCAGGCATCCGGTGAAATATGTCTTTTACCCCAATCTATCAGTTCTATTTCATCAATAACCTGCTGGGTATTCTTATTTAGATCGCTAAAAGCATTTTTTAACGGTCTGGAATTTAATATCTCCCTTGTTAAAGTTTCAATCTTTTCATCTTCACTTAATGATTCAAAATTTAAATTAACTTCGGAATAATTCAGAATATCATTTATTGCAGAACGAAGCATTGGAGAATTTTGCCTGATGTCGGTTGTAACTAAATGGAAGCCGAAAGTCTTTATTTTATAGATAAATGGCAGGATTTTATAATCAGCAATTATTTCTCCTTTATTTTTTATTAAGCTGATATATACTAATTGGAAATCTTTTAACAACTCACCGGCATTTTCATACCCGTTTTCTCTAGTTTTAATTGTATTCTCAAGTTTTTCTGCTATTAATAATAGTTTAGTGCGGTATATTTCGGAAGGATCCCGCATAATACTGTCATTAATCTCCGAACCTAAAAGTTTCTTATCCTTTTCAATAGAATTAAACAGCTTTTTATCGGTACCGATTATATTTACAGAAGAACTAAGTGAAGTATATAGTGAAGGAAGATCTTTTAAGTAGAGATTTATTATCTGGTTTTTATTATTTAATAAAGTTTCCTTCGTTAGATCTACTGTAACATAAGGATGCCCGTCTCTATCTCCACCCATCCATGACCCAAAATTGAGAACATTTGGTGCCGGTTTTTCAAAATTGAATTCGTTTTTAAGCTTTATATTAAAAGTTAAGTAAAATTGGGGTATTAATTCATAAATGACATCCTTGAAGAAGAATAAACCTCTTTGTATTTCATCTTTTACAGTCACTTTGTGGAAACGAATTTCATTAGACTGCCATAAAAGAGTAATTTCTGTTTGAAGCTGAGTCTTAATTTCTTCTTCTTCTTCGGGAGTGTTTTTTATTAATTCTCTTTTAAGTAGCAGCTGACTAATCTTCAAAATTTTCCTTAAAATCGTCTGCCTGGTTGCTTCCGTAGGGTGAGCTGTAAATACAGGGATTATCTTAATATTATTCAGAATTTTTTCAATTTCAATCTTATTTATTTCCGCTTTAGAATCTTTTTTAAGATAATGAAGAGCCTCTTCTATAGAATTTTCGGGAGGCGTACTATTTTGAGTTATTGTTTCTCTATATCTTCTAATTCTATGAACCTCATCTGCCGCGTTTACCAGAATAAAATAAGTAGAAAATGCACGAACCACTTTATAAGCGTCTTCAATTGAAAAGGTATCGATTAAAGCAATAATTTCTTTCCGGATTTTTTCATCATATTCAGTCCGCAGAGATTTAGTTAAAGCTCTCAGCGTTTCTTCGGTTTTAAATAGACTTTCCCCCTCCTGTTCCTTTAAAATATTACCCAATATAAAGCCCAGTTCTCTAATATCCTTTTTTAGAGGTGCATCCTTTTCAGATGCTTCAAGTTTATTTAAAGAAATTTTATTCATTTAATTTTTACTTGGATAATAATTAGTGAAGTTGCACGATAAACAGTATTTGAAAGATGACATCTTTATTTGTTAAAAACAAGGTTCTTATTGAATTAGATTTTAATGAAAAATTGAAAATAATTTTTCTTTTGAAAGATGTCATCTTTACATTTTCGTAACTTGAGTTAATAAGCAGCACTTTTATATGATTATTATATATTATTTTTAAAGTATAAATTTAATATTATTTTACAAAGTTTTATATGTTGCAGATTAAAATTAAAAATCAGCCTGATGATACTACATGCGGACCAACTAGTCTGCATGCAGTGTATAAATATTACGGTGATAAAATCAGCTTAAAAAAAGTTATATCGGAGGTAACATATTTCGATGAAGGGGGAACCCATGCAGTACTTTTGGGTTGTCATGCCCTCGAACGGGGATATAAAGCAAAAATATATACTTATAATTTAAAAATATTTGACCCTACATGGTTTAAGGGAAATCAAGATTTGATTTCGAAATTAAAGGAACAGTTGAATTATAAAAAAAGTCGCAAGCTGCATCTATCTTCCGCTGCATATATAGAGTTTTTAAAAGCCGGGGGGCAAATACTTTATGAAGAATTAAATCCATTGCTTTTGAAAAGATATTTTGATAAAAAGATTCCTATATTAACAGGTTTAAGTGCTACATATTTATATCAGAGTAAACGAGAATATACATTAAAAAACAGAAAGTCAGTATATAATGATGTTAAAGGATATCCTACAGGACATTTTGTCGTGTTATGCGGTTATGATGAAGAGAAAAGGCATGTCGTTATTGCCGACCCCTATGTCAACCATCCTTTTAATAGTAATTACTATTCTGTAAAAGTAACCAGATTAATAAATTCCATTCTATTAGGGATTGTAACGTATGATTCCAAATTATTAATTATTGAGCCCAAAAAGAAAAGATGAGAAAAATTGTTGTAACGAATAATCCTGCCGACCTGGATTTTTACATAGAAGATGTTGAAGTTGTAGCGGCAAAATCTTATTTAATGGAGAGTGAATACGCAGAAATAGAATCTGCAAGAGTATTTAACCTATGTAAGTCCTATAGATATCAAAGTACAGGGTATTATGTATCACTGCTGGCTGAAGCCAGAGGACATAGGGCATTTCCCAATACTTCCACAATTCAGGATTTAAAATCAAAGTCTTTAGTAAGGATTATTTCGGACGACCTTGAAGAATTAATCCAAAAAAGTCTTTCCAAAATTCAATCAGGTGAATTTACTTTAAGCATCTATTTCGGAAGAAATACAGCTAAACAATATGATAAATTGAGTTCACAATTATATAGCTTATTTCAGGCACCTCTTTTACGCGCAAAATTTACATATGATGATAGATGGATCTTACAGAATATATCGCCGATTTCATTTGTTGATATACCTGACAACCATAAACCATTTGTAGCGGATTTTGCTAAATCTTATTTTTCCAAAAAAAGATATTTTTCAACAAAGATTCCGAGAGCAAATTATGATCTGGCCATTCTTTTTAATGAAGAAGACAAATTACCTCCATCGGATATTAAAGCAATAGACAAATTTATTGAAGCAGGGGAATCTATCGGAATTAGAACTGAAGTTATTGAGAAAGATGATTTCAACCGTATCCCCGAATTTGATGCCTTATTTATTAGAGAGACAACATCGGTAACTAACCATACATACAGATTTTCAAGGCGAGCTTTTGCCGAAGGCCTGGTAGTAATTGACGACCCCTGGTCTATTCTGCAATGTACAAATAAAGTTTATCTCGCAGAATTATTAGGAAAAGCAAAAATCCCGACTCCGAAGACTATTATAGTACATAAGGATAATATTAAATCAGTAGAAAAGGAAATAGGGCTCCCATGTGTATTGAAACAGCCGGATAGTTCTTTTTCACAGGGAGTAACTAAGGTGAGCGACAGAGCAATACTAAAAACAGAACTTGAAAGATTGCTGGATTCTTCCGATTTAATAATTGCACAGGAATTTACTCCAACCGATTTTGACTGGCGGATTGGAGTGCTTGATAAAATACCATTATATGCATGCAAGTATTTTATGGCAAAAAATCACTGGCAAATTTATGATTGGAATGAAACTGGGGATTCGAGCTATGGAAATTTTGAAACGCTCTCAATAAAGAAAGTCCCCCCCAAAGTAGTTGAAACTGCATTAAAAGCAGCTAATCAAATCGGTGACGGATTTTATGGCGTTGATTTGAAACAAATAGGAGATAAAGTTTTTATTATAGAAATAAATGATAATCCTAGTGTCGACTATGGAATCGAGGATTTAGAACTAAAGGATAAGCTGTATTTAACTGTGATGAATTCATTTAAAAATCGAATAGATAAAATTCGTAAGGTTAAGAGTCTGCGATTATGATTTCTTCCATCCATTTATTTGAGGGTTATGGTGTTGAACTGGAATACATGATTGTTGATAAAAACTCTCTTTCCATAAAGCCAATCTCCGATAAAATAATTTTTGATGTTCTTGGAGAATATCTTTCAGATGTCGAATTTGAAGAGACTGCCTGGTCTAATGAATTGGTTTTACATGTTATTGAAATCAAAACCAACGGACCTAGAAAAGATTTAAATAAACTTGATGAAGTTTTTTATAAAAATATACAGGATATAAATAAAATATTGCTGAATTATAACTGTATGCTTTTACCAACAGGGATGCATCCTTTTATGAATCCGATGAAGGAAACTATATTATGGCCGCACGAATATAATGCTACTTATAAAACATATAACCGGATTTTTGATTGCAGGGGACATGGATGGTCTAATTTACAGAGTGTACATTTAAATCTTCCCTTTGCAAATGATGAAGAATTTAAAAAGCTTCACGCTGCAATCCGGCTCCTTCTACCCGTTATTCCTGCTATAAGCGCAAGTACTCCTATTGTAGACGGAGAAGTCTCAGGTTATCTTGATACCAGACTTGAGGTTTATAGAAAAAATCAAGCGAAAATTCCTTCAATCGCAGGAAAGGTTATTCCCGAAAGGGTTTATAATAAAGCTGATTATGAAAATAAAATATTAAATAAAATTTATTCGGATTTATCTTCTTTTGACAAAAAAGGAGTCCTTCATAATGAATGGGTAAATTCAAGGGGAGCTATCGCACGATTTGTAAGAAATACCATTGAAATTAGAATTATCGATATTCAGGAATGCCCTTCGGCAGATATTGCAATTGTTTATTCAATAGTAAATACACTGAAATTATTAGTAAGTGAGAAATGGATTAAGCTGGATAAACAAATTGAATGGGATGAAGAAAGATTATCCCATATATTCCTTAGCGTTATAAAAGACGGAGAAAACGCAGTAATTGAAGATGAAGAATATTTAAGGGATTTCGGATACTTTGAGAATAAAAAATGTTCTGCAGGGGAATTATGGAGATATTTAGTCAAGGAAATTAAAAGAAGCATAAACAGAAGTGATGAACCATGGCTTAAAAACATAGGAGTGATATTAGAACATGGCAGTTTAGCATCAAGAATAATAAAATCATTAAATAACGATTATTCTCCCGCCAATATTAAAAAAACTTATAATCATCTTTCGGAGTGTCTTACAAATAATAAGATGTTTACTTTATGAAGGTTCTTATTACATGTGAACATGGTGGAAATAAGATTCCTAAAGAATATCTACAATTATTTAATTCCGGTAGAGAGATTTTAGAAACGCACAGAGGATATGATTTAGGGGCATTAGAACTGGCAAAAGCCATATCAAAAAAAGCAGGCGATTATTTTTATTACTCTGAAATAAGCAGACTGCTGGTAGAGTTGAACCGTTCTATATATAATCCGGGTTTATTTTCGGAACTCTCAAAAGACTTAACTTTGAATGAAAAAAATAAAATATTAAAAAAATATTATTTCCCGTACAGAAATAAAATTGAAGATTTAATCCGGGATTTGATATTCAAAGAAGATAAAGTCCTTCATATGTCAGTACATACATTTACGCCTGTATTTAGAAATAAAGAAAGAAATGCGGATATAGGAATTTTATATGACCCCAAAAGGAAAAAAGAGAAGGGTTTCGCATTTATATTTAAGGAGGAATTATTATTCGTTGATAAAAATTTAAGAATAAGGTTTAATTATCCTTATTTAGGAATATCAGACGGATTTACCTCTTATTTAAGGAAAAAGTTTAATCAGAAGAATTATGCCGGAATTGAACTGGAAGTGAATCAAAAGTTTCTATTCAGACAAGAATTAAATGGGAAAGAAGTAAGGAATACAATTTCCAGCGCTTTACTAAATGAGGTTCACCTCCAAGGTGAGCCTAACATATAATAATACTTATACCAGATGATTCATTAAACTTTTCACAAAGTCTGTCATCACGCCATCACCCCATCATTCTACCATTCAATTCATTCCGTCTTTCCACCATTCTATCTTTCCACCATTCCATCACTATTATTTAATTTTATTCATCATTTTTTAATGAACCTTTTCTTATATTCGCTTATTAAATTTAACTTTTTATTAAAGGAGACAATATGCACCGGTTATCGATAATTATAGTAGTTTTGTTGGGAATAAGTTTTACAGCATGTGAAAAGAAAGTAGAACCAGCTAAAGAGAGTACAAACCAATCTTCTATGCCCGCCGAAAATGTTCATAAAGTGGTAGTTGAAGATAATGTTAATGCGTCAAATTATACTTATTTAAAAGTGAAGGAAAATGATTCTGAATACTGGATTGCAGTCCCCCAGATGGAAGTCAAAAAAGGAGAAACATTATATTTTGGTAAAAGTATGGAAATGAAAAATTTCCACAGTGATGCATTAAATAAAGATTTTGAATCAATACTTTTTGTAGATCACGTATCCCAAACACCTACAACTGCTGGCCCGGTACCTAATCATCCGAAATTAAATACTGAAAAAGAAAATGTTTCTGTTAAACCTTTGAGTGACGGCAAAACAGTTGCTCAAATTTATGAAGATAAAGATGATCTCGTTGGTAAAACAGTAAGGGTAAGAGGAAAGGTCACAAAGTTTAACCCGAATATAATGGGACGCAATTGGGTGCATATTCAAGATGGAACCGGCTCTTCAAATGATTATGATCTGATGGTAACAAGTAAAGATATTGTTAGAGTTGGGGATGTTGTTGTTGTTGAAGGTAAAGTTTCAGTAAACAAAGATTTTGGTGCGGGATATTCATATCCGGTTATGATCGAAGATGCGAATGTGCAGGCAGAGAAATCGATGTGAGGAACTCGAAAATATAGTTTTTTAAAGTTAAAGTAGCCTGTATTCCGTTTGGAATTTTGAATTTATTATTTGGAGCTTATTTGGTATTTGTATTTTGTTCTTTGGAATTTTTCCCACCTTCTGCTTGCATTGCGGATAGGTAATAAGTTAATTCCGCAGTACCGTCCATTGTAGGTTCATTGGTTGAATAATCTCCATAGTCATCATGATAAACTGCTATACCTGATTGGAATTCCGAATATTCATCACCATTTACAATTTTTAATCCTTGCAGGTATTTAAAGATTGTATTGTAAATAGGGCCGTCAACCAGACCGCCGTTTATTTGTCTATGAGTTAACAAATATATTGAAGAATGAGGATCAGAAGGATAATCACCATTTTGAGGTAATCCGATTATCATGCTGGTACCCCAGATATTACAGCCGAAAAGCCAGTCACATAATGCAGCTTCCATTTCCAGGTAAGTTGAATCATTTGTTATTTCATTATAAAGCCTGCATTGGGTAAGTGCAGCAGTTACAAAGTTATTTGAACACCATACAAAAGGAATTCCAATCAGAAAAGGATTATTTTTTCCACGAATAAAAATTCTATCAAGCCCTTTTTTCATATAACCGGTAAAAACATTTGAAATACTTTGATTATTTTCATGTGCAAGAAGATAATGACCCAGATTTACAAAGGGATACCACTGGTAATGCCTTGCAGTATCTGCACCCATCCATGGAGTAACAGGTTCAAGTTTACCCCAATCAACTGCTTCCTTTAGATAATTCTTATCGTCTGTAATTTTAGAGAGCTGTGCAGCGGCAAGTTCCATATCATCGGCGTAATTATCTTCTTCATAAAAATATGGGGAAACACATGAAGCAGTCTGGGTAACTCCAAGATCGGTTTTCCCGAAACTATAAGCATCAATAGCTTTTCGGCTGATAAGTTTACAGAATTCAGGATAGTATTTTTGTAAAAGTATTGAGCCGAGTGCAAATGCTGAAGCAAATTTCCCTGCTGCTGATGAAACCCCTGTAGTTCTATTTTTATAATTACAAATTCCCTGTGGTTTTCCGGTTACAAAATAGACCGGTCTTTGTAGATCAGGACCGCCATAATTGACAGAATCTTTATCCGGTAATCTGAACCCGGCATGGTCTCTATCATCGGCAATCTGATTGTATAATTCACCATATTTAGGATTCAGTTTTACAAGCCAATCCAGTCCCCATTTAGCTTCATCGAGAATATCGGGAATGCCGTTTGAACCCGGATCCCCGTTTTTATCGAATTTATCTGCAAAAGAATCCGGATTTTTCATATAAGCAAAGAGCATCTGGTAGGCTGCTGTTGCTGAAGTAGTTACATACTGCAGGTAATCGGTAGCATCATGCCACCCGCCAGTAGCATTTATATGCTGCATTTCCTTTGCTTCATTATCGACAATAAAGCCGTCGTGAGTATGACATGAATCTTTTAAAAAAGGATTATAGCCGCACTGCTGCTCTCTCATATAATTTAACAGGAAATCCGCAGTACCATTATATACATCATTAGAAATCCTGAAAGAAGGAGATTTTACATTACCTGATTTTATATAATATTCACCTACCTCTTTAAATTCAGAGAAATTTAACCTAAATGTTGAATTAAAGGATGCATATTTTCCATATGAGGAAATTTTATCTCCTTTCCATATAAGTTTATTATCTGATGAATTATAAATCTCAAAAAATCCGGGATTCAAATCGTCTTTGCTTACCAGAACAGCAGCTTTAATAGAGTTTGGAAGATAGCCAAGCTGGTTTATTCTTATCCAGCTCTGTTGAGGGAATGTAAATCCGGTTGAAAGGATTAGTAAAGTAAAGAATTTTAATATTTTCATCTTATTAACTGAACTTATGTAATATACGGTATTTGAAAGATGACATCTTTATTTTTAAAAATAAGGTTTTAACTGGACTTACATTCCAATAAAAATTGAATGAGATTTTTATTACTAAAGATGTCATCTTTACATCTGCGTAAATCCAGTTATTAAACCTTTGTGAAAGATATAAAGAAAATTAAAAAATTATGGGGATTCTCATAGTAAACAGAAATTATCATTCACAGTATAAGAAGAATCGAATGATCAGGATACCATATCGAGTTATCCCCATAAAAACTCTTATTTGTAGCTAACTCCTATAGATATAAAATGAATATTACCAAAAATCCCGAAAGGTTCAAAAGCGTAATCTACTCTTATGGGAATGCCTGAAATTTCCTGGTTAACACCAATACCTGCCGAAAAACCGCGTTCGTCATAGTGCATTTCATAACCAGCACGTGCAATGAACATTTCCATAAATCTATATTCTGCACCGAATTTTACTTTTTCACCGAAATCACGCGGATGTCTTGATTCAAAACTTAAAATTAGTCTTGAAGTCTTTTCATCTTTGTTAAAAAATTCAATTGGTTCAACTGTTATCCCAAAGCTGACTGCAAAGGGGAGGGGAAATTCATCGGTTTCATATTTAAGCTCTTTAGAGACATTCTGTAAGGATGCACCGAATGTTATTCCATTGTATAGAAAATCATAATAAGCTCCTACATCAAATGCTACTGTACCCTGAGCATATTTTTTGATTTCTCCAGTTGAGTCATTATAAATAACAGAACCTAAATTTTGGTGAACATATTTCACGTGGATGCCGTATGAAAATCTGTTGGTTACTTTCTGTGAGAAAGCCGTGCCGACTGATATTGCGGTAGGAGAAAAATTTCCTGTTTCAATATAGCCCTGTGAATTATCAGCTCTTTCTGTACCTACAAAGGTTCCGTAATCCATTGAGAGCAGACTAAAACCAAGTACTCCAAAATCGCCTAAATGAATTGCGGCAGCTACTGCACTGTAATTTATATCGGCAATCCCTTTTGTATAATTATAGCTCAAATCGACATTAGGTTCTATTAAACCTATTAGCGCAGGATTCCAGAAAATACCATTTGCAGTAAGAGTAGTTGCCACACCCACTCCACCCCTGCCCATAACCTCTGCAGAGACAGGGTTTTCCAGAAACCTGAAACCAACCTGAGCCTTTTTAGTTATCTGTGCCTGTGATAAATTTAACGAACCGCATAAAAAGAAAATGAATATTAGTGTAAATATTCTTTGCAGGAATACATTTAGCGGTTTATCTAAAAATCTTTTTAGTATTAATATCTTCATAAAATTTTTACCGTACGATTATGAATTTTACAAATTGATTATCAAGTGATTTGCCATCAATGGATTGTGCATCGCTAACTGCCAGAATATAAATTCCGCTGGTTACATATTGATTGTCATCAGTTCTTTGATCCCATTCTTCATCGGCAGTACCATAATGCTGGATGGTTGTAATAAGGTCGCCTGTTTCAGTAAAGATCTTTAATGTACATTTAATGGGAAGATTAAAGAAAGAAATTTTATCGGGAGAACCTTTTAAACCTCTGGCAACCGTAGCAGGATTAGGAACTACTACTACTTTCCCGGTTTCATTTAATCCTGGTTGAAAAGGAACTGCAGGAATCTGGGAACGGTTTATAAAACGTGAACTTTCCAGTCGTTGACCTGGAAATAATCCGTCGGTATTTTGAGAACCATTATCTACCGCAGTAACGGCATAATAATAATCTAGTCCCCGAACTACGTTTTTATCTACAAATGAAGTAGTATTTTTATCGGTTGTTTCATATACTAACTTCCATCTTTCACCACTATTCTGATCAAGAGGGTCGTTAACCAATAATGCACCTTCTTTTCTATAAACCCTCCATGCATAAAAATCATCTGTACCGGTAACAGCATCATTAAAATAAGATGCATCAGGATATGACCAGTTAACTGTAATTATGTTAGGGCCTGAATTTACAACTATGTCCGGAGGCGGAGGCGGTGCAGGAATAGAACCACCGTTATTAATCTTATTCCATGCCCAATTGGCTCTATCCATAGTCTGCCATAAAGAATCTTTACCATATGTAACAATAATCGAGTCTTTCTCTGCATCTGTGATTTCCTGGTTCATCCAGAGTCTCCCGATAGAATCTGCTGCATTCCAATTAAGTCCGTTAACACCAACAGCATAAACAAATGTTATGGAATCAAACCTTCCCTGCGCGGAATTTTTTGTCAATTCATAAGGACCGGAAGTAATAAATCTCATCGGGCCCTTCTGAGGTTTAGTGTCTAGCTTTGCGGTAATTACATCAAGGGGAAATCTGCCGCGATTATCATCACCGCGATAAGTCTGTTTTAACCCGGCATCCCTTCTTCCCCATAGATCCAGAGTAATAGAAGCATGGGGCATGGCATAAGGCTGGGTTGGATCATCAATTTTCTGATTATATGCTTTATCGGCATATAATAAAGAATAACCCGGAACCTGTGTAGAATAAAGATGTCCTGTTTTTCTATCGGGGTCACCGGTATCATCTTTCGAACCATTCGGATAACTTTGAGTCTGCGGGTTTGCTGAATCCCAATAATAAGCAACATAAAGAGAATCCCTGGTTCCATTAGTTACTAATTGAGTTTTCCTTTAAACCAGGAATCGAGATCATCTTCCCCTTCATAAGCATAATTATTTGTAACATATCTTTCACCGGCTTTTGTAGGACCAAAACTGAAGGAAATAGGCCACCAAAACCTGATTGTCTGATCAGGTAGAGTATCGAGAGGCGAAGCGGAATTTCGTGGTAATTTTATCTCACCGGTAAATTTATGTGTTGCTTTCCAGATAAAATAATTGGAATTATTCGGGTTGCTGAAAGCATATATTTCTACATGGCTTCTAATTCCAAACTGCGGCAGTACATCTTCAAAAACAATTTTTTCATCGGCTTTAAGGTTAGGATCAACATACCATCTGTAGGGTGCATCCAGCTGAATATCGTCAACCGAAATATGTGGTGGTCTATATCTTCTAACTTCATATGCCCAGTCAGTTGTTCCAAAATTTGTTAGTGCATCCCCTCTGGTAACCATTGCTGCCTTTTTATTAAATTCATCCAGGATTCCGTTATCATCGAGACTAATAGGATTAAGTATCTGGTATAACATATTAGACTGCCATTGATCCTGAAGCCAATAGAAAAGCTCGGTATTCTGGCGGTCTTCTCCGGTTAAATTCCAACTAAACTGAGACTGTAAGCCTCCGTCTCCCATAAGTTTATTCATACTCAGGCTGAAGCTTCCAACATCAATTTTCATAGGTGGAGGATTTTCAACACGTTCCTGAGATAATATATTTTTGAAAGGAATTAAAATCAAAGATGCAAGTAGAGTGATTAAAATTTTTTTATTCATTTTTTTACCTTGTCTCAAAAAATTCATTCTTAACTAAAATTATCAATCAGTTGTTAATTAGAAATTAAGCCGCATACCGATTATATATCTTCGCGGATTTAAGAATATCGGAGCAGTCCATGAACCGATTTTAATATGATTATCATCTGATTTATATTGCCCCCATTTATCATTTCCCCCTTTGTCGGGAGTTCTCAAAGAGCTTTTATATTCATCGTATTGAGTTTGAGTCATATTTGCCGGGATTAACCATTTATTATTAGTTAAATTCTCGATAGTAACAACAAAGTCTATACTTCCCCATGGAGTTGAAAAAGATTTAGAACCCCGAAAATCAATGTTCCAGTAATCAACAATGTCGGCGTAAATTTTATTAGGATTATCGACAGGTGTTAACAGGAAACTCCCTCCGTCTATCCATTCAAAAAAGAAATTGGTATATATATCCTGTAATAATTTTACTCCTAACAGTTCCGGTCCAAAATCAGAAGGAGTGTGAAGGTTTAGAGTAACATTAGCACGGGGAGTAGGATCGATTGTAATCATATTGGGGTTTCTAAGCTCCCCATTCCGGGCTAACAATCTATCTTCATAAACCACATCCAAACCACTTTGCCCGGAGCTTTGAACCATATAATCATACATAGCGTTAAAGGTAACAAACTTGCCAAAGGGTCTTTCCAGTCTCAGCTCAACTCCTCTTATATCTCTATATGCATCGGGGAAATATTTTGTAACCAGGTTATCACCGTAATAGTTTTTATATGTTCTTGGAAGCGGTTCATTTGAAATATCTTTATAATATGCAGTAATATTGACGATAAAGTCGTTAAGTATCATTTGTTCATATCCAAATTCGTAAGATATGGTTTTTGCCATGGAGAGTTCCGGAGTCGGAACAGCAACACCTCCCTGAACAACGGTTAAGTCATACATAAAATCAACAGGAGGCCTCTGATAAAAATGACCGTAATTAAAATATAATTTACTGCTTTCAGTTATAGGAAATGATACACCCAGTCTTGGAGATAAATAAGCCTGAACTTTATTATCTTCTCTCGGCCATCCAGGAGGATCCTGCAGCAAAGACCTGAAGTCTGCCCATCTTTCCCACGAACCTGAGGCACCGGGAAGATTTTGATAAATATCATTTAATAAAGCAGCATAATCAGGGTCTTCCGGAAATCCTACCTGGAATCCGTCTTTTAGAGGATTTAAATAATCCAATCTTAAACCGGCGTTTAGAATCATCCCTTCAAACTCAAGTTTATCCTGAGCATATAATCCAACCATAAGAGTTTTGGATTTAAGATACTGCCATGTATCAGGTGTATAAGAGAGCTGTGATTGAAACCAGGTACCGGTATAAATAAAGAAGTCTTCAAATTTTGCATCGAAGCCTGCTTCAAATTGATGGTGCCTGCCAATCTGGGATGTGAAATCACCTTTAAGGCTGAAGACCCATGAGTAAGATGAATCGATTCTCTGGGGACCGCCTGATAAACGGAACATATCGAGTACATCAGTTTGGTAATTAGTAGAAGCATTAGGAGAACCGTAATCCGGCACTAAAAACCTATAGGTTCTCTTTGCAGCCTGGCTATAATAATAAACATAATTACTTGCGATACTTGTATCCATAGCAAAGGGGGAGAGATTTTGATCAGTATACCCCATCTGGTAATCTAAAGTATAAAAAGATTTATCGGATAGAGTATGTGTTAATTTAGCACCACCAATAAAGTATCTTTGCGTATAAAATTGAAGTCTGCTTTTATTAAACATTTGAAAGATATTATCGCTTCCTAACAGACTTCCCTGCTGTTTTACGGAACTTTGCGTACTATTTAAGAAAGAGAAACTGGAAGCCTGGTTGGTTAATGCGCCTCCGAAGCTGGTTGCTCTGCCTCCGCTGTTAGTATTGGTCTCAGCATATAATCCATTGACCGATAGTCTCATATTGCTTTGCAGAAGGGTTGTTAATTTTAGCTGCCCATTCCAATCCACATAATTATCTCTAGGCCCGGTGGGAAAAGCTAGTTGTGAATTTTCATATTTCCCGCCGATTAAGAAAGTGGATTTTTCTGCAAAGTCTCCCCAGATAGGGATATCGGCTCCAGGTACAGGGCCGGTAATTGTTCCTTCAACGAAATAATCGGGTTTATTTGCAAAGTTATACATTGGATGCTGTTTTAGCCATAAATCTCTTCTTTGAGTTGAATCCAAAGCTGCAGGGCCGGTTGTTTTATTAGTCCATCCTTTGAAGTTTCTAAAGCTGGTAGGAACCTGCTGATCGGCAGGCAGCAGAGTATCGCTCGGCTGATATCCATGCATGGCATAATCACCGGCAAATAATCTATATAGCCATGAACTGGTGCTCCATGGATTGGTTCCAAAAAATCTGTTTTGACCGGCGGGAGTTACATCAAGTCTAAAAGATGCGGTATATCTTTCACGTGATCCATCTTTTGTTACTACATTAAGTAAACCGGATCTAATATCACCGTATTTTGCTTCAAAACCCCCTGTTAATACCTGCATTTCCTTAATCGAAGTGCTATTTAAGGCAAGATAAGAATTCCCCGTTCTGGGATCCCTTAATGAAATTCCGTCCAGCCTGACATCAGTTTCTCTAATAGCGCCTCCCCGAACACTGAGACCGTTTCCTTCAGAACCGCTTACAAGCTGGACTCCTTTAACGGTTCCGATAAATTCATCTACTCTTGTAACAGGCATCTGTTCGAGCCTGGAGCTTTCGATAATTTCCTGAGTTGCCGAAACATCCTTTTTAACAAGTTCTCTTTTTGCAACTACAACTACCTGACTTACTTCTATCGCTGTCTGTGATAATTCAAAATCCAGTGTAATAGTCCTATCTAACTCTACCTTAACACCTTTTTGGATGATTGCAGTATAACCAACAGCACTGGCTTTAATGGAATAGAGTCCCGGCTGAACATTCAAAATGAAATAATAACCATCATTATCGGTAGCTGCACCCATGGGGATATCGGTGGACACTTCTTTGCCGTTAGGCAGAGTAGTAGAAACAATAACAACGTTTACAAAAGGGATCGGCTCACCGGAAGAAGCATCTGTTATTCTGCCGGTTATTTTTCCATTTGCAGCTAAAAGACTATGCGATGGTAATAAGCTTAAAATTATGAGAAAGAGGCATAAAAAATGTATTTTCAAAAAGTAAATATGTTTCATATTCTACCCTATAATATACCAGAAAGTTATTGGTTAAATCTAAGTATTCTGTCGAATATTAACGATAGTCGATCGTTTAATTAACTTTTCGACCAAAAATTTATTCAATAAAGATTTGTTGTTCAAGTATAAATTTTTTTAAAAATATTTCTTGCTTTTGAAAAAATTATTTTGTATAGATAGCGCTTTATATTTAACTTACCTGTATTAAAAATCATTAATTAAAATTATAAATAGGAGCTTCCATTTGGCACTCATCGCTGTTGATCTCATGAGTACAAATGTAACTTTTGCTGCATTAGGCAAGACGGGAAAAATACTTCAGAGAGAAAGTATAAAGTTAAATGAAACAGGGGGTGGGGAATTAAGTTCATTAATACAAAAACAGATCAAGAAACTGCTTTCCACGTTTGAACACCGGCCGCTTCAAATAAAATCAGTAGGCATAGCTGTTCCCGGAATTTATTATTCAAAAACAGGGCATGTCTGGGCACCAAATATTAAAGGTTGGGAGAATTATCCATTTAAACATGATATGGGGCAGTTGATGGAACAGAATATCAAGGTGAAGATAGCAGGAAAAAGAACGTGTGATATACTGGGAGAAAAGTGGCTGGGGGCGGCAAAAAAATCCAGGAATGCTATATATCTTTCTATAGGCAGCGGGATCGGGGCAGGTGTCTTAATAGACGGTAAAATTCTGCATGGATTTAATGACGGAGTAGCAGCAGTAGGCTGGCTGGCAATGGATAAACATTTTAAGGATGTTTATAAATCCCGTGGATTTTTTGAATATAAAGCTTCCGGCAACGGTATCTTATTGTCAGTAAAGGAAGAATTAGAAAAGAATAAAAAGTATAAGAGCTTACTTAGACGGGAAGAACCCGGAGAATTAACTATACCGCATGTTTTTGCAGCTTATGATAAAAAAGATAAAATAGCCATTAAGGTTTTAAAGGAGAGTATAAAATACTGGGGAATAACATCTGCAAATCTTATAAGTTTATTTAATCCTGAAATAATAATATTCGGAGGCTCATTATTCGGACCGGCATTTAGGTTTATAGATGAAATTAAAGCCGAAGCCGAACAGTGGGCGCAGCCTATATTTATGAAAGATGTTAGATTTACTAAATCACTTTTAGGAGCTGATGCCGGACTTTTTGGTGCCGGACTTTTAGCAATGAAAAAGTTTTAGTTTAACTCCTTAAAAATTCCAATAAGAAAGTCAACTATTATTTTTTAAAAAAAATATTCTTGACATTTCTATAGCTCCGCTTCTAAATTTCTACCGGATTATTTCAAATATTAGACAGATGTAAAGATGATATCTTTAGGAAGAATAATTATATCAATTTTTTATTAGAGAGTAAGATTAGTTAAAATCTTAATTTAAATAAGTAAAGATGTCATCTTTAATATTTAGTATAGCGTTAAAATGAAAACTAACAAATTATCTTCCGAAATATCGAGCAGGGTAGACTCTATTGATATATTTAGAGGTTTAACAATATTCGTAATGATTTTTGTGAATGATTTAGCGTCGGTAAAGGGAATGCCTCAATGGCTCGAGCATATGCCTGAAAATGTAAACGGGATGACTTTTGTTGATGTAGTCTTTCCTGCTTTTCTTTTTATAGTAGGAATGGCAATTCCTTTTGCAGTAAATAAAAGGCTGGAAAAAGGGGATAGCTATTCAACTTTATGGAAACATATTTTAATTCGGACAGCAGGATTACTGGTGCTCGGTATTTTAATGGTAAATATATCAGATCTTAATGAGCAGGGAACCGGAATGGATAGGCACATCTGGATGTTCCTTGTTTTTATGGGAGCAATATTAACGTGGAATATTTATCCTAATGATAAAGGGAAAAAGAGATTGATATTTATATTATTGAGATCTTTGGGGATAGCTCTTTTAATATTCCTGGCTGCAATCTACAGAAGCGGAACAGAAAATAATCTCTCGTGGCTTCATACATAAATGGTGGGGTATTCTTGGTCTGATTGGCTGGGCTTATTTATTTACCTGCATTGCTTATTTCTTAATCAAAGGGAATTTTTGGGGAATGATTGGAAGCCTTGATCTTATTTTACTTGATTTACATTATTGATTCTGCCGGCGGTTTTAATTTTGCAAAACCTTTTTTACTTGTAGGAGAACATATAGGTGTTCATACCGCTATCACTATTTCGGGTCTAATTATTTCGATGTTATTCTTTGAAACAACACCCGCAAAATCAGCTAAGGGAAGGATAATTTGGATTGTTATTTATTCTGCTGTTTTATTTGCAGCAGGTTTAATACTTGCACCAATTTATGGTATTTCCAAGATTTATGCTACTCCTGCATGGGGCTTATATAGTTCCGCTTATTGCGGCTGGATATTTGCATTTTTTTATTGGCTGATAGATTTGAAGAAGAAGAATAAATGGTTCGATTTTCTGGAGCCTGCAGGAAGAAATCCCTTGCTTGCTTACCTGCTCCCTGATATTTATTATTCTATTGCTGTAATATTCGGTTTTACATTTATAAATAGAAGTTTCGGTACCGGGATTCCCGGATTTATCCGATCAATAGTTTTTGCATTTATTATGATTGAACTGACAGCATTATTAAATAAAATGAAAATAAGGTTACATCTTTAAATTATTAGGAATATTTTATGCCGGTTATAGGATTAGACTTAGGAGGAACAAAATTAGCGGGTGCGATATTCAGTAATGAAGGAGAAATATTACATAAAGAGAATCTTCAATTAGAAAAACGTCAGGGGAAGGATGTTGGTGAATTAATTAAATCCATGCTTCAAGACTTACTAACTAAAAATGATGATGTTAAAGCAATAGGAGTATGCGTTCCTGGAATTAGTTATTTAAAGTCAGGGAGGGTTTGGGCTCCGAATATTCCCGGATGGGAAGACTATCCGCTTATGGATGAGATTAAATCCGTGATTAATGATGATAGAATAAATATAAATATTGACAGTGATCGTTCATGCTATATACTGGGTGAAGTCTGGCAGGGTGCTGCTAAAGGGTGTAAAGATGCAATATTTTTAGCAGTTGGAACAGGGATAGGTGCAGGAATATTTAATTGACGGGAAAGCTGTGCGGGGTTCAAACGATATAGCCGGAGCAATAGGATGGTTAGCCCTGGATAAGCCGTATTATGATAAATATAAATCGTGTGGTTGTTTCGAATATCATGCATCGGGTGAAGGGCTAGTAAGAGTTGCAAAGGAATATCTGATTCATGGATGAGAATTATAAGGGAAAATTAAAAGAAAAAAATATTGATGAATTGAATACACGGGATATTTTCGATGGCTATAAAGAAAAGGACTCCATTGCAGAAAAAGTAATAAAACAGGCAATTGAGTTCTGGGGAATGGCAGCGGCAAATCTTGTAAGCTTATTTAATCCGGAAAAAATTATCTTTGGCGGAGGAGTATTCGGACCTGCTTTAAGTTTATTAGATGAAATTATGAATGAAGCAAGAAAATGGGCGCAGCCTATTAGTATTAACCAGGTAAAGCTTGAAGGTTCGAAGCTGGGAGGGGATGCCGGATTATTTGGGGCGGGATATCTGGCACTTCAACATTCAATGAAAATTAAACAGGATTAGAGATGTATAATAAAAAACTTGTATTTAGTGCAGCCTGTCTTGGTATGCTTCTCTTTGGAATTGTACTTATTTCACTTGGTTCAATTCTTCCTTCTATAACTATAAAATTTGAGCTTGATGAAATTTCAATCGGGACGCTTGCATCGATTTTACCATTCGGAATACTTGCAGGTTCTCTCGTATTCGGTCCTATTGTAGACAGGTATGGATATAAAAACTTATTGATTATTTGTTCCCTCATGGTGCTTGCCGGATTAGAGGGGATTGCATATGCAGAATCATTGTTTGTTCTTCAAATATCGATGCTGCTGATAGGTTTCGGCGGCGGAGTAATAAATGGGGGAACAAATGCCTTAGTATCTGACATCAGCACAAAAGATAAAGGAGCAAGTTTAAGTTACCTCGGAGTATTCTTTGGAATCGGTGCTTTGGGAATGCCTGCGATACTGGGTCTATTGTCCCGGATCATTTTCTCAGTCGAGTATCATCGCGGGAATCGGATTTTTTGTTTTTATCCCGGTAATTTTCTTCATTATAGTGAAGTTCCCTGTACCAAAGCAATCACAAGGATTTCCGATAAAAGAAGGGTTGAATTTAATAAAGGAACCGATATCTGCTTTTATTCGGATTTGTACTTTTCTTTGAAAGCGGCATGGAAGGGATAGTAAATAACTGGACAACAACTTACTTAATCAAAGATTTGAAGGTTAATTCCGAAAATGCATTATTTGCACTTTCATATTTTGTTATGGGTATTACGGTTACAAGATTACTACTAGGGGGAATATTAAAAAAGCTTGAATCATATATTGTAATGTTTATTTGCCTTGGGATGGCATTTTTCGGAACATTGATATTGATATATACCGCATCCTACGGAGTGGCAGTTCTAGGTTTGATATTCTTAGGAATTGGCCTGTCAGCCGGTTTTCCGCTTACGCTTGGATATGTAGGTGAAATTTATTCAAAATTATCGGGAACTGCTTTCAGTATCGTTTTAGTAATTTCTCTGATTGGAAATATGCTCGTCAATTATCTGGTTGGCTTGGTTGCTCATACCTACGGCATAAAGCAGTTCACTACTTTGTTAATAATATGTATTGTCTTTATGTCGATTCTTCTTTCGATTGTAATAATTAGAGTTAAACGAACAGTAAATAATAATATATAATTAAAAAAGGGAGTTAATAATGCTAGCGAAACAATGGCTGAATAACGCACGAAATGTGATGGATAAAATTGAAGAGACACAGCTTGAAAATATAAGTAAAGCAGCCGAAATAATGGCAGATGCAATAGAATCGGGGCATTGGGTACATACATTCGGGTGCGGACATGCAACTTTACCAATTGAAGAAATGTATCCGCGTATAGGAGGCTTTGTCGGATTTCATCCTATGATTGAATTGCCTTTAACATTTTTTACAAATATTGTGGGCGGTATGAATGTCCATGAGTTCGTATTCCTTGAAAGAGTTGAAGGATACGGAATCGAAATAATGAAAGGTTACAATTTCAATACTAAAGATGTTATGTGGCTCTTTTCTCATTCGGGAATAAATAATGTTAATATTGATGTTGCGCTTGAAGCAAAGCGAAAAGGAATGAAAGTGATTGTCTTTGGTTCTGCTGAAGCAGCCAAAGGTAAAAAGACAAGGCATTCATCCGGAAAAACTATATTCGATATTGCAGATATTGTTGTCGATTCATGTGCACCAATAGAAGATGCTTCTGTACCGTTAAAAAATCATAAAGATAAAATAGGGCCGGTATCTACGATTGCTTTTGTAACTGCAGTCTGGATGACAGTAACAACAGTAGCAGAAATTTTAGCCGAACGAGGAGTAAAGTTATATATTCATCCTTCACATAATGCTGGTGATACTACGGCAAGGGAGAGATTGGTTGAGGCACTGGATGAGTATAAAAAGAGGATTTCGGGTGTGTAGACGGTAATAGTTAATCGTTAATCGTGAATCGTTAATCGGGAGGGGGATGTTAACTTTTAACGTTTAACTAAAGTTATAGGGAGACCACAATTTTTTTAGTGGTTTCCCAATTTCTGGAATATCAGGGCTGCGGAATTAATACAGTATCTTTTATAAGTTGGAGCAGGGCCGTCATCAAAAACATGGCCTAAATGACCGCCGCATTTACTGCATAGTACTTCAACTCTTTCCATTCCCAGGCTATAGTCTTCATTTAGAACAACACTTCCGGGTGAATAAGGTTTCCAAAAGCTTGGCCATCCGGTGCCTGAATCAAACTTAGAGTCTGAACTGAAAAGGATTTGACCGCAGCCAGCACATTTATAAATTCCTTCTTCATGATTATCGTAATATTTTCCTGTAAATGGGAGTTCGGTGCCTTTATCTCGAAGGATATAATATTGCGAGGAAGTTAATGTTTTTTTCCATTCTGCGTCTGATTTTTTAATTGTAAAATTAGTACTGTCCTCATCAATTATTTTAGTGCCATCGGTGGAGTATGTATTTGATCTAATATTCCCGCATGACACTGCGCCTATTAAAAAGTATGAAAATAACAGGGTTAGAAAAATTATATGCGGTTTCATATAAACAACCTTATCTTTCTCAATTTTATAAAAATATTTATAAAAAAATAAGAAAAGCAATATAGAATTTTATCCCGGAATTCATCTATAATTGTTGAAAATCTATCACGAAAAATGGTAATCATTCACTCCCTAAGACTGCTTTACTTACTAAACCAATATTATCACAACTCTGAAACCGTTTTGAAACCGATTTAAAACCGTTTTGAAACCGTTTTAATACCGTATTAAAACCTGTTAAAGTATGAATACCATTAACCAACTTACCTCACAGGGTGGATCTATCTTCACGGGTGCCTTTTTACAATTTGAACAGTTCGACAGGAGCAATAAAACAATAAAATAATTTAACTATGGCAGAACATAACTTCCCGGCTTAATTGTAATTATTAATATCATGGTTTATTTTTCAGATATAAAAAAAATTTTTGAGGTCATAATGAAGTATAATAAATTGGGACGAACCGGCTGGGAGATTTCTGAAATAAGTTTCGGCAGCTGGGCAATAGGGGGAGCATGGGGTAGTACGGATGATAGTGAATCACTGGCAGCTTTGCATAAAGCATTAGAACTTGGAGTAAATTTTTTTGATACTGCTGATGTTTATGGTGACGGGCGCAGCGAAAAGTTATTAGCAAAATTAGGCAGGGAGAGTAGTGAAAATTTTTTCATTGCAACAAAAGCAGGCAGAAGATTAGATCCGCATACAGCAGAGGGTTATAACCGTGAAAATTTAACTTCATTTGTGGAGAGGAGCCTTATAAACCTGGAAACAGAGGCAATTGATTTACTTCAGCTTCACTGCCCGCCGACAGAAGTATTCTATATGCCGGAAGTTTTTGATATTCTTGATGATCTGGTTAAAGACGGTAAAATTCAATACTACGGAGTAAGTGTCCAAAAGGTGGAAGAGGCATTAAAAGCTCTTGAATATCCTAATGTTCAAAGTGTTCAGATTATATTTAATATGTTCCGTCATCGTCCTTCCGAATTGTTTTTTGAGCAGGCAAAAAAACGTGAGGTAGGAATATTAGCCCGCGTTCCTTTGTCGTCCGGAATGCTGACAGGTAAACTAAATAGTGATTCTAAATTCGCTCCGGATGATCATAGAAATTTTAACAGGAATGGCGAATCTTTTGATAAAGGAGAAACTTTTTCAGGGATAGAATATAATACAGGACTAAAAGCAGTTGAAGAATTAAAAACTATTTGCCCGGAAGGAATGAGCCTAACGCAATTTGCCTTGAAGTGGATTTTAATGTTTGATGCTGTAACCTGTGCTATTCCCGGTGCTAAGCGTGCAGATCAGGTTGAAGAAAATATTAATTCAACGGATATGCCTTCTCTTTCCAATGATACAATGGAAGAAGTGAGGAGTATTTATGAGAAGCATATACGGAAAAGTGTACATCAATATTGGTAGATCAGTTAGTATTGAGTATGGAGATTTGAGTATTGAGTACAAGAAGATACCAGATGCAGGATACCGGACAGATAAGATACAAGTAAAAAGATACAAGTAAAAAGATGCAAAGATATCTGATGCCAGTTTCGAAGCCTACCTACAACCAACCACCAACCAACCAGCAACCACCACTACAACCAACCACCTTCCCCGAAGGTTAATAATTTCCTATCTGGATTGAGGTGTAACCGTATTTATTTCTTATTGAATTTACAGCTTCGATAAGTCGTTTTCTTGCAGCTTCTGTTCTGTCGAATAAATTTTCCTGGTAGGATGATAAACTGAAGCCGGTAAGTTTTATTCCGATTAATCTTAATGAAACTCTCCTTGTATATGATTTCCTAAATAAATCCAATGCAGTTTCGAAGATTATTTTATCGTCATTAGTATGCTTTATGGTTCTTGAACGTGTAGAAGTGTTAAAATCGGAATGTCTTATCTTAATGGTAACAGTTGATGCATGAAAATTGTTATCCCGTAAAGTCTGGCAGACTTTACCGGCAATTTCAAAGAGAATATTTTCTATGAGATTTTTACTGTTTACATCATTCCCGAAAGTAGTTTCTTTTGATATGCTTTTTTGTTCATGATCAAGAGATAAGTATTCGGTTCCCATGCCGTTTGCTTTCTTCCATAAGTCAATTCCGAACTTACCGAAGGCAGCGGCAAAGAAATCCTGGGGAAGATTAGCAATTTCGCCTACATTATAAATACCTCTGTTGTTTAGATATTCTAATGTTTTCTTTCCTACACCGGGAATTCTTTCAACCGGCAGAACCGAGAGGAAGTTCTTTTCATCTCCCGGTTCCACAAAGGTAACTCCCTTCGGCTTTTTAAAATCGGAGGCAATTTTAGCAATAGTTTTGTTTGTCCCGATTCCTATTGAGCAGGGGAGGGATAATTTCTTCTCTATTTCATCCTGGATAGAAAGAGCGAAGTTATAAAAGGGACCGTATAAAGATTGACAGCCGGTAAAATCCATATAAAATTCATCAATAGATGCTTGTTGAATTACTGGAGCGTATTTCTCCAGAATATTTTTCACAGCCTTTGAATAATTTACATATTCATCATAATGACCATGCAGGTAAATTCCGTTGGGGCAAAGCTTAAAAGCAGTTCTTATAGGCATAGCTGAATGAAGTCCGAATGCCCGTGCTTCATAAGAGCATGCTGCTACAACACCTCTGCCGTGAGGGTCACCTCCTACAATTACCGGTTTACCGGCAAGTTCCGGGTTAAAAATCCTTTCCACGGAAACAAAAAATGCATCAAGGTCTAAGTGAAAAATTATTCTCATTTTATATACAGAATAGACTTATTTATGATGAAGAATTTATTATATATTAATAATATTAGTGAACATACGTGCACTATATTATATTTAAATTGGGAGAAAATCAAGATGGGTTATATTTTTCAAATTAAAAAATCTGCGAAAATCAGTTAGACCTGTCCCGCTAGCGGGATCTGCGTCATCTGCGTGCTATTTTCTAAAAATGTACATTTCTTTCGTAGGCAATTAAAAGCAGACGGTTATATCTTTCAAAGTTTATCTCTTTTGCCCCGAACATCTTCAGATGGGGAGTCATATACTGGACATCAAGCAGTGTAAAGCCTCTTTCGTTCAAATGCTCAATTAATTTTATTAAGGCAATTTTTGAAGCCTGGGAAACTCTGCTGAACATTGATTCACCGAAGAAGGCTCCTTTAAAAGTAATGCCGTAAAGTCCTCCGATCAATTCATTATCTTTCCAAATTTCAACAGTATGTACATGTCTTAGTGATTTTAGCCTTAGATATGCTTCTATTAAATCATTGGATATCCAGGTCTTTTCTCTTTCGGCGCATGCATTTACAACCGAAAGGAAATCATAGTCATACCTGACTTCAAAATCAAATTTCTCCATAGTTTTTCTAAGAGAGCGGGGGAAATTATAGCTGTTAAGGGGTATGATAGTTCTGATTTCGGGAAGATACCAGTTTATTTCACCGGTTATATCATCAGCCATAGGGAAAGCGCCTCTGGCATAGAGCCTAATCATATTTCCAGGCTCAAGAAACAACTCCTGCTTATATTCCCGGTTTTTATTCATTGGCTGAATACAGATATAAAAATAAGGAATAGTTACTCATCAATTTTAACTTCGAGCTTAATAATATCGAAACCTTTTTTAGTTTCAATAGAGGCAAAAATAACTCCTATTAAAACAGAGATCATTCCGCATAAAAATAAGAATGTTACAAAAATATTCAAATCAGGAACTTCGAAAAAATAAAGCAATCCGATAAAAAGTGATGTTATAACAAATAATGCAACAGCAATAGTGTAATAAAGGACAGCATTTTTAACAAGAGAAACTCTGGTAACCAGCTCATTTATTTGTTTTGAAATGCTTTCGAGTCGTATAGTTTCTTCATAATTAAAATCTCTTTCACCGGCTTTCGAAAAAAATTTTCTTCTTTCTTCATTTAACAGCCTTATTCTATTTACAACCAGTGAATACTTATTATTCATTCCAAGCAATAGAAGTCCGCAGGCAGATATCATTAAGCCGGGTGCCAGCATTAATTGGATTATTTGTATTATAGAAATTTGTTCTTTCATCAGGATGGAAAAGGATAATTTTTTAATGAAGTTAATTTGCTAATATTATTGGAAAAATACTAAAACCGGAGGGAATATAAATTACCCGTAAACGACTAAAAATATCGTATTGCTACCTCTACACATCAGCTTATCTCCCGTTTACGGGTAAATTTTTTCTTCTATTTTCATCAATAATGTATATAAATAAACTGCAAAAAACTGTGATATAAATTCAAAACGGGTCACTTTTTTATGATGCTGTGCTTAAGACAGTATTTATTTTATTCGATGTTAAAAGCCTGTTCTTTTAATAAAATTAATAATGGTATTATCCTTTGAAGATAATAATTCTGAGGGAGTTCCTTTAAAGTAGATAATTCCTTCGTGCAGCATCGCAACTTTATTAGCAACATTCTTGACACTGTACATGTCATGAGTTACTACAATAGAAGTTACATTTAATTTTTCGCTTAAATCTTTAATTAAATGATCGATTGAATCGGACATAATCGGATCCAAACCTGTAGTTGGTTCATCATACAAGATATAAGCAGGATTAGTGACCAGTGCTCTTGCAAGCCCGACTCTTTTTTTCATACCTCCCGAAAGTTCGGAAGGCTTAAGTTTTTGTACTCCAGGTAAATCTACAAGCTCTAACTTTTCTGCGACTGTTTTATCGATTTCATTTTTTGTAAAACCGTTGGTCGATTCAATCAGAGGCAATGCAACATTTTCTTCAACAGTCATTGAATCAAATAATGCGGAGCCCTGGAACAGAAAACCGAATTTTTTTCTTAACTCATACAATTCAACGATGCTTAGTTCAGATATGTTCTGTTTTTCAACTTCAACGTAACCGGAATCAGGGAAAAGGAGACCGACAATATGTTTTATTAAAACACTTTTCCCCTCACCGCTTCTTCCGATAATTACAGTTGTCTCGCCGTTTTCAATTTCGAGATTAACGCCGTTAAGTACATGTTTATTTCCAAAACTTTTATGGAGATTTACTATTTTAATCATTCTTTTTAAGAAATTTGTTATTCTTAACAAATACTAATATATATATTATTGAAAATGTTAAACAGTTAAATAAATATGCTTTTGTTTACTTAAACAAAAAGATGTAACTTCATTAAACAACTTTATATATGACTAACAAGCATATGGAACCTAAATGGATTGAATGGGCGAAAAGCCTTCAGGCTATAGCACAAAACGGGTTAAATTATTCTGAAAATGAATTTGATAGGGATAGATATTTCAAAATAAGAGATATAGCTGCGGAGATTATAACATCCCATACCGATTTAGAATTTGAAAGGATAAAGAGTATTTTTGGTAAGGAGGAAGGGCATGCAACACCTAAAGTAGATGTGAGAGGAGCAGTTTTCAAAGAGGATAAAATTTTACTGGTAAAAGAAATATCGGATGGAGGATGGACATTACCCGGAGGATGGGCAGACCCGAATGAAACTCCCTCTGCATCGGTAGAAAGGGAGGTATTAGAGGAGTCGGGATTTATTGTTAAGGCTAAGAAAATAATTGCTGTTTACGACAGAGCTAAGCAAGGGCATGTACCACCATTCCCGTATCATGTGTATAAAATATTCTTTGAATGTGAATTAGTGGGAGGTGAGAAAAGCTTAAGTATTGAAACTGATGGTGTTGAGTTCTTTACACGGGATGAAATTCCGGATTTATCTTTAGCAAGGACAACGAGAAAGCAAATAAAAAGAATTTTTGAGCATTATGAAAATCCGGAGATACCTACTGATTTTGATTAGTTAGTTAATAGCACGCAGATGACGCAGATTTAACTGATTTTCGCAGATTTTTAAATTAAAGAAGTGCTGTTAGAAATTAATTACCAAATTGTTTTTATAATCTTCGATTTCCTTAAATTATTGTCCGCTGTTATTAGTGCAGCATTATTAATTATTGATGTTGCGCAAATTATTCTATCGGCCGGATCTTGATTTATTTCGGAAGGAAAATTAGCAGATAATTCAGCTATTTCGGGAGACAATCCTTTGAAAATATACTTATTGGATGTTTTAATAAGTTTTATAAATTCAAGATAAGAAGCATTAATGGAAATTCTTTTCTTCTTTATCAACATTGCAATTTCCCATAAAGATATTTCACAAAAGATAATACCGTCTCTCTCATTTGCTTCTTTTAGAGAATTACTGGCTTTATTGCTCAATAATTCGGGTTTTAATGCATCCCAAATAATTACATGAGTATCGACAATTATCATTTAATGAGCGGCTTTCCATGTGGAATCTAGAGGTGATATTATGTCACCGAGAACAGCATCTTTACCTATTTCTTTTAACTTTTTTCTTGCTCTTCTTCTGGAATAGTCAGGTGGAACAAGTTTAGCAACTACTTTACCTCTTGATGTGATATCAATTGAAGAACCATGCTCAATTTTTTTTAACACATTCATTAAATTAGATCTCAGCTCGCTTACGGCAATTGAATTCATTTTTTGCTTTCCTTCAAGTTTTGTACAATTCAAATGTACAAATATAAAAGGATGGATTCAAGATATGACAACCAGATAATAAGGGACTTTATCCATGATGTGTGAATTACTAAATTGATAAACGGAAAGATGGACAGATTGTGAATTGATTTTGGCATTTATTGTGTGCGGAATTTGTCTGTTACTAAAATTATATGAAAAAGAAAAATATAATATTAATTTTATTATTCATTGCAATGTTAAATGGCTGTAATCTAACAGAGCCGCCTATTAATTCATCAATAGGTCTTACTGTTAGGCTTGTTTCCAGTACAGAAGTATGGTTGAAAATTAATATTGAAGGCATAAGTGGAGAGGTAATAATTACAAGTGATGAAAAAGAAATTAAAAGTTTTACTACAGTTAAAACAGATACAACTGTTTATATTGATTCACTTTTCTCAGGCAAAAATTATAGATTTCAGGCATTTATTGCTCAAAATGGAAAAGTTACCGAAAGAAGTGATAAAGTTACTGTGACTACGCTTGATACGACCATTCATGATTTTATCTGGAAAACATTTACCTTTGGTGGAGGTGGGGGTAGTGTGTTTAATGATGTTGCAATTGTTAATGATACATTAGCTTATGCAGTAGGAGAAATTTACATTAATGACTCTACAGGGCAACCAAATCAAAAACCATATAATTTTGCTAAATGGATTGGGAAGAAATGGAATTTGTTACGAATACAATTTTACACAGTGCATGGCGATTCACATCACACACCGTATCCGGCTAGTTCAATTTTTGCTTTCAATACATCAAATGCATGGATTGCAATGAATGGAGATCAGATTGCTCAATGGAATGGTAAGAAGCAAACAAAATTAATGTTTACACCTATCTCTTTTTCAATTACAAAACTTTGGGGCAAAGATACTAATTCAATATATGCTGTAGGTGATGGTGGTGTAATTGAATATTTTCAAAACAATAGTTGGCAAAAGATAGAAAGCGGAACAAGTACAATTATTACCGATATCTGGGGAGTTATAAACAGTAATAATGAAGTTACTGCCTATTGTCCAGTATCATCTTTCTTTACTCCCGGAGATAAAAAAATATTAAGAATAAAAAATAATAAAGTGGATTCGATCTCATGGAATGTTCAAAGGCTTTTATATTCGGTATGGACTAATAATGAACAATTTCTATATGTATGCGGAAGCGGAACTTATGAAAATAAAAAAGGATACTGGGAAGAGATTAATTTACCGCTTGTAAGTATGAATGCAATAAGAGGAAACGATTTAAATGATATTTTTGTTGCAGGGGATTTTGGACTGGTTGCACATTTCAACGGATCTACATGGAAAGTTTATAATGATATATTCGCTGCTGACTATTATTCAATTAGTTTGAAGGGGAATTTAATAATATTAGCCGGACAGCAAAATGGCAAAGGGGTAATAACAGTAGGAAGAAGAAATTAATTACTTACATAACGGAAGAATAGATATTTGAAAGATGACATCATTTAATTTTTAAAATTAAAGTTTTATCTGAACTTATATTTTAATTAAAATTGAAGATAATTTTTCTTTTAAAGGATGTCATTTTTACATATGCGTAACTATCATTTAATTATATCTTCTTTTAGATACTCATTTACTTTATCGCTCAATAATTTAGGTTTTAATGTATCCAAATAATTATATTATTAAAAGGCATGACTTTTGCTAAATAATAAAAAAAATCTATTGCGGATTTCATTAATTAGATTTAGTTTAAAGGCAATATTATAATTAGTTGTAATCTTTTAATTATAAACATTTCAATGAGAAATAACTTAGGGAGTGAGTTATTTAAAGAAAGGGGCAGCAGACATGAAAAAAGAATATTTAATTTTCTTTTTCCTACTTATGAATTCTCTCATCTTAAGTCAGATTAAGATCGATGTTTCAACAGATAAACAAATATATCACATGCGGAGATTCAGTATTTGTTTATGTCACGGCAACAGATACCGGCGAACAGAAAATAACTTTAGGATGGAGCTCTGCCTGCCAGGCAAGTTACCAGGTGGTTAATATATTTGATTGGATAAATGATAAGGTTTGTAATTCCGCTCCAACCAGTCTTACACTTGAACCGAGCCAATCATATACCTGGACATTTAAGATAAAAGATGAGTACCATTTCCCGGTAGGCTCTTATAAAATATTTGGTGAGGTATTGGGCTATGACAATTCAGATACAATTGAATTTAGATTTGTTGATACACTTGCAATCCCATATGCTGCCTATTATTATGGGAAAGTACTGGATACCATTAATCACCCGATATTATTTGCCCTAATTAAAGCAGAGGGAGCCGATTCAACTTATAATGATTATGGTGGAGACTTTTTAATAAGGTTTTTACCATCAGCCTTTTCCGATTCACTTACCATCCACCCTCTGATTAAATTTTCGAATCCATACTACGAAGAGTATAGTGAAAGGATAACGATAAGTAAGGGGGACAGCATTTCAGGACCCGATGTAATATTGAAGCCCAGAACAACCGGAATGGCAACAGTTACAGGGCACATTGATTACGGCAATAATGATTACATCCGGGATATTTATATAATATTTTATGGTGTAAATGGTTCAACCTGGTATAGCACTTCTCCCAATTCTTCTGGTGATTATTCTATACAGGTAGCTCAGGATTCTTATTATGCTCAATGCTGGATTAATTATCATTTAGAGAATTTCCCTACTTCCAGGGGTAAGTATTATAATGATAAACCTGATCTTAAAAGTGCCGATTTATTAATAATAAATAAAGATACAAGTAATATTAACTTTTCTTTCCCGCTGCTTAAAACCGGAACCATTTCCGGAAAAGTAAGAGATGCTGTATCGCAGCAGCCTTTAAGTTATGCCTGGATTATGGTATCATCTGTCGAGCCGGGAGATTCATCAGGAATTTCAACTGATCAGAATGGTAATTATTCTATCCGGGTTTTTGAAGGAGATTATATTTTATTTGCCGATGAAATGGAGCATTATATGCAGTTTTATAAAGAGGCAAACAATGTTTTTGATGCAACTCCGGTTAAAGTTGATTCTGATAATCTAAATGTAACAGGAATTGATTTTGATTTGACTAAACCGGAATCCGGTACAAATACTATCTCGGGTACAGTCAGGGAACGATCTTCATATCAATGGCTTTCCAATGTACAGGTATATACAATGCCCGTAGAAGGAGGTAATTTGGTTGAGTCAAGATCTGATTATAATGGACATTATGCATTAAGAGATATTGCCAACGGCAAATATGTTTTGCTATTTAATAAAGACGGATATACAAGTGTATTCTATAAAGATGCAAATCAATGGGAAGATGCTTTTGTCTTTGATTTAACCGGAAGTCAAAATATTCATGCAGATGATGTATTTCTAAGTCAAATGAATCCTTTCGGAGGAGAAATTTCAGGTAAGATATCTTCCAATACAGGTACTTCTTTAAGCGGTACATTGATAACTGCAGTTAATTTGTCGGACAGTGTTGTTTCAACATCATTTTCAAATCATGAAGGCAGCTATACCATTCCATCTTTGATTAATGGTGATTATTCAATTAAAGCTAGTAAGATTGGATATAAAACATCAGAATATTCAAATAAAGTAAAAATTGATATGAGCAGTCAAAAGGCAGTTGATGGAATTAATATATCTATTACTTTAACCGGTATTGATGAAAAAGAGAATACAATTCCGGGATCGTTTAATTTATTTCAGAATTATCCCAATCCTTTTAATCCATCAACTTTAATAAAGTATGAACTGCCGAAGGAATCAAATGTACAGTTAATTATTTATAATATTTTAGGTGAAAAAGTAGCCGAATTAGTAAATACATTTCAAAAAGCAGGGAGATATGAGGTTAACTGGGATGCAAAAAGCTTTTCAAGCGGAGTTTATATTTGCCAAATGAGAGCCGGTGATCCCATAAGCGGGACAAGTTTTATTTCATCAAAGAAATTGATTTTATTGAAATGAAAGATGAGGGCTATTTTTAGCCCCTATTGTTTATAATAGAATTATTTTAATTAATTATCTTAACTTTCCAATACAAACATTCGTGTTTGTTTTTTAATAATAGGATTTTAGCCGAACTTACATTTCGATAAAAAATAGGGGAGAAATAAAAATTGATGACATATATTATCAATAAAACGAATCTTATGATTATATTTTTCTTAATAATCTTTTTTACCTTTTATTCAAAAGCACTGGCATTTAAAATGCTAGACAGAAATGATACTACGAAGAGTGAGAGTTTATGGGGAATTCAGGTTGGCTATTTTCCAAATTATACGAATAGCTTTAATTCTGATGGAATATCTTTTTTGTTTTTAAATGAATCTGTTTCTATAAAAGGAATAAACAATGGATATTATTTTACATTATTAAATACTTTTAATAATAAAATAGATTCTAATGGTTCAACCGGTAGTTTTTCTATTGGAGGCTTCTTAAACTATCCCTTTTATATTAACAATAATTCACTGATAATTAGGGCTGGAGCAGGCTTCGGGTATCCCGGAGTAAGTTTAAATTTTATGAATATGTTTATGCTGGAGTAAATGACTCCGATTAATAAAGATATATCGTTTACCTTTTCAATTATACAAGAGATTGTTCGTTTTAATTTTATTCTTCCAATTCAGATAAATTTAGGAATTCGTTTCTAAAAAATTCTCTCGACTCTCCAAAATCATACGAAATAACGTAGGTTTTCGTTCATTTTTTCACTTCTAAGCCCCTTAATTTCCCATGAGCCAATACTTACCCCTCCCTTTCTAAAATCCACGCCTTAAAAACGATTTTCAGACTTTTCCCACTCTAATCAGGCGGATTAATTGGTAAAGGTTTTCCGGATTTTACTATATCAACAGCCTGAGCAAATCTTTTTTGAAAAGTTGATTCGGTTAATGTAGTTGCTGCGTTAGTAGCCATACGTCTTTTGGTTACTATAGTAACTTTAGTATTGTTTGCATCAACTGGCTCAATCCAGGCTCCCATAACTGCTCCCATAGATACAAAATTAGCGCCGGAACTTGTAAGCATATAGTTTTGATCCTTATGCTCTTCAATTGCATCGGTACCTTCCCATCTAAAGACAGTTTTGGCAATATCCCATGCTTGATCGGAATTTACCGCATATACCTGTACGGTACCCTCATCTTTTGAATTCAGCACATCATTCATTGATGCACATCCTCCAAACAAAAATGCGAATATAGATAAGGAAATTAGAATAGCACGTAATCTCATATACCCTCCGATATTTATATTTTTTAAATTAGTAAAAAAGAATTAATAATTGAAGTTATACAGATGTAAAATGACATTTTTTAAACCACATAGACACATAAGAAAACATAGAAATTTATCTTAATGCTCTCTATGTTCCTATGTTTCTATGTGGTTCAATATAGTATGAATTGAAAGCCACTCAATTTACTCTTATATTTGCAGAAATTTGAAGCAAGGATATGGAAAAAAATAACGTATATATAGAAACTTATGGCTGCCAAATGAATTTAGCTGATACCGAGATTGTATCCGGGATATTGCAGAATTCTGGTTACGGAATTACTAAAAATGCCGAAAATGCAGATGTAATCTTACTCAATACTTGTAGTATCAGGGAGAATGCCGAGCAAAGGATTTACGGAAGACTGGGAAATTTTAAGAATATAAAAGAATCGAAGCCGAACCTGGTTGTAGGGATACTCGGGTGTATGGCTGAACGATTAAGAGCAGATCTGGTTGAGAAAAAGAAGATTGTTGATGTAGTAGTGGGACCTGATGAATACCGAAGACTTCCAGAATTAATAGATATAGCTTTTAATGGAGAAAAGGGTATCGGGGTGAAGCTTTCGCGTACAGAAACTTATGATGATATAATTCCTTTCCGGGAAGACGGACTGCAGGCGTGGATTTCTGTTATGAGAGGCTGTGATAAGTTCTGTACATTCTGTGTAGTTCCTTTTACAAGGGGAAGGGAAAGAAGCAGAGCTTTAAACTCTATTGTTGATGAGATAAGACAATTATCTGAAAGAGGATTCAAAGAAGTTACATTATTGGGGCAAAATGTAAATTCTTATATCGATAATGGAAATGATTTTGCAGATTTGCTTTCTGCTATGCGCCGATGTTGACGAATCAATAAGAATAAGATTTTCCACATCCCATCCGCAGGATCTTTCGGATAAACTTTTATATACAATTGCCGAACATCCTAATTTATGCAATTATATCCATTTACCGGTGCAATCTGGTTCCAATAGAATTCTGAATTTAATGAACAGAACATATACAATTGAACATTATCTTAAGTTAATTGAGAAAGCAAAGAAAATAATTCCTGGAGTGAGTTTTTCTACCGATATAATCTGCGGGATTCCCAACAGAAACATATGAAGATCATGTTATGACTTTAGATATTATGCGGGAAGTTAAATATGACGGTGCATATATGTTTAAGTATTCGCCCCGTGAAGGAACAAAATCTTATAAAATGGGAGATGATGTACCGGATGAAATAAAAACCAAACGTCTGCAGGAAATAATCGATGTTCAGCAAAAGATATCTTATGAATTGAACCAGAGATTGATCAATGAAGAAGAAGTTATATTAATAGAAGGCTTCAGTAAAAAGTCAGATCAATTCTTATCAGGCAGGACAGATACAAATAAAGTTGTAATCATTCCCTTTAATGAAAATATTAAAGTTGGAGATTATATAAGGGTTAAAATAAATCGCGCAACATCAGCGACTTTGTTTGGGGAAAGATTACAAAATTACAAAATTACAGAATTACAAGATTTGGCTCTGCCAGTTTAGGATTATGAGAAAGAGTACGATTAAGATTACGAGCACGAGTACGATTAACATTATAATGGGTTAAATGAAAGTTGTTATATTTTTATTTATTCTTTTTATCTTTTTTCTTTCTCCATTTGTTTTCTCTCAAGATGTTGATATAATCCCTTATTTAAAGCAGATAGAAGCCGGGAACAAAAAAGTTGTTGAAGCTGAGCTTCCTTCTTTAATTTCAAAGAATCCCGAAAGCCCGTCAATTATGTTTTTAGAAGGTGTTTTGACTAATGATGGTAATAAGGCAATTGTCACTTATTCAAAAATAGTTGATAAATATCCTAAGAGCAGGTATGCGGATGCAGCTCTTTATAGAATTTTTTCATTTTATTACGCTAACGGCGATTATGATAAGGCTAAAAAAAATCTTGATAAATTGAAAAGTGATTACCCGGTTTCCCCTTATTTAAAAATTGCCGATAGAACAGTTCCTTCAGCTAATCAAACTACACTTCCGGAAGTTAAAAATTCGAATCAATTAACCGAACAGGATCAGCCGAAATATAAATTTACCATTCAGGCGGGAGCATTTACCCAGTCGTCAAATGCATTGTCTTTAAAAAAGAATTTTGAAGATAACGGATTCTCTTCGGAAACTAAAGATAAAGTAGTTGCCGGGACTTCATTTAAGATTGTATATGTAGGAAAATTTGAGAGCAGGGAAGAGGCGGAAAATTTTCTTCATATAATAAATAAAGAATTCAAATTAGACGGAAGAATAGTTGACCTTCCATGAGTAAACTGGAAATTATATTTATTGGAACAGGCTCAGGGAAGACTTCATTAAAAAGATACTTTTCTTCTTTTATTATTTCTTATCAAAATTACAACCTGCTTGTTGATGCGGGGGATGGAATATCAAGGGCACTTCTTTCTCAAAAAATTAGATATTCCGATATAAATGGGATTCTTTTGACGCACTTGCATCCGGATCATTATTCGGGACTTGCATCATTGATAGTACAGATGAAGTTAACAGGAAGAAATAATCCTCTCCAGATATTTGTTAATGAAAATTTAAAGGGAGTTATTGAAGATTTTTTATATTATTCTTATTTATTTAAACAGAAGATGGGGTTTGAAATTATGATTGAAACTTTTAATCATGATGAGGTTTTCCGGATAGAGGATGATCTGAGTTTTACCGGAATACAGAACTCTCATTTAGATAAATATAAAGAATATGCCGACGAAAGAAAGTTGAGCTTTGTATCAAGCAGTATTTTATTCGAAATAAACGGGAAGAAGATCTTTTATACGGGTGATATTGGAAGCAAAAGGGACCTATACCTTTTTAAGGATTATAAAGTAGATATAATGATAAGTGAAATTACCCATATTGATTTCGATGATTTATTGGAAGCCTATGAAATTTTGAAGCCCGGTAAATTATATCTTACCCATATAAGTGATGAGGATGAAAAGTTATTATCCGGTAAGACAACGATGAATGAGAATATTATGCCTTTAACAGATGGATATAGGGTAGTACTGAGTCCTGAGTTCTGAAATTACCTAAACCTCCGAGGTTTTTAAAAACCTCGGAGGTTTTAGATGGAGTGAGTTATGCCTCCGGTTTTATTTCTTTCTTTAATTAAGGGTTAAAATATGATATATTTATATGCTGTTTTTACATGTTTTATTATTTAAATGTGATAATTCTTAATAAAAAATGACAATAGACCAGTTTAAAAAAGAATACGGAATAATAGGAGATTCAAAAGAAATAAATGATCTTGCTGATATAACGATGCAGGTTGCAAAATCGGATATATCGATACTTATTTATGGTGAGAGCGGAGTGGGTAAGGAGATTTTTGCAAGAGCTGTTCATGGATATAGTAACCGGTCTGACAAACAAATGGTTACAGTAAATTGCGGGGCAATCCCTGAAGGCATTCTTGAAAGTGAATTATTCGGACATAAAAGAGGTTCCTTTACAGGTGCAGTTGAGAGCAGAAAGGGTTATTTTGAAATTGCCGACGGCAGCACTCTTTTTTTAGATGAAATTGCTGAAATGCCTTTAACTACTCAGGTTAAATTATTAAGGGTATTGGAAACAAAAGAATTTATGCGGATTGGCGCCGAAACCGTAACAAAAGTTGATGTAAGGATCATTGCTGCTACTAATAAAAATCTCCAGGATGAAGTTGATACCAGAAAATTTAGGAGGGATCTTTATTTCCGGCTGAAAGCGGTAACTTTAAGCATACCTCCTTTAAGGACCCGCAAGGGAGATATTGAAGAATTAGTTAACTTTTTCGCCCGGCAGTATGCAGAATCAAACCATATAAAAGTTCCCGAAATAACCGATGATGCATTGAATTTACTAAAAGAATATTCCTGGCCGGGAAATGTAAGGGAGTTAAAAAATATGATTGAAACCGCCATGGCTTTAAATAAATACAACAGATTAGATGCTGCATCTTTTGCAGCTCTTCTGACTGAGGATAAAAAAAATACACCATTACGGAATCTTCCTGTTTATTTAAAGAAGTCTCCTGAAGAAGCAGACCGGGAATTATTATATAGGGCTTTATTCGAAATAAAAAAAGATATTTTAGAACTAAAAGACCTAATCTATCACAATCAAAATGAGATTTATACACAAGGGAATAATAATCATACGGAAGAAGTCATACCCCTTGTAGATCTGGAAAAGGAAGCAATAAAAAACGCTCTGGCTTATACAAGGGGGAATAAAAAAGAAGCTGCGAAAATGTTGAAGATTGGTGAAAGGACCTTTTACAGGAAGCTTAAAGATTATCATATTTGATTTTTAATAAATAACTGGAGTTACACAGATATAAAGATGACATCTTTAAAAAGATACATCAGATTCAATTTATTATTAAAATGTAAGTCCGGATAAAATCTTATTTTTAAAAAGTAAAGATATCATCTTTCAAATACAGGATATTGCGTAACTTGAGTAAATAATTCTATTCTTTAAATGTTGAAATTCAATTCAAAAATAAGGGAATCCAGTTCCCTCATAATTATATGCTTGTTTATCATATTAAGCCTCATTAATTTAACTGGTTGTTTTTCTTATTCTTTTACCGGTGCTTCGGTTCCGGAACATTTGAAGACTATAGCTATTCCTATTGCTGAGGATCGAAGCGGTTCGGGTGAACCGGGATTAAGGGAAATGTTGACTAATTCGCTAATTCAAAAATTTACTGATGATAATACGCTCCAGGTCACAGAAAAAAATAAAGCAAATGCTATATTAAATTGTTCAATTATTTCGTTAAGTGATGCTCCGACAATTATCACCGGTGGTGAGAAAGTTGAAACACGAAGGATTACGATTTCAGTTCAAGCAGTTTATCGAGATATTGTTAAAAGAAAGACAATCTTTGAGAATAATTTTTCCAACTACGGCGATTATCCTTCCGGGGGGAGTTTAAATGATATTAACCTGGCAATCACAGCAGCAATAGATAAAATAAGTGAAGACATTCTGTTAGCCGTAGTTTCCGGCTGGTAAATAAATTAATAATTTAAGGGCTTAAAAATAAAATGGACGAAATAGTTTTAATTGGGTATTTCATTTCTTTATTTGTTCTTTTCATATTTGGAAGTCATGGTTTTATAATGCTCTATTATCATAAAAAATACAAGGCTGTAAAAAATATTCCAATAGAAAATATGAAATTTAATTCAATGGTTACGATTCAGCTTCCTTTATATAATGAGTTATATGTAGTTGAAAGATTGATTAATGCGATTTGTGCTATTGATTATCCAAAGGATTTGATGGAAATACAGGTATTGGATGATTCAACCGATGAAACAATAAATTTAGCTGCGAGAATCGTTGAGGAGAAACAAAAAGAAGGGTTTAATATTTTTCATATAAGGAGAAATTCAAGGAAAGGTTTTAAGGCAGGAGCATTAAAAGAAGGAATGAAAACAGCCAAGGGGGATTATATTGCAATTTTTGATGCTGATTTTATTCCTAATAAAAATTTTCTTAAAAAAACCCTTTCTTTTTTTAATGATGATAATGTTGGTATGGTTCAGACAAGATGGGAACATTTAAATGGGGATTATTCTTTATTAACAAAAGCTCAGGCATTGGCTCTGGACGGGCATTTTGTTATTGAACAATCGGTAAGAAATAAAGCGGGGTTCTTTATTAATTTTAATGGAACAGGCGGAGTATGGAAGAGAAAATGCATTGAAGATTCAGGGAACTGGCACGATGATACTTTAACCGAAGACCTTGATCTAAGCTACCGTGCACAGCTTAACGGCTGGAAATTTATTTTCTTAAAAGATTTTACATCTCCGGCTGAACTGCCATCTGAAATAAATGCGTTAAAAAACCAGCAATTCAGGTGGACAAAAGGAGCTATTGAAACTGCTAAAAAAATACTTCCCCTGGTATGGAAGTCAAATGTTCCATTAAGGGTAAAGCTGCAATCGACTTTTCATTTAACCAATAATATGGTTTTCCCATTTATACTTCTTGCGGCAATTTTGAATGTACCTTTAATATTTATAAAAAACAGCGGATCTCATGAAGCGTATTTTGCAATACTTTCATTATTTGTTCTGGCTTTTGTAAGTTCATTTTTATTTTATTTATATTCGCAAAAGGATGTAAGAAGAGACTGGCGTAAAAAGATTGTTCTTTTTCCGTTATTCATGGCGGGCAGTATGGGATTTGCAGTTAACAATTCAAGAGCAGTAATGGAAGGTTTATTAAATAGAAAAAGTGAATTTGTACGAACTCCAAAATTCAGGGTAGAAACCAACGGGGATTCATGGGCTAACAACCGGTATTTAAATAAAAAGCTGGGTTTTTCAGTTATAGTCGAATTAATTATGGCCTTATACTGTTTAATCGGAATTATTTCTTCAGTATATTTTGCCGAGATTGCGGCGCTTCCGTTTCAAATATTATTTTTCACCGGTTTTGCATTTGTTTCACTAACTTCCATAAAACATGCATTCGGGAAGCATTAATGGCAGAAACTAAAAAGAATTACAGGCAGATGCCTGAGCCTGATAAAATAGAATTAATTTATTCATATAATAAAACAACCCCGCTTTTTATCAGGAAAGCAGATTATGAGATGGAGAAAAATAATCTGGATGAAGCTATTGAAATTCTAATAAAAGGAATTAAAGCTCATCCTAACTATGCCGCATCTTATATATTGCTTGGAAAAGTTTATGCTCTAAGGGGGGATTATACTATTGCTATCGAAAATATAAAAAAGGGGAGTGATCTAATACATTCAGAAAAAACTTTCGATTTTTATCTAAATGAAATGGATAATATTAAGAATAAAATATCATTAAAATTTTCAAGTTTCAATGAAATTGAAGAGAGAGAAACTGAAGAAGAAACAGATAAAAATGAAAAATTCGACATAAAATATTTACCTAAAGATGAGAAATTAGAAGAACTTGTTAAAGAAATTTCACCGGAAACCGAAACTCATATAAAAGTAGAGAGAGCCGGGAAAGAAAAAGTATTAGGTAAAAACATTATCGTATCAGAGACATTAGCTAAAATTTATATTTCACAGGGAGAATATAAAGAAGCTATCGAAATTTATAACCTCCTTAAAGAAAAACACCCCGATAAAGCAGATTATTATGCACAAAAGATTGAAGAGTTAAAGAGTAAGTTTACCTAATTATTATTTCACCCCTTCGGGGTTTTGAATATTCCCTTCTACTTTTTATTCTCTACAATAATATCACACCTTCGGTGTTCAAAAATATCACGCCTTCAGAGTTCAAAATTTTGTTAATGTCGACTCTACAAAAGCATGAATACTTCGATGTTTTCCAATCTATTTCTATATTTAACTTTCATCAAAAATAATTAAATTTTCATGTATGAATTCAACTGTTAATAATAAACTTAAAAGGAGCTTTTACACACGGGATGTATTGACAGTTGCTAAAGAATTATTAGGTAAAATTTTGGTAAAAAATGAAGATGGGGTGGTGCTTGCTGGGAAGATAGTTGAGGTTGAAGCATATGATGGGGAAATAGATGAAGCTGCACATACATTTATAGGTAAGACAAAGAGGAATGAGATCATGTTCGGTGAAGGCGGATTCTTTTATGTTTATTTCACATACGGCAACCATTACTGCTGCAACGTTGTTACCGGGATTAAGGGGAAAGGAACGGCGGTTCTTATCAGGGCTGTTGAGCCTGTGGAAGGAATTGAGCTAATGATTAAGAATCGTTTTGGGAGAGAATTGAAAAATGAAAAAGAAAAATTTAATTTAACAAGCGGGCCAGGGAAAGTTTGTAAGGCTTTTTCAATTACAAAAAAAGAATATGGAATTGATCTTACAGGAGATAAAATTTATTTACTTGATAATAAAAGAGTAGAAGAAGAGGCAATAGGAATTTCTGAAAGAATCGGGATAAGAAAATCAGCTCATTTACCATGGCGGTTTTTCATAAAAAATAACGGGTATATTTCAAGAAAATGATTGAACCTAAAAATCTTTTAATAGTCAGAACAGATAGAATTGGTGATGTTGTCTTATCCCTTCCTTTAGCCGAAACTGTAAAAAGGCATTATTCTAAATGCAGGATTACATTTCTTGTAAGAAATTATACACAAGATATAGTTGAGAACCATCCTTTTATTGATAATATAATTATACTTAAAGAAGAAAATGGAAAGATACCAATTTTTAGCAATGTTGAAATAGTAAAAAATTACGATTTTGATTCAAGTATAATTGTATACCCTACTTTTCAGACTTCCTTAATAGCTTTTCTCAGCGGAATTAGAAATAGAGTTGGCACAGGATACCGGTGGTATTCATTTTTATTTAATAATAAAATTTATGAGCATAGAAAATACGCTGAAAAGCATGAATTGGAATATAATATTAACCTGTTAAATGCATTTGGAATAGATGAGAAAATTGATCCGGATACAGTAAATTTTCATCTTAATGTAAATGAGAAAAGTAATGAGAAAATAGAGAGTCTTTTAAACAAGAATGGGATCAGCAAAGGTAAACCTATCATAATTATTCATCCGGGCAGCGGCGGAAGTGCAGTTGATTACCCGCTGAATAAATTTAAAGAACTTGTTGAAAAGCTTCTGCAAAAGAACAATTTTCAAATACTAATAACCGGCAGTAAAACCGAAGAGGGAATTTGTAAAGAACTTGAAATTGACGGCAAAATTAAAAACTTTGCAGGGATATTGAATCTGTCCGAATTAATTGCTCTGATAAATAAAACCGATATATTTATTGCCAATTCAACCGGTCCGCTTCATATTGCTGCAGCTCTTGATAAATATACAATTGGTTTTTATCCGAATTTACTGGCTTGCTCGGCTAAAAGATGGGGCCCTTATACAAATAAAAGAATAATATTTCATCCCGATAATGATTGTTCAGGCTGCAGCAGGGAACAGTGTACAAAATTAGAATGTATGAATAGTATTAAAGTGACCGATGTTATTGTAGAAATAGATAAAATATACAATTTTATTTCAGAGAATGGAGAACATAATGTTTAAGAAGCTACTGTTTTGTTACTTGTTTTTCTTCCTTCCGGTATCGGCTGCGGATAAAGAGAAAAAAAGTGATGATTTTCGAACTGTCCGGAATGATGCATTTACAGTTGGTGAGAAATTAACATTTGATATAAAATACGGTTTTGTAACTGCCGGAGTAGCTGTAATGCAGATTCCGGATATAAAGAGGATATCGGGACGGGAAGTTTATCATGTTAGCTTTCAAGTGAATTCGGTGCCGAGTTTCGATTGGATATTTAAGGTACGGGATAAATATGAAACATATATTGATATTCAGGGACTTTTCCCATGGCGTTTTGAACAGCATGTCAGAGAAGGCGGCTACAGCCGGGATTTTTCTGCATTCTTTGATCAGAGAAGAGGAAAAGCAAAGACAACAGAAGGGGAATATAATATTCCGAAGTATGTAAATGATATACTATCAGCTTTTTATTATGCAAGGACTCTTGATTATTCGAATATGAAAATAAATGATAGAATTCATCTTCAGAACTTTTATAAAGATAAAGTTTATGATTTAGATGTAAGGTATCTGGGGAAAGAAAGAGTAGAAGTAGCTGCAGGTACTTTTAACTGCATAATTGTTGAGCCCCTGGTTCAAGAAGGGGGATTGTTTAAAAGCGAGGGGAACATTCTTGTATGGCTTACCGATGATAATTTAAGGGTTCCTGTTAAAGTAAAGACCAAAGTAGTAATCGGGTCAATTGATGCTGATTTAACAAATTATGAGGGGCTGGCGGGTAGTTTGACTTCGAAGAAATGACCACACTTAAGTTAGTATTGAGTATTTAGTATTGAGTATTGAGAAGGAAAGTTGGAGAGGTCGGAGATCGGAGATCAGAGGTCAGACAAGGATAGATATTTACCTCCCATTAAATGACAATTGAATGACGATCGAATGACAATTGAATGACCATTGTATGGCTACCGAACGAACTTATTTGAGGTTATAATTGTTTTAAGTAATTTGGAAATAATAAATTAACTATTAATTTCTTGTATGGATGAATTCAATAAAGAGCCGGAAAATAAGGATAATAATAATGAAGGGGAGAATTCTGAAAATAAAGAAAATTCTGAAGAAGAAAAGAAAATAAACCCCATTATTTCTCCGATTGCCGCTGCTTTTATTGGACTTGTAGGGGGTTTCTTTTTATACCAGGTTGTTGGCGGAGTAATTACTCTGCTAATATTCGGTATGGATATGAAAAATGCACCTGTCAATGACGTCAGGTTAATGACTACAGGGGGGCAAATACTTTTTATTCTTCTACCGGCGTTGATTTTTTCAAAGTGGTTCTATGAAGATGTTTCTACAATACTTAGGATTAAAATACCTCACTGGAAAGAGTTAGGATTATTTATAGCTGGTATTATTATATTAACACCGCTGCTACAGAATTTCTTATATATTCAAAATTATGTACTAGAATATCTTGCAAAAGTATCACCGTTTATCGAGCATATTAAGTCTTTATTTGACAAACTGGATAAACTTGTAGAAAGTACATACGGGAATCTTCTTTCAGCAAATAATATTCTTGAAGGAATATTTGTGGTTATAGTTGTATCGGTGATTCCTGCATTATGTGAAGAAACAATGTTTAGAGGTTTTATTCAAAAGAGTTTTGAATTCAAGTTAAAACCATTTTGGGCGGCGTTGATTACAGCAGTATTCTTTGGTTTATACCATTTTAATCCATATGGATTAATTCCACTTATAGGATTAGGATTATATTTTGGTTTTGCAGCATATACAAGCAATTCTATAATTATTCCGATGACGCTTCATTTTTTAAATAATTTTGCAGCAATTATTTTATATTTTGTATTTGGAAATGATGAACTAATAAACACAACAGTTGAAAACAATGCTGATTTAAAGTCTACAATTTTAGTTTTTATTGTATTATTGATTGCATTCGCAGGCGTAATTATTTATATAAAAAGATACTATTCACAAACTAAAACTATTTAGGAGGAAAAATGCCAGTATGTCCGAATTGCGACTATGAATATGTAGAAGGAGTAACTTTCTGTCCTGATTGCGGAATCCCTCTTGTAGATGAGAATTTGATAACTAAACCGGAAGACTGGACAGAAGAAAACTGGGAAGTAGTCTATACATCAGGTATGGATTATGAGGTTGAAATGATAAAGGATAATTTAGAGAGTGCAGGGATTACATCCACTATTTTATCTCAAAAAGACAGGAATTTTCCGGCTCCGGGAGATTTCTCTGTTGTTAAGCTTCTTGTTCATAAAGAAGATGTGGCAGATGCTTTAAATTTTATACAAAAAATTAAAAGTGAAAAAACAGAAGATAGTGATGAAAGTTAAATGGCTTTAAGCAACCATACTTTAAGAATTATTGTAGCTATTATAACTATACCCGTTATTATATCAGCAGCGTATTTCGGGAGTGTCTATTTCCTGCTCTTTGTTTTGGCTATTACAATAGTTTCATATTATGAATTTTGCACTATAGTAAAAAACAAGGAAATTTCTGCAAATATCACTTTAGGAATAGCGGGTATAATTATTTTTCTCATCAATTTCTACCGTACATTTATTGATATTTATTCATTTCTGCTCCTTTTTACAATAATACTTTTTTTAGTGGAACTATTCAGAAACCGCGGTTCTGTTGTATTAAATGCCGGAGCTACGTTATTAGGTGTATTTTATTTAGGATTATTTGGAAGCTCAATAATCGGTATCAGGGAGTTTTATCCAAATATTGGAATATTGTACGAAAGAGGGGGATATTTAATGATAGCTGTTTTTGCTTCTATATGGATATGTGATTCTGCTGCATTTTGGGGAGGAACTAAATTGGGTAAACACAAATTATTCCCCAGAGTAAGTCCTAATAAAAGCTGGGAAGGATCAATTTTTGGATTTTTCTTTTCTATTATCGTATTAATTTTAGCTAAGTTTTTAATTCTCGGTTTTTTATCATTAACAAATGCAATAATTATCGGAATAATTATCGGAATTTTCGGTCAGTTGGGCGATTTAATAGAGTCACTGATAAAAAGAGATACCGGAGTGAAAGATTCATCCGGTTTAATTCCGGGACATGGTGGTATGTTTGACCGTTTTGATTCCCTGCTTTACACTTCTCCCGTAATTCTATTGTACCTGACTTATATTGGAAGATGAAATACCCGATTATTAGACCAATGGATAAATCCATCTACCTTCTGTAGATAAATTGGTTAATGATATTCACACAGATTATATATAATATTTATTTATGGTAATAAGAAGATAGGTTTAATGAGGAATAAAAAGGAAAAGATAAGTGTTGTTACTTTAGGCTGTTCGAAAAATAGTGTAGATTCGGAGAGGCTTCTTAACCAATTAAAGGTTAATAATTTTGATTTAAGTAAAGATCCGGAAAAAGCAGAAACAGTAATAATAAATACCTGCGGCTTCATTGAAGCAGCTAAACAAGAATCAATAAATATGATTCTTAAAGCAATTAGTTTAAAACAAGATGGAGTAATAAAAAAGGTCATTGTTGCAGGTTGTCTCTCTGAAAGGTATAAAGAAGATCTGGAAAAAGAGATGCCGGAAGTCGATGCCTATTTCGGAACTGAAAATTATGAAGGAATCTTAAAGAAGCTTGGCGGAGAATTAAAATATAATCTTCTTGGTGAAAGGTTACTGCCGGTACCTTCATATACTTCATATTTAAAAGTTTCCGAGGGGTGTGACCATCCATGCTCTTTTTGTGCGATCCCTTTGATGAGGGGAAAACATAAATCCAAAAGTAAAGAGGATTTAATTAAAGAATCGGAATTTCTCGCAAAGAATAATACAAAAGAACTTGTGATTATCGGGCAGGATACAACAGACTATGGTATTGACTTATATGGTCAAAGAGTTTTGGGTAACTTATTGAATGAAATTAGTGAAATAGAAAAAATTAAATGGATTAGATTAATGTATGCTTACCCATCAAGATTTCCCGAAAATTTAATTGAAGTAATAGCCTCTAATCCTAAAGTTTGCAAGTATGTAGATATTCCCCTGCAGCATATTTCGGATAATGTACTAAAATCGATGAGGCGAGGAATTACTGCTCAAAGGACAAAAGATTTATTATATAAGCTAAGGGAAAGAATTCCGGATATTACTTTAAGAACTACTTTTATAACAGGATATCCTAACGAGACCGAAAGAGAATTCAGTGAACTCTGTGAATTTGTAAAAGAGATTAAGTTTGACCGCATGGGAGTGTTCACTTACTCATTGGAAGAAAATACATCAAGCTATATATTGGGAGATCCTGTCCCGGAAGAGATAAAAGAAGAGAGAAAAGATATTTTAATGGAAATACAGAAAGAGATTTCACTTGAAAAAAATAGAGATTTATTGGGAAAGAGAATTACCGTTCTTTTAGAGAGCAAAGAAAATGATTATTATGTAGGGCGTTCTTATATGGATGCACCTGAAGTTGACGGAGAAATATTAATTACGAAAGATAATAAAGAAATGAAATTAGGAGAATTTTACACTGCCGAAATTATTGATTATAATGAATATGACCTTTACGGTAAATTTGTCAGATAACCGGAGGCTCTTAAAATGAAAAAATTATATATAATTTTATTTTTAATTTTTAGCTGCAATTTATTTGCTCAAAATGAATTTGCAGGAAGTAAGCGAATTGAACCGGATAGATTCAATTATGAATATCTGGATTTTAAATCCGATGAAGCTAATAAAACAAGGGTTGATGTTTTTATACAGATTCCCTATAACGAGGTTCAATTTGTTAAATCGGAAGGTACTTTTGTAGCAAATTATACCATTACCGTTTCCATCTTTGATAAAGACAAGGAAAAATTGATTGCCGAAAAGATATGGAATGAAAAAGTAGAAACAGAAGATTTTAATCAAACAACTTCAAAACAAAACTTTAATTTAAGTCTCCGTTCATTTGATCTGCTGCCAGGTGAATATGTATTCCGTTCTGCCTATGAAGATAAAGATTCCAGGAAGACTTATTCAAAAGAAGAGGAAGTAAAAGTCAGGGATATATCAGAAAATATGGCAATAAGTGATATTATGCTGGTTGAGAAAAAAACTGTAGAGGGAGGCGAAAATAAAATTTTGCCGAATATAAAAAAAATATTGTCTACGCGTAAAGGAGGTATTTCGATTTTTTATGAAATATACTCCGATACAAATTCGGTATTCCAGATTGAGTATGACGTAAATGAAAAAGATAATACAATAATTTCAGACAAAACATTGAAGGAATTGAAAAAGGGAAGGAATCAAATTTTTTATACTATACCCGATTCAACCTTAAGTATGGGGAACTATGATATTGCAATAATATTAAAGGATAACGATAATAATGAATTGTCGTCTGCAGAGCAGCCTTTTATTTCAAGGTGGGTAGGCTTCCCTTCAACAGCTAAAGATGTTACCGAAGCAATAGAACAGTTAGTTTATATTGCATCTCCGGAAGAGATGGATTATATAGATGACGGAAAAACTAAAGATGAAAAAATAGATAGGTTCAAGGAATTCTGGAAAAAGAAAGACCCGGTTCCTTCAACTGATGAAAATGAAATATTCAATGAATATTACAGAAGAGTAGCATTTGCAGATGCAAACTTTTCACATTATGTAAAAGGATGGAAGACTGACAGGGGAATGGTATATATTATTCTTGGAGGACCAAGCAACGTTGACCGGCATCCATTTGAATATGATTCCAAACCTTATGAAGTATGGGATTATTATCAGCTTAATAAGAGTTTTGTTTTTGTTGATGAAACAGGATTTGGGGACTATAGATTGGTTACTCCTTTAACAGGCGATTTATACCGGTACAGGTATTAAAAATTCTTAAAAAGTTTTTAAGATGATTCTTACTGTGACACTGCATCCCCTTCTGGAAAGAAGATATATATTTCCTAATGCTGATTATGGAAAAGGGAATAGAAACGGAAAGACTGAATTAGCTGCAGGGGGCAAAGGGATAAATGTCAGCAGGCAACTGAATATGTTTAATATTGAAAACCTTGCATTTACTTTTCTCGGCGGTATAAACGGCAAAATTTTTAGAGAAATATTAGTTAAAGAGAAAATAAATTTTACTGCTATTAAAACTATCAATGAAACGAGAGATGCAGCAATCATAATAGACGAATCAAAAAAATCAATAAGCACTTTTTTCGGCCATGATACAATTATTGAAGAAGAGGAAGCTGAAGAATTTAAGCTGAAACTTGAAAAGATAATTCAAAATTCTGAGATTGTAGTTTTTTCCGGAAGCTCTCCGTGTCCCGCTGCCGATAATATATTCTCCTGTTGGTATTGAGACAGCTAATAAATATGATAAAATATCTATTTGTGATACTTATGGAAATCATTTGAAAGATTGTATAGAAGCCGGACCAACTATACTCCACAATAATATTCCGGAAATAGAAAATTCTTTAAATATAATACTTAAAAGCGAAAAAGAGATTCTGGAATACTTAGGTTATCTTTATGATAGAGGGATTAAACAATCGTATATAACAAACGGTTCGAAAACAACTTATTCTTCAAATTTCGGTTTTAAATATAAGACGGAAAATCCGATTATAAACCTTGTTGATTCAACAGGCAGCGGCGATTCTTTTACAGCCGGTATTGTCTACGGTATCCATAATAACTTACCTTTTGAAGAGACATTGACTATTGCATCTTCCTTGGGTGCTGCTAATGCAGCGAAATTTGAAACATGTAATGTTTCGCCGGATGATATTGAGATTCTCAAACCCGCGATAAAGATTTCGACTATAGGGGAAAAAATAAAGAAAATGCATGCTTCGAGGAATTAAAATATTTTTTTCAGTGGTTTTCTTTTTTTCCACAGTGCTCTACTCACAGCAGATAAATTCAATAGAAATTGAGGGAAATAAAGTCTTTGATAAAGATCAAATTGAAGGTTGGAGCGGTATCGGCAGAGGGGAAAAATTATATCATGGTTTAATAGACTCTGTGAAGTCAAGAATTGCATTTAATCTTGCAGAGCGGGGATATGTATATGCATCTTTTTCCGGTACTAATTTGAAATTTTCTTCCGATTCTCAGAAGGTCGATGTTCTAATAAATATAAGAGAGGGGGAGCCGTCATTTATAAATAAAATTTACCTGGTTTATCCGGATTCTGTAAAATCGAATGATATAAATGAGCAATTTGAATTTATGGAAGGGCAAATATTTGATAAAGACTTACTGGAAGAAGCTGTACGAAATTCACTTACATATTTAGAGAATAACGGGTATCCTTTTGCGAAAATAATTCTAACTTCGATAATTTTTTATAAAGATTCTTCGGACAATGCATATTTAACTGATATTCATATAAAGATAGACCAGGGGAATAAAGATAAAATAGATAAAATCGAAATAGCGGGGAATCAAAATACGAAGGACTATGTAATTAAAAGAGCACTCAGAATAGAAACGGGTGAAACTTATTCTCAAATAAAAATTGACGAACTTCCTGCAAAACTAAATAGGCTGAGTTTCTTTGAACCGGTAAATGAACCGGAATTTTATTTAAACTCTAAAAATGAGGGGGTCCTTTTAATCACTGTTAAAGAGAAGCAGACAAATAACTTTGACGGAATAATCGGGTATATACCGTCTGCCAATCCGGGTCAAACCGGCTATTTAACAGGGCTGGTAAATGTGAGTATGCGAAACCTTTTAGGTACCGGAAGAGCAGCGGCAATCAGGTGGCAGAGATTCGACCGTTATTCTCAGGAACTTGAATTGAAATACCTGGAACCATGGATTTTTAATTATCCTTTTAATTTAACCGGAAGTTTCTTTCAGAGGAAACAGGATACAACTTATGTCCAAAGAAAACTGGAAGGGGGTATAGAATTCTTAGCTACCGAAGATATCTCAGCATCATTTTTTATTTCTTCAGAATCAGTTATTCCTTCTCAATTAGAGAATTCTTTTTTTACGGTTTATAATTCTCATTCAGTAACTACCGGAATTAATCTTCAAATAGATACCAGGGATGATCCTTATGCACCAACCGGCGGAATATTATTTACAAATTTGTATTCTTTCAGCAAGAAGACAATATACGGACCAGAAGAATATTTTTCCCCGGAATTACAGACAAGAGTAAATTTTCAAAGGATAGAAGTGGGAATAAGTGCTTACCATGAATTGTTTAGAAAACAGGTAATTGCTCTGGGACTGCACGGGAAAGAGTTAAACGGCCCTTCTTTCGAAATTAGTGATTTATACAGACTTGGCGGAACTAATACTTTGCGGGGTTACAGGGAAGATCAATTTCTCGGTTCAAGGATATTCTGGTCTAACCTGGAATACCGGCTGCTGCTGACTAAAAGGACTTACGCCTTTTTATTTTTTGATACCGGATATTTTTACAGAAAAGCAGAACCCGATAGGGATATACTTAAAACAGAAGGATTTAAGGTGGGTTACGGTCTTGGATTAAATATTGAAACCGGGCTGGGAATCCTCGGTGTTAGTTTTGCTCTTGCACAGGGTGATTCATTTTCCGATGGAAAAATTCATTTCGGAATAGTTAATGAATTTTAAATTGTTAAATTGTTAAATTGCTAAATTGCTAAATTGTTAAATTGTCTAATTGTTAAATTGTTCGTGTAGCAATTAAATAATTAAGCAATAAAACAATTTTTATTCTGTATATGCTTAGAAAAATTTTATACTTTATTAAAATCTCCCGTCCCCTAAATATATTCATTATATTTTTAACTGTTTTAGTTGCAGGCTTTTTATGTTCTGAAAATAATATAATAATATTTAATACTTTTCTGGCGGGTATTTCGGCTTCACTGATAGCGGCTGCGGGTTATGTTATTAATGATTATTTTGATATAAAGATAGATAAAATAAACCGTCCTGAAAGACCGCTGGCTTCGGGAGAGATAAGTGTTAAATCTGCAATAATTTATTATTCAATTACTTCGATCATTGGATTATCTCTTTCTGTATTAATAAGTTATACTGCTTTTTTTATTGCATTATTAACGGTAATTCTTTTATTTATTTACTCATTAAAAATTAAAAATATATTGCTGCTTGGAAATCTTTCGGTAGCAGCACTTACAGGTTTAACTTTTATATACGGAGGGATTTCAGTGAATAATATTTCAGCTGCACTGATACCTGCCGTATTTGCTTTATTAATAAATTTTGTACGCGAAATTGTAAAAGATATGGAAGATGTTAATGGTGATATTCAGAATGGTATAGAGACATTCCCTTATAAATTCGGATTTTCTATTGCTAAAAATTTCATCGTATTTATAACTATTATTTTAATATTATTTACATGCTTTCCATATATTTTTGAACTTTATAAAATAGAATATTTTATTATAGTCATGAGCTTAGTAAATCCGGTTTTAGTTTATGTTCTGGTTTCAATTTTTAAAAATGATTCATCAGGAAACTTGAATAAGTTAAGTTTTATTTTAAAATTGGATATGATTTTTGGATTAAGTGCGATATATCTAGGTAAATGAAAAATTTCGATAATTCCTTTTTAAAAAGAAGAATAAAATATATAGCAGGTGCCGATGAAGTAGGCAGAGGTCCTTTGGCAGGTCCTGTTGTTGCTGCATCAGTTATATTTTTACCGGATGTTTACATTGAAGGGGTAAATGATTCAAAACAGCTAACCGAAGATGAAAGGGAAGAGTTAGCGCCATTGATAATAGAGAGATCTCTTGCCTGTTCTGTTGCTGCAGTTTCACATTCACGGATTGATAAGATAAATATACTGCAGGCATCACTGTTAGCAATGTCAATTTCGGTAAGCAGGTTAAAAACAAAACCGCATTTAATACTCGTTGATGGTAATAAAACCTTTAGCTCCAGTATTCCTGCAATTCCAATAATAAAAGGGGATTCACAATCATTTGCAATAGCAGCAGCATCAATTCTGGCAAAGGTGTCCAGGGACAGGATTATGAAGAGGATGTGCCCGAGATTTCCGCAGTATTTATGGTCTAAAAATAAAGGTTATGCAACTCATGAGCATATCGAAGCTATAAAGAGCATTTGGACCATCTGTATTTCATAGGAGAACCTTTCTGCATAGAATTTTAAATGACGAGCCTGAATTCGAATTTGAAATGGAAGAACCAAAGGATTAGGTAACGCAAATGTCACTTGAAACAAAAGAATTTGGAGATGAAGGGGAAGATTTAGCTGTTGAGCTGCTTATTTCCAAGGGGTATGAAATAGTTGAAAGAAATTATAGATACCGAAAAGGAGAAATTGATATTATTGCAATTGATACGGAAACGAAATATCTTGTTTTTGTTGAGGTAAAATCAAGAAGAAACCTTGAATTCGGAGAACCTGAATATGCAGTAACAACAAATAAAATGAGGCAGGTCAAAAAGATTGCAGAAGCTTATCTTTATGAAAAAGAAATTGGTGAAATTGACTGCAGGTTTGATGTCGTTACAATATTATTTAAATCGGAAGCAGATTCCATAATTAACCATTATGAAAATGCATTTATGTGAATTATGAAATTCATTAACGGTTATATAAGGTTTATCGATAATTTAAATACAAAACTGGGGGTTATAAGTTCGTGGCTGACATTAGTTTTAGTTTTAATTACCTGCTATGATGTTTTTACCAGGTATATTTTAAATGAGAGTATGGCTGCACTCCAGGAGCTCGAATGGCATTTATTTGCAGTAATATTTCTAATGGCGGGGGCTTACACTTTAATCAAGGACGATCATGTCCGTGTTGATGTTTTTTATTCAAGGTTTTCGGAAAAAAAGAAAGCGTGGATAAATTTATTAGGGACAATATTTTTTCTAATTCCTTTCTGCATTTTAGTAATATATACATCCAAAGATTTTGTAATCAATTCTTTCCGGTTTAAGGAAATGTCACCGGATGCAGGCGGATTACCGGCGCGTTATATAATTAAGTTTTTTATCCCCTTTTCATTTATTTTTTTGCTGCTTCAAGGAATTTCATTGGCATTCAGGTCATTTTTGGAAATAAAAAATCATGGCGGGTTAGCAGAAACTAAATGACAGAATTTTTACCAATAATTTTTTTTCTTACCGTATTACTTTTTCTTTTATTAGGATATCCGGTTTCATTTACCCTTGGCGGTGTTTCATTAATTTTCGGTCTCTTAACCTTTGGATTAAACTTCTTCAATCTTCTTCCTTTAAGGATATGGGGAATAATGAGCAATTACGTTCTTATAGCTGTTCCGTTATTTATATTCATGGGAGTAATGCTTGAGAAATCGGGATTAGCTGAAGAATTATTGGAAACAATGGCTCTGCTTTTTGGAAAACTTAAAGGTGGGTTGGCTATTTCAGTTTTGATTGTTGGTGCAATGATGGGAGCTTCAACCGGGATAGTAGGTGCTACGGTAGTAACAATGGGAGTACTAAGTTTGCCGGTAATGTTAAAAAGAGGATACCATCCAAGAGCGGCATCGGGAATTATAATGGCTTCAGGAACATTGGGACAAATAATCCCGCCAAGTATAGTACTTGTTTTATTAGGGAGTGTACTGAATATATCAGTCGGTGCTCTCTTTGTGGGAGCTGTGATTCCAGGGTTTTTACTTGTTTTCCTTTACTTTGTCTGGATAGTTATTCTAACATTTATAAGGCCTAAATCTGTTCCTGCAATGCCGGAAGAAGAATTAAATAAATTCAAAGGTGTTTATAAAATAAAGAAGATCATAAATGCTTTTTTACTTCCATTTACCCTTGTTTTAGCAGTTCTGGGTTCAATATTTGCGGGAATTGCGTCACCGACTGAAGCAGCAGCTGTAGGTGCTTTGGGAGCTACTATTCTGGCATTAGTTAGGAAAAAGCTTTCGATAGCTACTTTAAAAGAAGTCATGATGCGTACTACGACTTTAACAAGTATGGTATTTTTTATACTGGTAGGAGCAGCCTCTTTCGGGTTGGTTTTCAGAGGATTGCACGGCGACACTTACCTTTCAAATTTAATTCTTTCATCTAACCTGGAGCCGCATCACTTTTTAGCGATAGTTATGGTAGTTATTTTTATATGCGGGTTTTTTATTGATTTTATTGAGATTACATTCATAATTGTACCGATAATTGCACCAATCTTTATTCACATGAACATAAACCTGTTGTGGATAGGGATTTTAATTGCAGTGAATCTCCAGACTTCTTTCTTAACGCCGCCTTTTGGGTTTTCGATATTTTATTTAAAGGGAGTTGCTCCAAGCGGAGTTACTACATCTCATCTTTACAGGGGAATAATCCCATATGTTATTTTACAACTGTTAGCATTACTTGCCATAATTTTTTGGCCGGATATTGCACTATGGCTGCCTAAGGTATTAGGAGTATAAATTATAAATGCCTTCAAAAAAAGATACAATTAAATTACTTGAAGAAATTGCCGGAATGCTTGAATACAAAGGTGAAAATAAATTCAAGGTTCAGGCATACCGTGCCGGTGCTGCTTCATTAAAAAAAGTTGATGGTGATTTTGATGAGATTGTCAGGCGGAAAGAGCTGAAGAAAATAAAAGGGATTGGTCCGGGTCTGCAGAGAGTAATCTATGAGTTTTATGAAACCAATGAATCCTCACTTTATAAAGATTTAAGGAATGAAATTCCAGAAGGATTAGAAGAACTGCTCAAAATCAAAGGTTTGAATGCTTCTAAAATCAAACTGATTTATTCCCAGCTAGGTATTAAAAATTTAGAAGAATTAAAAAGTGCTGCAGAAAATAATCTGCTGATAAATCTTAAGGGATTTGGGGAAAGCCTTCAGAAAAAAGTATTATCAGGAATTAAAGATTATAAAAAGTATAGTCATTATATACTTCTAAGCAGTGCATTACGGACATCAGGTGAAATTTTACAAAAGCTTAAAAGTTTTAAATCTGTAAAGGAAGTAGAAAAGTCGGGAGAATTAAGAAGGGGGAGTGAAATAGTTTCTCAAATGGATTTTGCGGCATTAACTTCAAATAAAACTCTCTTTTTAAATGAATTAAAGAAAAGTTTTAATTATAAAAAACTGAAAGATAAAATTGAAATAATTGAGTATTCCGATGTACCTGTCTTTATTTTTCTTACTGAGAATGAAGGAGAGTTTAGCAGGCTGCTTTTCTTAACAACAGGTTCGGATGATTTTGTTAATTCATTTAATTCAAAAAAAATAAATGGGGATTCTGAAGAGGAAATATTTTCAAGCCTAAATATCTCTTTTGTTATTCCTGAGATGAGAGAAAAAGAATATTTTGAGATAAAGAAAAAATCATTACTCAGGAATTCTAATTTATCTATTGAGGATTTTAAGGGATTACTCCATTTCCATACAAATTATTCTGATGGAAAAAACCGGCTTGAAGAAATGGCGGGTGCTGCCGAAGAGTTGAATTTCAAATATGCGGCTGTAAATGATCACAGCAAATCTGCATATTACGCGAACGGGATGGATGAAAAAAGAGTGATTCAGCAATTAGGAGAGGTCAGGAAAATAAATTCAAAGCTTAAAATATCATTGTTTGCAGGGATCGAAGTTGATATTATGGCAAATGGTGATCCAGACTATAATGATGAAGTGCTTTCCGGATTTGACTTTGTAATTGCTTCAGTTCATTCAAGGTTTAACCTGGAAGAAAAGGAAATGACCCAAAGGATTATTAGAGCAGTTGAAAATCCTTTTGTTGATGTTCTGGCACATCCTTCAGGAAGACAATTACTTTCACGGCAGCCATACAAATTTGATGTAAAAAAGGTCATTGACGCATGTTTTGATAATCAAGTAGCAATTGAAATTAATTCAAGCCCCAGAAGACTGGATCTGGAATGGCGGCAGGTTTATTATGCCAGAGAGAAAGGGTGCTTACTTTCTATTAATCCAGATGCTCATACAATCTCAGAAATTTCTTATCTTGTATATGGGATTTTAATGGGAAGAAAGGCCGGGCTTCAGCCGGAGGAGGTAATAAACTGTTTAACCTTAAATAAATTTAAGAAGTTTCTTAATAGAAAGGTTAAAAGGAATTTTAAATGATACACTATTCTGAAAAAAATAATACCGGGCTGATTATGTTAAATAGACCGGAAAAACGGAATGCCCTTCATCCCGAAATGGTTCAAATGATAAAGGATAAACTTGGTGCAGTTGCGAATGATAATAAAATTAAAATTCTTATTATTAGCGGAGAAGGGAGCAGTTTTTGTGCTGGTGCTGATCTTGCATATTTGAACGAATTAAAGGATTATTCTACTATAGAAAATGAAAAGGATTCTGAAAGTCTGGCTGAATTGTATTTAAAGGTTTATAATTTTCCTAAACCCATTATAGCTGCTGTCAATGGACCTGCTATTGCCGGTGGCTGCGGTTTGGCTTCTGTCTGCGATTTTATTATTGCGGATATTAATAATGCAAAGTTTGGCTATTCGGAAGTTAAGATTGGCTTTATTCCGGCGATTGTCTCAATATTTTTAATAAAAAAGATTGGTGAAGGGAAAGCAAAGCAGCTGCTTTTATCGGGTGAAATTATAAATGCACAAAAAGCATATGAAATTGGGTTTGCCGACTATTTAACTGATAATCTTATGGAAGAATCTTTTATGCTTGCAGAAAAACTTGCAAAAAATTCATTAACGAGTCTAAAAATGACAAAAGATATGATTGCCTCTATTTCGAATTTAACTGTAGAAGAGGCAGTAAATTATTGTGTCAATTTAAATACAATAAGCCGCTCTACAGGGGATTTTAAAGAAGGACTTAACAATTTCTTAAACAAAAAATAAGGGAAAAAATGGAAGATAAAGACTTACAAAAGTACATAAGAAGTGTACCTGATTTTCCTAAAAAGGGGATAATATTTAAGGATATTACAACACTTTTAAAGGATCCTATTCCGCTGAAAGCTACACTGAGACTTTTATTTGAATTTACTAAAAATAAAAGCATTACTAAAGTAGTTGGAATCGAAGCACGCGGATTTATTTTTGGTGCGATGCTTGCGGAAAGATTAGATGTAGGTTTTGTACCTGTAAGGAAACCGGGAAAACTTCCGGCTGAAACTGTCAGGGAAAGTTATGCGCTTGAATATGGAGAGGATGCACTTGAAATTCATAAAGATGCTATTAAACCAGGTGATAAAGTCTTAATCCACGATGACCTTTTGGCTACCGGCGGAACTGCAAAAGCTGCTGCGAATCTTATTAAAAAATTAAAGGGTGAAGTAGTTCAGATCTCTTTTATTGTAGAGTTATCTTTTCTTAAAGGGAGAGAGCAACTAAAAGAATATGATGTTAGAGCTTTGATTGATTATAAAAGTGAATAGGATAAATGGGGGAAGTTGTATTCTTGAAAAAGAATGCAGAGAATTTTATTTTTATTACATTGCAATTAATTCTAACCGTAACATATTCTTATAGAGGTTATATCTTGAGAGATGTCCATTCTTACAGTACAATCGACTTAAAAAAGAATATAGCACTCCGGGTTTAGGTATTATCTACAATAATGTCACCCCTCCGGGGCTTTGATATCGCGTTTATTCAATGGTATCTACAATAACATCACTCCTAGCGGAGTGCGGTGTGGCGTGGTTTAATATAATTCTACAAATATTTTGCTTCTGGGAGTGAAGTTATAACTTTGGATTTATAACGATTTCATAACGGTATTAAAACGAGTTCAAAACGGTTTTGAAACGGTTTCAAAACGGTTTCAGAGTTTTGTTAGCGTTTATTTATAAATTGAATACCCAGAGAAACATAGAACATAGCAATCCGAAATATTATAAAATCAAAAATAAATTGAGAATTCAATAGGTTAATCCGAATACTCTCAAAATAAGAAACATATGTCGTCCCTAGCGGGACTTTGGTTTCATTGGGTTGTAAATTTTCTATAGATATCTAGGGGCTGTCCAAAAAGTAATTTCAATTGGAACAAAAAATGGGATTAGATAAGGAGAGGGAAGGAAAAGATAACAATTAAAGAGAAAAGGAAATGGAAGATTCTCAATTTAAAGAAAAATTTGAATTAGAAATGCCAGAAGGAAGAAAAAGGCATCGAAAGAAAAAAAAGCCGAGTAAACCAAAATTCAAGGAATATAATCAGGGACAAATAAGATTATTGCCTCTAAACATTGAAGAAATGATACCGGAAAAACATCTTGTGAGAGTAGTAAATGCAACAATAGAAAAGCTTAATATAAGTGTATTAATAGAAACATATAAAGGAGGAGGCAGTAGTGCTTATCACCCAATAATGATGATAAAGATACTATTATATGCATATTGTATGAAAATATATTCAAGTCGGAGCATAGAAAAGGAATTAAAGGAGAATATAAATTACATGTGGGTCAGTGGAAATAATAAACCGGACTTCAGGACAATAAACAATTTTCGTTCAGGCAGATTAAAGGATGTGATAGAGGATCTATTTGGCTCAATGCTAATAATGTTAGTAGAAGGAAAGTATATAGATTTAAAGAAATATTTTGTAGATGGTACAAAATTACATGCAGACGCAAACAAGAACAGTTACGTATGGAAGAGCAATACGGGCAGATATAAAGAAGGAATACAGAAGAAAGTAAAAGAACTTTTCAAACAAATAGATGCGATAAACATTACAGAAGATAAAGAATATGGGGAAAAAAATCTTGAGGAACTCGGAGAGCAGAGCGAAATAAGCAGTGAGCAGATAAAACAAACAGTTGAAAAATTAAAGAAAGTATTAGAGGAAAAACAAGAAGAACAAAAAGTAAAGAGTATCCAAAAGAAAAAGTCCACAGAGAAAAATGAAGGGAATGATAATAATGGACAGAATGAAAGTAAAAAACATGACGGTAATGTTGAGTGTTCTGAAGAGATGAATTCCCAAAAACTAAAGGAATTAAAACAAGTAGTTAAGCAGATAGAAAAAGCGGTACCCAAATTAAGCAAATATGAATCTCAGGAACAGATACTTGGGGAAAGGAAAAGTTATTCAAAAACCGATCAGGATGCAACATTCTTCAGGATGAAAAATGGTGAATTACTAGCAGGATATAACGTAATAAATAGGAACAGAGAATCAAATAATAGTAAATTACTCAATCCATCAAAAATCAAGTGAAAGCGACCAGTTTATCAGTCATATGGGAAAATATTATCAATATTATAATGCATATCCGGAATTGGTGGTTGGTGATGCAACATATGGTAATGAGGAGAATTATACGTTTTTAGAGAACAAGACTATAGAGAGTTACTTAAAGTACAATACTTTTCATTATGAGAAAACAAAAGGGTACTTGGAAAATAAGTTTCAGAGAGAAAACTTTAGCTATGATAAACAAACAGACAGTTATGAATGTCCGAATGGAAATAAGTTAATATTTAAGGAAGAAATTCAGAAAAAGACACTAACAGGATTTGAACAAACAGCACGAGTATATAAATCAGAAAGTTGTAAAGGATGTAAATTTAAAAGGGAATGTAAGAAGAAATGCAGAGGAAATAAAAAGATTACTGTAAACAACAATAACGATCGATTGCGTGCCCAGGCAAGAGCTAATCTTACATCAGAAAAAGGAATTGAGTTAAGAAAGCAAAGGAATGTAGATGTAGAGACCTGCTTTGGCGATATAAAATATAATCAGAATTATAGACGTTTTCGTTTACGCGGCCAACAAAAAGTTAATATAGAATTTGGATTATTGAGTATGGCACACAATATTAGAAAAATAGCTCTTAAGATGAGCTAAAATAAAAAAAGGACTAAAAGCAATTGATTTGAAAGTGTTTCTAAGCCAATTTTTTTGCTGTATAAAAATTATAATAAATTTTTGAATCCTATTAAGTTCTTAATCAAAATCATTTTGCTCAATTCTACGGCTTTTAATGTTATTGAAAAAGTTACTTTTTAGTCAGCCCCTATTATAGAAAGTTTTAAATAACATAACCATAAATATTTCTAAAAATACTTGACAAGTGTACATTCGTTCACTATATTTGTAGTGAACAATTGAGCACTAAAATGAAAAATCAATTAACGGATAGGCAGCAAGAAATTCTTTCTTTCATTTCACAGTTTCTTGAAGCTAGCGGGTATCCGCCGACTTTGAGGGAAATTGGAAAGAAGTTTGGAATATCTTCAACATTCGGAGTTAAAAGGCATCTGGATGCATTAGTTAAAAAAGGTTATTTAAATGTTGAAAGCAACGCCAGCAGGGGAATAAGTTTTGTTCATAGTATTAATTCAGGCAGGAATAATGATTATAGCCGGATAGATGAATTGTTTAGAAAGATACCTGTTGTAGGAAGGGTAGCAGCAGGTTCTCCTATTTTAGCTATCGAAAATATTGAAGGGAGTGTCATAATAGATAATTCATTTATGAAAAAATCTGATGAGTGTTTTGCACTTAAGGTTAAAGGTGATAGCATGATTAATGCGGGTATATTTGAAGGTGACCTGGTAATTGTTTCACCAAATAAAGAAACGATTAATGGAGATACGGTGGTTGCCCGTCTTGATGATGAAGTAACTGTAAAAACACTTGAGAAGAAATACAATAAGATCCGGCTAATACCCGAGAACGAAAATTATAAGCCAATCGAGATTGATGATAAGAAAGAGTTTTCAATTGTCGGTAAGGTGGTGGGCGTCATCAGATGGTTTAATTAATTGAGGTATAAAAAATGAAATCAGAAATTTTTCGGTATGCGATTCATAATAGAAACAGCATTAAGTTTCTTTATATGCTTAATGAAGTGACTATTGATCCTTATTTTTATTTCACAGAATAATTCCGGAAAAAAGTTTATATATGGTAAGACTTATAATTCAAGCGAAATAAAGAGATTCGATTTTGATAAGATAGTAAATATAAAGGTTCTACGGGAAAATAAATTTTCCCCTATTATTCCAATTATTGCACAGATGAATTAAAAAGATGAGGTATATAATGATGAATACTATAAAAAGAAGAAATATTGATTTGCTGATAGAAGAATTCTGGAAACACGGCTATTTAACTGTCAGCCGTAAATTCGGAACGTACTTGCCTGAACCTTCAAAAGTGGGCACCTTTGAAGTTGATATTGTTGCCCGGCAGAGAAAGAATTATGCAATAGGGATAACTTTAAATTATTCAGACCTTAATGATCCTTCTTTAATTGATAAATTAAATTATCTTGCTTCACGGCAGACGAAATATTCGAATAAGAGGGTTGCATTATTTATCGGCGTTCCCAAAGATTTATTTAAAAATGCTAAAGCATTAATCGATACCTTAAACCCTGAAGTTAAAAATAATATAAAATTATTTGAAATTGTTGATAGGTCAATAATTCAATCAAATAGAACAAAAAGAAAAGAAAAAGTGCTTTTTTCATAATCCTAAAGCTGAGGGGTTGACCAAAAAGTACCTTTTCTGTCATTCTAAGGATCCCGATAAAATCGGGATGAAGAATCTCAATTTTTTATCGAATTTTGAGATTCTTCCCAAAGGACAGGTCGCTAGCGCTCAGAATGACAATGTTACTTTTAGTCATCTCCTAACCTTAACCCATCTAATCCCACCTTGTTTTTACCTTTTATTATGAAATTACTCTTTGCTATTTTTACACTATTAATATTTACAGAATATTGTCAAAATCTTGACATTAAATTTACATAAGGGTAATTTTACATGTTTTATCAATTTCGGGATAGAATTTGGGTAAAGTAGAAACAGCATCCGATGAAAAGCTTCAAAGTGAGCTCCAAAAATCGGGGGAAATTCCTATTCATATTGCAATAATAATGGATGGGAACGGCAGGTGGGCGCGGAAAAGGGGACTTCCGAGAGCGGCCGGACATAAAAGAGGTGTTGATACAGTCAAAGACATGGTTAAAGCTTGTGCTCAAATTGGTGTTAAGTATTTAACGTTATATACATTTTCAACTGAAAATTGGAACCGGCCGAAGGATGAAGTATCCACTCTCATGCAGCTGCTGGTAAGGACACTTAGAAAAGAAGTAAATGAATTGAATGAAAATGATGTAAAATTAACTACAATTGGAAATATGGAAGCGCTTCCGATTGAGGTTCAGAATGAATTACGTGATTCTATACAAAAAACAAGAAATAATAAAAAAATGACTTTGAATTTGGCACTCAGCTACAGCGGAAGATGGGAGCTTCTGAAAGCCATAAAGGATATATCACTGCAAGTTGCAGATGGTAATTTAAAAGCTGATGATATAAGTGAAGAATGTGTATCCAGTTATTTAGATACCAAAAATATTCCAGATCCGGACTTACTAATTAGAACAAGCGGGGAATTCCGAGTAAGTAATTTCTTATTATGGCAGATAGCTTACACTGAATTTTTTATCTCTGATGTTTACTGGCCGGAATTTAAAAGAAAAGATTTATACCAGGCTATCAAGAATTTTCAGGGAAGGGAGCGAAGGTTCGGCAAAGTCAGTGAACAAATCCAAAAAAATAAAAAAGGTTTAAAGAATGTTTCAGGCCTCTCTAAAGAGACAATATAAATTTCTAATTCTCCTAATACCATTTATCTTTTGTTCTGTAGTTTCCGCGCAGGTTAATCCGGTTACATACAAAATATTAGGTATTTCCGTAGACGGGAATAAAACTGCAGATGCTAATACTATTATCAATAACAGCGGATTAAAGGTAGGTGATGAAATTCAGATACCTGGTGATCAGACTCTAAATGCCATTAAAAACTTAAGAAATCTGAATATTTTTTCAGATGTCCAGATACTTGAGGATAAAAAAGTGGGTGACGGTATATTTATAACGATCAAGGTTACCGAATATCCGCGGATTGAAAAGACGGTTATCGAAGGGAATGATGAATTAAGTACGAGTGATATTGAAGAAAAAATTCATTTTGGGAGAGGACAAATCCTCACACCTGAGGAAGTGAATAACCTGAAGCAGAGAATCCTAAAAATGTATGCGGATGACGGTTATTTAAATGCAGAAGTTACGCCGAAATATTATACCTTTTTCACTGCAGATACTTCCGAAGATAACATAACTGTTACCTGGCGGAATGAAAAAGATTTATCTGATGAATATAAATTGGACTATGACAAGGAAGAAGTCTCACAATATAATTTAATTCCAAGAATCAAAGATAGAATACTACTCAAAATAGAAATCCAGGAAAATCAACGGGTAACCGTAAGGCATATTGAATTTGAAGGAAATAAGGCATTTGACGGGGATGATCTAAAAGGAGCGATGGATGAAATATCCGAAGCCAAATGGTGGAAATTTTGGAATAGTGCAAAATTTGATAAAGAAAAATTTGAAAAGGATAAAAAATCTATCCGTGATTTTTATTTGAAAAACGGATATAGAGATGCTGAGGTCATGTCCGATTCGTTAATATATTCTAACGATAAAAAGGATCTGACAATTCTTATTAAAGTTTATGAAGGACCACAATATAAAGTTAGAAATATTGTTTGGGAAGGGAATACAATTTATCCGGATGCTGTTCTTTCCGAAAGATTAGGATTTAAGAAAGGGGATATCTTTGATTATGAAAAATTTGAAAGGAACCTGAGAGGAAATGAAAACCAGACAGATGTAACTTCATTATATCTTGATAACGGTTATTTAACCTTCAATTTAGATGAATCCGAAAATAAAATTGGAAATGATTCCTTAGATATTGATATTAAAATAGAAGAGAAGAATCAATTCAAGATTGGCAGAGTAGACATACTGGGTAATGATAAAACCAAGGATAAAGTAATTCGAAGAGAACTATACAGCATACCCGGAGATTATTTTAACAGGGCACTCTTAATTAGGAGCATCCAGCAGTTAGCAAACCTAAAATATTTTAATGTTGAAAAGCTTTACGGGCAGGATGCTGTAAATTATAAGCTGTTTAACGACAGTACCGTAAATGTTTCATTTAGTGTAGAAGAGAAATCGAGTGATTATTTAAATGCTTCTGTCGGCTACAGCGGTTCTTTCGGTTTCAGCGGAGCAGTTGGAGTTACCCTTAGTAATTTTGCCATAGACAAACCATTTTCTCTCGGCGGGGGGCAGATATTAAGTTTTAATTGGCAGTTTGGTGTTGGAAGTCTTTATAGGACATTCACAATAGGTTTCACCGAACCATGGTTGTTTGATACACCTACACTATTAGGTTTTGAGGTATTTGATACAAGGGAGCAATATAATTTTGATTTGCGCCAGTCAGGCGGAACAATAAGGCTTGGAAGAAGGTTAAAATGGCCTGATGACTTTTTTAATGTACAGGGATATTTCAGATACCAATATAATAATGTTCTAAACGGGTTGGGTTATTATCCTGAAGGACTAAGTCATCAATATACATTAGGAGCTACAATTTCAAGAAAAGATATAGATAACCCGATATTTCCATCTAAAGGTTCAAGCCTGGTTATTTCAGGAGAATTATCCGGCGGACCGTTTCTTCCGGGAGATGTTGACTATTATAAATTAGGTTTTACTTCAGAATGGTACAAAAGATTATTTAATTCCAATCGTATTGCTCTCTATACGATAGCTAATTTAGGTTATCTTCAGGAGTTAGATGAAGCTACGAAAACAAAAATCAACCCATACGATAAGTTTTTTATGGGAGGGAACGGGCTTATAATTGCAACGGAACCATTAAGAGGATATGAAGATCAGAGTATTGGACCAAGGAACAGTGCAGGCAATGTATTGGGCGGAAGGGTATTGGAAAGATATACAATGGAATTGAGATTTGCAGTAACCCTGGAGCCGATGCCGCTTTATGTTCTAGCTTTTGCGGAAGCGGGAAATGTTTTTGAAAGCTTTGATAAAACTGATATTTTTAACCTTAGAAGATCCGCTGGTTTTGGAGCTAGAATCTTAATCAATCCTATTGGTCTTATCGGATTTGATCTTGGGTATGGTTTTGATAGGAAAGCTGTTGACGGGCAGAATCCATCATGGCTTTTCCATTTCCAGTTCGGAAAAGGATTTTAATTAATTTCATTTTTTAAATAAAGAAGAGGTAGTAATAGTGAAGAAAAATCTTTTATTCCTTTCAATCCTGCTTTTAAGCTGCGGGTTTGTATTTGGACAGGAAGCACCCCAAAAAATCGGTTACGTTGATTCACAGGTAATTTTAACTCAATTGCCTGAAGCTATTAAGGCACAGGGGCAGCTTGATGCATTAACTAATAAATGGACTACACAGCTTGATAGTATGAACAAAGATTTACAGCAGTCTTATGAGAATTATCAGAAGCAGGCTAACACCATGACTGAAACTAAGAAAACTGCTGCTCAGCAGGATCTTGTTGAAAAACAACAGGCTATGGAAAACTTTAGAAAAGATAAGTTTGCTCAGCAAACCGGTGAAATTTATAAAAAAAATGAAGAGATTTTTGCTCCGGTAAAGAAAAAGATATTCAATGCGATTGAAGATATAGCAAAAAAAGAAGGGATGAAGTTTGTTTTTGATAAAGCAGGCGATGTTGTCCTTTTGTATGCAGATCCCTCATTCGATCTTACATACCAGATCCTTGATATACTGAAAAGAGGAGTTGTAAAATAATTCTTAAGGAACTGAAGTTTCGCAAAATTTAGTATTTGAAAGATGACATCTTACTTACATTTTAATAAAAAAAACAAAAAAGATGTCATCTTTATATCTGTATAGCTAAAGTTATTAACTGAAGTTATGCATTGAATGTTTTTTATAAAAAGAGTGAAGAGAATTATATTAAAGTATGAGATTCTTCACTTCGTTCAGAATGACAATTGTGCGTAACATGAGTTATCAATTAATTTTTTTTTGAACTTTAGGATAAATTGCAGCATGGATTATATTGTGTGTTGCGATTTTATCAAAAAGGTTTTTAACTTAAACTTCAGACTAAATAAGTTTTCCCTTATAAAAAATTTTAGCTTTTGGAAATTAGTATGAAGAAATTTATTATTATTCTTTTTGCTGGTTTGTTTATTTTTGCCGCTGATTCCTTTGCACAATTAAAGGTAGGTTATGTGGATTCAAATACAATTATGGATAATCTCCCCGATGCTCAGGATGCCAAACAAAAATTAGATGGTATAATACAGGGGTGGCAGAAAGAGCTTAATGATATGCAGAGCCAGTGGCAGACAAAATATGATGATTATCAGAAAAGGAAACTGATAATGACCGATCAGACGCGTTCGGATATGGAAGCCGAACTGGTAAAGCTTGAACAGCAGATAACTGATTATAGAGAAAAAAAATTCGGAACTAATGGTGAATTGTTTCAGAAACAGGATGAGCTGATGAAGCCTGTACAAAATAAAGTTTTTAATGCCATACAGGGTGTAGCACAGGAAGATGATCTTGATTTTGTTTTTGATAAGAGCGGGGATGTAATGCTTCTATATGCTAAAGAGGAGTACGATATTACTCCAAGGGTTATGGATAAACTAAATTTAAAGTGAGTTAATGAATTTAACCATTGAAGAAATTACCGGCTTTGTTGAAGGTAAAATTACGGGGAATGAAAAAGAAAAGATAAGTAATGTTGCAAGAATTGAAGAAGCTGTGCAGGGGGATCTGACATTCTTATATAATCCCTCGTACGAAAAATATTTTCATTCAACAAAAGCTTCTGCCATAATTGTTAAACCTGATTTCAAAAAAACAAGAAACGATATAATTTATATTGAAGTTCCGGAACCGGACAAAGCTTTTGCCAGAATTATAACTAAATTTTTTACCCAGCCATTGAAGCTTGAGGGTATAGATGAATCTGCTTATATAGATCCGTCTGTTAGACCCGGCAGCAATACAGCGATTGGGAAGAATGTTGTTATCTCTTCGGGCTGTAAAATTGGAGATAATGTTAAAATTTTTCATAATACAGTTATTTTGGAAAATGTGGATATAGGGAGCGGGTCTGTAATTTATCAAAATGTAAGTATAAGAGAGAATTGTAAGATAGGTGAGAGGGTAATCATTCATGCAAACTCAGTAATTGGTTCAGATGGGTTTGGTTATTACAATGATGAAAAGGGAGCATTTATAAAGATCCCGCAGATTGGCAATGTTGTTTTAGAAGATGATGTTGAAATTGGTTCAAATGTTTCAATTGATCGTGCCGCAATAGGGTCGACTATATTAAAGCGTGGTGTTAAAATAGATAATCTTGTCCAGATTGCTCATAATGTTAGTATCGGTGAAGATTCGGCAGTAGCATCTCAAACCGGGATATCGGGGAGTACTAAGATAGGAAAGCATGTTCTTCTTGCTGGGCAGGTTGGTCTTGCAGGGCATATTGAAATTGCAGATAATGTAATTCTTTACGCAAAATCGGGTATCTCAACTAGTATAAAGCAGGCCGGTTCTTATTTCGGTTATCCGGCAAAAGATGTAAAAACCGCGTTAAAATTAGAAGCTCATTTTAGAAGATTACCTCAATATGCGGATAGAATAAAAGAGCTTGAAGAGCAAATAAAGGCTCTAAAAGAATTAATAGAAAAGAATAAGGGGATTAATCAAGATTCTTAATTTTTTGTGAAGTAATAATATCAATAACCATTTATTTCGGGGCTGACCATAAAGTAATTATTTTCTAAAAATGGCACGCAGATGACGCAGATTTTAATGGATTTTCACTGTCCCGACAAAGTCGCGACAAAGTCGGGATGAAAATTACTTTTTGGTCACCCCCTAGAATATTCCTTCTTTTATATTTTCTATAATAATATCACAACTGTTCGGTGTTCAAAAATAATATCATACCTTTCGCGCATAGATGTCAGCCTCAGAAAATTAAGATAAATGTTTTTATATAATATTGTTTTAAAACAATTAAAAATAAAGAATATGGCACTCCTAACGGAGTGCGATGTACTGTGGTCTAATATAGTTCTACAAATATTTCACTCCTCCGGAGTGAAGGAAAGGGATTGAAAATCCCGATAGGAGATAAATAATTATAGAATTAATACCTCTTAACCACTTAACCATTTCAATTTAATTGAATTTCATACCTCAACTTACTATTTTAAGCCCGTCTTTATGCTGAAGTTGCCGTATAAACTATTTTAATTTTAGCGCAAGCAATCCGGCTTAGTACATGTCTTAATTTTGGTGACGTATTAATTCTTTGTTTGTGCTTATTCCCTGAAGGATTACGAGTACGAGTAAGATTACGATTCGATTATGAGCAAGATTACGATTATGATTACGAATAAGATTACGATTATGATTACGAATAAGATTACGAATAAGATTATGATTATGAATAAAATAGGTTACCGGTTTTATGGATAGATGTAGCAAGGGAAATCTGCAATAAATAGAGTGAATTTTAAAACACATTTAGGAAGGACAAATGTTAGAATTACAAAGGACTATATTAAACCCGGTCTCAATTTCCGGAGTGGGCTTACACACCGGAGAAAAATGTACTATGACATTTAAACCGGCACAGGAGAATTACGGGATAAGGTTTATAAGAGTTGATCTGGGCGGCAGACCGGAAATACCTGCAAATGCGGATAATGTAATTGATATGTCAAGAGGAACTACTCTTGGGATTGGCGAGGCAAAAGTTCATACTGTTGAACATGTTCTGGCAGCAGTTGTAGGTCTGCAGATTGATAATATAATTATTGAATTAAACGGGGTTGAACCTCCAGTCGGAGACGGAAGTGCTATCCCTTATGTTGAAATTTTAAAAGAAGCAGGATTTGTTCAGCAGCAGGCTCCTAAAGATTATTTAATAATTGATGAAACAGTAATATACCATGAAGAGGATAAGCAGGTTGATATAGTTGCTCTTCCTCTTGACGGCTACCGTGTAACTGTAATGGTTGACTACCAAAACCCTGCATTGGGAAGCCAGCATACCGGTTTATTTGATCTGGAAAAGGAGTTTGTAACTGAATTTGCTCCTTCCAGGACATTCTGTTTTTTAAGTGAAGTTGAATCATTAGCTAATAACGGATTAATTAAAGGGGGGGATATTGATAATGCAGTTGTTATTGTCGATAGAGAAGCTTCGGATGAGGAACTGGAGCAGATTAGAAAAAAAATCGGAGTTAAAGAAAAAATAACCTTAGGTGATAATGGTATATTAAATAATAAGGAATTAAGGTTTAAAAATGAACCGGTCAGGCATAAGCTTCTGGATTTAATTGGAGACCTGGCTTTAATAGGTGCACCGATAAAAGCACAAATTTTAGCTGCACGGCCCGGACACAAATCAAATGTAGAATTTGCAAAACAAGTTAGAAAGTTATACCAGCAGAAAAAGCTTGTCAAGAAGTTTCAGTTTGTTAAAAAAGAAGGTGTGGTTCTCGATGTGAATGCAATTCAAAGGATTTTACCGCATAGGTATCCATTCTTAATGGTTGATAAAATTATTCAATTAGAGCTTGAGAAAAAGGTTGTGGGAGTAAAATCAGTTAGTATTAATGAACCTTTTTTCGTTGGTCATTTTCCGGGTCAGCCGATTATGCCGGGTGTATTGATAATTGAAGCTATGGCACAAACAAGCGGGATTTTAATTTTGAATTCACTCCCGAATTTTGAAGAGAAATTAGTTTATTTTATGCAGATGAATAATGTTAAATTTAGAAAACCTGTTGTACCTGGAGACCAGTTGTTTCTTGAAGTGGAATTGTTGACAAAAAGAAGTAAAGTCTTTATGATGAAAGGGAAGGCATTTGTTAACGATATCCTTGTTGCTGAAGCTGATTTTATGGCAGGGGTAGTGGACCGAGACAAAAGTTTAACTTAATAAAATAAATGAGCAAAATACATCCGACAGCTATAGTAAACAGTAAAGCAATACTGGGGGAAAATATTGAAATTGCTCCTTATGTAATAATTGAAGGGGATGTAGAAATCGGGGATGATTGTTATATCGGACCCCATTCAATTATTTATGATGGCGCCAGAATAAAGAATCGTGTAAAGATTTCTCAATCTGTTTCAATTGCCAATCTTCCTCAAGACCTCACCTTTCAGGGTGAAAAGACGAATTTTATAGTCGGGGATGATACTATAATCCGCGAATTTGTTACTTTGCACAAGGGGACTAAATCGACCGGGTTTTCCAGTGTAGGGAAAAACTGTTATCTAATGGCATATTCACATGTTGCTCATGATTGTACCGTGGGGGATAATTGTATTTTAACAAATGGTGTTCAGGTTGGTGGACATGTTTTGATTGAAGATTATGTAATTATAGGAGGATTGACCCCCGTTCATCAATTTTGTAAAGTCGGCAGGCATTCAATTACAGGAGGCGGATTTAGAATAACACAGGATGTTCCTCCGTATATACTTGCTGCCAGCGAACCATTGAAATATTCCGGATTAAATTCAATAGGATTAAGAAGGAGGGGATTTACCAATGATGATATAGCTCTTCTAAAAAAAGCATACGGCTTTATTTATAATAAATCGTATAATGTATCTCAAGCTAAAGAAAAAATAATTAACGAAATCGGCACAGAGAATATTCATATAAACAATGTTTTAAATTTCTTAAATGAAAGTAAAAGGGGTATAATAGGGAAATGAAATGGATTATTCTGAGTTCCGGATTGAATTCCGGAAATTTTAATATGGAAACAGATCTTTTTTTAGCAAAGAACTGTGAACCTGATGAAGCAATTTTTCGCTTATACAGGTGGGAACCTTACTGTATTTCTTTAGGAGCCAATCAGAAGGAAAGCATAATTGATTATGGATTAACGAGAAAAGACGGAATTGATGTAGTCAAACGTCCTACCGGAGGCAGGGCGATTCTGCATTCTGAAGAGCTCACATATTCGGTAATATATCCTGTAAGTCATGATTTATCAGCGAAGGAATTGTATGCTGATATAAATTCGGCTTTAAAGAAGGGATTGGAAAAGTTCAATAAAAAACTGAGTAAGGTTGAATTAGAAAAAGATCAGCCTGATTTTCAAGAGATTTATAAAGAAAATCAGGGTGAAATTTGTTTTGCAGCTTCTGCAAAGAGTGAATTGAAATATAACGGGAAGAAACTAGCCGGAAGTGCACAGCGTAAATTTAATAATTCAATCCTGCAGCACGGTTCTATTTTATGCGGCGGATTTCATTCCTCAATAATTAATTATCTGAAAATACCGGAAGAAGAAAAACAAATAATTAAATCGGAATTAGAGGAAAAGACTATAGATTTATTTTCGATTTTAAATGAAGATATAAATTACGAAAATTTATCTGAATCATTAACCGCTGGTTTTCAAGAATCTTTTAATATTATTGAAGCACAGTTTGCATAAATGGCAAATGGTTAATGGTTAATGGTTAATAGTTAATGGTTAATGGTTAATCGTAAGCATGTATCGATTATGAGCAAGAAATATTTTCCAATTAATATAAAAAACCGATGAGTACTGAAAAGCAAATTAAAAAGGTAACTACTAAAACTTTATTTATATTAAAGCGTAAAGGGATTAAAATATCGGCTTTGACCGCATATGATTTTATAATGGCAAAGTTATTAGATGAAGCAGGAATTGATATTATTCTGGTTGGGGATTCTTTAAGCAACGTATTTCAGGGGAATGAAACTACACTTCCGGTTACAATGGATCAAATGATCTATCATATTAAAGCTGTTACAAAAGGAGTTGAGCGTGCAATGGTTGTCGGTGATTTGCCGTTTATGTCTTACCAGTTAAGTATAGATGAAGGATTTAGAAACGCCGGAAGGATTATGAAAGAGACTTCAGCGGGAGCCGTAAAGCTTGAGGGTGGAAAAAGAGTAGCAGAAATGGTTAAGAAAATTACCGAAGCCGGAATTCCTGTAATGGGGCATCTTGGATTAACACCTCAGAGTATTCATAAATTCGGCAGCTACCGGGAAAGGGGAAGGAATAAAGAGGAAGCAGATGAGCTGCTTCTGGATGCAAAAGCTCTTGAGGAAGCGGGTGCTTTTGCAATTGTTTTAGAGAAGATTCCTGCCGGACTTGCCAAGCAAATTACAGAATCGATTATTATTCCTACTATAGGTATAGGAGCCGGCGTTTTTTGCGATGGTCAGATTCTTGTTACTCCTGATATGCTTGGGCTTAATGTTGATTTTCATCCGCGGTTTGTTAGACATTATTCCAAACAAGCAGAAGAAGTTCTGAAAGCAGTTAAAAGTTATATTGATGATGTTAAAGCAAAAAGTTTCCCTTCCGAAGAAGAGAGTTATTAGGCAAATAATAGGAATCCCGGTGGATTCTCCTATGTTGAAATGTAAAAAACTCTTAGATGTTAAAATTCCAAAAGACAAAAAACAATTACAAAATAAATAACTCTATGACTTGCACCGGGCTGAAGCCCGGTGTTAACCTTTATTTCAGATAATATTTGGAATTATTTTTGACTGTATACTTATAAGGTTAATTCTTTTTTTTGTTAAGCTTTTTTTATGATTATTTGTATGATGAATTGAATATGTTTAAGAGAATATTACCTGTACTATTTTTAATGCTTCTTTATAATTCTTTAATTTTTTCTCAGGATAACTCAAAGCTTTATATTGAGAATGCCAATGTAACAGATATAAAAGAATTTGGGGATGAACTCTGGGTGGCTTCTTACGGTGACGGGATTTTCAAATACTCCATAAAAGAGAATAAATGGACAAATTTTTCTACTAAAAGTAATAATCTTGAGAATGATTTTTTTTATACGATAGAAGTAAACAAAAATTATGTTTGGGCAGGATCCAGTGAAGGTTTATTCATTTATGATAAAAAAAGAGATAACTGGAGAAGGAGAAGGTTTGCTCAGGGAGGACAATGGGGTAACTGGATCCGTTCTTTATTATTTGATAGTTCACAAAATATTCTCTGGATTGGAAGGTTTATTGATTTAACGAAGCTGGATGTATCAAAAAATCGTTATACTGATTATGATATTTCCGTTGATAAGAATCCGAAATCGAATAATATTAAATCAATAGCGCTTGATGGAGATAGCTTAATCTGGTTCGGTACGGAATCCGGAGTACATATTTTTCAGAAGGATAAGGATCCGTCAGATAAAAGTGCCTGGCGGTATATAAATAATAAAATAGATAATGGATTTAACGGAGACGGCGAATCTGTTTCAATTTCTAATATTTTAGTTGAAGGAAATTATGTATGGTTTGCCACCGATGAATTTATAACCCGTAAAGAACCGGAATTTAATATTGGCGGGATTTACAGATATGATAGAAAATTAAGGTGGGACAGGATATCCAGGAACAACGGACTTTCTGCAAATGGTATATACTGTCTTGAGCGAACCGGAAATCAAATTTGGGCGAGCCTTTATTCTTTTGACAGGGATGAAAAAACAGAATACGGGAAGGGACTTGTGATGATTGACCGGTTTAACGGTAAAGTGACTCCGGTTGATCTAAATAAGACAAATATTGAAACTGCAAAAATTTCCTGCCTTTATTTTGATGGTTCCGATTTATGGGTAGGTACCGATAAAGGACTTAATAAAATATCAATATCTAATCCTTTAGCTAAATGGACGGGGAAAAAGTCAAATCTTAAAAAAAATGTAAAAGAAACCTCTGTAAATTGATAATCTACTCACGGCCGCAAGAATAGGTATTTGAAAGATGACATCTTTAATTTTTAAAGTATAAAGTTATATCAGGACATCATTTTTAATTAAAATTGAAGATATTTTTCTTTTAAAAGATGTCATCTTTTACAACTGCTTAACTTAAGTGATTTAGTGTTGTTTTTTGGAGAAAAGACAAAAATAATATATTGTACAGGTTTGACTATAAAACATAGTATGTCTATATTTTGGCTTGTTTTTGCTCTTTTTTTGCGAGATTTGAGATGTTCATTAAAATATCAAATTTAAGAGATGGTGAATATTTTTATACATTTAATGAATCGGTTGAAGAAATTGAATTAGAGCTTCCTTTTTACGATAAATTTACAGCATCAGTAAAACTTTCGAAAGTTCATAGTCAAGTAATTGTCGATGCTGAATTATCGGCAAATGCAAATTTTGAATGTGACAGATGTGCATCTTTATTTAAAAAGGAAGTAAAAGCTAATTATAAAATGGTTTATTTATTTAGTAATAATGGAGAAGAAACGGATTCATTAAATATAGCATATTTAAATCCGGAAGCCGACAAAATAATTCTTGATAAAGATTTTAGGGATTACCTGGTACTATCAATCCCGATGAAGAAACTTTGTAAAGATGAGTGTAAAGGTATATGTATTAAGTGCGGAAAAGATCTAAATGAGGGAGATTGTAATTGTGGGCAGGAACAAGTAGATACAAGGTGGATGCCTTTAATAGAATTAAAAAATAAATTGAATATTAACTAAGAAATAGGGATACAATGCCAAATCCGAAACGCAGATGGTCAAAAAGCAGAAGAGACAAACGAAGGACACATTATAAAGCCACAGTTCCATCATTAGGTACATGTTCAAATTGCGGTGAAATGAAATTAACCCATCGCGCATGCCCTTCCTGCGGTTACTATAATGAACGTTCGATGTTTTTACCTAAAAGCTAACATTTTACAAATCGTTTAATGAACAATTCTGTTCCTGAAAGTTATAAATGCAGAATAATTGTAGATGCCATGGGGGGTGATTTCGCCCCTCAAAATACTGTTGTTGGAGCAATTCAGGCTTTTAATGATAAAAAAGATTTTGAACTATTTCTGGTAGGAAAAGAGAAAGAAATAGTTGAAGTCTTATCGACCAATAACCTTTCTTTTGAAAAAAAAAACATAATAAATGCCGATGAGATAATTGAAATGGGAGAGTCTCCCACAACTGCTTTAAAAAGAAGACGAATTCTTCAATTGTTATTGGTGCAAAGCTGGTAAAAGAAAAAAAAGCAGATGCTTTTGTCAGTGCGGGGAATACCGGTGCCATGATGGCTGCTTCAACTTTAATAATGGGAAGAATACCGGGTGTAGGCAGACCAACAATTGGTTCTACTTTTCCCAATGAAACAGGTATCTGCACAGTGTTTGATGTTGGCGCCAGTGTCGATTCAAAACCAATTCATCTTCTTGAATATGCAATCATGGGCACAATATATACGAGAGAAATATATGGAATCGAAAATCCTAAAGTAGGGATTTTAAGTGTTGGTGAAGAAGAATCTAAAGGGAATGAAGTTTCAATCGCTGCTTCAGCTTTAATAAAAAAGACAAATTTGAATTTTGTAGGAAATGTAGAAGGGAGAGATATTTTAAAAGGTACCGTTCATGTAATAGTCTGCGATGGTTTTGTCGGAAATATATTATTGAAGTTTGGAGAAGGTGTCTTAAATTATTTAAGATTTAAGCTAAAAGATTATGCAGAAAGAAATATTTTTAATAAGTTAAAAGTCGGTTTGGTAAAAAGTACATTAAAAGAAATATTAAAAGAATTCGATTACCAGGAATATGGCGGAGTACCTTTGCTTGGTGTAAATGGAATTAGTATTATCGGTCATGGCTCCAGTACCCCCAAGGCAATTAAAAATATGGTTCTGAGGGCAAATGAAATGTATACTAAAAAACTGATTGAGAAAATATCAAATTCAATAAATAAATATTCTAATTTATCGTAAAACGGAATTATCATGTCCACAAATAATAAGAAAAAATTTAATGCAGTTATCACCGGTTTAGGAATGTATGTCCCTGACAAAATACTTGATAATGCTTATTTTGAAAAAATAGTTGATACGACCGATGAATGGATAAGAACCAGAACCGGGATAAAGGAAAGAAGGATGCTTGAGAATGGTGCTACAAGCGATCTTGCTACACGTGCTGCTCAGGATTTATTAACCACACATAATATTTCACCGGATGAAATTGATGTAATTATTGTGGCAACTATTTCACCGGATATGTTTTTTCCTGCAACTGCTTGTTTGGTTCAAAATAATATTGGTGCAAATAATGCGTGGGGTTTCGATCTTTCGGCAGCCTGTTCAGGTTTTCTGTTTGCTTTCCAGACAGGCGCCAGTTTAGTGGAATCAGGGACATATAAAAAAGTATTGGTTATTGGTGCAGATAAGATGAGTTCTATTACGGATTATACGGACAGAAACAATTGTATATTATTTGGAGATGCAGGGGCTGCTGTTTTATTAGAACCTTCGGAAGATCTAAATTACGGTCTACAGGATTCCTTATTAAAAATTGACGGTTCAGGTAAGGAAGCTTTATATTTAAAAGGAGGGGGAAGTTTAAATCCGCCTACACATGAAACAGTAGATAAAGGATATCATTTCCTTTTCCAGGATGGCAAAGCAGTATTTAAAGTAGCTGTTAAAGGCATGGCGGATATATCTTATGAAATAATGAAAAAAAATAATTTGAAAAGCGAAGATATTGCATATCTGGTTCCCCATCAGGCAAATATGCGGATAATAACTGCGACTGCCGAAAGGATGGGGTTGAGCATGGATAAGGTTATGATCAATATTGACAGATATGGTAATACAACTGCAGCAACAATCCCATCATGTCTTGTAGAATATTATAGAAACGGAAAACTTAAAAAGGGGGATAAGGTTATTTTAGCTGCATTTGGAGCCGGTTTTACATGGGGTTCATCATATCTCATTTGGGGTATGTAATAAGGAAATTACAAGATTACAAAAATTGCAAGATTTTAGGATTCTGGCTATGCCAGTTTAGGATTTATAAAATATATTAACTAATGACGAAAAAAGCTTTTTTATTCCCGGGACAGGGATCTCAGTATGTTGGTATGGCAAAAGATCTGTTTGAACAGTCTGTTGAAGCCAAAGAAATGATAAAAACTGCCGATGATGCGCTGGGAGTTAATCTTTCATATATCATGTTTAATGGTCCGGAAGATGAGTTAAAACAAACTGAGTATACCCAGCCGGCTATTTTTTTGCACAGTGTAGTTCTTGCGAGTATAATAAGGACTCTTCATCCTGATGCTGCTGCCGGACATTCTCTTGGAGAGTATTCTGCACTGGTGACTGCCGGTTCAATTCAATTTTATGATGCAGTCAAACTAGTTAGGCTCAGAGGTCAGGCTATGCAGAAGGCAGGTATGGAAAATCCCGGAACTATGGCAGCTATAATCGGTCTTGTGCCTTCTATTGTTGTTGAATGCTGCAAGGAAGCTTCTTCAGATGGAGTTGTGCAGCCTGCCAATTTTAATTCTCCAGGTCAAATAGTTATATCAGGTTCGATTGAAGGGGTTAAAAAAGCAATGGAGATTTGCAAGCTGAAGGGAGCAAGATTAGTAAAAGAGCTTGTAGTAAGCGGAGCTTTTCATTCTCCTCTAATGAAACCTGCACAGGTAATATTAAAAAATGCTCTGGAAAGTACACCTTTATATGATGCAAGGCTGCCGGTATACGCTAATGTTACAGCACTGCCAGTTATTGAAAAAGAAAAAATTAAAAATCTTCTTTATGACCAACTGGATTCTCCGGTTAGATGGGAAGAAACAATAAGTAATATGATCAATGACGGTATTGATGAATTTTATGAGATTGGACCCGGAAAAGTGCTTCAAGGTCTGGTTAAAAGAATAAATCCGGATGTAAAATGTTTTGGGATAGATAAATTTTCAGATGTGGAGAAATATATTTGATGGATAAAAGCGGCTGGAAAGTTATTAAAGGATTAAAGATAGACCCTCAAATTTTTATTTATAAATTCAAATGCAGATGTTCCGGTGAATGCTGCAATTACGGTGTATATACCGATTTGAAAGAATATGAGCATATATTTTCCATTAAAGAAGAATTATCCCAAAGTTTTGATGAAACCCAAATAAAAAATTTCGAGGAATGGTTTGAACCGGCTGAAGAAGATGAAGATTTCGAATCTGGTATAGCTGTCGGAACACAGGTTATTAATAAAAAATGTACTTTCCTGGATAAGAACGGATTGTGTTCTCTTCAAAAATATGCCAATTCAAGAGGAGAATATAAATGGAAATATAAACCTTTATATTGTATCCTTTTTCCCTTTACAGTTTATGAAGGTTCTTTAACTATTGATGATGAGCATATTGACCGGTTAAAAACATGCAATAAGGAAATGTTTCCGGAAACCAATATCTTTGAAGCGTGCAAAGAAGAATTACTTTATTATTTCGGTGAAGAAGATTTCGCTGAATTAGAAAAATATAGAGAAGAATTTCTTAATGAAATAAAATTAGGAGAGACGATAAATGCCAAAGAATAAAAAAGCCATTGTTACAGGCGGCTCAAGGGGGATTGGACGTGCAATTGTTATCGAGTTAGCATCTAAATTGTGCAGTGATATTCTTTTTTCCGATATTGCATTCATTAATGATGATATAGACGGATGTGCTCAAGAAATAAAAAAAGAAACCGGTTTTGAAGATGTAAACATTTATGGATTTAAGGCCGATGCTACATCTTTAGAGCAGGCACAGGCTACAATTAATGCTGCAATAGAAAAATTAGGCGGAGTTGATATTCTCGTTAATAACGCAGGTATTACACGCGATAACCTATTATTAAGAATGAGTGAAAAAGATTTTGACGATGTAATATCCACAAATCTGAAAAGTGTATTCAATTATACAAAGGCTGTTATTAAACCCATGATTCAGCAGAAGCATGGAAAGATAGTAAATATTGCTTCTGTAGTTGGTTTAATTGGCAATGCAGGACAGGCTAATTATTCTGCATCCAAAGCAGGAGTAATCGGATTTACAAAATCGATGGCGAGAGAGCTTGCCTCAAGAAATATAAATGTAAATGCTGTTGCACCGGGATTTATAGAAACTCATATGACAGCTAAACTTGACGATAAGCAGAAGGAGCAACTTTTAAGCACAGTTCCAATGCACAGAATGGGTAAGCCGGAAGATGTTGCAAGGGTGATTAATTTCCTATGCAGTCCCGAATCCGATTATATAACAGGCCAGGTAATTGCTATTGATGGTGGTATGACGATGTAAATCATTAACGTACTATAATTCATTATTAATTAGAAAATATTTCGTACATTTAACAACATAAAAAACAAAAATAGGAGAAGTAATATGGATATTGAATCCAAAGTAAAGGAAATCATTATTGATAAATTAGGCGTGGAAGAATCACAAATTACACCGGAAGCATCTTTTACAAATGATCTGGGAGCCGATTCATTAGATATAGTAGAACTCGTAATGGGCTTTGAGAGTGCCTTCCAGGTATCAATTCCTGATGAAGATGCTGAAAAAATCGGTACAGTTGGTGATGCTGTAAAATATTTGAAAGAAAAGGTAAGCTAATTAGAAAAATCGGGAATTTCCCGATCCCGTCTCGCTTACGAATAAGATGAGACGGGCTTAATTCTTTGCAAATATAAATGAAAATAGAAGAGAAAATCCTAAGCCTATGGTTTTATAGAATATGAATAAAAGACGAGTTGTAGTAACCGGTTTAGGTGCTGTTACTCCTATAGGAATAGGTGTTGATGAATACTGGAAAAATCTAATTGAAGGGAAAAACGGGGTTGGGCCGATTACAAGATTTGATACTTCAAACTTTGATACAAAATTTGCTGCTGAAGTAAAAAATTTTAATCCTGAAGATTATATTGATAAAAAGACAATTAGA
>CAVUOL010000080.1:0-6146 GCA_963742995.1 uncultured Ignavibacteriales bacterium
CAAGTTCATGATTTACTAATAAAAGTTACCTAAGAATCGGTATATGTGTAATACAAATATTATTGTTTGTTTTTAAACATAGGATTTGAACTTACATTTAAGAGATTGTTCGTTTTAATTTTATTCTTCCAATTCAGATAAATTTAGGGATTCGTTTTTAAAAAATTCTCTGATGAAATGATTATTAACTATTTTAACATAGAGGTGAGATAATGAATATAATTCATTTGAAGATGTTGACTCAAGATATTGTGTGAAAATTCAAATTGTAGGGCGATTCTCCGAATCGCTAATGCGAATTTTGGTTGAATTTATAATAAGTTAAACGAAACAGAGTTTCGTTCTACACTTTTCTTACGAAATAGCGTAGATTTTCGGTCATTTTTTCACTTCTAAGCCCGTTAATTTCCCATGAGCCTATACTTACCCCTCCCTTTTAAAAATCCACGCCTTAAAAACGATTTTCAGACTTTTCCCACTCTAATCAGGCGGATTAATTGGTAAAGGTTTTCCGGATTTTACTATATCAACAGCCTGAGCAAATCTTTTTTGAAAAGTTGATTCGGTTAATGTAGTTGCTGCGTTAGTAGCTATACGTCTTTTGGTTACTATAGTAATTTTAGTATTGTTTGCATCAACCGGTTCAACCCAGGCTCCCATTACTGCTCCCATTGAAACAAAGTTAGCACCGGAGCTTGTAAGCATATAGTTCTGGTCTTTATGCTCTTCGATTGCATCGGTACCTTCCCACCTAAATACAGTTTTTGCAATTTCCCATGCTTGATCGGAATCTACCGGATATACCTGTACGGTACCTTCATCTTTTGAATTCAGCACATCATTCATAGATGCACATCCGGTCAGCAAAAATGCGAATATAGATAAGGAAATCAGAATGATTTGTAACTTCATATACCCTCCAATATATTTGTTTTAAATTAGTAAAAAAAAATTAATAATTGAAGTTATACATGATTGATTTTTTTATTTATGAGAATGAAGCGAGAATTTTTAAAATTGTCTAAAATAAACCTTGAGATTCTTCCCCAAAGGGACAGGCACTCCACTTCGTTCCGTTCAGAATGACAACAATTGAGTAACTTCAGTTATAATTGAAGTTATTCAAAAATATTTTAGAAGAGAAGAGGAAGGTTATCCGCAACCAAATCAGATTCTGTATCATTCTGAGTCTGCCATAATGGCGGACGATTAGATTTTTGTTAGTAAACTTCGGCAGGTTTTTAGTGAATTTTAGAGTTCTGTTAACTAGGAGGTAACTAGGAGGTAGCTTAGAGGAAGGGCGGGGGTGAAAATAGATATTAAATATGCAAGAGAAAATTTCCTAATAGAGTGACATTTTTGACAAAATCTCAATATGAGAATCTTAACTAAACAGGAAGATAAAATTTGTGTGAATCCTATTAATGAGTCCAAAGTGTTTTTTTTAGTTATTCTTAGAATATTGTCTCCGACATATTTGTGGAATTGAAAGCCACTCAATTTACCCTTATATTTGCAGAAATTTGAAATAAGGATATGAAAAAAAATAACGTATACATTGAGACTTATGGCTGCCAGATGAATTTAGCTGATACCGAGATTGTATCCGGGATTTTGCAGAATTCTGGTTATGGAATTACTAAAAATGCCGAAAGTGCAGATGTAATCTTACTCAATACTTGTAGTATCAGGGAGAATGCTGAGCAAAGGATCTACGGAAGGCTGGGAAATTTTAAGAATATAAAAGAATCTAAGCCGAACCTGGTTGTAGGGATACTCGGGTGTATGGCTGAACGATTAAGAGCAGATCTCATAGAAAAAAAGAAGATTGTTGATGTAGTAGTGGGACCTGATGAATATCGAAGGCTTCCAGAATTAATAGATATAGCTTTTAATGGGGAAAAGGGTATCGGGGTGAAGCTATCGCGTACCGAAACTTATGATGATATAATTCCTTTCCGGGAAGACGGACTACAGGCGTGGATATCTGTTATGAGAGGATGTGATAAGTTTTGTACTTTCTGTGTAGTTCCTTTTACAAGAGGTAGGGAAAGAAGTAGAGCTTTAAACTCTATTGTTGATGAGATAAAACAATTATCTGAAAGAGGATTCAAAGAAGTTACTTTATTGGGGCAAAATGTAAATTCTTATATTGATAATGGAAGTGATTTTGCAGATTTGCTTTCCGCCTGTGCTGTTGTGGATAGAGCTATACGGATTAGATTTTCCACCTCACATCCGCAGGATCTTTCGGATAAACTATTGTATACAATTGCCGAACATCCTAATTTATGCAATTATATCCATTTACCGGTGCAATCAGGCTCCAACAGAATTCTTGATTTAATGAACAGAACATATACAATTGAGCATTATCTGAATTTGATTGAGAAAGCAAAGAAAATAATTCCGGGAGTAAGCTTTTCCACAGATATAATTGCGGGATTTCCAACAGAAACTTATGAAGACCATGTTATGACTTTAGATATTATGCGGGAAGTTAAATATGACGGCGCTTATATGTTTAAGTACTCGCCCCGTGAAGGGACAAAATCTTATAAGATGGGAGATGATGTGCCGGATGAAGTAAAAACCAAACGTCTCCAGGAAATAATAGATGTTCAGCAAAAGATATCATATGAATTAAACCAGGACTTGATCAATAAAGAGGAAATAATATTAATAGAGGGCTTAAGTAAAAAGTCAGATCAGTTCTTATCAGGCAGGACAGATACAAATAAAGTTGTAATTATTCCCTTTAATGAAAATACTAAAGTTGGAGATTATATAAGAGTTAAAATAAATCGCGCTACGTCAGCGACGTTATTTGGAGAACAATTACAAGATTACAAAATTGCAGGAGAAAGATTAGATTGTGAGATTAAAAACAATATAGCAATTTAATATCTTGCAATATAAAACGGTTGAAACCGTTTTGGGAGTGGGGGGTATATCATTTGAACCAATGGATAAATCCATTGGTTAATGACATAATTAATATCTTGCAATAAAATTGATTATAATGAGTTAAATGAAAACAGTTATAATTTTATTTATCCTTTTTCTTTCCCAGTTTATTTATTCTCAAGATGTAGATATAATTCCTTATTTAAAGCAGATAGAAGACGGGAACAAAAAAGTTGTTGAGGCTGAGCTTCCTTCTTTAATTGCAAAAAATCCGGATAGTCCGTCAATAATGTTTTTGGAAGGTGTTTTAACTAATGATGGTAATAAAGCAATTGTAACCTATTCAAAAATATTGGATAAATATCCTAAAAGCAGGTATGCGGATGCGGCGCTTTATAGAGTTTTTTCTTTCAATTACGCAAACGGCGATTATGATAAAGCTAAAAAAAATCGGGATAAGCTGAAAAGTGATTACCCGATTTCACCTTATTTAAAAGTTGCAGACAGAGCTATTCCCTCAACTGAGCAGATTACAAAGAAGGAGACAAAAAGTTCGAGTAAATTAACCGAAGAGGATCAGCCTAAATATAAATTCACCATCCAGGCTGGTGCATTTACGCAGTCATCAAATGCAGCATCTTTAAAAAGAATTTTGAAGATAATGGCTTCTTTTCAGAGACTAAGGATAAGATAGTTGCCGGCACTACATTTAAAGTTGTATATGTGGGCAAATTTGAAAGCAGGGAAGAGGCGGAAAATTTCCTTCACGTAATAAATAAAGAATTCAAATTAGACGGAAGAATAGTTGATCTTCCATGAGTAAACCGGAAATTATATTTATTGGTACAGGTTCAGGGAAGGCTTCATTAAAAAGGTATTTTTCTTCGTTTATAGTTTCTTATCAAAATTACAACCTGCTTATTGATGCGGGGGACGGGATATCAAGGGGTCTCCTTTCGCAGAATATTAAATTCTCTGATATTAATGGAATTCTTTTGACACATCTTCATCCAGATCATTATTCAGGGCTGGCATCATTAATCGTTCAGATGAAATTAGTCAGAAGAAATAATCCTTTTCATATATTTATTAATAAACATTTGAAAAGAGTTATTGAAGATTATTTATACTATTCCTATTTATTTAAGCAGAAGATGGGATTTGAAATTATTATTGAAACTTTTAATCATGATGAGTTTTTCAGTATAATCGATAATCTAAGTTTTACAGCAAAGCAGAACTCTCATTTAAATAAATACAAAGAATACGCTGATGAAAGAGAATTGAACTTTATATCGAGTAGTATTTTAATACTGATAAACGATAAGAAGGTTTTTTATAGTGGAGATATCGGAGGCATGGAAGATTTATATCTTTTTAGAGATCAAACATTAGATATAATGATAAGTGAAATTACTCATATTGATTTCAAAGACTTATTGGAAGCATTTGAGATATTGAATCCCCATAAATTATACCTTACCCACATAAGTGATGAAGATGAAAAATTGTTATTCGATATTACAAAAATGAATGAGAACATTATCCCGGCAACAGATGGATGTAAGATAGTATTTAGTATTTAGTATTTAGTATTGAGTATTGAGATATAAATCGCTGGATTGTCTGCTGATAAAGGGGGTGTGGTGCAAATATTAAAAGATTAAAAATGTCTTATAAGTTAATTTTCATTGGCTAAAGAGGCTGGTGAAAATACCTAAAAACCGTTGAAACGGTTGAAAAATAGCTTTGTTTTTACGCTATTAACCAACAGTTAAAACTGTTGGTTAATGATATTCACATTGGCTCTAAAGCTAAGGCAATGTATGATTTTTATATAGGGTTTAAAGCCAACGGTGATATTTCTTTCTTTAATTAAGGGATAAAATATGATATATTTAGAAGAGAAAAATAACTTATAAAAATGACAATAGACCAGTTTAAAAAAGAATACGGAATAATAGGAGATTCAAAAGAAATAAATGATCTTGCTGATATAACCATGCAGGTTGCAAAGTCGGATATATCGATACTTATTTATGGTGAGAGTGGAGTTGGTAAGGAGATATTTGCAAGGGCTGTTCACGGATATAGTAACAGGTCCGATAAGCAAATGGTTACTGTAAACTGCGGTGCAATCCCGGAAGGGATTCTCGAGAGTGAATTATTCGGGCATAAAAGAGGTTCCTTTACAGGTGCTGTAGAGAGCAGGAAGGGTTATTTTGAAATTGCAGATGGAAGCACGCTTTTTCTAGATGAAATTGCAGAAATGCCCTTAACTACTCAAGTTAAATTATTGAGGGTGCTGGAAACTAAGGAATTTATGCGTATTGGAGCTGAAACTGTAACAAAAGTTGATGTAAGGATTATTGCAGCGACTAATAAAAATTTGCAAGATGAAGTTGATTCAAGAAAATTCAGAAGGGATCTTTATTTCCGGCTTAAAGCTGTAACATTAAGTATACCTCCATTGAGAACCCGAAAAGGAGATATAGAAGAGTTAGTTAACTTTTTCGCCCTGCAGTATGCAGAAGCAAATCATATAAAAGTTCCCGAAATTACGGATGATGCATTGAATTTACTTAAAGAATATTCGTGGCCGGGAAATATAAGAGAGTTAAAGAATACCATTGAAACCGCCATGGCATTAAATAAATACGACCGATTGGATGCTACTTCTTTTTCCACACTTCTAACTGACGATAGGAAAAATACATCCTTACGTAATCTTCCGGTTTATTTAAAGAAATCTCCGGAAGAAGTAGATAGGGAATTATTATATAGAGCATTATTTGAAATAAAAAAAGATATTTTAGAGCTAAAAGACCTGATATATCATAATCAAAATGAGGTTTTTACACAAGGAAATAATAATCATACTGAAGATGTCATACCTCTTGAAGAAGTTGAAAAGGAAGCAATAAAGAATGCCCTGGCTTATACAAGAGGGAATAAAAAGGAAGCCGCCAAAAAGTTGAAGATAGGTGAAAGGACTTTTTACAGGAAGCTTAAAGATTATGATCTTTAATTTTTTACTAAATAACTGAAGTTACGCAAAATGAAAATTTTTATGAAAAGAGTGAAAAGAATTATTCCAGAATTGCATAAAATTAAACTTTTGAGATTCTTCACTCCACTTCGTTCCGTTCAGAATGACAACTTTGCGTAACTTCAGTAAATAATTCTTTTTATTAAATGTTGAAATTCAATTCAAAAATAAGGGAATCCAGCTCCCTCAT
>CAVUOL010000081.1:0-96222 GCA_963742995.1 uncultured Ignavibacteriales bacterium
TTACGAAAGAAGGGAACTGGATACTGGACCCTTTTATGGGAACAGGAAGCTCTTTAATAGCAGCAGCTAACCTAAATAGAAACTGTGTTGGAATCGAACTATCTAAAGAATATTATTTAACTACTAAAAAAAGAATAAAAACCTCTGCAGCTAATCAAATTATTCCAATAAATGGTTCTTCTATCCATTTAAAAAAATTACTAAAAGATAATCAAATAAAAAATCATTTTGACTATGTTATTACATCTCCACCCTACTGGAATCAGCTTGAAAGAAATTCATTACGTCAAAAATTGAGAAGTGGAAAAGGTTTGTCTACAAAGTATTCTAATGATGAAAATGATCTGGGTAATTTAATAGACTATGATGAATTTATTGAGAAACAGGCAAAAGTATTTGATAGTGTTTATGACGTTACAAAATACAACAGCTACTTAACAATTATAACTAATAATGTTTATTATAAGAGCAGGCTCTTTCCGTTAGCTTTTGATACTGCTATATCTTTAACAAAAAGAAACAATAAGAGCTGGGTATTAAAAGATGAAAAAATCTGGCTGCAGGATGATAAGCCTCTAATTGCCCTTGGAATAAATAATGCATGGGTATCGAACCGGCATCATCAGTATTGCCTTATTTTTAGAAAAGAGAAGTAAGGCTCGATTCATTATTTAATAAATTAATGAAAAATATTTTGTACCTTTTTACTTTTACCTTTATACTTGTAAAATGATTTTAACAGTTTCGCAAATTACCCAGGAAATTAAACATTCTCTTGAAGATCAATTTTCTCAGATATCTGTACTGGGAGAAATATCAGGATTTAAATCCCATGTTTCCGGGCACTGGTATTTCAATTTAAAAGATTCTAACGCTATAATATGCTGCACAATGTGGAGGGGATTTAATAATTATGTTTTCTTTACTCCGCAAGACGGAATGAATGTAATCGTAAATGGGAAAATTTCCGTTTATCCGCCAAGGGGGAATTACCAGATTGATGTCAGATCAATGAAACCTGCAGGTGTTGGTGAGCTCCAAGCTGCTATTGAAGCATTAAAACAGAAACTAGCTGCCGAAGGATTGTTTGATAAAAAATTAAAGCAGCAAATTCCAATTATTCCTCGAAAAATTGGAATTGTTACTGCTATTGACGGTGCCGCTTTACAGGATATGATTAATATCGCTAAAAGAAGATTCCCTTTGGTAGAACTAGTGATTGCACCGGCAAGCGTTCAAGGCTCGGGGGCTGCCGGAGAAATTGTTAATAGCATCAGACAGCTTAATGAAATTGAAGATATAGATGTCATTATTTTAGCAAGAGGGGGTGGTTCGATTGAAGACCTGTGGGCTTTTAATGAAGAAATTGTAGCAAGAGAAATTTTTAATTCAAAGATTCCTATAGTTACAGGTATCGGGCATGAGGTCGACTTTACAATAGCTGATTTTACTGCGGATTTAAGGGCCCCTACTCCTTCTGCTGCCATAGAAATTACTACTCCCAGTAAGGAAGATTTCACTGCTTTTATAAATAAATTTTTAAATGAGTCATCCAGACAAACTGATTTTATTATTGGAAAACTTAGAACATATATTTATCACAACCTGAATTCATACGGCTATAGAGTTCCAATGGATATGATTAGAAGAAAATCGCAGCAGGTCGATAATGTAATTTATAAACTAATTAAAAATATTGAACGTAAATTTCTGGCAAATAAAAATAAAATTGAAATTTTATTTAGGACGATTGAATCGCATGATATAAGCAGGCAGCTTAAAAAAGGATTTGTGCTTGTTAAACAGAATTCAAAATATATCACCAGAAAAAGTTCATTTAATGAAGATAAGGAGACTATTTTGCGGTTTTATGATGATGAAATTTTGCTTAAAAAAAGAGAATAATTTCCTTCAAAAATGCTTAATTTTTTTATATTTTAGCTAAATAATTAATATTGATTATGTCTAGTAAAAAAAACAATAATTCTTTTGAAATTGATATCATTAGATTAGAAGAAATCTCCTCATTATTGGAAAAGGATGATATTGGGCTGGAAGAAGCAATTCTACTTTTTGAAGAAGGGGTATTAATATCAAGGAATTGTTTGACAGTATTGAACAATGCCGAGTTGAAAATTACTGAACTGAAAAAGAAGATTAGTAGTATGACGATGAAGGATGAAGATTTATTTGAACAATAACCAGCAATGATAGGAGTTCTGTTTTAACATGGCTGAAGAAGAGAAATATAAGGTACTTTCAAAAGTCAATTATCCTGGTGATATCAAAAATTTTGATATTCCACAATTAAAAATTTTATGTTCGGATATTAGAGAATACTTAATTGACGTTATATCCGAAATAGGCGGGCATTTCGGCGGTGGGCTTGGTGCCGTAGAGCTTACTGTTGCAATACATAAAGTATTTAATACTCCGAACGATTTAGTAGTCTGGGATACAGGTCATCAAGCCTATCCCCACAAAATATTAACAGGACGGAAAGAGGCTCTAAAAAGGATAAGGAAACTTGATGGTATTAGCGGATTCTTAAAAAGATCTGAAAGTGAATATGATACTTTCGGTGCCGGGCATGCTTCAACTTCTATCTCAGCTGCATTAGGGATGGCTTATGCAAGAGATATTTATCACGATGATAAAAAGATAATTGCTGTAATAGGTGATGGTGCTATGACAGGCGGGATGGCTTATGAGGCTATGAATAACTCTGGTATATTAAAATCAAATATAATCGTAGTATTAAATGATAATAATATGTCAATAGCTCCAAATGTGTGGCAGATTTCAAATTATTTCACTGAAATGATTGCACATCCTGATTACAATAAATTCAAAGGCCAGATTTGGGATTTAACCGGTAAACTCGACCAATTTGGTGATAGATTAAGAAAAATTGCCGTTCGATTGGAAAATGGAATAAAAGCTGTTGTGACTCCGGGAATGCTTTTCGAAGCATTGGGATTCAGATACTTTGGTCCCGTCAACGGGCACAATCTGCATCAATTGATAAAAATATTTGAACAGGTAAAAAATTTAAGCGGCCCCATTCTGGTTCATGCAATTACTCAAAAAGGAAAAGGTTACGAACCTGCAGAAGGGGACAAACAAAAGCTTCATGCTTCAATCCCTTTTGATAAGTTAACGGGAAAAGCTTTCAAAAAAGCCGATGGTCCTCCATCTTATACAAAGATATTCGGCAATGCTCTAACCGAAATTGTTAAAGATAATCCTCAGGTAGTCGGCATAACCGGTGCAATGCCTGATGGTACGGGTCTGGATATTCTTCAAAAGAATTTTCCCCATAATTATATTGATGTAGGTATTGCTGAAGAACATGCGGTAACTTTTGCGGCCGGATTGGCTACTCAAGGAGTTATCCCAGTAGTTGCAATCTATTCTACATTCCTCCAGAGAGGTTTTGACCAAATTGTTCATGATGTCGGGATACAAAACCTACATGTTGTTTTTGTTCTTGATAGAGCAGGACTTGTAGGTTCGGATGGACCCACTCATCATGGGTCATTTGATTTATCTTATCTAAGGCTTATACCGGGAATGGTTATTATGGCTCCTAAGGATGAATCTGAGTTAAGAGACATGCTTTATACTGCTGTTAATTATAAAAATGGTCCTGTTGCCCTTCGATATCCGCGTGGATCTGCTCTTGGGGTTAAATTAAAAGAGGGTTTCGATACAATTGAAATTGGTAAAGCAGAATGTATTGAGAGTGGAAATGATGTTGCACTACTTGCAGTTGGTTCTATGGTAGATTATTCTATTAAAGCTTCAAAGCTTCTTCAGGAAGAGGGTATTCATTCCGAAATTATAAATATGAGATTTATAAAACCATTAGATACAGCTATGCTTGATGATATCGCTGTCAGGCATCATAAAATTGTTACTCTCGAAGAAAATACTTTAATCGGCGGATTCGGATCGGCTGTTATTGAATATTTAAATGAAAAAAATTATAAAAATGATATTCTCAGAATAGGAATACCCGATAAATTTATTAATCATGGTACTCAAAGCGAACTTCATCATATATTGGAGATTGATCCGGATGGAATAGCTAAAAAAGTCAAGGCTTTTTGTAAAAATCAAAGTATTAAACAAAAGGTCGCTGTTTAATGGAGAAAACTAAAATAGGGATAATCGGACTTGGAACAATCGCTCAATTAGTACACCTTCCTAATTTTGCTAAAATTAATAATGCTGTTGTTACTGCTGTTGCTGAAATAAGAAAAAGCAGATTAACCACGATTGCCGACAAGTTTAATATAAAAGAAAAATATACTGATTATCATGAAATGCTGGAAAAAAGCGATACAGATGCTGTTATTATTGCAACACCGACTAGTTCACATAAAGATGTTGCCATTGATTGTCTAAAAGCCAAAAAGGATATATTAATTGAAAAACCACTTGCCCGGACATATAATGAAGTTAAACAAGTTGTAAGTACAGCAAAAAGATATAAAAAGAAGGTCATGGTCGGCATGAACCTGCGATTTCGTCCCGATGCTATGCTTTTAAAAAGCATTCTTTCTTCAGGTGAAATCGGCGAACCTTTTTATATTAAATGCGGATGGATCAGGAGACCAAGCAGCAGCGAGAAATGGTTTACTAAAAAAGAGGAATCCGGCGGAGGCGTTATAATAGATTTAGGCATCCTATTGCTTGATCTATCACTTTGGCTGCTTGATTTTCCATCTATTGAAACTGTGACAACACAAAATTTTAATCAGTTTACTAAAAATGTTGAAGATACATCTGTGAGTCTTTTAAGGTGTAAGAATTCTTCTCTCATTAGTCTCGAATCAAGCTGGTCTTTGCCCGTTGAGAAAGATACTTTCTATTTAAACATCCATGGAAAGAAAGGATTTGCTTCTCTTAATCCATTTAGAGTTTTCAAAAAAACCGGGGAACAGATAATTGACCTTACTCCTTCACAGAAGGAAAATCCATTAAGCTTATTCAAAAAATCATACGAAAATGAATTAAAGAATTTTTTAGGCGCGGTAAGGGGGCTCAATCCCGTATTCTCTTCCGGTGAAGAAGCTCTTTTAAGAATGAAGATTTTAGAAAGTATGTATGACTCTTCAATTCGAAAAGTAGAAGTAAAACCTTAGTAATTTATAATAAAAATGAAAACCAAAATTCTATTAGTCGACGATGAACCTGATATAGTTGAATTTCTTGAATATAATTTATCTCAGGAAGGATTTGATGTAATTAAAGCCTATGATGGAATTGAGGCGCTGAAAAAAATATCTGAAAAACCTGATTTGATATTACTGGATATAATGATGCCTAAGCTTGATGGTTATGAAGTCTGCAAAAGAATAAGGAATATGAAGGGCTATGAAAAAATTCCGGTAGTATTTTTAACTGCAAAATCAGGCGAAGTTGATGAAATTTTAGGCCTTGAATTAGGGGCTAATGATTATATTCAAAAACCCATTTCACCTAAAAAACTTGTTGCGCGCGTTAAATCTAATTTAAGGAAAACTGATTCCGATCATAATACAAAACCAAATAAAATTACGATCGGTCCTTTAGTTATTGACAGAGAAAAATACGTTATTTATCTGGATGGAAATGAGAAGGTTTTTCCCAAAAAAGAATTTGAAGTCTTATACTATCTTGCTAATAATCCCGGAAAAGTATTCAGCAGGGAAATTTTATTAAAAGATGTTTGGGGAAACGATGTCTATGTAGTTGATAGAACAATTGATGTACATATTAGAAAAATCAGAGAAAAGCTTCAAAATTATTCCGACCTTATCGAAACTGTAAAAGGCGTAGGATATAGATTTAAAAGTGTGGAATGAAATTAAATCAAATTTTTCTTCTGCCCGTGTTTATTTAAAAGAATATTTTCTCCTCTATATTTCTTTTCTCCTCCTGGTTTATATAATCTTCGGTGAATCAGGATACTTCCTCCTTTTTATCATTCTCTCATTTCTTTTTAGTCTCATTTTTATAAACTTCATTGGAAGAAAAAGGCTTAAAGAATTAAATAATATTCAAAATGTAATTTATAAAATCCGGAAGAATTACTTAACTAATGCTGAGGAAATAAAAATTTCCAGGAATCTTCGTGGTGTACAGGAAGAAATTCAAAAGATGTTTGAGAAAATGAAAAATGATATAAACTATCTGACAAGACTTGAAAAGATGCGGACCGAATTTTTAGCAAATGTCTCACATGAACTCCGGACTCCGATTTTTGCAATCCAGGGATATGTCGAAACTCTTCTGGATGGTGCAATCAATGATAAAAAAGTTAATAAATATTTTCTGGAAAAGGCAAACCAGCATACAATCAATCTGAGCAATTTATTAAATGATCTTATCGATATTTCTATGATTGAATCGGGTGAAATGCGCATGAGCTTCAGATATTTTAATATTAATGAATATTTAACTCCTTTAATTAAAGAACTGGAGTCTATGGCAAAAGAAAAGAACCTGGAGTTAATTTTTATCCCGGTAAGAGAAAATCTTCAGCTTTTAGGAGATAAAAATAAATTAAGGCAGGTCCTTATAAATTTGATTACAAACGCCATTAAATACACTGAACAGGGAAAAGTAGAAATTTTGGTTGAAGAAGAACAAAAATTCGGGAAAATAATAATAAAGGATACGGGGATTGGAATTCCGGAAGAAGACATTGCCAGGATATTTGAAAGATTTTACAGGGTAGACAAAGCCCGGTCAAGGGCAGTAGGAGGGACCGGTTTAGGTCTGGCAATTGTTAAACATATTACGGAAGCACATGGTTCAGCAATTGAAGTTAAAAGTGAGATAGGAAAGGGGAGTGAATTCTCCTTCAGATTAAAGAAATAAATAAGTATACGGTAAAATATTCGATAAAATAAATTTTATTTAAAAAATTGACACATTATTTGTAAATCCGTAAATTTGTTGTTCATTTTAGAAACAAGAGGTAAAAATGTTTGCAGTCGTTGATATAAATGGACAGCAATTTAAGGTAATGGAAAATAAAAAGTATTATGTTCCTAAATTAGATAAGGAACTAAACTCAGAAATTTCCTTTGATAATATAATAATGTTTGGTGATGATAAAGAAACTAAAATAGGAAATCCGACAGTAGAAGGTTTAAAGGTATCAGCTACAGTTTTAGAACATGTAAAAGATGGTAAAGTCGTAGTCTTCAAAAAGAAAAGAAGAAAAGGCTATGAAAAGAAGAATGGACATAGGCAGCAGTTAACCAGAATAGAAATTACTAAGATAGGATAGGAGTTTAAAATGGCTCATAAAAAAGGTCAGGGTTCATCAAGAAACGGCAGAGACAGTAATTCCCAGAGACTTGGAGTTAAAAGATTTGGCGGTGAGAATGTAGTCGCAGGGAATATATTAGTAAGACAAAGAGGAACTAAATTTCATCCCGGTAATAATGTAAAAATCGGAAGCGATGATACTCTATTTGCAGTTGCTAATGGGATAGTAAAATTCGAAACCAGAAGAGGGAATAGAAAATTCGTTAATGTTTATCCTGCCTGATTTACATTTTGTAGAGACGCTCAGCGGGAGCGTCTCTAATAACCTCAATTAACTAAAATCCCAGTTTTTCCATACTTTCAACAAGACTTTTTACTGCGTTGATGGAATTATTAAATGCTGATTGCTCTTCTTCATCTAAATCAAAATCAATAACTCTTTCGACTCCATTGGCTCCTAAAACTGCAGGAACTCCTAGATAATAACCATTAACCCCGAATTCTCCATTCAGAAAAGCACAAACCGGGAGAATTCTTTTTTCATCTCCTAAGATAGCTTCAGCCATTGTAATTGCAGATGCTGCAGGTGAATAAAATGCTGATCCTGTTTTTAATAATTTAACAACTTCACCACCAGCCATTTTTGTCCGTTCAACCATTTTCTTCATTACTTCTTTGGCTTTACTGCTGTCTTTATATTTTTTCTCCAGTAATTCCATAACCGGAATACCGTTAACATTCGCATACCTGACTATTGGAACCATAGTATCACCATGACCTCCCAATACCATTGCATTCACATCTTTTACTGAAACATCAAGCTCCCATGCTATAAATGTAGAGAACCTTGAAGAATCTAAAACCCCTGCCTGCCCCAATACCCGGTTAGCCGGAAACCCGGTAACTTTTTTGAATAAGGTTACCATGGCATCCAGGGGATTTGAAATTATTATTACTACAGCATTAGGCGCATTATCTCTAACACCTTCTGCAACAGACTTCATAATCTTTGCGTTGGTTGTTAAAAGATCATCCCTGCTCATTCCGGGTTTGCGTGGAAGTCCGGCAGTTATAATCACAAGATCGGCATTACTTATATCTTTATATGAGTTTGTTCCGGTAACTTTGCAATCAAAGCCGTCTATCCTTGAGGCTTCTGCAATATCAAGTGATTTACCTTGAGGCATATCCTCAACAATGTCAAACAGAACGACATCACCTAATTTTTTAGTTACTGCTAATTGTGCTAAAACTCCCCCAATTTGCCCGCCGCCTATTAAAGCTATTTTTTTTCTGGACATATTAAACTCCTGATTAAGATTAGAATAACAAATTGAAACTTTAAAATAAAGATGTGTTTTTCAATTTGCAAAGAAATAAGATTTATTTTATTTATTTCAGGTAATTCTCTTGAATATAATAGCTCATTCTTAGGAGAGTCGATTCATCGAATTGGTTCGCTAATAGCTGAACGCCTATAGGTAGGTTTTCAGAATTTCTTGACACAGGTATATTAATTCCCGGTATCCCTGCGAGGTTTGCAGATGTAGTGTATATATCACTTAAGTACATTTCGAGGGGATCATTTGACTTTTCTCCTATTTTAAAAGGAGTAGTTGGAGTAGTTGGAGTTAAAATTAAATCAACTTCACTATATGCCCTGTCAAAATCATTCTTTATTAAACGTCTTACTTTCTGTGCTTTTCTATAGTATGCATCATAATAACCTGCTGATAAAACATATGTACCAAGCATTATTCTTCTTTTAACTTCTTCGCCAAAACCTTCTGATCTTGAAGACTTATACATATCAACTAATGCTTGACTATCTTCTGTTCTATACCCGTACCTAGCACCATCATAACGGGCTAAATTGGAAGAAGCTTCAGCGGTTGTTATTATATAGTATGCAGCAATCGTATAATCAGTCAAAGGAAGATCAATATTAACAATTTCAAAATCATCTTGTCTTAGTTTTTCTATTAATTCATCTATTGTACTTTTGATTTCAGTAGATAAACCTTCCGAGAAATATTCTTTAGCAATTCCAAATTTTGGCTTATTACCGTTTAATCCCAGCTCTTTAGAAAAATAAGGCACAGAAATATTATATGAAGTTGAATCCTGACTGTCTTTTCCAGAAATTACTTCAAGGACAGCAGCTATATTTTCAACATTATTTGCGAACGGTCCGATTGAATCGAAAGAAGATGCAAATGCTGTTAAACCAAACCGTGAAACTCTTCCGTATGTTGGCTTTAATCCGTAAACACCGCAAAAAGCTGCAGGCTGTCTAATAGAACCGCCGGTATCGGTTCCTAAAGAAACATCACATAGGTATGCTGAAACTGCTGCAGCCGAACCACCGCTTGAACCTCCGGGAACCCTTGAATTATCGATAGGGTTCAGTACATTGCCAAATGCCGAATTTTCATTTGATGAGCCCATAGCGAATTCATCACAATTAGTTTTTCCGATAATGATGGCATCTTCATCAATTAGTCTTTGAACCGCAGTTGCCGTATATAGTGCATTGAAATCTTTCAGAATTTTTGAAGAGCAGGTGGTAGGTTTATCTTTAATTGAAAGAACATCCTTTACTGCTGTAACTAGGCCAGCCAGCTTCCCATGTTTTCCCTCTTTTATTTTTTTTTCAATTCTGATTGCCTGATTTTTAGCCTCATCATTAAACACAAAATTGAAAGCATTTAGATGGTCATTCTCTTCAATTCTTCTTAAAAAAAAATCAATATTCTCAACTAAGGAAAGTTTGTTTTGTTTTATACTCTGTATCTTATCGGAGAAGTTAAAATATGGAGTCAAGTATGAAACCTTCTATTAAAAGATTTTATAAAAGAAAAACTGAGGGGAATAAATTATTAAGATTTAAGAAATCTGTTTTGTCCCTGGGCTTCTATCGTCAGTAGTTTTAATTTCATCTTCTACATCTTTCAGGCCTTTCTTAAATTCGCTAATTCCTTTTCCAAGTCCTTTGGCTAATTCAGGTATTCTTTTTGCGCCGAAAAGTACTAATACAACTACTAATATAATTAATAACTCACTGAACCCGATATTCTCGAACATCTTAATGCCTCGTTAAAATATAAAATTGAATATTCTTCTATTTGTTTTCAGGTTTTTTTTCTTTTTCGCCCGATTTTATTTCTTCTTCAACGTCTTTTAATCCCTTCTTGAATTCACTCATTCCTTTACCAAGACCTTTGGCTAATTCGGGGATTTTCTTTGCACCAAAAAGGATTAAAATGACTAATAAGATAAGAATTATTTCTCCGGCACCTAAATTTCCAAACATATTACCACCTTTTAATTTAAAAATGAACTTGCAATGGAATTAAATAACAAGGAACCATCTGTCTTACCTAAAATAGGATCACAACTTCGTTCGGGATGCGGCATCAAACCTAAAATATTCTTTTCTTTATTTACAATTCCTGCAATGTCCATAATTGATCCATTTGGATTAAAATCTTTATTATCATTCATTGGTGCATACTTAAAAACTATTTGATTATTATCTTTCAGCTTTTTTAGTGTATCTTCATCGGCAAAATAATTACCTTCACCATGAGCGACTGGAAATTTTAATCTATTCTTAGTTTCAATACCTCTTGTAAAAACAGTATCTTTATTTTCAACTGAAAGATAAACATCTTTACAAACAAATTGTAGAGATTTATTTTTCAATAAAACACCGGGCAATAACCCTGCTTCAAGCAGTATCTGAAAACCATTACAGATACCTATCAGGCAGCCCCCTTTTTTAGCAAAATCTATAACGGGCTTCATGATTGGCGAGAACCTTGCAATAGCTCCGGTTCTTAGATAATCTCCGTAAGAAAATCCTCCGGGAAGAATAACAACATCTGAATTTTCAAGGTTAGTATCTTTATGCCAAAGAAAAGCGACATCAAAACCTAATATTTTCTTTAATGAATAATAAGCATCATGATCACAATTCGAGCCAGGGAATACAACTACACCAAACTTTGGTCTCATTTGATCTCTTCCAATGAGAATTCATAATCTTCCATTATAGGATTAGCAAGGAGTTTATGGCAGTATTCGTTTACTTCATTTTCCGCAGTAGATTTATTTTGTGTATCGACAATAAATTCGATGTATTTACCAATTCTGGTATCTTTTATATTCTTCAGTCCGAGATGTTCTGCCCCTTTTTCAACGGCTTTGCCCTGAGGGTCTAATATAGATGGTCTTCTTTTAATTAAAACTTTTGCTTTGAACATTTATATGCCGGTTTCTCAATAATAAAAAAAATGTATTATTGTTTACTTTTTTTGGAAATAATAGTATAAATATAACGAAAAATACCAAATACAATAATGAAAACAAAAATATAGAATAATGCTTTACCAGAAGTTATTATAAGAAGAATTATTGCAGCTGTGATAAAAATATAATGAAACGGTTTATTTTTAATCCCTTTAATAGATGGTTTCGGGATAGTATCATATTTGACCCGGCTGACCATTAAAAAGGAGAGTATTAAAACCATAGGAATAATGTAACTGTTATAAGGGTGTGGAAAGCCATTTACTTTTTCATAGTATGTAAGAACGAATGCTGCAATAGTGATTCCTGAAGAAGGTATGGGCAGACCTACGAAGTATTCTTTATTAAATCCGACCAGCTGAACATTAAATCTTGCAAGTCTGAACCCGCCTGCAATTAATAATAACGAGCTTATAACTATTCCGGCTGCATTGAAGTCATGTAAATAGGTTGAATAAATTAAATAAGCAGGTGCGGCGCCAAAACTTACTATATCGGAAAGTGAATCGAGTTCAACTCCAAGTTCGCTGCTCGATTTTGTTAACCTGGCCATTATTCCATCTAAAGCGTCAAATAAAGCGGCTATAATTATTAAAATTGCCGAATAATAATACTTTCCCTGGCTCGCATTAATTATTGAAAGAAAGCCTGAGAACATATTCATTGCAGTAAAAAGATTGGGTATAACAGATCGTGTTACTCTAAATCGATTCATTATTTATTATATTCAAATAGAATTGACTCACCTGCAGTAACTTTTTCATCTTTTTCAACTTTCTCCTGCCATTCGAAAGGTACTACAACGTCAACTCTGCTGCCAAATTTAATCATTCCAAATCTTTTACCTATTTCAACACTATCCCCCATCTTTAATTCGTAAATTATCCTTCGTGCAACAAAACCTGCAACTTGTGTAAATAAAACTTTGCCGGATTTACTCATTATTCCAAATTCTACTCTTTCATTTAGTTCAGATGCTTTATCCTCAAAAGCAGCAATATATTCTCCGGGATAGTATTTTAAATAATCAATTTTTCCCGAAATAGGTATTCTGTTTACATGGACATCTAAAGGCGACATAAAGATAGAAACCTGCTTAGCCTTACCTTTAATAAATTTGTTATCTTCTACCTCTTTTACGAAAAGAACTTTTCCATCAGCCGGTGAAACCACTACATTATCTTTATCTGGAGGAGTTCTGTCAGGGTCTCTAAAAAAATTTAAAGAGAATAATAAAAATAACGCAGGTAAGATAATTAAAATAGCTTTTAAATAACCATTACTGAAGAAAAAACTGGAAGAAATAAGAATAAATGCGACAATTGAAATTATTCCTAAAGTAGAATATCCATATTTTGTAAGCATTTATTAAGCACTCATCAAATTGTAAAGCTGGTTAGTATAGTTTTTAATTTGGGATGAATTTGTAAGTTTATAAGGATCACTCCATTTGCTTTCCTGATCAAGGGGTAGTATTTTTAAGCTTTTAGGAGTAAAATCACCTATTAAAAAGATTTTTTCATCATTTTTACCAAAAATACAGCAGACTTCTGCAAGCAGCAAATTTCTTCTTTCGAAGAAAGATTTAAGCACAGCATTTATTTTGGAACACATCCTGTTTATTAATTTCAATTCATCATTTGTACAAAGACTATAAGAGATTAAATGACTTTCCGAAATTAGGCTGTCACGGCTTTCCCCGTAATGAAATTCATATAACGGCAGGTTTAATACTTTTCCCTCTTTATCCCCGAAAATTTTAGCTGTTCTTTTATCTGTTATATTTAAAACTTTAACTAAGAATGGGAATTGCTGGTTTTTTATAAATTTCAGACTATTCTTTTCAATCAGCTTGACAAAAGAAGCAGGAATATGATATTCTTTTAAATAATCAAAAAAGAAAGCATTAATTGAAGCAAATTTTTCCCCTAAATCCTTGCTCTTGATTTTCTTTTCACTTCCATCATTGTAATAATCGCTATATTCATAAATAAAATACTCTGCTGTATCCAGTGGCAGATCTTTTTTATGCAACTCTTCGTATAAAGTACGGTTATTATTAAATGTAGTACTCAATTATCTCTAAATTTGTTATTTAGAACAAGAAATTATAAAATTTAAGTATACAAAGTCAAATCAATATATTATATTTACAAAAAATATAAATAGTTTTTTTAGAAAAATGTACAAAAATATAAACTTATAGGAGGAACCGGATGAAGGGCGGAATGCAAGGAATGTTAAAACAGGTTCAGAAAATGCAGGCAGAGATGCAGCGTGTACAGGGTGAACTTGGAAATATAACAGTTACCGAAGAAGCCGGCGGTGGTATGATAAAGGCTACTGCCAATGGAAATAAAGAGATAATTTCAGTTGAGATTGACCCGCAAGTCATAAAATCAGAAGAAAAAGAGATATTGGAAGATTTAGTAGTCGCTGCTGTAAACAAAGTCCTGCAGTCCGCTGGAAAACTTGCAGAAGATGAGATGGCAAAAGTTACAAAAGGGATGATTCCTCCAGGACTAAATATTCCGGGATTGTAGACATTGCAAATAGCTCGACCTCTTGAAACTGCTATTGAAGAATTGAGTAAACTTCCAAGTATCGGGAAAAAAACCGCACAAAGACTTGCCTTATATATTCTTAAAAGCGATCTTCAATCTGTCGAAAACCTTGTTAGGGCAATTCATGAATTAAAAACCAAACTACGTTTTTGTTCGAGGTGTTTTAATATTTCCGAAGAAGAATTATGTGAAATATGCAAGAATCCTAAAAGAGATAATTCGCTTATTTGTATTGTTGAAGAAGCCAGTGATGTAATGGCAATTGAAAAAACGCATGAATTCAATGGTAAATACCATGTATTAGGGGGTGTTCTTTCGCCTTTATCCGGTATTGACCCAGATTCATTAAAGATTAAGGAGCTGCTGAAAAGGTTTGAAACTGAAGAAATTCGGGAGATAATATTAGCTCTTAACCCGGATACAGAAGGAGAAACTACATCTTTATACCTGGCAAAAGTAATCAAGCCGCTGGGTATTAAAGTCTCAAGAATTGCTAGAGGGTTACCTATAGGCGGAGATCTTGAATTTGCCGATGAGGCCACTATAAGCAGAGCAGTTTTGGGTAGAATTGAAATATAAACTAATCACATCTGGTTAGGAGCATTTACATATATTTTTTGATAGTGGGATATAAGATTATTAAATCTAAGAATTAACATGTCAAATCTCCATAATTGAGATATTTTCCCTGGCACAATTTTTTTATACAGTAAGTCATATTTCAACTATAATATAAGATGAATGTATGAAGGAATGGTTTAAAGACTGGTTCAATACAGAAGAATATTTAAACGTTTATAAGCACCGGAATGAACAGGATGCAAAAGAATTAGTTGAGTTGATTTTAGAAAATATTAATCTGCCCTCGAATGGTAAAGTTCTTGATTTAGCCTGCGGGGCTGGCCGACACTCAATATTGTTTGCTCAAAAAGGTTTTAAAGTATCTGCTGTTGATTTAAGTAAAAATCTCTTAAATTTTGCTAATATTGCAGCTGGTATTGCTAATGTAAATATAAATTTTATTGAAGCTGACCTTCGGAATCTATGTATCAAACCCAAGTTTGATCTTGTTGTTAACCTTTTTACCAGTTTTGGATATTTTGAAGATGATAAAGAAAATTTTAAACTTTTTAATAGAACATTTTACTTTTTAGATGATAAAGGCTATTTTGTTCTTGATTTTTTCAATAGGGAATATGTTAAAAAAAATTTAATCCCTAGATCAGAAGAAGAATTAAATCACAGCAGAATAATTCAGCAAAGGAAAATCGTTGGTGAAAGAGTAATAAAAGAAATTACAATTCTTAAAGATGGGAAAGAAAAGCATTTTAAGGAATCGGTAAGAATGTACTGTAAAGATGAATTAATAAGGGAGATAGAGAAGCGAGGATTCAAAATTGAGAAGGTTTTTGGAGGAGTTAGAGGCAGAACTTTTGACTTAGAAACTTCTCCCAGAATAGTTATTATTGCCAGGAAATAAAATTTTTTTCATAAAAAATTCTAATTCTTGAATAAATCATTTATCTATTTCAAAACTAATTTCTTTAAGAAATTAGGAATATCATTTATACTTTGTTTTATTATAACGAGCTGCGATATTTTTAATACACGTGATGCTGAAATGCCTACACAGCCCCGTTCTGATTTCCAACCTGCCGCAACTGTTGATCAGCTTATTCAAAATTTAGTGAGTGCACTTAAAGACAAGGATGTTACAAATTATTTAAATTGTTTATCCGATAGTTCCTTTACCGATAAAATATTTCATTTCTCACCATCCAGTGAGGCTGCTTCAAAATATCCCACTTTAATAGATTGGAATCGAAGGAATGAAGAACAGTATTTTACAAATATGTCTATTAAAGTTAGCGATAATAGTCAGATTGTTTTAACTTTAAATGAAAGCTCAAGAAATAATTTTGGCGACAGCACTTTTTATACTGCCTCATATATACTGGACGTACCATTTGTAAACTCAAATTCTGAAATAACTCCTATAACCTATGAAGGCACTTTGACATTTAAAATGGTAAGAGATTCTAGAGCGGTTTGGAGCATTTATTTTTGGCAGGATAATAAAAATACTACTACCAGTCTAAGCTGGAGCGACTTAAAAGGAAATCTTGCAAATTGAATTTATTTCAAAGAAGGTATTTATATTTTCTTATTCTGATTTTATTGTTAAGCGGATGTAAGAACCCCTTTTCTCCTGCTTATGATGCATCCGAAGGAGGTTCTTCTTCAACTCTTTCCGATCAGAAAACCGTTGATGGTATATTTAAGAATTTTCAATATGCATATACATTTAAAGATACTTTGATTTATGGAGAGTTAATAAGTCAGGAGTTCATTTTCACTTACCGGGATTATGATTTAGGTTATGATGTTTCCTGGGGAAGGGATGAGGAGATGAAGACAACCTACGGTTTATTTCAAAATTCGCAGAGACTTGATTTAATATGGAACAATATTTCTTTATCAAGTGAAGATTCTTTAAAAGCTACGGTTGTTCGCGCATTTAGTCTGACCGTTACAATCAGTCCTACATATATATTAAGGGTTGACGGTAAAGTTAATCTTGCTCTGAGAAAGAATCCGTCAACACAAATATGGAAAATAACTCACTGGAATGATGAATCAAATTATTAGGATTATAACAACTATTCTTCAAAAGACGGATACGTAACTAAATGATTGGTTTTTGGTTTAAAGAAGCATTCAAATCTATCGGCAGGGCTAGATCTTCTTTTATTTTATCGTTGATTTCTACAAGCATTTCTGTTTTGCTGATAGTTGCTTCCATCATTTTAATCAGGGTTTCCAGTAAATTTCAGACTAATTTAAAAGAGAAATTGAATATCAATATTTTTCTAAAAGATTCTCTTTCGGATGCTTCAATCCGGAATGTTGGCGATATCTTAAAGGATAAAAATTATATAAATTCTATAAAGTATATCAATAAAGACGAAGCTGCCGAAAATTTTATTAAAGACACAGGCGAGGATTTTAGAAAAATTCTTGATTATAATCCTTTGCCTGTCTCTTATTCTATCACGTTAAATGCCGAATTTGTACAGAAAGAATCTATTGATAAAATAATTAACGAACTTTCAAAAATAAAGGGAGTCGATGATATTGTTTATCAATATAAATTTACAGATAAAGTTCTTTCGTTCGTAGATAGTATTAAAAAATATGTATTTATAGTTACCGCGATCTTATTTGTGATTTCACTTTATATTGTCTATAGTACAATAAAGTTGGTTATCAGCTTAAAACATGAAGAATTGGAAACAATGAAATTAGTCGGTGCAAAATTATCGACAATTAAAATGCCTGTTATTATAAATGGAACATTTATAGGCTTAATTGCCGGCGTGATTGCTTTAGGCATATTTATATTAATTATATCATACTTTGGAAATTTAATAGCTTTTCAATCTTATTTGAATTCAACCCGGATTTATCTAATAATATTGATATTGATAGGTCCGGTATTAGGGTTTATGGTAAGTGTTTTTGCCCTCAGAAGAATTAATCTTAGAATTTGAAGTGAATATGATATTTTTTAAGTTTTAAGATTAAATCTTTATTATTCCTAATATATTAAAATTAAAAATAATTACTTGAATAAAAATTTTATTAAACAATATTTGTTCTTCATAGTTCTAACTTTTTTTATTGTAACCCCGTCTATAAAATCGCAGATGCAGCCCGGAGTTCATCAGCTGCCTAGTTATAGGGAAAGAATTTTTTCTAAAGATTCACTATTGGCTAATCAACAGATGTACAATAATGAAGATAATGAGAGTGTAGATCCTGATGAATATATTGTCGGACCGGGTGATAAAATATTTGTATCAATAAATGGTTTGGAGGAAATCCCTTTAAACTTGAGAATAAATCATGATGGAATTCTATATATACCGAAAGTGGGCGGTGTAGATCTTAATAATACGAATCTAACGGAAGCAAAAAGAAAAATACTTGAAGCAATAAACAAATACTACAAAAATGTAGATGTTTTTGTATCTCTAATCAATATAAGAAAAATAAAAGTGTCATTGTTGGGAGATGTAGTTAAACCTGCTTCTTTTGTTCTTGCAGGTAATTCACGATTAATGGATTTAATCAGCCATTCCGAAGGATTAAAAAAAACTGCTGATTATAGAAATATTAAAATCATAAGTAAGGACAGCATAATAAAGAAGTATGATCTCCTTTCCTTTATAAGACTGGGAAATAAAGGTAATAATCCACTTCTAAGAGATGGAGATATAGTATTAATAGATAAAGTGGATAAAACTGTATCAATAGAAGGTGAGATTAAATTTCCAGGTATATATGAATTTATTGAAGGAGAGACTATAATTAATTTTATAAAGCTCAGCGGCGGTTTATTAAACGATGCAAGGACAGACACTATAGAAGTAGTCAGTTTTGAGCGGGATGGGAAAAGTGAAGAAAGTAGTTATTATTCATACGATGAACTCTCAGCTAATCAAAAAATATTGAAGAATAAAGATAAAATACTTATACGGGCAATACCCAACTATTTTGATGAGAAGTTTGTTAAGATAGCCGGATATGTTAAATATCCGGGATATTATAAAATTGTTGAAAATCAAACAACTTTAATTGATGTTATCGGGGAGGCGGGAGGATTCCGTAAAGAAGCCTCACTCGCAGATGCATCTTTAACAAGGACAATCGGTTCAAAAGTGGAAGACCCGGAATATGAAAGATTAAAAACTATCCCGAGAGCCGACATGACCGATGATGAATATAACTATTTAAAAGCTAAGTCGCGTCAAAGAGTAGGAAGAGTAGTAGTAGATTTTGTTGAGCTTTTCAAGAAAGGTGATCTTCTGGAAAATATAACGTTAAGGAAGGGGGACAGTGTTTATGTTCCGGAAGCCAGGAATTATGTTATACTATTAGGGCAGGTCGTAAATCCTGGAAATATAATATATGACCGGAAATTAACAGTTGAAGATTATATCCAGTTAGCCGGCGGTTTCGGCTGGCGTGCGGAAAAAGGTGATGTTAGAGTAATTAAAGCCAATACCGGTGAGTGGATTGATGCGGATGATATAGATTCATTGGAGGCGGGGGATACAATATGGATACCGGAGACACCTCCCGGACCTAAATTTTGGGATGTATTTACAACTTCTTTAACGATATTAGGGCAGGTTGCTTCTATAATTGCAGCCACTGCAGCCGTAATAATTGCCACAAGGAAATAAATTGAGTTACCACGATATCTTAAATATTATCATTTTCAATAGAAATTCTATTCTAAAAATTACAGCAATCGCTGTTGTTATTATTCTATTGCTTTTAATTTTCATATTCCCTGTAAGTTATAATTCAGCGGTAACTGTACTCCCTCCTGAAAAAAATAATGAGATGACAAATTTAGGTACGTTATTAAACTCGCAGGATTTTTCCGGCTTATTAAGTACAGGTGTCAGCAGTGCTAATTCGCAGCTTTACCAGCAAATTTTGCTTAGCAGATCAGCATCTGTATATGTAGTGAATAAATTGGGGCTAAAAAAATATTTTAATACTGATAATGTATATGATGCTGCCCATAAATTGGAAGATCACATAAACGTTGAGGTAACAAAAGAAGGCATTATAAAATTTTCGACTGAAATATCTACTCCGCTATTTCCTATTTTTTCCAATAAAGATTCAGTGCGAATTCTTGCAGCTAAAATATCTAATGGTTTTGTCGAAGGGCTTGATAAAATTAACCGGGAGAAATTGTCATCAAAAGCTAAGAAAGCAAGGGTATATATTGAAGAGCAGCTACAAAAAACAAGAGTCAAACTTGATTCTGTTGAAAATATGCTGATGGTTTTTCAAAGTTCAAACAAAGCTGTTTCATTACCCGAGCAGGTTAATGCAGCTATTGATGCTGCGGCAAAGCTGAAAGCTGAAATTATGAAGACTGAAGTAGATTTAGGTTTATTGGAACCTAACCTAAGGGAAGATAATAGAACTCTAATGGCATTAAGAAATAAGCTGGAGAATTTACATGAACAATATAATAAGATGGAAATGGGGAGCCAGGATTATTTATTAGCCTTTAAAGAAGTCCCTGAATTAGGAAAACAGTTAGCATCTTTATTAAGAGAAGTGAAAATACAGAATGAAGTTTACACTATGCTTCAGCAGCAGTACTATAAGGAAAAGATTCAGGAAAATAAAGATCTGCCTACCGTAGAGATCCTTGATGAAGCAATTCCGCCGTTAAGAGCTTCGAGTCCGAGAACAGTCTTTTCAACAGTTTTAGGAGGTATTTTTGTCTTCTTATGTTCAAGCTTAATTTTTGTAATAAAGGATAGAAATATGTATTTGATTAAAAATAATACAAATAAAAAGGGACAGGATGTTTAAATATACAGCAGTAGTAACAGGCGGTGCAGGGTTTTTAGGTTCACATTTGTGTGATAGGCTCCTTGCAGAAGGTTTTAAAGTTATATGTGTCGATAATTTGATAACCGGTAATACCAATAATATTGCTCATCTGATTGGAAATGATGATTTTAAATTTGTCAAGCATGATATAACAAATTATATTTATTTGCCCGGACGGATAGATTATATCCTCCATTTTGCTTCACCGGCCAGTCCTATTGATTATTTGAAACTGCCAATTCAAACCTTAAAAGTTGGCTCATTGGGGACACATAAGGCGCTCGGGTTAGCAAAAGAAAAAAAAGCACGTTTCTTACTTGCCTCTACTTCAGAAGTTTACGGTGATCCTTCTGTTCACCCGCAAAATGAGGATTATTGGGGGAATGTTAATCCGATAGGACCTAGAGGAGTTTACGATGAAGCAAAAAGATTTGCGGAAGCCATAACAATGGCATACCAGAGGTATCATGGTGTTGAAACCAGGATAGTAAGAATCTTTAATACATACGGACCACGGATGAGACTTGATGATGGAAGAGCTTTACCAGCATTTGTTGGACAAGCTTTACGGGGGGAAGATTTAACGGTATTCGGGGATGGTTCGCAAACCCGGAGCTTTTGCTTTGTAACAGACCTTGTTGAGGGAATATTTAAATTGCTTATGTCCAATGAAAAAGAACCGGTAAATATCGGCAATCCTGCTGAAATAACTATCAAACAATTTGCCGAGGAAGTCTTAAATTTAATTGATACAAAAAGTAAAATTATATATAAAGACTTGCCGGAAGATGATCCTAAGATCCGGCAGCCTGACATTTCAAAAGCAAAAGAAAGGCTTGGATGGAGACCTAAAATAGATAGAAAAGAAGGTCTAAAGAAAACCATCGATTATTTTAAAAGCGTTATCTGAACCTCACAACTGAAATTACATGTCAAAAAGATTTGCTTCTACTGTAGCGGGAGCTTCCATTATTGTAATTTTCTTTACTATTCTCGGTAGGGGATTGGGATTAATAAGGGAGGCTGCCTTTGCACATCAATTCGGATTAAAGCAAGAATTTGATATATATTTAATCGGGGCAGTCATTCCTGCTGCGATAAATAGTATTATTATTTATCTCGGACAAAATTATTTTATACCTAATTATAAAAAGATAACTGTTGAAAAAAAAGGAGGAGAGGAGCCTTCTACATTTTTTACATCCGTTTTAATCCTTTTTATTGCGGGAGGATTTTTAATTGCAATTACTTTGTTTTTATTTTCAGGCAATATTATAAATATTTATCTTGGAAGCACTTCAAATTTACGAAGTGTTGCAGTAAATATATTCAGGCTCTTTCTAATTACACTCCCTTTAACCGGTGCAATATCAATTATTTCCGCATTTCTTCAATCCGAATTTGAATTTAAATCTCCAGTAATTTCCCAGCTTTGGCTGAACATATCTATAATCCTGATAGTTCTTTTTTTTACTAATGATTTAAATATTTATGCCATCCCGGCGGGATATATCTTAGGTGCCCTATTACAGTTATTATATCTCTCGATAAAAATAAGAGGAAAGATTAAAATTAATTTCAAATCAATTAATAAAAGAAACTTTTTGGGATTTTCATATTATGCAATTTTATTAACTGTTATAATTGAGGTTATCGGTCAGTTCTATACTATTGTAGACAGGTTTTTTTACAATAATGTAGAGACAGGGGGGATAGCTGCATTAAATTATGCCAATAATATTTTTATTCTGCCGATATCAATTATATCAATGGCCTTTTCAACAGTTTTATTCCCGAAATTTTCTCATGCTTTTTTTTCGCACAATAAGGAATCATTAACTGAAAGTATAAAAAACTCTTTAAGCGTTAATACACTAATATTTGTACCTGTGGTATTCATCTTAATTTTCTTTGGAGATTTAATTACTAAATTATTCTATCAAAGAGGGGAATTTAATGCTAACGATACATTAGTAACTTTTAATATTTTAAGAATATATGCATTCAGTTTAATTTTTTATTCAGCTTATTCCGTTATAAATAAACTTCTTTATGGAATAAATGCAGTTAAATTTTTAGCCGTAATCTCTATAGCGGGGTTATGTACAAAAATTTTTTTAAGTTTTGTATTAGTTAACAATTTTAAACAAAACGGACTTGCAATAAGTTCAGCCGTTTCATATACACTGGTTTTCCTGCTTGCATTTGCCGGCAGTGTGAAAATGATGAAAATGAGCAAACTTTTAATGTTTAGTGAATCATTTTTTCTTCTAATCAATGGTATGTTCGCTTTCTTAACGGTAAAAATTCTCTTTAATCTTTTTAATGTAAAAAGTGATTTATTTCAGATATGGGAAATTATTTGTTTCTTATTTATTTATATTTTCAATTTAGTTATGTTAAAAAATAAGTCTTTTTTAATTTTTAGAGACACTTACAATTCATGGAAATTTTCATTTTCAAACAAACCTAAACAATAGGTCTTTTATTTAATCAACTTCATTTAAGAGCGCAATACCTTTGTTTATATTTATGATTATCTTCATTTTTTATAATCTAAAATTAATTATTGGTAAATGAACAATAATCCCAATTTTTTCTCATTTAATGATTTTAACCGGAAGGGGGAAAACCGTACTAAAAGTGAGTGGGTAAATAAAATTCTAGTAGGTTCAAATTCTTTATTTATACCCGTTTGTAATTCGAAGAGTCTTTTTATATCAGGCGCAGATACGAGAGCTTTATTTTACAAATATGATGAGATAAAAGAACTTGATGCTAATGAATTTATTTTTTTAGGAGAATTCGAAAACAATTCTTACTTTGCACTGGATGTCAAAGAAGAAAAGAATTATATAAAATATGATTCTTCAAGGTTTGATGATTTGAGGAAAATGGCTTCAAGTTTAAGCAGGGTAAATGCTGCTATTCTTGCATACGCGAAGGCTATGGTTTATTGGAGGGGAAGAACAAAGTTCTGCGGTAATTGCGGAAGCAAAACAATTTTAGAAGACGCGGGACATAGAGCCTTTTGTCCCAACTGTAATTCAGCTTTTTTCCCTCATACTGATCCTGCCATTATTGTAATAGTTACTCATGAGGAAAAATGTTTATTAGCAAGACAGGCTGTATGGCCTTCTAAAAGATATTCTGTTATTGCAGGATTTGTAGAACCCGGTGAAAGTCTTGAAAATGCTGTCTCCCGTGAAGTATTTGAAGAAACCGGGCTCAAGTTAAAAGATATTTCATATCACTCTTCCCAGCCCTGGCCCTTTCCGGGTTCAATAATGATAGGATTTAAAGCTGAATCGGAAACTATGGACATAACTCTTCATGATAATGAACTGGAAGATGCCGTTTGGCTTTCAAGGGAGGAAATTATTAACAATGTAAAACAAAAAAAATTGAAATTATCTACTGAAATTTCTATTTCCTTCCGCTTAATTGAAGATTGGTTTAATTCTAAGAGCGAAATTAAATTACGGGATATGCTGCATGGTGATAGATAACTTAAATTACTTAGATATAAAGATGACATCTTTAACAATAGAAGTCAATTTAATTTTTTACTAAAATGTAGTTCAGGTAAAAACTTATTTCTAAATATTAAAGATGTCATCTTTCATAAGATAAGTTACGTGACATTCTGCATGGTAGTATGGCTAAATAAAAATATCAATCCAGAAATTTAGTACGCAGCAGGACTGCAAGGATTAGATGCAGCGCACACATCTGTATTTCATCATTTATATTTTCCATTCATCCCAAAAGTGTATCTTCCATTTATTTAAGTTGATAGTTTCTGCGGTATAAAAACATTAAAATTAAGGATGGTCTATGAAAACATATTCATTACTTTCATCGTTTCTTCTTTCTTTTATTGTTGTACTTTTAATAAGCGGAAATACCTATTCACAGAATCAGTTAACTTTACCGCAGGCTTCTCAAGAGGCTTCCGTTATGCAGAGGATTGGACTCACGGATATAAAAATAGTTTACCATCGTCCGGGAGTAAAGGAACGGGAAGTATGGGGGAAACTTGTTCCGTATAATACAGTCTGGAGAGCAGGAGCGAATGAAAACACAGTTATATCATTCAGCGATCCTGTAATGATAAACGGAAAAGAATTAGCCGCAGGAACTTACGGACTTCATATGATTCCATCTGAAAATGATTGGACTATTATTTTTAGTAAAAACAATTGGTCATGGGGAAGCTTCTTTTACAATGAAAAAGAAGATGCATTAAGAGTAACAGTAAAACCCGAACCTTCCGAATTCCAGGAGTGGCTGGTTTATACTATGGATAATCCTTCTCCAAATTCTATAGACGTGAATTTAAGATGGGAGAAACTAAAAGTAGGTTTTAATGTTTCAGTAGCTCTCAGCCAGGTAGTTATTAACCATATTAAAAAAGAACTGGATAATCTTCCTGGTTTTTCATGGCAAGCCTTTAATCAAGCCGCTAATTATGCACTTCAAAATAATACAGATATTGAAGAAGCAATTACATGGAGTGATAAATCTATCGGAATTAATAAGAACGGCTTAAATTTATGGACAAAGGCTAACCTTCTCGAAAAAAACGGTAATAATTCTGAAGCTGATAAATTAAGAACGGAAGCTCTAACTATTGCTACTGAAAATGAAATGAATACGATTGGCTATCAATATTTATTTGCGAAAAAGACAGATAAGGCGATTGAAATTTTTAAGAAGAATATCGATTTGCACCCGGATTCATGGAATGTGTACGATAGTCTGGGTGAAGCATATGCCGCAAACGGGGATAAGAAGATGGCAATTGAATATTATGAGAAAGCTCAAAACATGGTTAAAGATGATAACAATAAACAGCGCATTGCCAGAGTTTTAGATAACTTGCACAGCAATTAGATTTTCCCACCTAAATAATGACGCATAAAGCAGTTGTACTCTCCCTTAGTATAACTGCTTTTTTTATTCAATACAACTTATTCAACTTCCGGTCAACTTGCAAAAATAATTTTAGTAATATCTTTATTAGAATGGCGATATTTTACCTCACTTCCCTAAGCAACGATTCCATTAAAGCGTATCTGGAGCGTATGTGGAGCGTATGCGGAGCGTATCTGAATTATATAATGCTCTGATGATTTGCAGGAGAACAGTAGAAGACTACGTATCCTTAATGGAAGTTTTGGAAACTAATACTTGACAAAATAGTTTCCATAGTTTATATTTGGAAACGATATTTATAAAAAAAGTTTCCAATGTTTTCAGATAATATTAAAGAAATAGAAGACGACCGAGAAAAAATATTAAAATACGCTCAATTAAAGTATTTTACTGAAGGGTTTTATAAAACATCAATGGATGTTTTAGCGGGTGAATTACAGATAAGTAAAAAAACTATATATAAATATTTTGCCACTAAAAACCATTTAGTCGAAGCAGTCGTTCAGGATACAATGAGCTATATGGGAAATAAAATTGATGAAATTGTAAGTAGTGATGAGAATGCTGTGCTGAAAATATTATCGCTGCTTGATTTTTTGAGTAAATCAATCCTTAGGGCAAGTGAGAAATGGATGCTGGATATAAAAGAGCATATGCCTGGTTTGTGGAGTAAAATTGATAAATTCCGGTCAAAAAAAATGGTTGTAATTCTCTCAAAAATTATTGAACAGGGGAAAAATGAAGGCTATATTGAAGATAACCCGAATGAAATTATTATTACTGTTTTAATTGCTTCAATCAGGGCAATAATAAATCCAACTTTTTTATCAGAAAATAAATTTACGATAAATAGTGTGCTGCCTATTACTTTTGAAATTTTATTAAAAGGAATCCTTACTGAAGAAGGAATCGAATTATTTTACAAATCTCTTCCCGTGAAAACGGGTTTTAATATAGGGTAACTATATGAAACTAATCTTAAAAATATTTTTTGCTTTTGCTATAATTTATTCAGCGGGATGCGGAAATGGAAACGATGAAAATAAAATCTCTGCTTCCGGAAATATTGAAGCAACTAATGCAATAGTAAGCTCAAAAGTAACGGGACAAATTACCGCAATAAAATATGATGAGGGTTCTAAGGTCAATGAAGGCGACACAGTTATGATAATAGACCACGATAATCTGGAAATTCAATTGCAGCAGGCTATTGCCGGAGAAAATGCTGCAGACGCACAACTGAAATTGTTAAAAGAAGGAGCCAGAGCTGAAGATATCCAGCAGGCTGAAAATGGGTTGCAGCAGGCAAAAATAAATATGAATCTTGCTGAACAGGATTTTAAAAGGATGAAAGATTTGTATAGTTCAAAGACTATTACAAAAAAACAGTTTGACGATGCACAGGCTAAATATGAATTGACGCAATCACAATATAATTCGGCTCAGGAAAATCTGAGAAAGATGAAGAATTATGTGCGTCCTGAAGAAATAAAACAGGCGCAGGCAAATTTAGACAGGCAAAAAGCTGCAGTTGATTTATTGAAAAAAAACATCAGCGATTCATATGTTTTATCTCCTATAACCGGCTTTATCGTTCAGAAATATGTTGAAAAGGGAGAAACTGTCTCAATGCTGTCATCATTATTTAAAGTTTCAGAGTTAAGGACGGTTAAACTTGTAATATATGTATCCGAAGAAAATCTTGGCAGGGTAAAGTTAGGTCAGAAAGCCGATGTTACTTCTGATACTTATCCTAACAAAATTTATAAAGGAACTGTAATTTATATTTCTCCGGAAGCTGAGTTCACTCCGAAAAATATTCAAACCAAAGATGAAAGGACAAAGCTTGTTTATGCGGTAAAGATTGAAATTCCAAATCAGGATTTTGAATTGAAACCTGGGATGCCGGCGGATGCGGAGGTTCATTTATAATTACAAGATTGCAAGATTACAAAATTACAAGATTAACCAAACAGTTTTATAAATTAAATGGAGGTTCTAAATGAAGGTCAAATCTTTTGAAGATTTACAAGTATGGATGGATGCCAGAGCATTTGTTAAATCAATATATGAATTGACTTCATTGGATAATTTTAAAAAGGATTATGGATTGAAAGATCAGATTCAAAGAGCTGCAGTATCTATAATGAATAATATTTCCGAAGTTTATGAAAGGGATAATAATAAGGAATTTATAAATTTTTTAGGATATGCCAAAGGTTCAGCTGGTGAAGTTAGATCAATGCTTTATGTTGCTTTGGATTTAAATTATATAAACAAAGAATATTTTGAGAAAAATTATAATACTGCTGTAAATATCATTACACAAATTTCTAATTTCAAAAAGTATCTAAGAAATTATACCATAAAAGAGAACATTAAAAAAGTAAAGATTATTATATTTTCTTTATTTCACATATAAATAATCTTGTAATTTTGCAATCTTGTAATTTTATAATCATCATGGAAACGGTAATTAAAATAGAAAATCTTAAAAAGTCTTATGAAGATATAGAAGCTGTTAAAGGGATATCATTTGAGATTTTTAAGGGTGAGATGTTTGGACTTGTAGGACCGGATGGAGCAGGTAAAACCACAACTATTAGAATATTATGCGGGCTTGTTAATCAGGATTCAGGTTCTGCATATGTGCTTGATAAGGATGTAATTAAAAATAGAAAAAAGATCCAGAACGAGATTGGGTACCTTTCACAAAAGTTTAGTTTATACGGAGATTTAACCGTAGATGAAAATATAGAGTTTTTTGCTGAGATACACGGAGTAGATAATTATGAGGAAAGAAGGAATGAATTATTAGAATTTACCAGACTAACTCCATTCCGCAATAGGCTTGCGGATAATCTATCCGGAGGAATGAAACAGAAACTAGCGCTTGCATGCAGTTTAATTCATAAGCCTAAAATTATTTTTCTTGATGAACCGACTACCGGAGTTGACCCTGTTTCAAGAAGGGATTTCTGGAAAATTCTATCAGGTTTATTGAAAGAAGAAATAACAATATTTATGACGACTCCATACCTTGATGAAGCCGAAAGATGTAATAGAGTTGCTTTGATGAATAACGGTGAGATTATCAGTCTCGATACCCCGAAACAGGTTAAGGCTTCAATTAATAAGCAGGTAATTGAAATTGTATGCAGTCCCGTAAGAAAGGCTTACGAGTTAGTAAAGACTCAAACAGAATTTGAAGTCCAGATGTTTGGCGATAGAATTGATGTAATGGTCAACAATTATGAAAAGGATTATAAGGTTATACAAAAACTTCTGCAGAACGATGGAATTGAAATAACAAGTAATAGACTTATTTCTGCTTCCCTGGAAAATGTTTTTATATCCCTTGTCTCCGAAAAAAGTAAATAATAGATAATAATAAAAGAAAATAAATAAGCGTAAGGCAATGACTCATGAAACGAATTGCTATCATAATATTTTTTGCAGCAGTTATAAATTTACCGAATATATTTGCCCAGAATTCAGAATTAGCTTCCGATATTACAAAAAAAGTTTTGACAATAGAACAGTGTATTCAGCTTGGGTTAGAGAACAGCAAAGAGCTTAAGATTTCAAAATCGAAAATAGCTGGTGCAGAAGCAAAAATAACAGAAGCAGGTTCCCAGCTCTTACCTTTATTGAGGTTTCAAGCATCCTACCAAAGATTGAGCAATATTCCGCCGTTTGAAGTTTCCCTTCCGATATTTCCGCAGCCTATACAAATATCCCCTGTAATTTTGAATAATTATAATTTGAAGCTGACTTTGCAGCAGCCTCTGTTTACAGGATTCAGATTATTATCATTAAAGAGTGCTGCTGAAAATAACTATGAATCGAGCAGTTATGAATATAAAAAAGCAATAAATGATGCTGCGTTTAATATTCAAAATACATTCTGGAATTATTATAAAGCTGAGCAGATTAAAAATTTACTTGAAGAGAATTTGAGACTTATAAAAAATCATCTTGATGATACTCGAAATTTTCTAAAAAGCGGCTTAGCTACTCAAAATGATGTTTTAAAGCTTGAAGTACAGTATTCAGATACTAAACTGCAATTAATTGAATCGGAAAATAATGTTGATATAGTCCGTTCTAATTTGAATAAACTATTAGGTCTGCCGCTTGAAGCAAATACAGGGATTAATGCCGGAATAATAGACACATCATTCACAAGCTACAGATTACAGGATTTAATTGAACAGTCCAAAGAAAACAGAAATGACCTTAAATCGCTTGAATATAAAGTAAAAGCAAGTGAGAAAGGGATAACAGCAGCAAACAGCGGCTGGTATCCTGCTATTTATTTGACCGGAGATTACTATTACAGCAAGCCTAATCAAAGAATTATTCCTGCTGAAAATAAATTTAAGGATACATGGGATGTTGGTGTTACATTGCAGTGGGATTTGTGGAATTGGGGATATACATCCTCTTTAGCTGCGCAGGCAAAAGAACAGAAAGTACAGGTTGAAACCTCTCTTTCACAACTGCAAGATGCTGTTGAACTTGAAGTATATCAGACATACCTTACCTATAAAAGAACTATTGACAAGATTAAAGTAAGCAGGCAGTCGGTTGAACAGAGTGAAGAGAATTATCGCAGTACGCAGGATAAATATAATCAGCAAATTGCTACCAGCACTGATTTAATCGATGCAGAAGTTTCCTTGCTTCAGTCGAAGACAAATTTAACAAATGCAATTGCTGATTATCAGGTAGCAAAGTTAAGATTATTGAAATCGATAGGTAAAAAAATATTTGAAACTAGCGGTATAGACAGCGGAGAATAATTTGTTAAAAGATAATGGACATAATAATGCTGTAAGTCATGAACATCCCTCTAACGGGAAAGAATATTCGATTCAAGTGAATAACTTAACAAAGAAGTTCGGGAATTTTACTGCTGTAGACAGTATATCTTTTAATGTAAAGAAGGGTGAAATATTCGGATTTCTCGGAGCTAACGGAGCGGGAAAATCAACAGCAATCAGGATGCTTTGCGGTATTCTTGAACCTACCTCAGGTGATGCTCTTGTAGGTGGATTCAGTATTAAAAACGAACCTGATAAAGTAAAGAAAAATATAGGCTATATGTCGCAGCGGTTTTCATTATATAATGATTTAACGGTTGAAGAAAATATTAATTTTTTCGGCGGAGTATATGGTCTTTCCGGTGATACATTTAAGCGAAGAAAGAGATGGGTGCTGAATATTGCAAATCTTGAGGGGGATGAAAAGAAGTTAACCGGTTCACTACCCGGAGGAATTAAGCAGAGGCTTGCTCTCGGGACAGCAGTAATTCATCAGCCAGGAATTATATTTTTAGATGAACCTACCAGCGGTGTTGACCCAATTTCCAGAAGGAGATTCTGGGATTTAATTAATGAACTTTCTGCACAGAATACTACTGTACTAGTTACAACTCATTATCTTGAAGAGGCGGAATTCTGCAATAATATTTTGCTTATAAATGCCGGGAAATTAATAGCAGGAGGTACTTCGAAGGAATTAAAAACTAATTATTTAAAAGAATACAATTCTTGAAATTGAATGTGATAAGGTAGTAAGTGCTATGGAAATACTCGAGAAGGAAAATTTTGTAGATGAAACATCAATATTCGGAAATCAAATTCACATTATTGTAAATGATAATTATAAAGGTAAAGAGCAGATAAAAGATGTATTAAATCAGAAATCTATTTCTGTAGAAAGGATTGATAAAATAGTTCCTACGCTGGAGGATGTGTTTATACACTTGTTAGAGAAGAAAGCTGAATAAGATTACAAGATTGCAAAATTACAAGATTGGTTTTGGAAAATTACACAATTACGAGAGTGTAAAAAGGATTAAAACCGTTATTGGATATAAACCAATAGATAAATCTATTGGTTAATGATAAGAAGAGCACGATTACGATTACGAATTACGATTACGAATTACGAGTAAGAGTACGATTAAGAGTATGGGCAAAAAGTAAGAGAAACAGATGTTAAAAAGAATATTGGCAATTTCAAAAAAGGAAGTTAGGCAGTTAAAACGGGATACAAGGATGCTGTATGTACTATTTGTATTCCCATTTGTACTACTGATACTTTTCGGTTATGCAATTAATTTCGATGTGCATCATATTAAAATGGTGGTTTATGATCTTGATAAATCTGAAAATACAAGGGATTTTATAGATCGGCTGACAAGTTCAAATTATTTTGAGCTTGTAGGGCATATAGATTCGGAAAGTAAAATAAGGGAGGTACTGGATCAGGGTGATGCACAGGTAGTACTAGTTTTTCCTCAGGATTTCTCCCGTAAGATTTATTCAGGCAAACAGGCAAAGATACAGATCCTTGTAGCCGGGATTGATGCAAATACTGCATCAGTGATATCGAATTATATGAATGCAGCCACCTCGACTTTTTCATATAAAATAATGGAGAAGGCTTTTGCAGTAAGAGGAAGAGAAGCATATCAGCCTATAAACCTTGAACCTAGATTCTGGTTTAACCCTGATTTAAATTCCACTCTTTATTTGATACCTGGCTTAATATCAATGATTTTGATAATGACGGCAGTTATTTCTATAGCTATGTCGATTGTAAGAGAAAAGGAAAGAGGCACGATTGAACAAATAAATGTGTCGCCGCTTTCTTCACTTGAGCTTTTAGTAGGAAAGACTATTCCTTATTCAATAATAGCTCTCCTTATTGCATCGGTAATTTTATTAGCCGGATATATATTATTCGGTGTCACCATTAAAGGGAGCGTGTTTTTATTATTTATTTCGACATTTATATTTTTATTTGCCTGTCTTAATCTGGGTATATTAATTTCTTCGATATCCGATTCCCAGCAGGTAGCTTTCCAGCTGTCCGCACTGATTTCGCTTCTCCCTTCATTCCTGCTTTCGGGATTTGTATTCCCCATTGAAAGTATGCCTCCGGTAATTCAGGTTTTAACTAACGTAACTCCCGTCAAGTTTTTCATAATAATTTTAAGAGATATACTGCTAAAGGGTGTGGGAATTGAAGCATTCTGGCATCAGTTGATCTATCTGTTAATCTTTTCGTTGTTCTTTCTGACTTTGGCTACGTTAATAAACAGGAAAAATAAAGTTGCATAAGCTGACTAAACTCTTAAAGACAGGACATCTTATAAGAAGATATATATTGATTTAACCGTGTATGAATATAAATTTGAAAGTATAAACAATGAAAATAATTATTAATATTATTATAAAAGAATTCCTGCAATTAAAAAGAGATCCCCGTTTATTCAGCATAATATTTATATCGCCGGTCCTGCAGCTGATCTTGTTAGGTTATGCTGCAAACCTTGATATAAATAATATTAACACTATTGTATATGACCAGGATAAGACAGTTACCAGCCGTGATTTCATTGAAAAATTTAAGAGTTCGGCATATTTCTCGATTAATAATTATGTCGATAATTATGAGCAGATAACAGATTTAATAAATAAAGGTGATGATCTATGGGCGCTTGTAATTCCGAATGACTTTGAAAAGAAGCTGGAGAGAAATGAACAGGTTAAAGTGCAGGCATTATTTGACGGATCGGACGGGAATAAAGCAGGGATAGCATTTGGATATGTAACAGGAGTTGTTTCAAACTATTCACAAAATGTTTTAATGGAAATGCAAAATAAAGCAGGGATAAAAAGGGCATTAAGCGGTACTGTTGTCCCGGAAATTAGAGTTTGGTATAATCCTGATTTGAAGACAAGGTATTTCATGCTTCCCGGAATTATGGGGTTAATATTAACCATAATTACCACGACTCTTATGGCAATGGGAATAGTAAAAGAAAGGGAAATAGGAACGTTGGAGCAAATAATTGTTACTCCTATCAAACCTGTGCAATTAATAATAGGAAAAACAATTCCTTTTGTAATATTAGGTTTCGTAGATGTCTTTTTAGTAATGGGTGTAATGGTCTTCTGGTTCGGAATAGGTATAAGGGGAGATTTCTTCTACTTAATGTTTGCTTCATTGATTTATGTACTTTCGGCTTTGGGATTAGGTTTATTTATATCAACGATATCAAAAACACAGCAGCAGGCAATGATGGTTGCAATGTTCGGAATCCTGCTGCCTATGAATTTCTTATCCGGTTTTGCATTTCCAATTGAGAATATGCCTGGCTGGATACAGCCAATTACGTATTTAATACCTTTGCGGTATTATATTACCATTTTAAGAGGGGTGATTCTGAAAGGGGATGGATTCTTCCAGTTGATCCCTGAGACAACGGCACTTTTGGTGACAGGGATCTTGATATTGGCTTTAAGCTCCCTTAGATTCAGGAAGAATCTTGGGTAGTCGACAAGGCAAGATTACAAGATTACGAGATTGCAGGATTACAAGACCGATCATTTGATTTTGCTAACAATTCTTGCGATTATTTTAAAATAGCTGGAAAATTAAGAATTAAATTTTTTAATTTAATTGCAGGAATTTTTGAATCAAGTATCTAAAGGGAGTAAAATGAATATATATATTGGAACTAGCGGCTATAGTTATAAGGAATGGAAGGGGAGTTTTTATCCGGAAGATATAAAACCTGATAAGATGCTGAGTTTTTATGCGGAACAATTTTCCACAGTTGAGATAAATAATACATTTTACCGCATTCCTCAAAAATCAGTTCTTGAAACATGGGGAAAGCAGGTACCGGAAGAATTCAGGTTTTCAATTAAAGCACCTCAAAGAATTACTCATATAAAAAGACTAAAAGAAGTTGAAGATGATAATAAATATTTCATTGATGTAATTAAAACTTTAGGAAAGAAACTCGGGATAGTATTATTTCAATTTCCGCCTTACTTCAAGAAAGACCTTGAGTTACTTCAAAATTTTATAAATATTTTTCCAAAAAATATAAGTGCGGCATTTGAATTCAGGCATGTAAGCTGGTTTGAAGATGATGTTTATTCGTGTTTGAATGATCGGAATTTTCCTCTTTGCCTTTCTGAAACAGACGAAGAACCCGGTATTGATATAATCAGCACGGCAAATGAAGGCTATTTACGGTTGAGGAAAAGTGATTATTCAAAGAGTGAAATAAAAAAGTGGAGCGATAAAATTAAAAAACAAAACTGGGAAGAAGCATTTGTATTTTTCAAACACGAAGACGGTGCAAAAGGTCCTAAATTTGCAAAACAGCTAATTGATATATTCAAGAAAGCCGGTTAGGTTGTAATTATAAACTCAAAAGCCTTCGGTAAAGTTAAATTGCCATAACCATTTTTTATCCGGTCTGTTAAAGGGGTGAACATAGTCTACTTCTCCGACGGCAAAACCAAACAGATTCATTCTTAATAGCAGTCCAACGCTGCTTACACCTTTTTTATCACCACCAAATATTTTTAGTTTTTCATTAGTGAACCATGCGAAACCTCCATCATAAAAGACCCCAAAATCTATTGGCAAGAAACCATAATAACCGTTACCAATTCCAAAAACTCCTAATAAAGGAAACCGCAGTTCGAAATTTGCAATTAACAACTTACTGCCGGTAAGTTTATCGAACAAACTGTTATAATATGTTGTATCGGTTGAAACTTCACCAGCATCAAATGAATTATTATCATATCCCCTAACGAGTCCGGGATAACCTAAATATAAAGGGCTTAGGCGGTAATCTTCGGCATCTTTTCCATATCTGCCGTAACTGACAACCCTTCCGGCTAATGTAAATGGTCTAAACGGCATATAATATTGTCTGAAATCAGCCAGGGCTTCCCACCAGTTTAAGGTTCCGAAAGTAGGATTTATTTGCAGTCTAAACCTTCTTCCGATTAAGGGACCGGTAGCACCAAAAAAGCTATTATCGAAAACCAGAGCTGCACCTGCTGAACCAAGATTTAATGCCGGCCCTAAAGTTTGATCTTTAGTTTCATTAACTAAAATAGCACCGGTATTAAGTGAAGTTGCAATAGTTTGAACTTCATTTAGGAAAGTTATATTATTAAATCCGCCTGTTAATTCCACTCTCATATATTGACTAAAAGGATAGGAGAGCACCCCTGAAATTTCCCGGTTAGTCTGACGGATTAAATACTGCTGTTCAACATAAGCCGGTTCGCCGTTAATGGTCGCTAAAACCGGCACCGTAGGTATAATAATTATAAGGGATTTGTTGTATAACACCGCCGTAATTCCATCTATGTGCAGTATTAAAATATCCCACTAAAGCAGAAATGTCGGTAAATTTAAATGAACCCAGCGATTGAACCTGAAGACCAGTTACAAGATTATGATTTCCCAGCATATCACTCCAATATAAAGCAATACCGCCCCCGACATAAGTGCCGAAAGGGTCAACACCTGCAGCTATACTTGGCTGTGCAGCTCCAATTAAAGATAACGATGCATCATAATTGGAATATGTAAAATTTGAATCTTGCGGAAAACCTATTTCCGGATTTTTGAGATTATCAACTACAAGAGTATCCCCATATCTATTTTGAGGAGGTAGAACTCCCGGATCAAATTTTGGAAATTCAGTTAAAGATTTCTTTGAAGAAAGAATCGCTGTCGAATCGATAGAATAAATATTATATTTACCTTTTTCATAGACGCTATAAACAATCTTGTTGATGTTTCTAGCAGCCGAGATTGCAGGGCTCAAATAAGTAATACCGCTAATCCCTCCATATAAATTCGTTATTTGTGCAATAGCATTATCATTCAGATCGAGCTTATAAAGGTTGTTAATTCCATTTTTATTAGAAATAAAATAGATATTCTTACCATCTGGAGTCCATTGAGGATTTATATTTTTAGCATTATCAAAACATTTAAGTGAATCAATATTCCTGGTTTGGAAATCCATGAGAGCCAGCCGGTAATTACCAAAATCAAGATTAGAGAGATTTGTACTAAATCTATCTGTAACGAAGACGATTTTTTTACCATCGGGAGACCATGAGGGCTGCAGTTCAGCATAAGCATCGTCGGTGAGATTAGTTAAACTGTCTGTAGTCAAATCATACATAAACAGGTTAGATAATCCATCGCTCAAACCTGAGAAGACTATATATTTATTATCAGGCGACCAGGCGGGATCGAATATTTCCCCAATTTTAGGGAACCGGAATTCACGTTCAATATCACCTGTTTTAATATTAAGGATAGTAAGCACAGGCCGTCCTTTCTCAACAGCTGAGAAGAGAAACCTTTGTCCGCTGGAATCCCAAGCACCTGCAGAATTAATAAACTCCAGAGACTGCAGATGCGTATTAAGAGCTGTACTCAGAATAGTTCTTTTAATTTCTCCTGTTTCGGCATCAGCCAGGAAAATATCGATGGAAAATAGATTTCTAGATGAGAAGAAGACTAAGTTTTTTCCGTCCGGGCTTAGGACAGGAGAAACATTTAGAGAAGTCTCATCACTTTTAGCTTGAATCAATGCTTTGCCGTAATCAGAAGGCCGTGAAGTAATATTATATAAAGAATCATACTGTTTATGGATGGCATTATGCCATTCGGTAGAAAGAGAATCAGTTGAAATTTGAAGTACGCTGTCGATAGTTTTTTCAATATCACCTGAATAAGCAGCTCTGCGTAAAAGTCTGCCTAAGATTTTGTCCCCCCATTTACCTGTTATATATGATAAAAGAGCCTGACCGTATCTGTACGGGAAGTATTTATTTGTATTCTCGAGATCGGAAATATCAGGTAATTCTTCCAAAGCGGCTTCACGCATCCACATTGAAGTAAAAGGATCATCGGGACCTAAGGATAAATATTCAGCCATTCCTTCTACAAACCATAAGGGGAGCTTTTCTAAGGCAGGCATATTAGGATTTCCGCCTCCGCCTTTGCTATGACGCCCGCTTATATCATACTGAAAAGCATGTACAAGTTCATGCCCGATAACATGATCGGTTTCTTTAAGCGGACCGGCAAAAGGCATAGCAATTCTTCTTAAGAGAGGTTCGGTAAATCCACCGGTTCCCTGTCCAATTAATCCCTGCGTAACATTAGTTTCTGAAAATTGAGGGAAACTGTTATAAAGAATAAGAGGCTGTCTTCCTTTTAAAGTATCTTCAAGAATCAGCATGTGACGGGCATACCACCTTTCAGCCATTTCACCGGCATATTTTAACCCTCCTATTTCCTCAGGGTAATAGTAGATATCGAAATGTTTGGTATGTAGTTCTCTAAAATTAAAAGTTGTATAATTGACTTTGTTCTGCCCGAAATATTGCGCTTTAAGTTCGCTTGATGAAAAACACAAGATTAAAATAGAAATTATTAATGCAGTCGAAAAAGAATTGAAAATTATTTTTGACATTGTTTAGCCTTTTATTATACCGGCATTATTATTTGTTTTAAAAAGATTTTTTGATTTATTTATATTATAAATAATTTAATGAAAGACTTTTTGCCCAAATTGAATATCTGCGAAGTTTAAGTATTTAATGCAATATATGGCAATTAGACAAAAAGGATGAAAAAATGGTTTAATCCAAAGGATCATATTCAATACCCTTAAGTCATTTCCAGGGAACTATCACAAATAATTTATAAATAGAATTCTTTAATAAATATCGATAAGTAATAAATATAAAATAAAATACAAAGTAAACTTTGTTCAAATTTGCATTAAAAAGATAAAACTTATTTATATCTTTGAACTTAATTTTTATCACAACTTCAGTTAATTAGTAAACCAGAATAGTTAAAAAGGACTTAATCATTTATAACAGATATGTTTAAGCTAAACTTTAAATAAAATAATAATTAAAATCGTTTTAGATCATTTAGGAGAATTTATGAACAAAGAACAATTGCAGAAGGAATTAAAGAAATTCGATAAAAATTTAGAGAGAAAACAAAACATTGATGAAAGCCTTAAAGAAAATTTGAAAAAATTATTAAATGATGTAAACAGCTTTCTTGAGAACCCGGAGGATATTTCCGTAGAGGAAAAAGAAAATTTATTAGAGAATCTAAGAGATTCAACTTTGAATTTTGAAACAAAGCATCCGGAATTTTCGGAATCAATTAAAATTATTGTCCATACTCTCAGTAATATGGGGATTTAATTTTTTATTACAATGAAAAGAAAAATAATTTTTGCCTCTAAGAATAGCGGTAAAATAAAAGAAGTAAAAGAAATATTAAATGATGATATTGAACTGGTTTCTTTATTAAATCTTAATGATTTTACGGAAATTGAAGAAAGCGGGAATTCATTTGAAGAGAATGCAAGAATAAAGGCTATGGAAGTCTTTAATAAATATAAAATCCCCTCAATAGGTGATGATTCAGGTTTACAGGTAGAACAATTATATGGAGCACCGGGAATATATTCGGCACGATATGCAGGTATTGGCGCAACTGACGAAGATAATAATAGGAAACTTATTAGAGAACTTGAAAAATTTGCCGAACCTCATGAAGCAAGGTATATTTGTTATGCAGTTTATTTTGATGGTATTAATTATAAAACTTCCAGTGGAGAAGTGAAAGGAAATATTATAAAAAAACCGAGAGGGCAGAATGGTTTTGGATATGACCCATTTTTTGTGCCTGAGGGGTATAGCCAAACAATGGCAGAACTTTCACTGGAAGAAAAGAATAAAATCAGCCACCGCTCAATAGCATTTAGAAAATTGAAAAATATCCTAAATAAGAAAGAGCATTTGTGAATAAGACTAAAATATTAATTTTTTTTCTGATTATAACCTTTATCGTTTTTAGTTCATGTAAAAAAAATGAAACAGACAATTCTATTGCTCCTCCCGGTACCAGTGATAACAGTAATTATTTCCCTTCCAACACAGGGAGTTATTATAAATATAATATAGAAAGAACCGATTCAGGAAGTTCTCATACTACAGGAACAAGAAATACAAGGTATTCAGCAACAACACAAGGAGGAGGAATATATACTCTGCAGACAGATACGGTGATAACGGGAGATTCAACATTTATTAACAGTTCATTATTTAGAAAATCGGATTCTGGGGTATATTACTTTTTGGATACTACCGGATTTTCCGCAAATCTACCATCTGAATTTATTTCTATACTGCCATTTTTAAATATTGATTCGGAGATGCTGCTTCTTTCTACTCCATTACAGCAGGGGAAGGGCTGGCCGGTATTTAAGGTAAACCTGGTTCAGGGAATTACATTAACAGTGGTTGATGTTGAAGCATCTTACATTGGAACCGAAAGCGTAGCTCTTAATTTACCATCAGGTACAGTGAATAAAACTGCTGCAAAAGTACAATACAATTTTTCATTGATTAATCCTATAAATTTATCTAAGCAGACTGTAACCGCTTATGGATGGTATGTTGCAGATATCGGTCCTGTAAAATGGCAGGGGAATGGACTATTATTAAATGTGTTTACCAGAGGTGAGATAAATTTTGCGGATTCTACAAGTACAGGTACGGAAAGTTTAATTGATTATAGTATAAAGTAAGGGGAGGTTACCACAAGGCACTAAGGGCACTCACAAAGTGATGCCTTTGGCAGAAGGAACACTAAGTCAAAGGTCAAAGGTCAAAAGTCAAAGGTCAAAATAGGAAACGAGCAACAAAATGACACTTACTTTAAACGTACAGAGCACTAAGGGCAAGAAGGAACACTAAGTCAAATTCTAAAGAACAAATAAGCACCAAAAGAAAAAATTCAAAATTCAAAGCAGGAAACGAGCAACAAAGAGGTATCCTTTTTAATTTTATTTAGTAGCGATAATGGTTTGGGCGATACCAAAGGTTAAATTATGTTTTTCTATTTTTTTAAAGCCGGAGTTTGAAAGAAGCATTTCCAGATTGACTTTTTCGTCAAATTCTTCTACTGATTTTGGCAGGTAATTGTAGGCATCTCTATCCCCGGAAATTATTCCACCTATTACTGGGAGGATTTTTTTAAAGTAAAATTTATAAAAGCTTTTAAATAAAAAGTTAGAAGGCATACTAAATTCAAGTATAGTCACCTTGCCGTTTTCTTTAAGGATATTATGAAAAGAATCAAACCCTTTCTGGATATCGTAAAAATTCCTTACTCCAAAAGCCACAATAATATTAGTAACTGATCCGCTTTTTAGCGGAATATTTTCTGCTACCATCTGAATATTACGGCCGGATATCCATTGACTTTTTTTATTAAAGAGCTTAAGCATATTTTTAGAAAAGTCAGCACCGAAAATATTATCGACCCCTTGTTTTTTAGCCTCAATAGCAAAATCTCCGGTTCCGCAGGCAACATCCAGGAGGATAGAATCATTTGAAAGCTTTGTTATCTTTAAAGCTCTTCTTCTCCAATAATAATCGGTACCAAAACTTAAAAGATGATTTAGAAGATCGTATCTGAATGCTATAGATTCAAATATTCTTCTGACTTCGTATTTTTTATCTGAATCGTTATTGATCATGCAATTTGTGTCTTGTTAATAGATTCATGAAATTATAATTCTAAGCGATAATCCCAACCTCCGGGGTTTTCAGAAACCCCGGAGGTTTTTTCGAATTAATCCTTCCCGTATTCAAATTGTTCTGCGCCGACTTTTTTCTGCCACCAGTTGAAGATAATTTTTCCGGACCAGACAGAAAATATCATAAAGAGCATCCCCCCGACAAGGTCTATTACGTAATGGTACCATAAATAAACAGTTGCAAAAATAAGTAAAGTTCCTACGGGTACAAGGAAAAATCTTGAACGGCTTTTTAACTTAATAGAAAGATAGATTACTAACAAAGTAATCATAGTATGTCCGCTGGGGAAAACATCTCTTTGAACGACTTCTGCCGGGTTGGGAGTACCCGCAGGGATAGATTCTCCCAGATTAACAAGTTCTCTAAGAAAATTAGTAACCCAGATTCCGGGAAGATCAACATTGATTAGATTAAAATTATGCAGGGTAAAACGGGGGCCTACTCCCGGCAGAGCAAAATAGCCAAGGTACGATAGAAAGAAACCGTATATGATTGAAAAAGCTGCAAAATCAACTGCAAGATACCTTTTGTTTCTTAGAAGTACGAGTGCAAGAATTATCGGCAGGAAATAGAAAAGACCATATACAATTTGGAGTAATTCTGTTAATGCAGGGTTAGCAAACTGGTGAAGCCATTGTGTCGGGTTTACACCGAATATCCAATGGTCAATTTTAATAAAGAGCTGATCATAATCTTGTACTCTAACCGGATGAATTATAAAATAAAGTTCCTTGAAAGTGAAAAGAATAAGCGGAGCTATATACCAATAATGGAGAATACGCCAAAATCTGTTATTGTATTTATCCTCAAAAAAGGCAAGTGCAAAAGCAAAGAAAATTACTGCAGAATTTATTAAAAGAAAAAGAGACCAGGGAGTAATGCTATTGTGAAAAACAATATTGATAATATTTAAAAAAATAAAAAAGATAACTACAACTAAATCGAAAGCTTTAAGTTTCCGAATGAAAGATTTAATTCTATGCATTATAAAACAGGATTAAGTATCATTATTATTGATTTGTTTTTTCAAAGACATACCGGGATAATATTTTAAAATCATTGACATCAAGTTCTTCCGCACGCAAAGAAAGATTTATCCCGGAAGGAACAAAATCGATATCTTTTAATCCTGCAGATGCCGGACTATTCGCGAATGAATTTTTTAATATTTTTCTTCTATTACCGAAAGCTGCTTTAACTACTTTTATGAACAGTTTCTGTTCTTCCTTTGAATCATTTAATTCTTTGAAAAAAATATGGATGACAGAAGAATAAACTTTAGGCTTTGGATAAAAGACGTTTGGAGAAACCTTAAAGCAGTGTTTAACTTCGGCAAAATAATTTAAAAGGACTGAAAGAATTCCATATTCTTTATTATTTTTTTTTGCAATCATCCTCTGTGCTACCTCAGCTTGAACCATTATGACCGAATCAGAAATAATCGCGTTGTTTTCTATCATTTTAAAAATTATTGAAGAAGTGAGATTGTAAGGAATATTTCCCACAATCCGTAATTTAGATCCGAACCTATTAAACAGTTTCAATAAATCTATATTTAAAAATTGTCATTAATTAACTGAATTTGAGAAAACCTTTGTGAAAGATCATCAATTACTCTTTTATCAATTTCGATTGCAGTTAATTTGGGTGTATATTTGCTTAGTTTTTCAGTTAAGGAACCGAGACCGGGTCCTATTTCAATTAAATTATCATTTTCCTGAGGGTTAATTTCTTTAACAATATTATTTAAAATGTTTTGATCATTTATATAATTTTGACCAAATCTTTTTAACGGTTTAATTTTTTCCATTAATTAAAATTATAGATTATGAGAGATATAAACAATTTGAATCCGGTAAATCCGGACATAAATGGGGATGTTTTGGAAAAGAATTAAATTATTTCTTATTTTTTTCGTTAAGTTTTTCTAAATTAAAATATTGGGAGGATACACTGATTAAAGATTTTATTATAAGTGTGGATATGGGAGGAACTAAAATACTTGCTTCGGCTGTAAATTCAGCAAGCGGAATTTTTGCCAGATTAAAAAAACCTACAAAGTTAAATTCAAATAATAAAGAATATGTTGACAGTCTTGTCTCAATTGTAATAGATCTTATAAAAGAAAATAATTTTAATAAAGATAAAGTAAAAGCAGTATGCCTGGGGATTCCGGGCTCTTTAAATCCCCATACCGGGATTGTAAATCTGGCACCTAACCTTGGGATGAAGAATTACAATTTAAAAGAGAAGCTTCAAAGTGAACTTAATTTCCCGGTTTTAATAGAGAATGATGTAAATCTGGGAGGGTTAGGTGTAAAAAAGTTTGGAGCCGGAAAGAATTCCAGGAATATGCTCGCAGTATTTATAGGAACAGGAATAGGGGGAGCATTGTTTTTCGACGGTAAGATTTATAGAGGAAGCAGTTACCTTGCGGGGGAGATAGGTCATATGCTGGTACAGAAAAATGGACCTATATGCGGGTGCGGTAATAGAGGATGTTTTGAAGCTATCGCCAGCAGAACCGCAATTGTTAAAAAAATTGAGACGAGCATTAAGGGGGACAAAAAAAGCAGCTTATACAAACTTGTTAAATCAGGTGAAAAGATTAAGAGCAAGGCGCTTGCAAATGCCGTTAAGAAAAAAGATCCGATAGTAATTAAACATATATCGGACGAGTGTGAAACAATTGGAACTGTGTTAGCGGGTATAACAAATTTATTAAACCTTGACATGATAGTTCTCGGAGGAGGATTAATAGAAGCATTGAGCAGCTTTATGATCCCTCACATTAAACAGGCTTTTAGGGCTCATGTGCTAAAGGCTGCTGCAAAAGGTTTAAAGATTGTGGCTTCAGAATTGGGTGATGATGCTGCCATATATGGAGGATTGGCGCTTGCGGAAGAGTTTTTGGGGATAAAAGTATAGGAATTGGAATAGTGGAGTATTGGAGTTTTGGAGGAATGTATGAAGGAGAGAATGGAAAAAATGGTCATTCAATTGTCATTCGATGGTCATTCTGTAGTCATTCGGTAGTCGTTTGTAGTCATTCAATTGTCAATAGTTAGTTAAATTGCTGTTCAATTTCATGGAGTTTTTTTGAAAGGATTTCCCATTCATTTAGGGATTGTTCAAGTTTTTTCTGCAGGTTATTGTATTCGATAGTTTTTTCTTTTGCGGTTTCATGATCGTTGAAAACAGCAGGGTCTGATAGTATATCCTTTAATTCTTTTTCTTTTTTTTCGAGTCCTGTAATTGTCTTTTCCAGATTCTTAATTTTAGTGTTTAGTTCCCTGGTAGCATTATATTTTTTTTGCCTTAATTCGGCTTCATATCTTTTTTGGTCTTTTCTATTTGAAGTATCTTTCTCGGGTTTTTTAAAGACCTGCTCCTGCTGCAGATATTCTTCTCTTTTCTGCAGGTAATATTCGATACCTCCAGGATATTCTTTTATCAGACCGTTTTTGATTTCCACAACTTTATTAACAAGGGGCTTTAAGAAGTCTATGTCGTGAGAAACTAAAATCAGGGAACCGGAAAAGTTTTGAAGAGCTTTCAACAGGACTTCTTTAGAAGACATATCGAGATGGTTAGTAGGTTCATCGAGGATAATGAAATTCGATTTTGTTAGAAGTATTTTAGCAAGAGCAACACGGCTTTTTTCTCCTCCTGAAAGTACACCTATTTTCTTAAATACGTCATCGGCAGAAAATAAAAAAGCCCCGAGAAGTGATCGAAGCTGACCAATTGTTTTTTCAGCAGAAATATTTTCGACGGCTTCCAGGATATCCATATCCGGATTAAGATTATCTGCAACATCCTGTGCATAATAGCTGATAATAGTATTGTGTCCTATAATCCTATTGCCGGAATTGAAAGTGATTTCACCGGCGATAATTTTTGCAAGAGTTGTTTTACCAGCACCATTTGATCCGACAAAAGCTATTTTATCTCCTTTATTTACCTTGAAATTTACTTTCTCAAAGATTTTCTTTTCACCATATGACTTTGAGATTGAATCCAATTCTATATTAATTTTCCCGCTTTGAGGAGGTTCAGGAAATTTAATATTTATTTCAGATTTATTTTCGGGCAATTCTATCAGATCGATCTTTTCAAGCTGCTTTATTCTGCTTTGTACCTGTTTAGCTTTGGTAGCTTTGTAGCGGAACCTTTCAATAAATTTTTCTGTTTCTTTAATCTTTTTTTGCTGCTGAATAAATTGATTCTCTACAAGCTTATCGCGTTCTTCTTTATATTTTAAATAAGCATCGTAATTGCCGTTATACCTGAAGAATTTATTTAAATAAATTTCCAGAGTTTTATTAGTAACTTCGTTTATGAAATGTTTGTCATGCGAGACGATTAACAAAGCCCCCTGGTAATTCTTTAGAAAATCAATCAGCCATTCAAGAGAATCGATATCAAGATGGTTAGTGGGTTCATCCATTAGCAGAAGATCATTTTGTGAAATTAATATTTTAGCAAGAGCAATTCTCATTTGCCATCCGCCGGAGAATTCATTAGTGATTCTTTCAAAATCTTCTTCATTAAAGCCGAGACCTAGAAGGATTTTTTTCACTTTTGATTCGGCAGTATATGAATCAAGTTCTTCCAGCTCATGATGGACTTCCCCAAGCTGATTAATCAGATCCATTCTGCTATCTTCATCGGGGTTTTGACCCAGCAAAAATGTTATTTCGGATTCCTTATTTCTAAGGTCAACAATTCCCGATAAAGCAGATAAAGCCTCTTGAAGGAGTGATTTATCTTTATGAGTTACATTTTCCTGAGGAAGATACCCTATATTGATATTTTTTTGTTTAAATACTTTCCCCGATTCGGGTTGAAGGGTGCCATAAATAATTTTGAGAAGTGAAGATTTCCCGGTTCCATTTGCACCGACAAGAGAAATTTTATCGCCGGAATTTATTTTAAAGTTTATATTTTCAAATAAATAATTTCCGCCGAACTGGAGAGAAATATTTGAGAGGTCTATCATTAATTCTTTTACAACCGGTATTTAATATTATTCTTTTATAACAGCAACTTTACCTGCAACGGCATTATTCCCTTCTTTATCGGAAGCAATAACAAGGTAAATACCGCTGCTTACATAATTACCATCCATATCCTTACCATCCCAATAGGCAATATTTCCACCGGGAGAAGAGAATTCATTTATAAGTTTCCCTGAAATGGATAAAATTTTTATATCGGAATCGACAACTAAACCGGAGATGGTTAACTGTTTATTCCCTGAATTCAAAATAAAAGGGCTTGGAAATACAAAAAGATCTGAAAAACTATCATGTGGTTTAATAGCAGGAGTTTTAAAAGAGGTTATAGCTTCATCGGTAGCGACATATATTCTACCGCTGTTTTCATCTACAGCAATACTCCTGATAATATCTGAAGGGAGAGGACTGTTCTTAGAATCGTAAGAAGCCAGCAAGGAAGTACCATCAGAATTAACAAGGAGCAATCCCTGGTTGGTACCAATCCATTTCTGATTTATGGGATCAACAGCCATGCAGTTTATTGACTGTTGTCTTAAAGTAAATACAGATGAAATACTAAGTGCAGGTTTACTTGAAAGAACCGAACCGTTATTAGTAATTATATTAACTCCCAATCCTGAGCCTATCCAAATATCTCCTCTTTTATCTACTAAAAGAGAAGTAATTGTATTATCGTTTAGCCCGCTTGATTTGTTTAAATAACCGGAAAAATCATCGGAAGGTTTTGAATATGTTCCATTTTCATTAAAATAGTACAAACCGGGTCTGCTATCATCCTGAGAATAGATCCATTTAGTATCATACTGATCTATTACTAAACCGTAATTCTGCTGAATATACTGATTTGATAAAACGGGGAGTGCAAAATAATACCAGGCACTATCGGGAGTAACCATTGCAAGGAATTTAAGGTCCGCTGCGCCATAATTCAAAATCCAGAGGTTTCCTTTTGAATCCTTATTGAAATTGGTAATGACAAGGAATTCCGGGCTTTTCTGAATCCCTTTCATTTCAGTATTATTGATATTGAATATTTTATAATTGTCACCGGAAATCGATAGGAATCCTTGTCCCCAGCTTCCGAGCAGAACATCATTGCCAAATGATTTTACTGAGTAATATGTATTTGTTCCAATTTGAGGAGTATTGTTAACATCAAAGTTTGTCCATTGGTTTCCGTCATATTTATAGAATCCGATACCTGAGACATCTTTTCCTGTTGAACACCAGAGGTTACCGTTATTATCAACATTTATTTCCTGAAACTGGTTTGCTTTAGGCCCGTTAGGATATAATGAATTTGAATTTTTCCCTTCAATAACACCGCTGGAACCGGCGGTCAATAAACCGAGACCAGGTTCATAAGAAAACCTTGTCAAATTAGCCGTTGTAGAAAAATAATTACTAACAATCCCATTATAATAAAAATCGACCTTGCCATTATCTGCAATAAAGAGAGTATCATTCTGTACAAACAGATCATTAATGGCTGTATTGTTAAATTGAGGCAGAAAAGATACCCAGCTTGTATCGTTGAAATAAGCCAGACCATTGTCGGTTGCAACAATAATAGAGCCTTTATATTTAACAATACCTTCCGCCTTATTAGAGGGAAGACCGTTAATAGTTGTATAAACGAGCCATGATTCAGGAGCGGAAAGGTTTGTTGCTCCATTTTTTTGAATAGCTACGCCATAATCGGTAGCTGCATATATTTTACCCGATTTGAAAGTACTATTGACTCTAATATTTGAAGGAAAAGTTCCGAATCGAAAAAAAGTATCATACAGAATAATATTATTAGGATCAATTAAAGTTATTCCAAAATCGGTAGCGGCAAAGATAGTATCACCTATTGCAGTTAATTCATTTATTTGTTTAGGATTTTTATTAGAGTTATAAATATCCAGAATTGACCGGATAGAGTTATCCAGAGGATTATAGATGTCAATAATTCCTTCTTTACTTCCGAACCAGACATTACCTTTTTGGTCTATGGTAACAGCATTTAAGAAAATTCCGTTAAGACCATCTGATTTTCTGAGTGTTTTATAAGTGAGATCGTTTTTATTATAAAAAAAGGCTCCTCCTCCGGTAGCAGCCCAAAAGCCATCCTGTGCTGTTTGAACAGCACTGACATTTTTCATATCTGTATAAGTTTGCCAATTCCCCTGAGATTGCGGAAAAGTTAGAGCACTAAATAGAATAACGAATAAGAATAAATTATTTTTTTTCATCATGGTAATTTATCTATAAAGTTTGAAAAAAGTAAAAATTTCTTATCCGCCCGCCTATTTTGATTTTTAAGTCTCTAAAACTTATTAAGCAATTTACAATTTTTTTTTTAACTAGAAAGTATAAAAGGGTGTATCTTCGCAAAGGGGATATCACTTGCCGTTGGATAGGAGGCTGTGTGAAAATCGTCGGACTACAGTATATATAGAAACACCGGGCTAAAGCCACGATGTTAACCTTTGGATAAACCTAACCGTCAGCTTAAGGGTAGGGTAAAGTTAGGATTGGGGGGATAGTTTTTTAATTAGATCTGCCATTTCGATTGCTGTTAATGCTGCATCCCAGCCTTTATTTCCGATTTTAATATCGGAACGTTCTATAGCCTGCTCGATAGTATTTGTAGTTAATACTCCGAAAATAACAGGGATACCATATTTTAATGAAACTTCCGCACATCCTGAACTGACAGCATTGGAGATATATTCAAAGTGGGGAGTTCCTCCTCTGATAACTGCTCCCAAAGTAATAATGGCATTATATTTTTTCTGAGATGCAAGCTTACCGGCAATTATAGGTATTTCAAAGGCACCGGGAACTTTAATAATGTCAAAACTTTCTTCAGGGTAATTATGTTTTTTAAGGCAGTCAACGGCGCCTTCTAATAATTTATTCCCGATAAACTCGTTGAATTTACTAACTATAATTGCAAATTTATAATCTGTATTTGACAGATTTCCTTCAATTATTTTCATTTATAATCTAAAAATAGCGGATCTGGATAATATTGGTTTTATTAAATTTATTGATGTCTTAGGCAGTATTTTTCAGCAGCCGTTTTCTCATAGCTTCGATAACCGAGTACTTTGTATAATATGTCCCAAAATTTTTATCGTCTTCTCTTTTGCCTCCATGGAAATCGGAACCGCCGCTTTCCAGAAGGAAATATTCATTAACTATTCCCCTATAAAATTTAACCTGCTGCTGTGAATGAGATGAATGGATAACTTCTATACCATCTACTCCTTCATCAATCAATTCTTTGAGCAGAGATTCTTCCATATAACCAGGGTGAGCAATAAAGGATAATCCGCCGGCATCATTTATAATTTTAAATGCACTTTGGGGAGATATATGAACTTTTTTTTCGTAAGCAGGGCCGTTATTTCCGATATATTTATTAAAAGCTTCATAAAAATTAGAAGTTAATCCTTTTTCCAGCATAGCCTGAGCAATATGGGGTCTGCCCACGGCTGAATTTTTTGCTTTTTGCATAACATCATCAATTGTGATTGATAATCCGAGGAGGTTTAACTTATTTACAATTCTTACAGCGCGTTTTAGTCTTTCTTCTCTAAAAAAATTTAAGTAGCGTTCGAGTTCGATACTATCGGTTTGAACAAAATAACCAAGGATATGAATTTCTCTATCCTTTATATCAGAACTAATTTCCACGCCGGGGATGACTTCGATACCAATTTCATCCCCTTTCTCAGAAGCTTCTTTAATTCCGGAAAGATTATCGTGGTCGGTAATACTAATTGCTTCGAATCCATGGTTTTTAGCTTTAATAATAATTTCTTCGGGAGAGTGAAAACCATCCGAATAATTTGTATGAATATGTAAATCTACTTTCCCTTCCATCAATTCCAATTAACTAAATAATTCTTTAAATTTTTCATAATTCATAATTCTCAATTTTGCACCATCGAGTTCAACCAATCCTTTTTTAGCGAAAGTATGTAGAGTTCTTGAAATTGTTTCCCTTGAAGTCCCTGCCATATTAGCAAGATCATGCTGGAAAGGGAGTTTTTCAATTTCAACAGTACCCTGTTTAATTTTACCAACATCGTCGGCAAGCTGCAGAATAACAGTGGCTACTTTACCTTCAGCATCCTTTAGGGAAAGAGATTTGATTTTCATATCAGCAGATCTTAATCGCTGCGTTAGTTCCTGGAGGAGAGCTACAGATACTTCCGGATGAACCTGCAGAAGTTCCAGGAATTCGCTTCGCTGAATAATAAATAATTCAGAATCTTCCATAGCGGTAACATTTGCAGAGCGGGATAAGCCGTCTAAAATTGCCATTTCGCCGAAAAAATCAGAATCACCAAGAATAGTTAAGATAACCTCTTTACCATCGTCACTCACTCTAGAAACTTTTACTTTACCCTCAATAATTACAAAAAGCGCCGAACCTGTTTCATGTTCAAATAAAACAACTGAATCTTTTTTGAAAGATTTTCTTATACCTAACTTGGAAATTTTTTCCAGGGTATCGTTATCGAGTTCAGAAAAAATAGGAACATACTTTAAAAAATTGTTTGGCTGCTGCATGTTTTATGCTCCTTTTGAAATTATTGTTAATAATACAATATAAATTCACCACTTATTAAAGTCAACTTTGATGAATTGGCTTCAAAGTGTAATAAGAATTTTATTTATACTTATAAAAATAGTGAATTTCACGATAACTATTTGATACGGTGAGAAGAAAATTTGAAAAATATTTTTGGAGAGGAAGGAGGGATGGCAGACTTAGGAGATATTTTTATGAGAGATTTTGAAGAATTTTGGTGAAATTTCAGCATGGTGTTTACTTGGAAGAAACTTGGAGGTAGCTTGGAGGAAGGGTGTGAGTAAAAATGCAGGTTAAATACATAAGAGAAGTGATAGTATTTCGATTGACAAAAATGACAACCGCTGAAAGAATAGTGCTTAGCGCAAAGATTAAGGAATAGGTTTCTAAATATATAATATTTTTTTATTATAAAATTATTTTTTATGTTATTGAGGTATAATTTTAATTGAATGATATGAATAAATATCATAATAATTCTTAAAGTTATTTGACTGTTAATGAAGGGAAATTATTTTAACAGCATGCCGAAATATTTTATGAAATCTTTTTTATTATTTTTTTTTCTTATCCTTCCGGGAATACAGATGACAAAAGCAGAAGTGAAAAATAATTCGGATAAATTGCAAACAAATAGAGATACTATATTAGTTGAAATGCAACAGACATTAGAAAAATTATTTGAATTATGGTATCCATTATCTCATTGATTCACCTGAAGGGGGTTTTTACAGCGATATTAATTATAAATGGGAGCTGGAGGGGAGACAAAATAAAATGATCGTTACACAGGCACGGCATGTATGGACTACAGCTAATGCCGCAGCCTATAGTAAGAGTTTTATTCATTTAATTAAAGTTTCGGAACATGGATATCATTTCTTAAAGGATATCATGTGGGATAAGGAGTTTGGCGGATTCTATGATCTGGTTGATAGGGAGGGGAATGTTATCAGACAGGAGCAGAACATTATTAAAAATGCATATGGTAATGCTTTTGCTATTTACGGATTAGCAGCATATTATAAAGTGTCAAATGACACAGCCGCATTAAAATTAGCCGAAGAAGCTTTTAATTGGCTGGATAAGCATAGTTATGACTCCAAATACGGCGGATACTTTCAATTTTTATCGAGAGAGGGAATGCCATTTAAGGAAGGGTATCACGGGATTCCGCCTAAAGATCAAAATAGTTCAATTCATCTGCTGGAAAGTTTTACAGAGCTTTACAGTGTATGGCCAAACGATAAATTGAAAGAGAGATTAACTTCAATTTTACATATTATCAGAGATAAGCTAGTTACAGAGAAGGGATATTTAAATTTATTTTTTAAGCGGGATTTTACTCCGATTTCATATATAGATTCAAGTTCCGAAGAACGAGAAAAGAATTATGAACTTGATCATATTTCATTCGGTCATGATATAGAAACAGGGTATCTGCTGCTCGAGGCGTCTAAAGCTTTGGGAATAAAGAATGATACTGCCACATTGAAAATATCAAAAAAGATGGTAGACCATACTTTGCTGAACGGATGGGATGAAAAGAACGGAGGGATATATGACGGAGGCTATTATTTCAAAGGAGAAAATAAAATTTCAATAGTAAAAAAAACAAAAGAGTGGTGGTCGCAAATTGAAGCGCTTAACTCATGTTTAATGATGTCAGACCTATTTCCAAAAGATAAAATAAATTATTATCAAAAATTTTGCGAACAATGGAAATATATCAAAGAATATCTTATTGACAATAGATACGGTGGTTTTTACTGGGGCGGTATCGATGAAGCGCCAAAACTTAAAACATTTGCAAAAGGAACTATCTGGAAGGGTAATTATCATACATCAAGAGGATTAATAAATTGCATTAAGAGGCTGCAGGGAGAGTAGGAAAATTACAAAATTTATAAATTGCAAAATTACCCATCTACACTTCGTTTCGACGGGTAAACAAGATTAAAAAACAATCTTGCAATTTATTATCTTGTAATAAAACTTTTTGCTTCCGGTTTTACCAGTTTAGGATAGGTGAAAAATAAATGGGTATCTTAAAATTTTTTTTTAATCTAATTTATTTCGGGAGTTAAGGTTATAGAGAAAAATATTGTAAAAATTTATTATTCGGGGAGGGAATTTCGATCTATGAATTAAATCAAGAAGTGGAATTTTTATAAAGCATTCAGAAAAGTAAATGTTAATTTCTGTTTTTATTATTAATATAAATTTTTATTAAAATAATAAGATTTGATAGTTTTAAGGACACATTGTTTTGATTAAACAAATATTTATTTATAGTTTTTATGGCATTATAATTGTGTATTACGATAATTAGCTATGCAAGTAATGAATATTAAATTGAGTTTCAAATCTTTATTGAAAAATAACTTTATAAATTTTTCTTATTTTTATTTATGGCTGATCTTATGTTAAGGGACATAAAATTCTTGATATTAAATAGAAATAACTCTGAGGAGGAGGAGTATGTATATAAATTTATACTATAAATGGGGCTTAAATACTTCTATTTTCTTTTTATTTATAATTTTCTCTTCAATTGTATTTGCCCAAAGCGGTTCTATTACAGGCAAAGTATATGATAAAGATACAAATGAACCGTTATTAGGGGCAAATCTAGTAGTTCAAGGCACAAGTTTAGGTGCCGCAACAGATATAGACGGCAAATATATAATACGCAGTGTTCCTGCCGGAAAACAAACTCTGATAATTTCGTATATCGGATATAATTCTTTAACCGAAGAAGTTAGTATATCAGGGAATAGATTATTAGAGCAGGATTTTTATCTTACATCAAAGGCAATCGAAGGGCAGACAGTTACAATAACAGCTCAGGCTGAAGGTCAGCTTTCGGCAATTAACCAGCAGCTTCAATCAAACACGATTGAAAACGTAGTATCTAAAGCAAGGATTAAAGAGTTGCCGGATGTGAATGCAGCTGAATCAATTGGAAGGTTACCCGGTGTCTCAATTCAAAGATCGGGAGGCGAAGCTTCAAAGGTTGAAATCAGAGGACTTAATCCGAAATATAGTCTTATTACTGTTAATGGTGTTACAATACCAGGTACCGGGTCAACCGATCGCAGTGTTGACCTTTCTTTAGTTTCATCTAATATGTTAGACGGAATTGTTTTAAAGAAAGTAATTACACCTGATATGGATGCTGATGTTCTAGGAGGTACTGTAGATTTAAGACTAAGAGAAGCACCGAGCAATTTACAAATCAGTGCTAATAGTACAAGGTGGATATAATTCGCTTCAGAAGTATTATCACAATTATAATTTTAATACAAGTGTTAGCAGTCGATTTTTTAATGATCGGCTTGGTAGTAATAGCAAATCTTAATACAGATAATTATGATCGTAGTGCGGACAAATTACAAGCTACGTATACAGGTGTGGGAGGTGCAATCGGTGTAAGTCAAATAATAACTCAAGAATTACTTTTAAGAGAAGAAAAAAACAATAGAAAACGAACCGGAGCAAGCCTTTTACTGGATTATATTATACCGAATGGAAAAATTAACTGCAAATGGATTTTTCAATCAGCTAGATTGGAGCGGATTATATAATATAAATGATATGTGGACTCCTAATGCTGCATATAATACCAACCGGCATTTTTATCAGCTTGAGCAGACCGGCGGATTTACTAAAATTTATACAAGTGCATTAGGTGTTAATCAGGATTTCAATTGGATTCGCTATGATGCAACAATTTCAAAATCGGGCTCATACAGTAATACTCCAAATGACCGTGTTTGGCAATTTGATCAAGAAAACAGTGCATTTACGTCAACAGCAATAACACCAAGCACAAAATTAACCACAATACCAGAAATTGCAACAATTGATACAAACCAAACACAATTGGCAAATGTATATATTTATAGTACAAGAATTAATGGAAAATAATTCTTCTGCGCAATTTAATATCCAGATCCCTTTTCATTTAGGAAATCAAATAAATGGATATTTAAAATCCGGAGCAAAGTTTAGATGGCTGAGGCGCTCAAACAACCAGAATCAAATTGGTGAGAATGGTTTAAATTATGGAAATGTAGGTTCGCCAAATAATATATTGTTATGCAATTGATAGATGCGTACCCTGAATTTGGTATAGATTCTCTGGTCGGACAATATGGAGGATTGACGATTACACCTTTTTTAGCAAGCTATACGCGTTCAAATTTCCTTGGCGGAGAATATCCGATAGGATTTACTTTAAATCAGACTATGATGAATCAAATTACAGATGTTTTGAAAACAACAGCCGCCAATAATACCTGGCTTAATTATTCAATTGGTTCATTAGGACAGGATTATAGCGGTAGTGAGAATTATCAGGCTGGTTATATAATGGGAGAATTTAATATTACAAAGTATTTTACAATTATTCCAGGAATTCGATGGGAAGGTGAACATACCGCATATAACGGGCAGAGATACAGACAAATGACAATAAGCAACCAAGAATCAGCAGCCATTAGATTTCACATTGTTAAATACGGAAAGAAATAATTCATTTTGGCTCCCAATGGTTAATATTATTGCTCAGCCAACTGATTGGCTTCAGATCAAACTTGCAAGAACAGAAACCTTAGCACATCCGGATTTTATTCAATATGCTCCTATTTCAAATATTTCATCGAACGGGCAGCAAATTAATGCGGCTAATACCCAGCTTAAAACTTCCCACTCAACAAATTATGATGCTGCTGTGTCTTTTTTCAATAATGCTATAGGTTTATTTTCAGTCAGCAGCTTTTATAAAAATATTAAAGATTTAATATTTTATGCCAGCATTAAAACTTCAGCCAGGCTTGACACCTCCTTCGGAATTTAATATTCCATGCAACCTGGTATGGTCACAGGCCACACCACAGATTAATACATATATGAACAATCCAAATCCGGCAAAATATTATGGAATTGAATTTGAATGGCAGACACATTTTTGGTATTTACCATCGGTATTACAAGGCTTAATATTAAATATAAATTACACTCATATATATTCCGAAATGTATTTACAGTATGACAGTGTTCTCACAACAATTATTGGCAAAGCTCCAAGGAAAAGTTATGAATATGAATATGTTTCAAGACAGATTAAAACCACGTATGCCCGACCAGCCTGCTAATATTGTTAATGTTACTTTAGGATATGATTTGGGAGGTTTTTCAGCAAGGTTATCATATTTATATCAAGCAGATAAATTAACAGGGATTGGTTATTCAGGCTTATATCCAACAACAGTATTAAGCTCATACACAGGAGCATATGAAAGATGGGATTTATCAGTTCAACAGAAAATTAGCTTCAAATATCCAGATATTTGTAAATTTGAATAATATAAATGCGAGACCTGATAAAAATTATACAGGATCCCACATTAAGTAATCCGTCAATATTTTGAATATTATGGATTTACAATGGATCTTGGTATGAGATTAAATTTATAATTAAATTATAAAATTAATGATAAATAAGATAATTTATGCTTGGCAATATAAATGTAAATAACAAAAATAATGTACAAACTAATTAAATAGGAGGATTAGTATGAGACTAAGGTACATGTTTACAATCACAATGTTCGTTGCGGTTATCATGTTTATTTGGATGCCGCAAGTAAGAGCCCAAATAGATGGGCATAACTACACTGTGCAATGGGATGACGGATGCTGGGAACGTAAAGGTTAATGCTCTATATGATGCTGTTATGGCAGATACAGCTCTGATGGAAGTAGAGCAGATATGGATCAGAGTTTACATTCTTCTAAAAGGAGGTGTATATTGGAATACAGAGCAATTTCAAAATACGGATATGCACTGAGATTTGTAGGACAAACACCTGATCCGAATGATATATATGGCAGTCCGCCAACCCTACAAATGGTTGCGAGAGCCGATGGATCGGTTAGCGGGAAAATGTTATCGGCATATGGTGATGTTTATATGAAAAATGTATATATAATTGGTTCTGATAATAACGGTGTACAAACATGCAGCTTATCAACCGGTTGAATTTGCTGGAAATAACATGCATTGTGTTTTTGATAGTGTTATTTTCGAACGCTCAAATTTTGCCATGCCGGCTTTTACCGGAAAATTTAATGAAATATATTTTACCAATTGCAAATGGTTTAACATGGTTGAAAATTGGTGATGCTCAACAATGGAATGGCCGGGCTGTTTCTATTTGGGCTGATCAGGATTCCTTGTAAAGTTTGAAAATTGTACATTTGAAAATACCGGGTGTTTTGTTGTTCAAATTGAAGGCGGTGCTGCAAAATATTTCAGCTTTGTTCATAATACAATTATAAATGTTGGACGTCAACCATTTCAAGGTACATGGTGGTAGGGAAGCTTATATTGCTAATAATCTTTTCGTAAATCCTTTTTTTCATGGTGAAGGATATGCAGATTATAATCCTATAAGTAATCCGAACACGAACGGCCTCTACAACAGGTTTATTTTCAGTTGGTACTCTCCCGTCTCAATATGGTACAGAGATAGGCAGAAGGATAGTCTTCGCTAATTCAGCAGCATTTCTTGCTCAAACATTTAGAAATGCATGGGATGATACAGTCCGTATTCAGGATTTTACAAATGCAACAACGGATTCTTTTTTCACTACGTACAGCCCTTCAAATGGTGGTCAAATGGTAATCCAGGATACTATGTGGTTAACTTCAGTACCGAACTTTACAAAATTTGATACTACTAATTATACTAAAATGATTCAATTTATTAAAGAAATTCGTGCGGGTATCGCATCTCAAGTAGTGTGGATGCAAGATTTACAGACTAATGGTAACGGAGATACCCTTTGGACAGCTCCCCAGTGGCCTATTGCGCAAAATTTTACTTATACAGATGCTGATTTAATGACTGCCGGTACGGATCGGACTTCCATTAGGAGATCTTAATTGGTTTCCTTCTCAGCATGCCCAGTGGGAAAATAATAGAGCTCAGTATATGAAACAAATTAATGATATTGCAGGTGCAAAAATAGTACAAACTGTTTCATCAACTAATGAAGCCGAAGATGGTACCATTGGCGGTGATGCTGCTGTTGAAAATGTTCAGGGATTTGTATTCTATAGATTTGAATCATCCGGCGATATATTATGGACATTTGATCTTCCTTCTGCAGTACCCAACTGTAAGTTAGTTGTTTATACTAATTTAACGGGTTCAAATCCAAGAGGTGAAAATATTCTTCTTAACGGTGTGAACCTAACTAACAATACTGGTTATGGAGAATATCATTATACATCTCCACCACTTGTATTAAATGGCTGGGATTCATTGCCAATAGTAAAAGACAGCTTACAAAGCGGTGATGCTGCGGCTCTTGCAGCACAGCAGGCAGCAATGGATTTACCCTCAGGTACAAATACAATAGAGATGAAGAAATCATGGGGTTATCAGGATTTCAGCGGGGTCAATATTTATGATGCCTCAGGAAATCTTGTCAAAGAATTAAGAATACCTGAAGCTGTTCTGGATGGTGGAATTTTAACTGTTGAAGGTGCTGTATGGACTCCTAGTGCTCTCCGTTATGTATCTATGGGAACAAACGGAAGTGTTACTATGGATTTAAATGTGCCGAATGATGCCAGTTATAGATTCAGAATATTTTATCAGAATTTTGGAGATGATCAACCGTTAAGTATAAAAGAAGGATCAACAAATCTAATGGATGTTACTCTTACCGGGAATACGGATTCAGTTGGTCTGGATGTTTTAACTGATAAGGTAGCATTGACAGGCGGATCACATGCAATAACCTTTAGCGGGGGAAACCTTAATCTTGATTATGTACAACTGATAAAAGACTCTGTTGTAGCAGGAGTTGTAGATCGTAATGTTCAGCCGAATAGCTATTCATTATCCCAGAACTATCCGAATCCTTTCAACCCAACAACAAATATTAACTTTTCAGTTGCGAAAGCATCGAATGTTAAGTTGATTATTTATAATATACTGGGACAACAGGTAGCTACACTTATTAATAATTATATGAATGCCGGAACTTATACATATCAATTCAATGCAGCTAATTTAGCTTCAGGGGTATATCTATACAGTCTTGAGGCGGGCAGTTTCAGAATGAACAAGAAGATGATTCTTCTCAAGTAATTTTGGTTTGTCCGGTATAACCGGTTTTCTGTTCTGATATAAGGCAGTCACCAGGTGGCTGCCTTTTTTATTTTTATTAAGAGGGATTTATTGCCACAAAGTCTCTAAGGCACAAAGTTACACAAAGTCTTTTTATGTATTATTTATTTCACCCCTTCGGGGTTTGGGTATTACTGTTATATTATATGTTCTATAATAATATCACACCTTCGGTGTTCAAAACTCTATTAAGATATTCTTCCCAAAGGGATTATAGTATTACATTTTGGTTAGCCTTCTCTTACAAAATGCGAGTTAAAAGCGAGGAAGTTAATATATGGGAAATTTGCTGAAGGGAACCTTTTGGTAGACTGTCTATGAGAATTTTATCTTCATTATAGCTAAATTTATTCTCAAAATTTTTAATATCTCTTTAACCAGATTAAATGAGTGAATTCAATAAATGAAGAAAATAATAATATTCGGCGGGGGAATGATAGGGAGTGCAATTGCATTCGATTTATCAAAAGATTATAATGTTACGGTGGTTGATATTGATAAAGTCAGATTAAGCAAGCTTTCTAAAAAATATCCGATAAAAATAATAGAAGAAGATATTTCAAAGAAGGGGAATATAAGAAAGGTAATAAAAAACTTTGATCTTGTAGTTTCGGCGGTTCCGGGTTATATGGGATATCAAACTTTAAAGCATATTATTGAGGCCGGAAAAAATGTGGTTGATATATCTTTCTTCGATAAAGATCCATTTAGTCTTGATAGTCTCGCAAAACAAAAAAAAGTAACTGCCGTAGTTGACTGCGGTGTGGCACCGGGATTAAGCAATATTATCCTTGGATACCATAACACAAAAATGAAAATTGAATATTTTGAATGCCTGGTGGGAGGGCTGCCTTTTAAAAGGGTTTTGCCATATGAATACAAGGCTCCTTTTTCTCCTATAGATGTAATTGAAGAGTATACGCGTCCAGCAAGGATTATTGAGAATAAAAAATTAGTTATAAAGTCCGCATTATCAGATACTGAATATATAAATATCGAGCAGGCAGGTACATTGGAAGCATTTAATACGGACGGACTAAGGACTTTAATTAGAACTATGGATATTCCTAATATGAAGGAAAAAACACTTCGATATCCGGGACATGTTGATCGTATTAAATTTTTAGAAGAGAGCGGATTCTTTAAAAAGGATTTCATTGATTTAACCGGGATAAAGGTTAGACCTATTGATCTAACTGCAAAGTTATTGTTCCCATTATGGAATCTTGATGAAGATGAAAAAGAATTTACCGTTCTGCAAATTTTAATAAAAGGAAAAGAAGGGAACCGGAAGAAAGAATACAGATATAATTTATTTGACCGGTTTGATGAAGAAACGAAGATTACATCAATGGCCAGAACGACCGGATTTACTTGTACGGCGGCAGTAAGGTTATTGCTCAATAATATGTATAATAAAAAAGGGATTTCTGCACCCGAACATATAGGTGCTGATGAAAAATGTTATCAAAGTATTATTGATGATTTGGGTAAGAGGGGGGTTGAAATACATTGTCATTCGGTGGTCATTCGGTAGTCATTCAATGGTTCCCGCTTCGCAAAAAGCTTCGCGGGACAGGCATTCGGTGTCATTCGGTGGTCATTTATGCAAAGAGCATAGCGCATAGTGCAAAGGAAATGGATAAAAATGACTGATAAAATTTAATCTTTTTGGCTGAATATTAGTTACATTATTAGAAATTTTGAGTAATTTTGAATAGTTATTAATTTGTATTTAGGGGAAATGGATTTAATTACCATAATCATCCTAATTGGAATCGGACAGGGCTTTTTTGTAAGCGTTTTATTGCTTACGCTTAATAGAGGAAACAAGACTGCAAATCATCTCCTTGGAATATTGATGATCCTGTTTTCTTTATCAATAAGCGGCTTTGTATTTGTGAGAACAGACTCTTATAAAGAGTTTCCTTTCATGATTGGAATTCCATCCACTGTTATTTTCCTGTTCGGGCCTTTATTCTATTTTTATGTAAAAGAACTTACCGGTCATTTCAAATTTAATAAAGAAGATTTATTACATTTTATTCCATTTACAGTGTTGATTATTTACCGGCTCCCCTTTTATTTAAAAAGTCCAGATGAGAAGTTAGCATCAATAAAAAGCATCGGGACATTAGATGAAAATCTAATAATACTAATTATACAGATTTTTCACTTATTTATTTATTTATATTATGTTAAAAAGATACTGAAAGAATATGAAGATAGAATAAAATCTACGATGTCATCACTTGAAAAAATCAATCTTCGCTGGATAAGTATAGGGATGAATTCTTTTTTAGTCATATTCGGAATAATGGTGATCTTTATAGTTTTATTTATATCCGGAGCTGATGTTTATTCAATTTATATTACGATAGTGCCTCTGCTGGTTTCAATAGTTATTTTATCTATCGGTTATTTCGGTCTGACACAGCCGATAATTATTCCTCCGGAAGTTGAGGTTAGTAAATCACGGAAGTATGAAAAATCTTCATTAACAGCGGAGAATTCGGATAAATATTTAAATAAGCTATTAGAAATAATGGAATCTGAGAAGCCATTTCTGAATAATGATTTAACCCTTCAGAAACTTTCGGAAAAACTTTCGATATCCCAGCATCATTTATCGCAGATAATAAATGAGAAAATGAATCAGAATTTTTTTGATTTTGTAAACAGCTACAGGATTGAGGAGGCTAAAAAATTATTATTAGATAAAAGAAGCGAGTTGCTGACGATTTTAGCGATTGCCGAAGAAGTAGGATTTAATTCGAAATCGGCATTTAATATTGCGTTTAAAAAATACACTTCAATGACACCTACGGAGTTTAAAAAAGACAGCAGGGTTTGAATGGAATCGGGATAGTTAATTTAAATAATTATTTATTTCACCCCTTCGGGGTTCTGGGAGTTATGGCTATTTTAATTATCTATAATAATATCACACCTTCGGTGTTCAAAATCTGCTTATGGATGTTAGCAGGAAAAGTATTTTTGATAGATAAATAGGATGATGAATCAAAATTATTTATTTCACCCCTTCGGGGTTTTGGGGGTTATGGTTATTTTAATTATCTATAATAATATCACACCTTCGGTGTTCAAAAAACAATGCAAACACATAAAATAAACTGATGCTTAAAGATTTAGATGAATAAGGTGGAAGTTTTTATCATTGAAAGTTGCCGTTCATCAGTAATAATAGTTTTACTTTATAGGGGAAAACACCTTTTCGGTTTTGATTTATAATTCAGGACGAAACTCCACATTTAATCTAATACTTTTCTGCTCGAGATTTTCAATTAAAGAGGGATATAATGAGAAATAAAATTATTATTGTTTTTCTTTTCTTATTTACCTGTCCGATCTTATTTGCGCAAGAAGAGACGTTAGTGGGAAGCGGAGAAATTTCAAACGGAGGCTTCGGCGGACCGGTTATTAAATTTACATCAATAAATAAACACTTTGGAGTTTTAGTAGGAGGGCAGGGAGGCTGGATTATAAATCATACCTTTGTAATCGGAGGGGGCGGTTATGGATTAGTAAATAATGTTAAAACCGACCATTTATTTTTAGATCAAAGGGAGCTTTTAAACTTCGGATATGGGGGAGTAGAACTTCATTATATCGGAAATTCAGATAAACTTGTGCACTACACAGTTTCTCTTTTAATAGGAGCGGGAGGAATAGGATACCGGCATCCGGATAATTGGGAATGGGATTGGGATACTAACACGCAAAATTTTTTTGTAGCCGAACCGACCGTAAGAGTAATGTTAAATGTTGTTTCTTTCTTTAGAATTGGTCTGGGGGGAAGCTATAGATTTGTTTCAGGAATAGATCTGGATAATTTGAAGAACAGCGAAATTTCAGGGCCTTCGGTGGAGCTTGTATTGAAGTTTGGAAAATTTTAAAAGATGTATTTCAGCAGTGAAAAGATCTGTTTAATCACCGGTGCAAACTCTGGTATCGGTAAAGCGGCAGCAAGAGGATTAGCCAAATTGGGGGCAACTATTATTCTAGTTAGCAGAAACCATGCGCGTGGAGAAAGAATGCTGGCTGAGTTAAAAGAGATAACAGGGGGGAATAAATCTTACTTATTTATAGCGGATTTATCATCTCAAGAATCAATATTAAACCTGGCTAATGAGATTAAGAATAAATTTAAGAATATAGACATACTTATTAATAATGCCGGAGCTTTTTTCAGCAGAAGGCATGTAACTATAGACGGAATAGAAGCAACATTTGCCGTCAATTATTTATCGCGATTCTTACTAACCAATTTACTTTTAGAAATTATCTTAAATAGTAAGCAGGGAAGAATTATAAATGTGGCAGGAGAACTGCATAGAAGAGGAAAAATAAATTTTGAAGATATAGAATATTCAAAGGATTACTCCGGATTTAAAGTCTTAAATCAGGCAAAATTAGCAGATATCTTATTTGTCTACAAGCTTGCAAGAAAGTTAAAAGATACTAAAGTGACAGCAAATTGTTTTCATCCGGGATTTGTTTCAACAAATATCATAAATAATGATCCTGATTCCTCCATACTAACGAGGATTGTTTATAAAAGCATTTCACCTTTTTTAAAGAGTCCTGAAGAAGGAGCCGATACGATGTTATATCTAGCATCCTCCCCTGAATTGAGCAGTGTTTCAGGGAAGTATTTCATTGATAGAAAAAGTATACAATCATCACCGTTAAGTTATAATGAGGAATTAGCAGAACGGCTATGGAAGGTAAGTGATGAGATGATAAAAGTGAATATCCCTTCAAATATTTATTATGAAAATAAAATTTTTAATGAACTTAAGACAAAATAATAAAGTGAAAAATTATGGATTTATATAAAAAATTAAAATACACATTCGGAAAAATAATAATTATACTAACTATCATTTCTTCAGCGGGTTCAGCGCAGTCTAGAACTTTCAGTCTGGATGATGCGATTGGAGCTGCCTTAAATAACAACAGGGATATAAAGGTTGCAAGATTAGACATAGAAAAATCGCAGGGTGCTGTACATGAAGCATTTGGATATGCGCTTCCGAGTCTGGATTTATCGGCAAATTTCAATCATTTTCTAAAGAAACCAAAGACACCTTTTCCTGATTTTGAAGCATTACTAACGAATGCAACCTACAGTATCCTTTTTGATGAAAAAGTGATACCGAGGGACGAATCGAAATACAAATCAATACAAACGCAGCTTCAATCTTTTGCTCAAACGAACAGTTATGAAACTTCACTTCTATTGACGCAGACACTATTTAATTCTGCAGTATTCAGAGGAATCGGTGCTTCTCAAATTTATTTGGATTTATCCAAAGAAGAACTTAAGCGGAAAGTTTCTTCGACGATACTTGATGTAAAAAAGGCTTTCTACGGAGTGCTTTTAACAAAACAGCTTCTCGAAATTACAACTTCGAGTTACAATAATGCACTTGAAAACCTTAAAAACGTTAAAGCTCTCTAATGCTCAGGGACTCGTATCCGATTATGATGCTTTGCAGGCTGAGGTAAGGGTAGAAAATATAAAACCTGTTGTTCTGCAGATAGAAAACAACTTAAAAGATGTCAAGAACGGCTTTAAGATAGTTGTCGGTATAAACCAGAATGAAGAGGTTGATGTTGAGGGAGAGTTTGAATATACCAAAGAAGAAATACCGATAATCCAGGAGACAATTGAAAAAGCGATGGAATCGAACTACAGCATTAATTCATTAGAACTTAAAATGCAGGTAGACGAAGCATTTATAGATTTAGACAGATCGGAATACTGGCCTTCACTTTATGCATTTGGTAATTATACTTATGCGGGTTCGGCGGATAATTTCAAATTTCAGAATTATTCATCTACCGTGGTCGGGTTAACACTGTCTATAAATCTATTTAATGGTGAAAAGACAAAGAACAAAGTGCAGCAATCGGAAATTTCATTGAAGCAGACGGGAGAGCAGCTTTCACAATTAAAGGATTTTATTACGACTCAGGTTAAAGCAAAAATATATGAATTAAACCGTGTTAGAAGCTCACTTGATGCACAGGAGAGAAACGTTAACCTGGCTCAGAAGGCTTATGATATATCGGTTGTCAGATATAAAGAAGGTACAGGCAACCAGCTTGAAGTTCAGAATGCAGATATGGAATTGAAGCAAGCCAGGATAAACAGGCTTCAGACAATATATGATTATATAATTGCCAAATCGAGTCTTGATGAAATCCTGGGGAAAGTCGATCCAAAATATATCGATAAAATGAAATCTGAAGATTAAGAAAATAAAATAAAGTTAGGAGAAATTAATGATGAAAAAAAGAATAAATAAAATAATCATACTGTTTATTATATCAGCTTTTCCCATTATGCTTTTTCAAAGCTGCGGCAAAGAAAAGGCTAATGCAAAAAGCATGGAGCAGATACGTGCGGAAGAAGGGGTACCGGTAAAAACCGAGATACTTAAGAAGAGACCTTTTGAGAAATATTACAGTTTCTATGGAAAACTATCGGGTATAAAAGAAGCAACAAAAGGAGCAATGGTAGGGGGGAAGATTGAGAAAATAAATGCAAAAGTGGGAGATTATATAAAGAAGGATCAGGTTATTGTAGAATTTGCGGAAGATAATCCGGGTATCCAGTTTATGCAGGCAAAGGAATCATTTGACAATGCAGAAAAGACCTATAATAGGATGAAGGCACTCCTTAAAGCAGGAGAAACAGCGCAGGCAAATTATGATGGAGCAGAAACACAGTATTTAGTTGCAAAACGAAATTATGAATCTTTGAAAGACATGTTATTTGTTGATTCCCCATTCGATGGAATCCTGGTTGATATGAAAGTAAGTGAAGGGGATAATGTAAATAAAGACGTTCATTTATTTACAGTATCGCAATTAAATAAAATGCATACTAAAATATGGGCATCGGAAACGGAAATAAGTGCGGTAAAAAAAGGTATGAAAGCCGGGACTGAGTATAATGGAAAAAGCTATTATGGAAAAGTAAGTGAAGTATCAATGGCTGCTGATCCTTATAAGCAGGCATTTTATGCCGAAATTGAATTTGATAATCCCCGGCTGGAATTGAAAAGCGGTACTACAGCGGATATAAAAATATTGATATATGAAAATCCGGACGCGATTATTATCCCGAGAAACCTTATTATGACAGATGAAAAAGGGACCTATGTATTTCTAGAAAAGAACGGAACAGCAGAAAAAAGATATATTACAAACGGCAACGACAGCGGATTGGATTTTGAAATTAAGAACGGCTTGAGGGAGGGGGATAAATTGATTGTAGAGGGTATGTCATTGTTGGATAATGGGACGAAAGTAAAAATCGTTAAATAAAGTTACACTATTAAATACTAGTTCATATGAATAGAATTGTTTAATTGCTTAATTGCTTAATTGTTATATTGCTGACAGCATATCAATATAACAATATAACAATAATACAATATAGCAATTTGACAATTTAACAATTTAACAATTTAGCAATTTAACAAGGGAATTAAATATGTTTTTGGCAAAAGTTTCGATAAACAGACCGGTGATGACAACAATGGGAATAATGGTATTCCTTATATTCGGTCTGCTGGCTTATTTCACATTAAACTTAAATTTGCAGCCGGATGTTGAGATACCATATGTAACTATTTCAACGGTTTACCCCGGCGCGGGTCCAAAAGAAATTGAAGTATTAATTAGTAAAAAGATAGAAGAGGCTGTATCAACTATAAGCCAGATCGAAAGGGTTGAGTCATATTCGCTTGATGGATTGTCAATAGTAATTATAGAATTTAAAATGAAGAAGAATGTTAATATTGCCAACCAGGAAGTGAAGGACAAAGTTGATGAAATAATAAATGATCTCCCCGAAGATGCAGAGCTTCCGATAGTCCAGAAAGTAGATTTAAAATCATTTCCGGTTGTTGATGTTGTCCTAAGCGGAAACCTTGACCCGAGAGAATTATATGAAATAGCCGATAAAACATTGAAAGACAGGTTTTCTCAAATAGAAGGGGTTGCAAAAGTTGATATAACAGGGGGACAGGAAAGGGAAATAAGAGTTGTTTTGGATAATAAAGCAGCCTTTGAAAATTATATCTCGCTTCCCCAGCTTCTGCAAATTCTAAAAGCACATAATATGGATATTCCGGGAGGTTATTTCAAAATAAAAGACCAGGAATATACGGTTAGACTGAAAGGGGAATATGCCGATATTGAAACGATGAAAAATATGGTGGTACCGACTCCATTCGGTCAGAAAAAGCTTCAGCAGCTTGCTCAGGTATTAGATGCCGGAAAGGATATCCGTCAGCGGGCAGTATATTTTGATAACGTTACAAAAGAAAAAGATGAGAACGTTGTTAGGATGGGGATAGTAAAAAGTGCCGAAGGAAATGTGGTCAAAGTGGCGGATGGAATTAGAAATGCGTTACCGGATATAAAAGCCTCGCTTCCTCCGGGAACAAACCTTGAAATAGTAAATGATGAATCGGATTTTGTTAAGAGCAGTGTTAACGATACAATGAGTAACGTTTATCTCGGAGTTTTATTTACTGCGCTTGTTTTATTGTTATTCCTGCATGATTTACGTTCAACAATAATAGTTGCACTTTCAATGCCGACTTCTATAATTTCAACTTTCTTTTTGCTGAAGGCATTCGGTTTTAGTTTAAATATGATGACATTGATGGGATTGTCGGTTTCTGTGGGAGTGCTTGTCGCAAATTCAATAGTAGTAATTGAGAATATTTTCCGGTATAAAGGGCTGGGGAAGAATAGTAAAGAAGCTTCATTTTTAGGAACTTCAGAAGTTACAGTTGCAGTATTAGCCTCCACATTAACAAACCTTGTAGTTTTTCTACCGATAGCCAATATGTCTTCTTTAGTGGGGCAGTGGCTGAAAGAACTTGCACTGGCGGCAGTATTTGCGACTATCTTTTCATTGATAATGTCATTTACATTAACACCAATGCTTGCCTCTTTAATATTGCCTGAAGTTAAGAAAAAGAAAAACAAATTAGCTCTATGGCTGGAAAGACAGGAAGAGAAGCAAATTAATATGTATAAAAATATGCTCGGATGGGTTCTTCAAAATAAAAAGACAAGTTCTATTACTGTCCTGGGAGCGTTTGGAATATTTTTGATAGTAATGATGACTGTTGGACCAAAGCTTGGTTTTGAATTTATGTCACCTATGGATGATGGTAAAATAAGAGTTGAGGTTGAACTGCCCGAAGGGTATAATTTAGAGGCAACAGCGAATATTCTTAATGAAATCGAAAAAAGGGTTCAAAAGCATAAAGAAGTAACACATATCCTTACTGACCTTGGTAAGGTCAGTGATCTTGATATTGGAACAAATATGGCGGCAATGAATATCCAGTTAGTTGATGTTAAGCAAAGAAGCGCAGGGATACAGGATATGGTTTCGGCTTTTGTAAGGGAGCTGTCGGATATTCCGAATGCAAAGATAAAAGTCGATTTAGGTTCACATACAGGGGGACCCGGAGCGCAGATACAGTTCTATCTGCTCGGTCAGGAGCTTGATAAACTGGAAGAGCTCAAGAATGAAATCATGGTAAAGATAAAGGATGTTCCGGGTTTAATGAACCTTGATCAGACTTCGCGTGCTGGGAAGCCAGAAATAACAGTATACCCGGATCGTGAAAAGGTAACCGAAGCAGGATTAACAGTAGCTGACCTTGCATTGACTTTAAGATCATCGGTTGAAGGCATTTTATCATCAAAGTACAGGGAGTTGGGGAATGAATATGATATAACCGTGACCCTGAATGATAATTCCATAAGAACGCCGGAAGATATAGGGAATATAACGGTTGTATCTCCCATAGCAGGTTCATTGCGATTATCTCAAATTGCGGACGTTAAGTTTACACGGGGATATACAAAGATATTACACAGGGATAAGTTTACCACAATTTCATTTACAGGTTCACCTGCAGAAGGCGTTCCGTTAGGGAATGTAACAACGGAAATAGGGAATAGGTTATCGAAAATAAATTTTCCTCCGGGATACAGTATAAAGTGGGGCGGAAATGTTCAAATGATGAATGATATGGTTTCGGATATGATATTTGCTTTTTTTCTTGCGGTACTGTTGACCTATATGTTATTGGCAGCAATACTTGAAAGCTTCTGGCAGCCTGTAATGATAATGCTAACAGTTGTACTTGCAATGATCGGAGTGATCCTATCACTGTATTTGACCAATATAGCATTCAGCATAACCTCATTAATGGCAATAATAATGCTGATAGGTATAGTAGTTAATAATGCTATTTTGATTCTGGATTATACTAACCAGTTGAGGCGTGAACAGGGATATCTTCCGAAGGAGGCTTTGATGGAAGCATGTCCCACTAAATTGAAACCTCAAATAATGGCAACCACAGCAATTGTGCTGGGTATGCTTCCGCTCGCATTAGGAATAGGGGATGCAGGAAAAGAAATGAGAATACCGCTTGGAGTAGTGGCAATAGGCGGTTTGATAGTATCTACCATATTAACGTTGTTTGTAATCCCGGCATTTTATTATTTAGTTTCTAAGGCTAAGGTTCATGTGGCTGAAAAGATCTGAAAAATCGATTGTCATTCGGTGGTTATTCGATGGTCATTCGGTTGTCATTCAATGGTCATTCGATAGTCATTTATTGATCATTTAGTCATTATTGTAGTCAAATCAGTTGCATAGGATTCATGGTTTTATCAACTTAGAGGTATTTAGGGGATAAAACGGTTTCAAAACGGTTTCAGAACGATTTCAAAAGGTTTCAAAACGGTTTCAGAGTTGTGTTGGGGTTGTTTTTTATAGGGATTCCAGGACTGCAGTTCAAAGATATTGTCTTCCGGATCGGACATATAGCACCAGGTGACTTTTGAACCGGTTTTTGTGGTTAGTGTTACTATTTCTCCAATATCCTTTCCTCCTGCATTTCTTACTTCCTGCCTTGCTTTATAAACATCATCAACTTCGAAAGCAATATGTCCGAAACCTGTGCTGTTTACTTTTTTATTTTCTCTTAATTCTAGCTTATTGTAAGAATATATTTCAAGAGTAGGTGCATTATTTTCCCATCCGGGGAGGCTGAGGTGTACACCTTGCAGATGTGCATCATCGATTCCGGTACCTCTATCTAAATCTTTTCCTTTATAATCTCTTTCGGGAGGAACTATTTTGCAGCCGAAAACTTTTATATAAAAATCCGCAATTAGCTTCCAATCTTCAGCTATTAGATTTGTATGAACATATCTGGCTTTCATATATTTACCGCTAAATAATTTTTTAGTTTAAGGTTAATAAAATATATAATAATACTGTAATTTAATTACTGAAGTTACGTCAAGAATAAGAATTTGAAAGATGACATCTTTAATTTTTAAAGATTAAAAATATCTGAACTTACATTTTAATAAAAGATTGAAGTAATTTTTGTTTCTCAAAGATGTCATCTTTATTACAGGCGGTTGGATAAATGCAAAAAAACAGGTTAGAAGCATTCAGCGACGGAGTTTTTGCGATTATAATTACCATTATGGTACTGGAATTAAAAGTGCCTCATGGGGAAGAAGTAAGTTCTCTAAGCCCGCTAGTCCCGGTATTTTTGAGCTATTTATTAAGCTTTATATATATCGGTATCTACTGGAATAATCATCATCATATGCTGCATGCATGCTTCAAGGTTACCGGACCAATATTATGGGCAAATTTGCATTTGTTATTCTGGCTGTCATTATTTCCATTTGCGACCGGCTGGATGGGGGAGAATCACTTTGCCTCGGCACCTTCCTCTTTTTATGGTATCATATTGTTGATGGCAGCTATTGCATACTTTATTTTACAGCAGATTATTATAGCATCACAGGGACCGGAATCATTCTTAAAAAAGATTGTGGGAAATGACTGGAAAGGAAAGATGTCTCCTATAACTTATTTGATAGCAATTCCAACTGCTTTTTATTCACCCTGGATATCGCAGGGTTTATATATAGTTATTGCATTGATCTGGTTAGTTCCGGATAAGCGTATTGAAAAGGCGTTGGCAGAAAGAAAGAGTAAAGGTCAGAGGTCAGAGGTTAGAAGGTAGAAGGCAGTAGTTAAAATAGGAGCTATATGAGTGATGGAGAACTCAGTTTTATGCTTTTATTTTTCCTCCAGCTTTTCCGTCAGCTGAAGCTGACGGAAAGTTGAAAAAGCTGACGGCAATGGAAGGGTTTAATGGAGGATTTTTTTTAGGATTTGGATGGCGGATTTTAATTTGGGTTTATCAAATGCAGTATAGCCTAAAATGAGACCGGGTTTTTGTTTAAACTTTAATACATATTCCGAAAGGGGATATGCAATTAAATTATTTTCTCTTGCTTTTTGGGATATAATCATATCATCTAAATTTTCGGGAAGCCATGCGATTATGTGCATGCCGGCATCTGAAACATTAACTTTAAGTGAATCACCGAGCTCTTTTTCAATTTCATTTATAAGAAATTCCTGTCTTTCTTTATAAAGCGTTCTCATCTTCCTGATATGCCTTGTAAAATATCCCATTTTTAGAAACTGCGAAGTAATCATTTGTTCAAACATAGGGCTTTGCCTATCCATCATAGATTTAGCGGAGACAAAGACATCGATCATTTGCGGATCAGGCAGTACTATATAACCTAAACGCAGAGCTGGAAATAAAACCTTGCTGAAAGTTCCAAGATAGATTACACAATTATTTTTATCCATTCCCTGCAGCGAAGGGAGGGGACTTCCGGAATATCTGAATTCACTGTCATAGTCATCTTCAATAATCCAGCAGTTGTTTTTACTGGCATACTGCAGAAGCTGTATTCTTCTTGAAATGCTCATTGTTAATCCCAGGGGAAACTGATGGGAAGGGGTTGTATAAATCAATTTAGGAGGGGGATATTTTTTTGAGGAATATTCAATATTTAATCCTTCATTATCGAGGGGACAGGGGAATATCTGAGCATCTGAAAACAGCATGGAAGCTCTTGCACCAAAATAACCGGGATCTTCAAGCCAGACATTATCGCCGGGTTCAAGCAAAACTCTCATGATTAAATCCAATCCTTGCTGCGAACCATTAACAATAATTATTTGGTCTGCATTACATTTAACTGCCCTGTAAGTCCTGAGATATACTGCAATTTCCTCACGGAGCTGCTTATATCCTGCGGCTTCACCATAGCCTAAATGTGCATTTGACAGAGTTTGAGCTATCTGATTATTTAATTTAAGCCATACTTTTAAGGGGAACTCATCAAGAGAGGGGAGACCATTTTGAAACGGGATAATTTCTTCTCTCAAAATATTTCTATGAACAAGTTCAGGTGAGCCAAGCTGTGAAATTAAATGTGTTGATATTTTCTTCTCTGATTTCTTCCTATTTACATTTTCTTTCGCATTTAAAAAGTTATCGGGAATTTCATTTACGAATGTTCCGGCACCGATTTTACCTTTTATATAACCTTCAAGCAGGAGCTGTTCAAATGCCAGAACGACAGTATTGCGGGAAATTTTCAGTTCCGAAGCGAGTGAGCGCGTTCCGGGAAGTTTTTGTCCGGGAGAAAATTTACCTTCCAGAATAGATTGCCTAAAAGCATTATAAAGCTGCTTTATAAAGGGATATCGGAAGATGAATTTATCTTCAATGAAACTAGGGGTATTTCTTCTATTTGTTTAATTGTTTAATGTTAATTGTTAATCGTTAATTGTTAAATTGTTAAATTGTTAAATTGTTAAATTGTTAAATTGTTAAATTGTTAAATTGTTAAACTTAAAAATATTATTATACTATTATAAAAGAAATGTAATTATAATGATTTATCCCGATAAGTTAGATTAATTGAGATCTGAATTTATTATTTGAAGCTTATTTGGATTTTTTTTATTTGGAATTTCATAAAAGTGGTTCTATAAAATTAGTTAATAATGGCTCTTTCTTTAATACCTTTCTTGTTCTATTTTTGAATTAAAAATTAAGGCCAGATGGAATCGGGAAATGTAATGAGGAAAGGGGAGGGTTTTCGTAAGTTCTGTGTAATTAATTAACTTAAGTTAGTCTGAATGAATAATTTGAGTTTAGTATGAGCGGGTTGAATTTTTAATTTTAACCTCACCCCCCGACCCCCTCTCCTTAGTAAGGAGAGGGGGAGGTTATTAAAAATTATATAGGTAATTAATTGAAAGCGAAACATTGGTTCGTATTTATATTACTTGGTGCGATATGGAGTTCATCTTTTATGTGGATAAAAATTGCATTGCAGGAAATAAATCCTTCTATGCTGGTTGCGTTCAGGGTTTTATTCGGATTTTTGTTTGGAATTGCAGTTATTTTCATAAGGAAAATTAAATTACCAAGAAATTCAAAAGAGTGGATAACCATGTTCGTGTTAGGTGTGACAAATATAGCAGTTCCATTTTTTCTTATATCGTGGGGGGAGCGTTCGGTCGATTCATCAGTAGCGGCTATCCTGGATTCGACAGTACCCCTGTTTACAATATTCATTTCACATTATTTATTAAATGATGATAAAATGACAATACCCAAAGTTGCAGGTCTGTTAATAGGATTTGCAGGAGTTGTTATCCTATTGAGTAAAGATATAGGGTCTTCAGGGAGCACCATATTAGGACAAGGTGCAGTTGTTTTAGCATCATTGTTTTATGCAGGGAGTGGAGTATATGTCCGCAAAGCTACTCAAGATATGCCAGGAGTTTTACGAAGTGCCGGGCCATTGTTTTCAGCATCCTTAATAATGTGGGTGGTTGTTTTTTTTACCGAAAAACCAATACCAGATTCCAGTGGAAGGGATTACATGGATTTCACTGCTTTTTCTTGGGGTTATAGGTTCCGGATTTGCATTCGTACTGGCATTTTATCTCATTCATGAAATTGGTCCAACCCGAACAAGCATGGTTACATATATTTTTCCGCTGGGAGGGGTGATACTTGGAATAGCTATACTGCATGAGCAGATAACATGGCAGCTTATAGCAGGAGGTATTTTGATTGTTTTAAGCTTATTTGTAGCTAATCTACAGATAAACCGTAAAAGTGTATTAGCTAAAGCCAAAGTGAAATAAATTTTCTGGAATAATATATTACATAAAAGATTTACGCAAGGATCGATATTTAAAAGATGACATCTTTATTATTTAGAAATAAGATTTATTTGAACTTATATTTTAATGAAATATTGAAGTAATTTTTCTTTGTTAAAGATGTCATCTTTACATCTACGTAATTCAATATTATAATTATAAATACAGGAGAAGAATTGAAAGAGCTGACAATTACGGAACGGACAAAGATAAAAAGGCTTCCCAAAAGGGCTGCATATGATACCGGTACAATCTATGGGATACTGGATGAATCGTTTATCTGTCAGGTAGGCTTTAAGATTAAGGAGCAGGTTTATATAATTCCTACGGCATACGGAAGAAAAGATGATATTTTATTTATACATGGTTCGCAGAAAAGCAGGATGTTGAATTCAATCAAAAACGGGAAGGATATTTGTATCAGTGTGACTTTGACAGATGGACTAGTACTTGCACGTTCAGCATTTCATCATTCCATAAACTACCGTTCTGTAGTTATATTTAGTAAGGGGGAAGAGATAATTGAGTCTGCAGAGAAGACGGAAGCTTTGAAAGTCATTATAGACCATATCATGCCGGGGAGGTGGGAGGATGTGAGAGAACCTAATAAGAAGGAGTTAAAAGCAACATCAGTATTTAGGTTTAAAATTGATGAGGCTTCTGCTAAAGTTAGAACAGGACCACCTTTAGATGAAGAGGAAGATTTAAGGTTAAATGTATGGGCAGGGGTTTTGCCTTTAAGGGTTAGCGCAGATGAACCGGTTAATGATAGTCTTTTAAGAGAAGATATTTTAATCCCGGAATATATTGTAAAATTCCAAAGGACAAAAGACAAATTACAAATAAATCACAATTATTAAATTCAAAATTTCAAATGCTTTAATTTAAGCCGTTACCTTTATTAGGAATTGTAAATTTTGCAAATTGTATTTGTGGAAAATTGGAACATTAGAAAATATGTAGGATGGTGTTATGGAACCTCTACGAGGTTCGTAAAAATCCGGGGATTGATTTACTACAATAATGAAACATCTACGATGTTTTTGGGTTCGTGGTCTGGGTAATAATGAAACATTTATCATGTTTTTTGAAAGGAGAAGGGAATAAAAATGAAGGAAATGTTGGTGGAAAAAAGTAAGCTGGATTTAGAGGAATTTGGAAATATTGTTCCTGCCGGATATAGTTATCATAAGAAAAAAGTTACACCCGGATTAGCTTTTAATATTAAAGGAGCCTGTCTAAAATGGTATAATCTTTATCCTGAAGATAGAGAGATTACAGAGGAGCAAGTGTATGAATCGAAGGAGCTGATAAAATCTGAGAAGTGCATCGGGAATGTTAAAACTTGAAAAAGAGCTTGGTTTTGTAATACTTCACAGGGCAGGCGACTATCTGCTTCTTCTTGTAATAACATGGCGAAATACCAATGAAATGTGGGAATCTATCTATTTGAAAAAAGCCGAAGGTACAGAAGACTATAAAAGGATTAAATTTGATAATGAACATAGAGGTACCTATTGTGTATGGGAATTAGGGATAGTATGGCATGAGCGCAATGGATGGGTCCGGTTCATTGAATCTAATAGAGATGAAGAAGCAAAATCGGTTTACATGAATGACCTATTTTTAGGAATGATTTAATAAAAAAAAGTTTGTTGTTTTTAGTATGTTGTTTCTAGAATTTTGTTTGTGGTATATAAAGTATGTGGTATGTAGTAATTAATAGGGATAAATAATTATGGATAAAAAGCATCAATATAGTTTATCTGTCAGATGGACAGGGAATAATGGTATGGGGACATCAGATTATAGAACATATGGAAGAAGTCATACTATTGCTGCGGAAAATAAAGCGGATATCTTATGTTCTTCAGATCCTCTATTTAGAGGAGATGGAACTAAATATAATCCCGAGGAGCTTTTTGTAGCTTCATTATCATCTTGCCATATGCTCTGGTATTTACATTTATGTGCCGACGAGGGAATTGTTGTAACTGAATATACCGATAATCCTATCGGGATATTGAGCGAAGGCTCGGATGGAAGCGGACATTTTACAGAGGTTACTCTTTATCCTAAAGTTGTTATCACCGATAAATTGATGATTGATAAAGCAAACGGGCTTCATAAAAGAGCAAATGAATTGTGCTTTATTGCCAGCTCATGCAATTTTAAGATTAATCATAAGCCGGAATGTAAAGCGGACGATTGAAGAGGTGAAAAATCGAATTACAAGATTACAAAGATTGCAAGATTACAAGATTATTGGAAGAAGACTGTCCATTGGATAAAGAGGCTGTATGAAAATTTATTTCACCCCTTCGGGGTTAAAACATTGCTGCTATTACATATTTTCTATAATAATATCGCACCTTCGGTGTTCAAAATATTAAAGAGGCTGTAGTTTGGCTGATGGTTATGATATGCACAGGGCTGAAGCCCGGTGTTAACCTTTGTTTCAGATAATATCCGTTGGATAAAATCCAACGGCAAGTGATATCACACAGTACTTAAATTCGACTGCAAATGATATAAAATAATTTTATTTTTAGGACTAAATGAATATGGTGAAATAATGGATGAACCTTTTAATAAAATATTTCAATATAATAATTGGGCAAACCGAAAGCTGGCTGCAAGCATTAAGAGTCAAAATATTATTGATGAAACTGTATTAAGACTATTTTCTCATATAGTTTTAAGTGAACAAATATGGATGCTAAGGATGGAAGGAGGAGATTATTCAAATATGAATTTCTGGAAAATTCTGACTTTAGCGGAATGTGAAAGTATAATGGATGAAAATGAAATTAAATACAAAAGGCTTATTGCTAAAAAGAATTTCATTGATAATATAACGTATAAAAACAGCAAGGGAATTGAGTATTCTAATACTATTTATGATGCCTTAAATCATGTGGCTTATCACTCTACATATCATAGGGGACAGATTACAAAGGAAATTCGAAGGATTGGAAAGGAGCCGGTATTGACAGATTATATTGCTTTTATAAGAGAAAGGGAGAATAATGTCAACAGTTAGTGTACGATATATAGTTAATGATGTTAAAGAGGCTATCTCATTTTATACCGAATTTCTTGGATTTAGCGTAAAGATGCATCCGGCGCCGGCATTTGCAATGCTCGATAGAGGTGATTTACGGTTATTACTTAGCTCGCCAAGCGAACAAGGGGGAGGCGGTCAAACATTAGCCAATGGGAGAAAACCGGAGCCAGGGGGATGGAACCGTATTTCTTTAGAAGTGTCAAATCTTGATTCCATGGTTGATAAGTTAAAGAAAAAGGGGGCGCATTTCCGGAGTGATAGAGTTCATGGAGTTGGCGGGAATCAGATTATTCTGGAGGATCCTTCAGGAAATCCTATTGAATTGTTTGAGGCTCTGAGATAAGCTAGTAGTGAGTAGTGAGTAGGGAGTAGGGAGATATGAGTCATTAGATAAGAGAAAACCAGAAGTTCAGGAAATGGGGGGATACTATGGAAATGAGATTTTTAATAATTTATAAAAGGAGGCAGCATGAAAGTTTCCGGGAAGTTTGAAGTAAAGCTTCAGCCGTTAGAATCGTATGCGAAGGGAGAGAATGGTATTACATTGGGAAGGATGTCAATTGACAAGACTTTTGAGGGGGATTTATCGGCATCGAGTAAAGGTGAAATGTTGAGTGCAATGACACCGGTTAAGGGATCTGCGGGATATACAGCAGTTGAGCAAGTATCGGGAGTTCTATCGGGGAAAAAAGGGAGTTTTGTTCTTCAGCATAATGCTATTATGGCAAAGGGGAAGAATTCGCTGCATATTGAAGTTGTACCCGGTTCAGGAACAGAGGAGTTAATAGGTCTTTCAGGGGAATTGTCAATTAGAATAGAGAATGGCCAGCATTATTATGATTTTGATTATCAATTGGAGTGATTAGTATGATTGAAATGAAACAATATCTCATTGATACATTTAAATTCAATGATTATGCAAATAAAAAAATTCTTGATAAGATAAAAGAACTTCCGGAAAAAGAAAAATGCATTAAATTCTTTTCACATCTTATAAATTCCCAGAATAAATGGCTGGATAGGGTTATAAAGTATCCCGATGAATCAAAATTGGATTGGTGGGAGCCGGTTTATGATCTAGATACTATTGAAAAGGAATGGGATAAAAGCCTTAAAAGCTGGATTGATTTCCTTGAAGAGAGAAATGATGAAGAATTATTTAAAGAGGCAGAATTTATCGGTTATGACGGTGGGATATGGATAGCTAAACTTCAGGATATTGCACTACAGTTGAATTATCATTCATTTCATCATAGGGCGCAAATACAGACACTGATCAGGGAGCAGGGGATTGAACCGGATTTTATTGATTATATCGGAACGAAGTATAGGAAGAATAGATAATAATAGAATCGGGACAGGTACTAAGGCGAGGGGGTATGCAAAATTTATATGGAGGAATAATGAAAGAATTCAAATTACTGCTGGTATTATTTATATTTTCTATATCGGTAAATGGATATTCGCAGGTATCTAGAGGAGTTGTGAAAGAGGGTTTGACAATTAATAGTAAAATCTTAAATAAGGATGTCAGATATACAATTTATCTTCCGTTTGATTATGAAACTTCAAACCGTTACTATCCGGTTGTATATCTGCTGCATGGTTTTACCGATAATGATATGGGATGGATACAATTCGGAGAAGCGAATCTGATAGCAGATGAAGCAATTGCAGATAGAGAAATACCCCCGATGATCCTTGTAATGCCAGATGGAGGGTTAAGCTGGTATATTAATAATTATAATGGTTCGGTTAAGTATGAGGATTTCTTTTTCAAAGAATTTATTCCTTACATTGAATCGCATTATAGGATAAGGGGAGAAAAAATGTATAGGGGAATAGCGGGGCTTTCAATGGGAGGCTTCGGTACGCTTGTTTATTCTTTCAAACATCCGGATATGTTCGCGGCTTGTGCAGCTTTCAGTTCCGGAATACGTACTCAAGATGAAATAATAAATATGGATACTGCAGGATGGAACAGAGTTTATGCGGTGTTATTTGGCCTGGAGCTTAAGGGTAAAGATAGAATAACTCCGCAGTACCTTACCAATGATCCTCTTAATATTGTTAAAACTGCGGATGCTGATAAAATAAGATCGGTAAGGATATATATGGATTGCGGGGATGACGACTTTCTTTATAAGGGGAATTCCACACTGCATGTTTTGCTGAGAGATTTAAATATTCCGCATGAGTACAGGGTGAGAGACGGGGGGCACCATTGGTCTTACTGGAGGAGTGGTTTGAAGGAGGGGCTGAAATTTATTGGTACCAGCTTTCATCAACCGTAAGAAACGGAAAAACCATATAGGCACATAGGGAACATAGGGTGGAAATTAGTGGCAGTATGGATTGGATGGATGAATGGATGGATGAATGAAGAATTAATAATAAATTAACATGCTGAAACTTCATTAATTGTATATTAAAGATGTCATCTTTTAACGGTTAGTGATATTAGTGAAGTTTTTTTGTTTTATTTAGATTTATGATATTATTTTTCAACTTTTCTTCATAAGTCTAAATGAAATTATTATTGTTTTTATTTATTTCATTGCTCCCCTTGAATATTATTTTATCACAGAAGGAAGAGCCTAACGGGAAATTTTCCGGGTATATGTTTGGAGATTATTTTTATAATATTTCGAGAGACACAACTATTTCATCAATACCAAATAAAGTGTTAAATGGAGCTAAAGACCTGAATGGTTTCCAGATAAGGAAGATTTATTTTACATATGATTCTGATATCTCCAGCCGGTTTTCAGCACGTTTCAGATTAGAAGCGGAACAGGAAGTAAAATTACCGGATGGGAAGATGGGGGTGGCAGTTAAAGATGCTTATTTAAAATGGAAGGATATATTCCCGGGATCGGATTTTTACTTTGGACTGCAGCCTACTCCCGCATTTTATGCAATCGTTGATTTCTGGGGATACAGGCTTATAGAAAAAGCACCAATTGATTTAAGAGGGCTTGTTCCTTCACGCGATATTGCAGTGTCATTGAAAGGAAAGATAGACAGTAAAGGTATATTCAATTATTGGCTTTTAATTGGAAACGGAAAGGGGAATAGTGCAGATATTGATAAATACAGAAGGCTCTATGCACATATTCATATAATCCCTTCTAAGTCTTTCAAAATAATTGTATACCAGGATGTAAAATTTCAGCGGGCTCTTAGTCACATGGATATTAACAATAATGAAGTAGAGTTAAATAATAATATTTATACATCCGATCTATTTTTAGGTTATTCTAATAAAGAAATTTCAAGAACAGGTATTGAAGCTTATTTACAGCAGACAAAAAACGGTTATTCTTCTGTAAATGAAAAGGGTATGTTTTATAAAAATAAAAATACGGTTGGATTTTCGCTATTTGAAGTATATAATTTTAGTCACCTGTTTTCTGCAATTGGAAGGTATGATTATTTTGACAATAATGCCGGTTCAGATTCTAAAGGAGATTCGAGGAATTATTTTATGTTCGGGATAAGCTACAGACCGGACCCGGATGTTTCAATTACTCCAAATATTTTGATTGAAACGTATGAAAGAATGCCAAAAGGACAAACATATAAAAAATCGGTTACTGTAAGGATTACATTTTTTTATAATTATTTGTAATATTATAGTAAATGAAAGATGTAAAGATAGCGGTTAAGGATTTAAATTTATCTTACGGAGAGAAGCCGGCGCTGAAAAGTATTTCTATGGAAATACCAGCCCAAAAGGTTACTGCATTTATCGGACCTTCAGGCTGCGGCAAGTCTACATTTTTAAGAGTATTGAACAGGATGAATGATCTGATACACAGTGTAAAGCTGAGCGGTGAAGTTTTAATAGATGGTAAAAATATTTATCAGAATAATATTGATGTGGTGAACTTACGGAGGCGAATCGGAATGGTTTTCCAGAAATCAAATCTTTTTCCGAAGTCGATTTATGATAATATAGTATACGGTCCGAAGCTTAACGGTATAGGTAATAAGAAAAAGTTAAATGAAATAGCAGAGAAGTCATTAAAGCAGGCGGCATTGTGGGATGAGGTAAAGGACAGGCTGGATTCACCGGCATTGAGCTTATCGGGGGGGCAGCAGCAGCGTGTATGTATTGCAAGAACTTTGGCCGTTGAACCGGAAATTATTTTAATGGATGAACCTGCGAGTGCACTCGACCCGATATCTACTGCTAAAATTGAAGAGCTTATTCATGAATTAAAGACTCAGTATACAATTGTTATTGTGACTCATAATATGCAGCAGGCTGCGAGGGTAAGCGACTTTACTGCTTTCTTTTATCTGGGTGAATTAATTGAATATGATAAAACGTCGAAGATATTTACGAGTCCGGGTAAGAAGCAGACGGAGGATTATGTGACAGGGAGGTTTGGGTAGGGCAAGAGCAAGAACATGAGCATGAGATAATGAGTGCGAGTAAGATTAGGATTATGAATATGAGTAAGGATTACGATTACGAGCAAGATTACGAGTACGAGTACGATTATGAGCAAGATTGCGAGTACGAGCAAGATTACGAGTACGATTATGAAAGGAAGAGGATTAACTTTTATCAATTTTTATAGGATTTTTGAATTTATAATAACTAATCGTTAAAGGAAGATGAAATGGAAAGACAATTTGAACAGCAGATTGATAAATTAAAAAAGCGATTGCTGAAGATGTGCAGCCTGGTTGATGAGCAGGTGGAATTTGCATTTAAGGCAATTGATGAGGAAAATACGGAACTTGCCCAACTGGTGATTGACAGGGATAATAAAGTGGATAAATATGATATAAAAATCGATAAGATATGCCAGAAGATAATTGCGTTGAATCAGCCGGTGGCTATGGATTTGAGATTAATTATGTCCGCAATTACTATGAATACAAATCTGGAAAGGATAGGGGATGGGGCTGTTAATATTTGTGAAAATTTCCTTGTTATTAAGAAAAAGCCTTCTTTTATAAACAGGATAAAGTATACCGAAATGGTGAACATCGTGAAGGAGATGATAAGGAATTCAATTGATTCGTTTATCAATAATGATCCGAAACTTGCGGCTAAAGTGATAGAAACAGATAAAATAATAGATGAATATAACCGGGAGAACCACCAGATATTAAAGGATATTATGAAAGAAAGTCCGGATAATATTGACGATGCGGTTGTACTCCTTGTAATTTCCAGGCAGATAGAAAGATTGGGGGACCATGCAACTAATATTTCGGAAGATGTATATTTTATAGTTGAAGCTCAGATGATAAAGCATAAGTATGAGAAGTATTTATTTCATGAAGAGGAGGAGGAGGAAGAGGATGACAGGGAAGAGGGAGGGATGGAGTAGTGGGGAAGTCATTGGTCAATGGTCATTCAATGGTCATTCGATAGTCATTCAATTGTCATTTGTAGTCATTCGATAGTCATTTGTAGTCATTAGGTGGTCATCGTATTTAGGGGAAAATGTTCACCGGATAGAGATTGTCTGTTACACTATGAATTTGATTGCTATAATAATATTAGCTCTTCGGGCTTGAAAATTAGTTGTGAAGAAATATAAAACATTGAACACTGGAGGTGTGATAAAATTATAGATAAATGGATACCGCTATAATATACAAAACTCCGAAGGGGTGGAATAAATTGAGGGGATAATGCATATCAGTGAAATATTGAAAAATCGATTCTAAGGAGTTAATTATTCATGAGACGGTATAAATGTAGGCTTTATGAAAAAAGAGGGCTTAGAAATAAAAAAATAGGCGAAAACCTACGCTATTTCGTATGGAATTTTGGGAGTGCGGTGAATAATGGATACTTTGTGTCACCTCTTCGAGGTTTTGGTTCTTTTTGAATTTAATTGGCTATAATAATGTCAGCCCTTCGGGCTTGAAAATTAGTTGTGAAAAAATTAAAATAGAACATTGAACACTGAAGGTATGATATTATTATAGTAAATGGATACCGACAACCGAATGACCATCGAATGATGTCCTGTCTTAAAATCGAACAGGTAAATTTTTCAGAGTAAACAACAACATTGGGTTTTCTTTAAAACCATGTCATTCCTCATTTCTATAAAATTCAATGAAATGTGAAATTCCATTATTAGCATGATATTTGTTTTAGAGGGTTTTGAATTTATTCATTACTTAAAAATACATGGAAGTTTTTCTCGAAAATATAGCCGGCTATTTAATCGTTCTTTTGTTAACGGGATCGATTCTTTTCTATTATTTAAAAGAGGAAAAAGAAAAAAGATTTAACAACGTTTGAAAAAATAGAAAAGGCTAAAGAGTTCGGTTTTCACGAACCTGTTTCAATTCATCCTGTTATTGATGTAGAATCATGCATCGGCAGCGGAGCGTGTGTGAAAGCCTGTCACGAGAATGATATACTCGGTTTAGTTGACGGGCATGCTAAAGTTATAAATGCATCCAGATGCGTTGGTCATGGTGCATGTTATGATGCATGTCCTATGCAGGCAATTTCATTATGTATGGGAACGGAAAAAAGAGGTGTTGAACTGCCTCATCTCACAGATGAATTCGAGACAAATATTCCCGGTCTTTACATAGCCGGTGAACTTGGAGGTATGGGATTAATTAAAAATGCAGTTGAACAAGGAAAGCAGGCAGTAGAAAATATTATTGAAAATTTGAACAGTACATCGGGTGGCGAATACGATTTAATAATTGTAGGAGCCGGTCCTGCCGGAATATCAGCTTCCTTAACTGCCGCTAAAAATAAGCTGAATTATTTAACTCTTGAACAGGAAAGTTTAGGGGGAACTGTATTTAATTTTCCGCGGGCAAAGATTGTAATGACTTCACCAATGGATTTGCCCTTATATGGAAAAGTTAAGCTCACCGAGACATCCAAATCCGAATTGTTAGGCTTATGGGAAACTGTTCTCAGAAAAAATAATATTATAATTAGGGAACAGCAAAAAGTTGAATCAATTGAAAAGTTAAAAGGGTATTTTACCGTAAGAACCGGTGCAGATGTTTTTACGTCTTCTGCCGTTCTCCTATCTATAGGAAGAAGGGGTTCACCGAGAAAATTAAATGTGCCCGGTGAAGATAAGGAAAAGGTATTTTATAGATTGCTGGAGCCTGAACTAATCGTAAATAATAAAATCTTGATTGTAGGCGGCGGGGATTCGGCAATTGAATCTGCTTTACTATTGACTGAAGGGGATAACGAAATCTATCTTTCATATAGGGGAAGCAATTTTTCCAGGCTTAAGACGAAAAACCTCGAAAAATTAAATGATGCCGTCTCACAAAGGAAATTAAAAGTTTTATTCAATTCTGACGTTAAAGAAATTAAAGACCGCTCTGTCATTCTTTCCATGAACAACAATAATGATTTAAAAGAAATAGAAAACGACCTGGTATATATTTTTGCCGGAGGATTGCTGCCCACATCTTTCCTCGAGCAAATAGGGATTAAAATTACAAAGAAATTCGGAGAAGCAATTTTATCCCATAAAAATTGACTAATATAAACTGAATTACAAATGCGCATCCTGTCATTCTTAATATTGTTCCTTTTGACAGCCTCAGGTATCTTTGCGCAGTCGCCGCATGGTAAAGATTTTAATATCGATTGTTCTAATTGTCATAGTGAGAATAGCTGGAAAATAATCCCCAATAAAATAAAATTTGATCATGGTAAAACAGAGTTTGAATTAAACGGTCAGCATAAAGCTATAGACTGTAAATCGTGCCATGTAAGTTTGGTTTTTTCAGACGTAAAGTCCGATTGTTCTTCATGTCATACTGATATTCACCGGAACAGCGTTGGGTTTGATTGTTCCCGGTGCCATAATACAGCATCGTGGGTTGTCACGAAAATAAATGAAATACACAGAACAAGCAGATTTCCACTGGTTGGTGCCCATCAGGATGCGGAATGTATACAATGCCATACCGGTTATAAAAATTTAGTCTTTAACCCTATTGGAATATCCTGTTTTGATTGTCACTCAGCAGATTTTAGAAATACTTCTTCTCCTAACCACACAGCAGCAGGTTTTTCACCTGAATGTCAGGAGTGCCACAAAGTTACAGCTCCCGTCTGGGATGTTGTTAAAGTAAATCATGATTTCTTCCCGTTGACCGGCGGGCATAAAATTGATAATTGTTTTCAGTGTCATTCACAGGGGGGCAATTTTAAAAGCCTCTCCACTGATTGTTATTCCTGCCATAGAAAAGATTTTGAATCAGCTGTCAATCCTAACCATATTACTGCAGGCTTTTCCACCAATTGTACTCAGTGCCATAATATTAATTCATTTACCGCAGCAGCTTTTGATCATTCATTAACCGGTTTCCCCTTAACTGGCGCCCATTCTACCGTACAATGCGCTTCGTGTCATACAAACGGATTTACGAATACTTCTGCAGATTGTTATTCATGTCATCAGAACGATTATAATAATGCCAAAGATCCTAACCATGTTACCGGAAACTTTTCAAAAGTCTGCTCGGATTGCCATAGTACAAATTCATGGGACAATGCTAAAATTGATCATAACCAGACTGCCTTCCCTTTGACCGGAGCTCACATAAATGTCGATTGTAAAAGCTGTCATAAAACCGGATATTCAAACTCTCCGATTCAATGTTATGCTTGTCATACAAGTAATTATACCACTGCTGTTCCAGGTCATACTGCTGCAGGCATTTCTACCGAATGCCAGAGCTGCCATAATACTTCTGTTTGGAATCCCTCCGATTTCAAACATGTCACTACCGGCTTTGATTTAACCGGCCAGCATAAAACACTTGAATGTTCATCATGTCATAAAGGTACTACATCAGGGTTAAATCCCAGTTGCATAAGTTGTCATCAGGTAGATTATAATAATGCACCTAACCATCAGGCACAGAAATACCCTGCGACCTGCGAAATGTGCCATAGTGCTTCAGCCTGGATACCTGCTAATTTTAATCATCAGACAACAGCTTTTCCTTTAACGGGTGCGCATACAACCGTACAATGTTCTTCATGCCATACAAATGGGTTTACGAATACTCCAACTGATTGCTATTCCTGTCATCAGAATGATTATAATAATACCAAAGATCCTAACCATATTACCGGAAACTTTTCAAAAGTCTGCTCGGATTGCCATAGTACAAATTCATGGGATGACGCTAAGATCGATCATAACCAAACAGGTTTCCCTCTGACAGGTGCTCATATTACCGTTAGTTGTAACAGCTGTCATACGAACGGATTTACGAATACTCCAACAGACTGCTTTACATGTCATCAGAGCGATTATAATAATACTAAAGACCCTAACCATGTCACGGGAAACTTTTCTAAAGTCTGTTCGGATTGCCATACTACTAATTCATGGGATAATGCAAAGGTTGATCATGATAAAACTGCTTTCCCTTTGACAGGTGCTCATGTTACTGTTAGCTGCAATACCTGCCATACAAATGGATATTCCAATACTCCTATTCAATGTTATGCTTGTCATACAAGTAATTATACCACTGCTGTTCCAGGTCATACCGCTGCAGGCATTTCCACCGAATGCCAGAGCTGCCATAACACCTCCGCATGGAATCCTTCCGATTTCAAGCACAATATTACCGGCTTTGATTTAACTGGCCAGCATAAAACTCTGGGATGTTCTTCCTGTCATAATGGTACCACATCAGGATTGAATCCAAATTGTATCAGCTGTCATCAAACCGACTATAATAATGCACCTAACCATCAGACACAGAAATATCCTACTACCTGCGAAATGTGCCATAGTACTTCTGCCTGGACACCATCAAGCTTTAACCATCAGACAACAGCTTTTCCTTTAACGGGTGCGCATACAACCGTACAATGTTCTTCATGCCATACAAATGGGTTTACGAATACTCCAACTGATTGCTATTCCTGTCATCAGAATGATTATAATAATACTAAAGACCCTAACCATGTTACCGGAAACTTTTCAAAAGTCTGTTCGGATTGTCATAGCACCAGCTCATGGGACAATGCAACGGTAGATCATAATAAAACCGCTTTCCCCCTGACTGGGGCTCATGTTAACGTAAGCTGTAGTAACTGTCATACAAATGGGTATTCAAATACTCCTATTCAATGTTATGCCTGTCATACAAGTAGTTATACTACTGCTGTTCCAAGCCATACTGCTGCAGGTATTTCAACCGAATGTCAGAGCTGCCATAACACTTCTGCCTGGAACCCCTCCGATTTCAAGCACATTACTACCGGTTTTGATTTAACAGGCCAGCATAAAACACTCGACTGTTCAGCTTGCCATAAGGGTACTACATCAGGCTCGATTCCAAATTGTATCAGCTGTCATCAAACCGACTATAATAATGCACCTAACCATCAAACACAGAAATATCCTACTACATGTGAAATGTGTCATAGTACTTCAGCCTGGATACCATCAAGCTTCAATCATCAGACAACTGCTTTTCCATTAACAGGCGCACATACAACCGTACAATGCTCATCATGCCATACGAACGGATTTACGAATACGCCAACCGATTGCTATTCCTGTCATCAGAATGATTATAATAATACCACTGATCCGAATCATCAACAATCAGGCTTTCCAAAGGAATGCCAGACCTGTCATAGTACAACTTCATGGAGCGGTGCAACATTTGACCACTCAACTACCGGTTTTCAATTAACCGGTGCGCATACAACCGTACAATGCTCGTCATGCCATACAAATGGATATTCAAATACTCCTACGGATTGTTATAGCTGTCATAAAACAAATTATGATAATACAAACAATCCGAATCATACGGCAGCAGGTTTCCCGACAACTTGCGCACAATGTCATAATACAACCAACTGGAATGATGCGGTTTTCGACCATGATAATCAATATTTCCCGATTTATTCGGGTTCCCATAAAGGAAGATGGAATACTTGCGCCGATTGTCATACTAATTCCAGTAACTATATGATCTTTGAATGTATTAACTGTCATGAACATAATAAAACGGATACCGACAACCATCATAGAGGAGTAAGGAATTACGTTTACTCAAGTGATGCATGTTATAGTTGTCATCCGCGCGGAAGAAGTGATTAATAGAAGGAATAAAATTATTTGTTATATATGAATAAAATATATTTATTAATATTCGTATTATTATTATTTGACAGCCATATTTATGGACAGGCTCTGATTGAAAAAAACGGAGCGGTTTCATATAAATCTTCTCAAAATATTTATGTAAAATTTGATAACACGAAGGGAATATTAGAAGGGGATACTCTTTATTCAAGACAAGGTAAAAAGTTAAGACCTGCGGTTAAGGTTAAATTTATATCTTCTACTTCCGCTGCCGGAGAAATAATAAATAAAATTATCCTGGCAGTTGATGATAAAGTAATCGCATTTGTTAAAAATGAAATTCATCCGGATGAAATAAAACATGAACCGCTAGCGGATACTACTCATATATCTGCATCAAATAAAACGAAAGATGTGACCGCTGCTGCTAAGGTAAACGAATATAATAAAAAGCCGGAAAAGGAGATTACCGGGAGGTTTTCCGTTCAGTCCTATTCAGGCTTAAGCAATTATACGGCATTTGGTGATTTTCAAAGATGGAGATACAATTTCTCTCTTGATGCGAGGAATATCTCGGGTTCGAAAATATCTTTTTCCAATTATATTTCTTTTTCATATAGAACAAGTGACTGGGAGGAAATAAAAAATAATTTTGCCGGTAACATGCGCGTCTATGATTTGGCAGTCAACTATCAATTTAATAAAAAAACGAATATCTGGCTTGGCAGACATCTGAACTCTAAAATAACTAATATAAGTTCTATAGACGGTGTTCAACTTGAAACCAGGCCTGCTAATAGCAGCTTTTCATTTGGTGCTGTTGCAGGTTCACGTCCCGATTTTACAAATATGGGATTTAATATAAAGCTTTTTGAATTTGGCGGTTATGTAAGCCGTACCGATACTTCACAAAACGGACTAATGGAAAATACGCTGGCTTTAATGGAGCAGACCAATGATATGAAGATTGACAGAAGGTTCATTTATTTCCAGCATAGCAATAACACTTTTACCAATCTTAACTTCTTCTTATCTTCGGAAATAGATCTATATAAAAGAGTTAAGGGAAAAGGTCAAAATGATTTCTCTTTGACGGGGTTATATTTTTCAGCCCGCTATTCACCTGTTAGGCTTGTATCATTTTTACTTTCATATGATGCTCGAAAAAATGTTATTTATTATGAGACTTTTAAAAGTTTTATTGAAACTTTAATTGATAATGAAACGCGGCAGGGATTAAGAGGGGGAATAACTTTAAGACCCTTCAGCAGATTGTTTTTAACCTTAAATTCCGGTTACAGATATTCAAAGAGCGACCCGAAACCTTCCAGAAATTTCAACGGATACATAGCTTATTCACAGATCCCATTATTGGAAATAACACCTTCAGTCTCAATATCAAAATTAATTACGAGCTATGTTAATGGAATTACCGCAAGCTTTAGATTATCCAAAGATTTTGAATTCTTAAATTCAAGCTTATCCGTTGAATATGAAAAAGTCAATTATGACTTTAATTACAGCACTGATAATCTAGACCAGAATATATTTTCACTGGATGTTTTCTTCGGAATCTTCAAAAAGCTTTACATTAATTTTAATTATGAAGGGACCTTTCAAAATCAAAATACAGATAGCAGGATAATAATGGGATTGACGCAGAGGTTGTGAAGTGCAAGTGCATGAGCAAGAGCATGAGCAAGTGCAAGTACAAGGAGAATATTTTTTTAACATCAGTTCCAAAGGAATGTAAAAGGAGGCAGAGGTTGGGGGGTCAGAATTTAGGGGGATGGAAGTCAGAATTTAGGAGGATGGAAGACAGGAAACCAATAATAAAAGCATAATACTTATACCGTAATTATCTAGAGCTTTCCTGTCCCGTGTTCCTTTGCGAATCAAAGCATGCCGCTCTATTCTTTCCAGTCGGGCATTATACCGTTTGAAATTATTTTATGGCGGTTAGAACCGTCTGAATTCATTACCCATATATCTTTAGTTGAGTTAAGGGTGTTAGAGCCGTTTTCAAATATTATATAAGCACCATTTGATGAATATTTTGCATTCAAATCATTTGTGCCGTTTGGTTTGTTATCTTCATTAGTTGTATGATTAACAGATAGATCAACAACCGATTTTGTATTTATATTAATTTCAAAAATATGTGAATCAAGAATTCTTCCATCTTCAGATTGGTTACCGGAAATATCATGTGTATATAAAACTTTTTGTCCATCTATTGAAAAGGAAGGGCTTGCGGTTGCACCGGCTGAATTGTCGAACCAGTAAACTCATGCTGCTTCCATCTGAATTCATAGTATAAATTTCCGAATCATAAATATTTGAGCCAATTGCCAGAACGACAATTTTACTTCCATCAGGAGAATAACCGCATTCACGGAAGTTTCTTCCTGCCGGAGCAGACGCAATGAGTGTTAAATTAGAACCGTCAGAACCTATTCTATAAAGTTTATCATTGTGACTATATAAAATGTTATAACCATCGGGTGCCCAGCAGAATCCTATTCCATAGTTACTATAACCAGTTACTCCAATATTAGTGACCTGGAATTTACTGCTGCCATCCGGATTTACAGTATAGATCTGAGGCTCTACAGTTCCATTAGAGGTAAATGCTATCTTAGAATGTTTTGGATTAAAACGAGGCCACCAGTTACGGTTATTATCGTTAGTTAATTGAATCAAATTTACTGATGAGCTGTCTGATGAGAATACCTGGTAATTGCCGTTTACTATTCTCGAAAATATAAATTTATTATTAGGCAGCGGTACAGTGGTAAAGCTCCAGATTTCACTATTTGCTTTTAATGTATCGCTCCCTTTTGCAGAAACCTGCCAGTAATATGTAGTATTAAACATTAAATCTGAAACGGTAGTACTTGTTTCGGTAATACCGGAAGCAATTAATCTTTTATTAGCCGAACCGGATTCAAATAAATAAACATTAAAGTAAGTTGTATCCTGAATAAATCCCTGTGAAGCATTATTATGCCATGAAAGAGTAAGAGATAATGGCTGATTTACGGCTTGATTTGCAGGGGAAGGATTAACAGGTACTCCCGGTGTATACCCTGAACTTGTACTTAAGAAATATAACTGCTTTCGCTGTATTTCCGCTTACTACAGAAACCGAAACTGATGATTTATCATAGCCTGGATTTACCGGCAGAAACGGAATAATCACCTACCGGAACACCTTGTATTGAGAACTCGCCGGAATTATCTGTAACTATTGCACTGGTAGGGGGATTTGTTGTTATACTAACTCCGGAAACGCCTGTTTTACCATCCGGGCTATAAACAGTACCTGAAATATTTCCATACAATACCGGTTCAACCGTATTTTCATTACATGAAGTTATCACCAGCATTATAAACAAAGCTAGAATTATTTGTATTCTCATTTTTATCTCTTACTAATTATTATAAGTTTGATTTACCGTAGAACTATTGTTATTACCAGTTTGAGTTACAGAAGATTTATTAACATACTCTCCTGAAGAATTTGAAGCTTGCCGTACCATTTTGAATTACATTAACTTCATTTTCATTACCATATTGGAGAACCTGCGATTTATTTGAATTATTCTTCTGGTTTACGGTTGTGGTATTATTATTTCCTTGCTGATAAATGCCGAATAATCCGTTACTAAAAAATCCTTCACCTGCCCAGTTATAGTTACCTTCCTGAATTATATAAGCTTTATTACCTTGAGCAGTTTTAGTTCCGCCAGAACCATACTGTGATATTTCCGATTTGTTCCAATTACCATATCTGAGTTTGCATCTGCAATATTCCCCTCAATCCGTCCTCCTCCTCCTTGTTCATCTACTATTGCAATATTTTCATTCCCGATTTGATCCTGTTTTATATATCCGTTAAAACCAACCTGATAGCTCCGTGCATCATTTTTTATTCCAGTTTGATTTTGGACGGTTTGGCTATTTACGGTAAACTGGGATGCATTTAATTTATTCAAATTCCCATTTTGATATTGATTAGTTATGTTATTGCCTAAATCCGGATCCGGATTTTGCATAATCTTAGCATAATTATTATTTCCGATTTGTTCCTGCGCAGCAATATTATGATCCGAATTACCGCCCGTTTTCCAGAAATAAGTTGCCTGTTCAATTTGAACAATATTACCATTGCCATTCTGGATTTGGGATGCGCTGCTAAAATCCACAGAATTCATATTTATAGTCGCTTTATTACTTCCAATCTGTATAACTGAAGTTTTGTCATTGTAACCAAAAGTATACACATCTGCTGAATTCTGAGAAAAAGAATATGCAGATATAGAAATAACAATGGCAATAACTAAATAAAACCTCTTCAAGCTTTATTGTTCCTTTTTTAAATGAATCAATGCTGATAAATAGTTCCGGTATTCATACCCGGACCTGTTTGGAGAAGCTGTGATGAATTATTAGTTGCACCGCTTTGCATGATATTCAAACTGTTATAACTCCCGGTTGAAACCTGGTAAGAAGCCGCCATATCGGTACCGGTACTATTTTGAATGATGGAAGCAGTATTATCACCGATAGCTTCCTGATGTAATCCGGCTGTTTTTCCTGTGCCGGTTTGTGTTAATGTTAGTGAATTATTCCCATTCGATGAAGTTTGAGCGGCACCGAAATCACTCCAGGTATAAGGTATTGCAGCAGGAGTAATATCACAATTCTCTAATACATTATCCGTTCCGTTCTGTTCAATCTTAGCATAGTTATCGCCGTGAGCTGCTTGATTTACACCGGCATAATTGGTGTGTCCTGAACCTGAAGATAATGTATTTACTTGAGTAAGTGAGAATGAGTTTGCTCCGGTAGTGGAATTTTGCAAGTTCATTGCCTTGTTATATCCACCGGTTCCGGTCTGCAATGAAACTACACTGTTATCGGGATCTGAATTTTGACAGCTATAAAGTATATCTGAACCGGGATTAGTTTGCGTGGCATCAAAGGTATTATCTTTGCCGGTAGTTACCTGGTACATATTGATATAGTTATACATGTCTGTCCCTAAAGACTGATGGACTGTAAAGGAATTTGAGCCATCTTTAGTGGACTGATAAGCATGATTATAAGGTGAAGGACCGGTAACTATATTTTGGCCGCCATCCTGCTGCATTATCAATGATGTATTAGCAGATGTTCCTACCTGTTCCAGGTTTGTTGAGTTAGATTGTGCAAAAGTCACGCCTGTTATAAAAATGGCAGTACTGATTATTGAAATTAATTTTTTCATGATTATAATACCTTTAAACTCTTGAAAAGATTAGAATGAATCAGGAAAGATTACCCCTGTTTAATTCATCCTTATTTATTTAAATAATTAAAGAACATTGACATTCAGTTTGAATAAACCGTTAAAACGGTTCATATGTTCTGTTTTTTAAGGTTAACACCGGGATTAAGAGCCTGTGTGAAAAGTGTAGAACGAAACTCTGTTTCGTCTAATTTATTAAAATTCAAATCAAAATTACTCATTAGCGATTCGGAGAATCGCTCTACAATTTGAATATTCACACAAACTCTTAATCCCGGTGTTAATGAAAGCTCAAAACTTAATACTTATCAGTTATTTTAATACACCATTACCTGCGATTATAAGACGCATTCCATTGCCTTTCTGGGAAATTATTAAGGCTTTCGGACTTTGCCCGGTATCATATTTCAATAGTGTATTATTATCTCCCTGCTGGGTAATAATAAAGTTTCTGCTATCTGCAGTAACATTCTCTGATGAAAAATTATTATTTCCCATTTGAACTATATTTGTAGTATTATTATTACCATCTACATTCTCAATTGCTTCATTACCATTACCGGTCTGAGAAATTGAATTGTTGTTTCCATTACCGGTTTGAGTAATACAGCAGTATTACTATTATTGTTTTGTATAATTGAAGCAAAATTTGAACTTGTACTATTTAGATTTTGAGTAATAGAAGCATTATTATAGTTTCCTACCTGTTCAATATTTGCCTGGTTGGTTATAGCAGATAATAAAGTTTTAACCCCAAGATTATTTTCAATTTGTTTAAGTGTAGTAGGGATAAAATTATTAAAATTAGTACTATTAACATCCTGGGGATGTAAGATTACTATACTAAATAATACTAAAATTACAATATAATAAGTCGATTTCATAGAACACTCGCTTTACTAATTATATAACAGAGTACATTCTAGCTCTCTGCTAACAAAACGATTATTGTTTAACAGCTAATATTTTATTACCATTATTTATTACTAATGATTTCAATCCCACAGAACTGAAAGGAGCTCTGTGGGGAATGAAATTCTAATTTTAATTATAAATTAACATATCAAAATTAAAAAAGGTTTAATTCTGAATAACTACTGATGTATTTGTCGAACCATCCTGTGTAACAGCAGCTGAAGCACCATTAGTCTGTTGCAGATGCAACATATTTCCATCACCGATTTGAGTAGCCTGAAGGGTACTGCCATTTAAAAGAAGTGCCCATAATATCAACACCAAGACCCATTACAGTATTATCAGCTCCATTTTGATATATATTAGCATCACTACCATCAGTTTGTGTAAGATTAACTGTATTAGTATTGCCACCTAGCTGATTGTTTATATAATTATTGGAGTTGCCAGTTTGCCAAACATTCGATGTATTTTCAGAAGTATTCTGATAGGTTTCTGCATTATTAGAGTTGCCATTTTGTAATGTTTTTGCTGTATTATCAGATCCATACTGATATTGTTTTGATTTATTAGAACTACCCAATTGTGTAGCTTCAGCATCATTGCTATGTGTATAACTTAATGATGTTTGTCCTTGGAATTGGTATGCATTATTATTGTAACCATTTTGATAAATAGCAGCTTTTTGACCATATCCACCCCATTGCTGTGTTTCTGCTGTATTCCATGTACTTCCTGTTTGAAAGATATGGCTAAAAGAATAGTTATTTACTTGTTTTTGAGTACTCATATTATGATCAGTTTGTTGCTGAACCCAAGCATATTCTTGATCATATGCACTATTGTGTAACTGTGTAATTGTGGAAGTATTATCGTTGCCAAACTGCCCAATACCTGCAGTTGGCCCAGCCAAAACTGTCCCAGTAAAACCGTTGATTTGTGTAATTGTACCTGTATTTCCAACTCCATGCTGTGTAATACCTTTAGCACCTGTTAATAATCCAAAAAGAGGATTTGCAAAGTGGTCTGCTTGATCGGCTGAATTTAAATCACCTGTTTGATTAATAGTAGCCGTATTTGGATTTCCGACTTGTTCAATAAATGAACCATTATTGCTACCATTATCTGTTACTGTTGCAGTATTCTGTGCAAAAGTAAATCCAACTAGAAAAACAACAGCAACTGTTATTGCTAATAACTTTTTCATTTTAAGTCCTTTATAAATTTTAAAAAATAGTTTTAACAAAGCGTTCCAGATAATTGAAAGAATAATCTTTTCAAGCATCTGCCGGCAATTTCTTTCCCTGTTTTTAATTAAATAATTATTATTTAATTTAACAGAAGAATTTAAGCTTGTGGCGGCGTTGGAGTTCTGCGCAATCTATTCTATACTATGTATAGTTTAGATGAGCTCTTTCGCTGCCTTTTTTATGCAATACATTCTGCCGGAACTGTAGTGCATAAAAAATTTTTTGATGTATTTACACCTCCTTTCTTTATTATTAATCGATACTCATTATGTATTAGAAATATTTAAAGTACCCATATTCCAAAATCCCGATACTCCACCACTCAGAGGCAGTGTGAAAATGTCTAAAACCGTTAAAACGGTTAACAAAAGTTACGTTTTTGTACCATTCCCCAATGGATAAATCCATTGGTTAATGATATTCAAACAAGCCTTCAACATTCTATATATAATGAGACCTGATTTATTATTTCTCCATCCCTCCTTTCATCCCCTGATAATTATTAAAGAAAATTTACTAACACAGTTAAGTATAAAGCTTTTGGTTTCAAATTACCCCGGGATGAATCCCGGGTTAATTTTTATCAGAAATAGAAGTTCAAACCTAAATTTCCGTTCCAGAAATAGTCATAGTAT